>JAFQOD010000009.1 GCA_017395685.1 Clostridia bacterium
GATAGATACATCCATTTTTACAATCATGAGCGCATCCAGCTAAAAACTGGCGTGCCTCCTCTCTCGCTTCGGCACGCCAGGTAAGCACTTCTCCTACTCAGGGGCTTTTTTGTGCAGTCCGTATATTCTGGGGCAGTTCATCATCGCCCCGGTCTTTTCTTTATTCAGTTGAACAGATCCTTAACCTTATCCAGGAAGGATTTGCGGCCCTCGTATTCCTTGCCGGTGGAAATTTCATCGAACTGGCGCAGCAGATCCTTCTGCTTTTCGTTCAGCTTCCTGGGGATTTCCACCCGCACATGCAGGATCAGATCGCCCCGGTAATTGCTTCTCACCTGCTGCACGCCCTGGCCCTTGATGCGGAATTCCGCATCATTCTGGGTGCCTTCGGGGATATGGAAGGATGTTTTGCCGCCGCCCAGGGTGGGCACGTCAATATCCGCTCCCAGAGCCGCCTGGGTGAAGGAAATGGGCAGATCCAGATGCAGATTCACCCCGTCCCGCTTGAACAGCTTATGGGGCCGCACCAGCACCTGAATATACAGATCGCCGCTCGGGCCGCCGTTGACGCCCGGCTCGCCGTCCCCCCGCATGATGATGGTCTGCCCATGATCGATGCCGGCGGGCACCTTCACAGTAGCCGTGCGCTTTTTCCGTACCAGCCCGGCGCCGCCGCAGGAGGGGCATTTATCGGAAATGATCTTGCCCGTGCCCCCGCAGGTGGAGCAGGTGCGCACCGTCATCATAAAGCCGCCGGATACACGCACCTGGCCTGTGCCCTTACAGGTGGGGCATACCTTGGGCTGGGTGCCCGGCTTGGCGCCGGTGCCGTGGCAGGTTTCGCAGTGCTCGTTCCGGGTGAAATCAAAGGATTTTTCGCAGCCGAATGCCGCCTCTTCAAAGGTGAGGCGCATATCATACCTCAGATCATTGCCCTGCTGGGGGGCGTTCCGGCGGGCTGCGCCGCCCATGCCGCCCCCAAAGAGCTGATCAAAGATATCGCCCATGCCCCCGAAGCCGCCAAAATCAAAGCCGCCCATGCCGCCGGCGCCGCCAAAGCCCCCCATATTGGGGCCGTCGTGGCCGAACTGATCATACCGGGCCCGCTTGTCGGGATCGGACAGCACCTCGTGGGCCTCGTTCAATTCCTTGAAACGCTCCTCCGCCTGCTTGTCATTGGGGTGCAGGTCGGGATGGCATTCCTTGGCCATTTTCCGGTAGGCCTTTTTGATTTCATCGGCTGAGGCATTCTTCTGAACGCCCAGCACCTCGTAGTAATCGCGTTTTGTGGCCATAATAAACCTCTTTTTGTATTGACCGGGGCCAGGAGGGCTCCTTGCCCTCCTGCACCTCCCCGGCAAGGGATTTCATCCCTTGCATCCCGTCCCGGCGAACAAAGCGGCAGGATAAACCATGCTCGTTTCCGCCAGATTGGGGATGACGTTTCGTAAGTTTAAGGACAAGAGGGCTCCTTGCCCTCCTGTACCTCCCCGGCAAGGGATTTCATCCCTTGCATCCCATTCCGGCGAACATAAAGACAGGATAAACCATGCTCGTTTCCGCCAGATTGGGGGATAACATACCGCAAGCTCCCGGACAGGCAAAAACGGGAAAATCCACAGGGAGAAAACAAGTTTTCTCCTGTGGAATTTTCGCCGTTTTTCCGGTGCATTTCATGCACCGGCAGGCCGGTTTCACCGGCCGTCCGGGAGCGATGACAAACGACTTAAAAAGATGGGTCCAGGGGGCTGGCCCCCTGGTGCGGGGGCAGGGGCCGCAGAGGCCCCGGGGCATTGCCCCATGAAAAGCAGCGCTGCAGCCGGCAATAGAGGCTGTCGGCAGCTGCACTAGACGACTTAAAAAGATGGGTCCAGGGGCTGGCCCCTGGTGCGGGGGCAGGGGCCGCAGAGGCCCCGGGGCATTGCCCCATGAAAAGCAACGCTGCAGCCGGCAACAGCGGCTGTCGGCAGCTGCACTGGACGACTGAAAAGATGGGTCCAGGGGGCTGGCCCCCTGGTGCGGGGGATCGGGGGGCGCAGAGCCCCCCGCTTCGTTTATTGATTAATGCACAGAGCCGTCGGCGTTGAAGGAGCCGTCGTCATTCTGGCCGCCGTTATACTGGCCGCCCATATCGGGACCCTGGCCCATATCGGGGGCGCCCTGCTGCTGATAGAGCTTGCCGAAGATCTGATAGACCTTCTGGGTCATTTCTTCCATAGCGGTCTTGATCTGGGCGGCGTCATTGCCTTCACGGACCTTCTTGAAGGAATCGATTTCGGACTGGACGGTGGCCTTATCTTCATCGGACAGCTTATCGCCGTTATCCTTCAGCTGCTTTTCCATTTCGTAGATGAGGGAATCGGCCCGGTTGAGGGTTTCGATTTCTTCCTTCTTCTGCTTATCGGCTTCGGCGAACTGTTCGGCTTCCTTGACCCGGGCCTGGATTTCTTCTTCGGTCATATTGGTGGAAGCGGTGATGGTCACCTTCTGTTCATTGCCGGTGCCCAGATCCTTGGCGGAAACATTGACGATGCCGTTGCGGTCGATATTGAAGGTAACTTCAATCTGGGGCACGCCGCGGGGGGCGGCGGGGATGCCGGTGAGCTGGAAGCGGCCCAGGGTCTTGTTATCGTAGGCCATGGGGCGTTCGCCCTGGAGCACATGGATTTCCACGGTGGTCTGGCCGTCGGCGGCGGTGGAGAATACCTGGCTCTTCTGGGTGGGGATGGTGGTATTGCGTTCGATCAGCTTGGTGAAGATGTGGCCTTCGGTTTCCAGACCCAGGCTGAGGGGGGTAACATCCAGCAGCAGCACATCCTTCACTTCGCCGCCCAGCACGCCCGCCTGGATGGCGGCGCCGATGGCAACGCATTCATCGGGGTTGATGCCCTTGAAGGGCTCCTTGCCGGTAACACGCTTGACGGCGTCCTGCACGGCGGGGATGCGGATGGAGCCGCCCACCAGGATGACCTTGTCAATCTGGGCAGCGGTGAGGCCGGCGTCC
Source organism: Clostridia bacterium (assembly GCA_017395685.1). Classification (GTDB taxonomy): domain Bacteria; phylum Bacillota; class Clostridia; order Christensenellales; family Aristaeellaceae; genus RUG563. The sequence continues at coordinate 3,005 of JAFQOD010000009.1, forward strand.
TTCAGGGCGGCGGTCATGGGCCCGATGGTCTTTTCCACCAGATCGGCGGTGAGCTCATTGAACTTGGCCCGGGTGAGGGTCATATCCAGATGCTTGGGGCCGGTGGCGTCGGCGGTGATGAAGGGCAGATTGATGTTGGTGGTCATGGCGCCGGAAAGCTCGATCTTGGCCTTTTCGGCGGCTTCCTTCAGGCGCTGGAAGGCCATGCGATCCTTCTTGAGATCAATGCCGTTTTCACGCTGGAAAGCGCCGGCGATATAATCGATGATGCGGTTGTCAAAGTCATCGCCGCCCAGCTTGGTATCGCCGTTGGTGGCCAGCACTTCGAATACGCCGTCGCCGATTTCCAGGATGGAAACGTCGAAGGTACCGCCGCCCAGGTCGTATACCAGAATCTTGTGGGATTCATCCTTATCCAGGC
>JAFQOD010000010.1 GCA_017395685.1 Clostridia bacterium
AGAACTGATAGACTACCTGGATTACTACAACAACCGTCGTATCAAAGCAAAGCTTAAGGGCTTGCCGCCTGCTCTTCACAGACAACAAGCCCTATCGGCTGCTTAATCTATTCTTATGTCTAACTTTTTGGGGTCACTTCATCCTTGGGGGAGTGCTTTTCTATTGTAAAGGAGATATTAAATGAATATTGTGGATTTTGACAGCAAGTGGCTGGATCAGGCAAGGCAATTGATCCGGGAAAATCATCTGGAGGAGAGGGCAATGGTATCCGTCTTGCCGGAGCAGGGGGATATTCCGCCCCTGGAGGCGCTGGCAGATAATGGCCTGGGCGCTGCAGCGGAGGAGGACGGAAAGCTGCTGGGCTTCCTTTCGGCCTACGGTCCCTGGCAGCCGGTTTTTTGCACACCGGATACAAAGGGGGTATTTTCTCCCCTTCATGCCCATGCCGTTCAGCGGGATAACCGGATGCGCATCTGGCAGCGGCTGTATCAGGCGGCAGCGGAGAAATGGGTGAAGGCCGGGGCGGTCAGCCATGCCATTACATTGTATGCCCATGATGAAAGGGCCAAAGAGGCGCTGTATCTGTATGGATTCGGGGTGCGGTGCATGGATCTGATGCGGCCCATGGAGGGGATCGGCGCCTCCGCTTCCTGGCAGTGCCGGGAACTGCCGGGGGATGAGCAATGGAGGCTGGATCCCCTGCGCTGGCAGCTGAATGATCATCTTGGAAACAGCCCCTGCTTTATGTTTCAGCCCCCCTGGCGGCTGGAGGCATGGATGAAAGGGAAAAGGGAGCATCCGCCCCGGGCGTTCGTGGCAGAAATGGAGGGGCAGATCATTGCCTATGCAGAGGCGGACCGGGAAGGGGAAAATTATCTTTCCGATGAGCCGGGCACGATGAATATCTGCGGAGCTTATTGTCTGCCGGAATACCGTGGATCGGGGGCAGCCCAGGGGGCCTTGGAAAAAATGATTGCCGTTTTCCGGCAGGAGGGATATCAGCGCCTGGGAGTGGATTGTGAAAGCTTCAATCCCACGGCCTTTGCCTTCTGGGGCAAGTATTTTCAGCCCTATACTTACAGCGTGGTGCGCAGGATCGATGAGAATGCCATCCGGTGAGGCAGAAAGATCAATGAGGGGACGCCCGGCGGCGTCCTCTTTTTCTGTGTGCAGTATGTGCATAAAATAAAAAGAAGAAAACGTTTGCAGGTGCAGGAAATGCATAGTAAAATCAAAAAGAAATATTTTTTATGCAATTATATTGACAAAATGATTCTGGGATGCTATATTTATCGTAGATGCAGCATCTGGGTATAAGATTCGACAGATGAAAAACAGAATAAGCACAGAGGAGAGAAAAGTATGAAGAAAAAACTTTCGTTGAAAAGGCTTCTTTTGATTTCCCTTGCGGTATTCTTTGTGGGTTTGTTGATCGCCTCCAGCGTTTCCAGGGCCGGCGGTCAAACTGAAATGCGCCGTCTTTCCGTGATGACGGATCGCGGTGTGGCTATCAGCCTGGAAGTGTATAAGCCTGTTGCTGCTACCAAGGATAATCCCGCCCCTGCTGTCATGCTGATTCCCGGCGGTAATGCCAGCGTCGAATATATGTCTGACGCCGGTATGGAACTGGCCCGCCGCGGCATCGTGGCCGTGGGCATTGAGCCCTATACCATCGGCCGTTCCGATGTGGAACTGGATAAGGATGGCCTGGGCTCCATCGAAGTGACCGAATATGTTTATAGCCTGGATTTCATCGATAATACTCAGATCGGCTACATCGGCTGGTCCATGGGTGCCTCCCGTGTTAATGCCGCCATGTATCTGCCCGATCCATCCGGTGAAATGGTTACCAACGCCTGGGGCCAACAGACCCCCAAGCAGATTCTCCGCGAAGGCGTGAAGGGCGTTATGTACGTTGGCGCCGGCGGATTGCTGGGCAGCGAATATCAGATCAACAGCGCGCTGTTCGAAGGCCAGTGGGATAACCTGTACCGCGGCGACCGGCGCGAAATGAACAAGAATCCCCAGTATGTCGATCCCCTCAAGGATTATGGCGTAACCGACGAATTCGAATTCTGGAAGTGGTACGGCGATCCCCAGGCGGGCAACGGCCGTATCTACTACGAAGGCTGGACCGGCCATACCATCGGTCTTTCCAGCTATCAGTTCGTGAAGGCCGCCTGTGATTTCTATACCACCACCTTCGGCCTGAGCAATGATTTCCCCATCCTGTTCCTGTGGAAGGAATTCGGCACTGCCATCGCCTTCATCGCCATCATCGTGGCCCTGATCTGCTTCGTGCTGCTGCTGGCTGATCTGGATTTCTTCAAGAAGGATCTGGTGGCCAAGGATCGTCCCGTCCTGGAAGCCAGCCCCAAGAAGTGGGCGGTTATCCTGGGCCTGGTGCTGCCGGCGCTGTTTGGCGCTGCCACTGCTGCATGGGCTGTGCCCACCGGTCAGGGCATCCTGAACAAGTGGATTTCTGCTGATCAGATCCACGGCACCAACATCCAGAACGTAAACGGCCTGGTATTCTGGCTGGTTTGCCTGCAGCTCTTCGGCCTGCTGCTCTGGGCGCTGATGAATTTTGTTGTGCTCAAGACCGATAAGGGCGCCCTGAAGGCCCATGTCACCCTGCCCGGCACCCGGAAGGGCCCCATGTTCCTCAAGGCCCTGCTGCTCAGCTTCGTATCCCTGCTGGGTGTATACTTCGTCATCTCCCTGGGTGAACAGATCTTCTCCATCAGCCCCCGCTTCTGGAAGGTGCAGATGAACAGCCTGACCCCCCTGCGTATGGAAAAATTCCTTACCTACTTCCCGCTGTATCTGGTTCCCTTCCTGATTGCCAATTATCTGCATACCACCAGCTACTATAAGAAGGATAAGCCTGGCCGGTCCACCCTGATGTTCTGGCTGGCCAATGGTCTGCCCCCCATGCTGTTCCTGGTGTATGCCTATGGCAAGATTGCTCTGTTCCATGATACCCCCATCACCAGCCTGGGCATGTCCCGTGCCAACGGCTCCCTGGTGGATGCGGCGATCATGATGATCCCCGTGGGCATCGTGGCCAGCGTGCTCTATCGCAAGACCAAGAACTTCTACGTTCCTGCCGTCTTCAATTCCATGTTCTTCACCTGGATGGCCGTTGCTACCGACCTGATCTTCATCGGCAAGTAATTCCATCAGTTTCCGGGCCCGCCGCAAGGCGGGCCGCAGGGTGTCAAAAGATTTTTGACACCCTGCGAATGAAAGTCAGCTAAAGCGGCCTTTCATTCGGTTCATCACATTTACTGTAAAAATGGGTTTTCAGCATCATTTCGGTGCTGAAAACCCTATTTTTACGGTCGTAAATTGATATAGGAAGCGCCATGGGCGCTCCTCGGGGCGGCAAAGCCACCCCTGTGGATTGAATATGAAGGGGCTGCGGCCCCTTCATACTACCCCAGGTTTTTGACGGCCTGCAGTCCGCCGCAAGGCGGGCCTTTTTCATTGAGGGAAACCGCATTTGCTTTTCTTGCGGAGATGCCCAAATCGTGATATAGTAAGATTGCGATTGATATGGATAGATTGCTGGAAGGGATTATTCTGATGAAGCGCTTGATCTGCTGTTTGATGATGCTGATGCTGGCATTGCCTTTTTATCCTGCCGGGGCGGAGGAAAAAAAGAGCACCACGGTGATGGTGTATATGTGCGGCAGCAATCTGGAAAGCCAGTATGGGCTGGCCACCCGGGATATTGCGGAGATGATGGGATCGGGGCTGGACCGGTTCAGCACCAACGTGGTGATCATGACGGGGGGCGCCTCCAGCTGGGCCTCTCCTTCCCTGCCGTCTGATCAGGTGGGCATCCATCAGATCCGGGGCAATTCCCTCTACACCCTGTGGCAGGGGGAGCAGCGCAGCATGGGGGAAGGGGAAACGCTGGCC
>JAFQOD010000011.1 GCA_017395685.1 Clostridia bacterium
GGAATGAAAAATTCTTCCCGAATCATAAATGATTCTCCAGAATTTTTCTCCTCGCGGCGTACATGCCGCCGCTGCGGATTGCATTTCTTCGCCTACTATGCTGCAAGTATTTTTGCGTATGGTTGGTTTGTCAACGGTCTGTCCCGGAGGATAATGATAAATCCTCCGGGATTTTTTATGCTTTTTTGGGCTGTTTTCTTTCCTCCAGGAAGGCGGGCAGGGCGGCCTGGCCCTCCGGGGTGACGGGGCGCACCCATTTTCCGGAATACATATGCCGCTGCATCAGGCCAAAGCGAATGGGCTCATCAATATAGCAGCAGGCAAAGATCAGCAGATACGGGGCCTTGAATACCAGGCCGCTCAGGCATACGCAGGGCAGCACAACGGCATACATAAAGGAAATTTCCAGCACCGTGCCGGTGGTGGCGTCCCCTGCCGCCCGGTAGGTATCATTCATGGTCCAGTTGCACATGCGGATCACCGCAGCCACGCAGTAGATCGCCAGCAGCCCTGTGCCGATGCGCAGGCTTTCGCCGGAAAGGCTCATGGTGGTAAGCAGGGGCTTGTGCACTGCCAGCAGCGTCAGGCACACCATCAGGATGCATCCCCCGCACAGCAGCACCAGCCGCTTGGCCCGCTGGTATGCGCAATCCAGCTCCCCGGCCCCCACGCATTTGCCCACCAGCACCGATGAGGCATTGGAAAAACCGGCGAAGAAGCCGATCACAATGCCCTCCAGGGTGCGGAAAACGGCGGTGGCGGCGATGGCCTCCTGGCTCTGGCGACCCAGCACCATATTGGTGATCATCAGCGCAATGCCGATGAAGGCTTCATTGCAGATAATGGGGAGGCACCGCTGCAGATATAATTTCACTGCCGCCCGGCTCCAGCGGAAATGCCGGCGGAAATGAAACAGATACGGGTATTTCTGCAGCTTGGCCAGCAGCAGGATGCACCCTGCATTCACTGCGGCGGCAATCACCGTGGCCAGGGCAGCTCCCTGCACGCCCATGGCGGGAAGGCCCAGCTTTCCATGGATCAGCACCCAATTGAGGAAAATATTGGTGAGCACGGAGGCGATGGCCGCATAGAAGGGAATGCGCACCTTTTCGGTGGAGCGCAGCAGTGCACTCATGCCGGTGGAAAGAATCTGCAGCGGATAGGCAAAGCCCGCCACCCGAAGATAATCCACTCCGATCTGCTGGATCACTTCCTTATCGGTATAGATGGCCATGATCCATTCCGGGACAAGGATGCCGGCCCCGGCAAAGAGGAACGCCACCAGCATCATGAAGCTGATGGTGATGCCAAAGGAACGATCAATGCCTTCATCATCTTTGGCGCCCCAGTACTGGCTGAAAAACAGCATCCCGCCGCCCACAAAGCCCCAGTAGCAGCTGAACATCAGCGATGTGAACTGGGCGCACAGCCCCACGGCCCCCACCGTTGTTTCCCCCAGGGGGGCGATCATAATGGTATCCACCATGGAGGCGGTGGTGGTCAAAAGATTCTGCAGCGCCACCGGGATGGCGATCACCGCAATCTTCCGGATAAAATCCAGCCAGGGGAAGGGCTTCTTTGGCAGCATGGAAGGTCAATCCTTTCGGGAATTTCAAAGAGATTATAGCGAATGGTAAGGGAAATGTAAAGCGGAGACGCATTCCGGCCGGAGGGGATTTTTCGGGAAATTTGGATTTTAAGGATCGATTTGCCTTCTTTTTCCGTCTTTCATGGTGTAATCGCGATTACCGGAAAGGATATATTGCCATGACGGAACAGCAATTTGATCAGAAAATCCGCATGCAGGAGGAAAAATTATACCGCCTGGCCCGATCGATGCTGCGCAGGGATATGGATTGCGCAGACGCGATCCAGAATGCTGTATTTCTGGCCTGGAGCAAACGGCACCATCTGAAAGATGAGCAAAAATTCGAGGCCTGGCTTTTCCGCATCCTGATCAACGAATGCCGCAATATCCAAAGGGATTATCTGAAACGGAAGCAGGTGCTGCCCCTGGATCAGGGCATGCAGCTTGCTGCCGACAGCCCATCGCGGGATCTGGATCTGGCGCAGGCGCTGGAAAAGCTGCCGGAAAAGCATCGGCTGCCCATTGTGCTCCATTATATGAATGGATTGACTGTGCCTCAGATTGCCTCTGTTCTCCGTTTGCCCCTTACCACGATCAAGGGGCGCATACGGGAGGGAATGAAAAAACTGCGCTGCATGCTGGAGGAGGATGAAGCATGAAGGATTTGCATTGGGAAAAGGTATTCCCGGCGGTGCCCCCCTCCGTGCATTGGCGGCTGGAAAAAGCATTGGAGGAAAAAAATCAGATGGATAGGAAGAAAATGAAAAAGCCTGTCGCCGCCCTGGCGCTGGTGATTGCCCTGCTGCTGGCCCTGATGGGCATGGCCTATGCCGCCGTTCATACCGGCATCCTGGATTATCTGGTGGGCGGGGAGGAGCGGGCCCCGGATGCACTGAAAGGCAGCATCCAGCCTGTTTTCGCCACGGCCGAAGCGGATGGCATCCAGATTGATCTGACCGGCGCCATCTATGACGGCGATCGGCTGGCCCTTTCCTTTACCATGGAAAATACCCGGCCCCAGGAAATTGCCTGTATTACTCTGGATCAGGTTACCCTGAACGGGGAATGGATCCCTATCAGCTTCCAGAGCTTCCCGGGGCAGTGGCTGCCGGATGTATTTACCATTGATTTTCCCGATTACAGCCGCAATCCCGGCAGCGGGGGCATGCTCAGCGATTGGCTGGGCAGGAAATATACCGGCGTCATTTCCGGGGAGGCCACCTTTGTGGTGCAGCGACCGGTAAACAGGGCCGTGATCATCGATCCCTGGATGTGGTATGATTACGATGCGGTGCTATCCGATCCGGAAACCCGATCCCATTATCAGGCGCGCAAGGAGGCCATCCTGCAATCGGGGCTGGAGATTGGGGATGTATACCGGGATGCATACAGCTATCTGGAAGAGGGGTGTACCGTATTGGATGCCTGGGGCAATTTCCTGCTGGATCAATCGGAATATCAGTATCTGCGCCCCTTCTTTGTAAGCGAAGATTACGGCAGCCGCCCGGAATATCATGAAACCATCAGCCGGGATGGGCAGATGGTGGATACGGCCCGGATCACCCTTCCCTTCACCCTGGATGCCGATAGCGCCCGGGAAAGCCGGATGGAGGTGGAATTGCCGGAGATTGCCCTGGAAAACTGCATGGCACATTATGAAAAGATCAGCATTACCCCCCTTTCCACCCTGGTGCAGCTGCGCCTTTATCCCCATGAAAATACCCCCGAGGCGGTGGCAGCTCTTGGCCGTTGTTATGGCTGCCCCACCCTTTCCATACCGGAAGGCCAGGGCGCTGAATGGCTGCCCATGGAAGGGGAGGGCTTTGCCGGGGGCGGCAGTAAGGATGGCAGATTGTATTATGAGATTCAGGTATCCTGGGGCGGCATGACGGAATTGCCCGATACATTGTGCTTTTCCTATGATCATGCTGAAGCGGCCGGGGATCAGGAAAGGGAAAGGCTGCGCAGGACATTCATTGAAAAAACCATCATCCCATTGAAATAAGGCATCAAAAAGGGCCGCGGCTTTTTTGCAGCGGCCCTTATGATTTCGTTCGACCAGGTTTATTCGGCCCGGTACATCATGATGGTGATGGCCCCATCCTGCACCCAGGTATCAAACCGGATGGGGAAGGGATACAGATTGCGGAAACGGAAATTCTGGGTGGAATTGCCCACCGCCGCATCCACCCAGATGGGCAGATAGCTGGCGCCGTTATTGCCGTGGGCCCGGCGGTAGATCACATACAGCCCGGGCAGCTGCAGCACCACATTATACAGCGTGGAGGATACCTGGCAGGTGCCGCCGCCCACGCCGTCCTTCAGCCCTTCTTCGGTGATGGTGCCGGCGGGCAGATAGCCTTCGCTGGTGCGGTAGGGGCCGATATCCCGGTTGAAATTCAGTTCATCCCCCGTATTCAGGGTGATGCGGCACATTTTTTCGCAGGCCACCTTCAGATTGTGGATGCGGTTCAGATTGGATTTATCGGTGGTGATTTTATAGAAGGAGGTATAGGAGGCGATGGGATGATCGGTGCCCGCATCCTCTGCGCCGTAATAGACGGGCTGCAGATCCGTCAGCAGATTGGAATCGATATAGCCGTACTGACGGTGATAGATGATCTTGGCATAGCCGTTTTCAAAGCCGATGAAGGAAATTTTCGCCCCCTTGTACAGGGTGATCAGCGTATCCCCGCCCCCGGGAATGGTGGTAATCGGGGCGGAATCTGCGCCGATGGCAGCGATGAAATGATTGAAATCCACGCCGTAGGGGGGCGTATGCTGATTATCGATAATCCGGGGATTTTCGATGCAGATGCGGTTGACATAGCCGGTGACGCCGCCGCTTTCATAGGTGACCAGCACATAGGTGGGATACACCGCATGAATCTTTACCCACACCCCTTCAGGGAGGGTGGCAAAATGATTGACGCCGTCGATAATTTCCCAGGATTCATAGACCCGGGCGGAAAGCCGCATTCTGCCGGTATACAGATGGGGCAGGGGTTCTTCCTGGGGGGCGGCGGTTTCTGCCGGGGAAAGAGCATCGACGGCCGGAGATATGGCATCCGCTGCCGGGGGAGGCACATCCTCTGCCAGGCCATAGGCCCCGGTGAAGGGAAGCAAAAGCAGACAAAGGAGCAGGGCGACCAAACGCTTCATTTGTTATTTCGTCTCCTTGTATACAGCTACGAACAGGCATAGATCGTGGGTGGAGGCATCAATGCGGATGGGGAAATCATAATCATTGCGGAAAATGAAATTCAGGTTATCCGTGCCGGAGGAGGCATCCATCCCATGGGGCAGATAGCTGGCGGCGTTATCGCCGTGGGGCTTGCGCAGCAGCACGGTGATGCCGGGCAGCTGCATCAGGGCATCCCACAGGGTGGAGGATACCTGGCAGGAGCCGCCGCCGTAATTCTTTTTCAGTTCCTCATCTACCAGTACGCCGGCCAGCTGATAGCCGTTGGCGGCGCTGAAGGGACTGACGGTATCATTGAAATTCATTACTTCCCCAGGCTGCATCACCTTGCTGATGAAGGCGCTGGCCACAGCCAGATTGTTGTTCCGGGGGGGATCATCCTTGAAGAAGGAATGGAAGACGGAGATGGGGGCGGTGGAATCGGCGGTCAGTTCATTGCTGGCCACGGGATAAATGGCGGAAAGATTGCGGGTATCAATATAGCCGTACTGCCGTTTGTAGATCAGCCGGGCCCAGCCATCCTCCACCCCTTCCAGGGCCACCCGGGCGCCGGGGGTGAGGATTTCCAGGGTTTCGCTGTCCGCATTTTTTTCGGCCTTCACTTCCAGGGTACGGTCGATGACGGCGTAATAGGATTGGGGCATGACCGGGTAGGGAGGCACATTGACGGGATCCACAGTTTCGGTTACGTCGATGCGGTTGCGCAGCACATAGCCCACGCCCTTGGTGCCGTAGCGGATGGATACCCAATCGGGATAGATGCCCAGAATTTCGATCTTGGCGCCGGGCGCCAGATATTTGAGCACCTTGCTTTCCTTATCCATTTCTTTATATACGCTGGTGGAGCTGTTTTCATAGCGCAGGGTGATGATGCCGTGATAGATCACATCTTTATCGGCAGCCAGCGCAGCAGAAACGCTGCCAAGCAGCAGGGAAACCAGCAGCAAAAGGGCGGTCAATTTCAGCTTCACAAGAATCCTCCTGTCCGTGGGGCAATGGCCCGGGCGAAAATTTACCCAATCCTTTATATTATAGCATGTTTTTTCCTGTTGGCAAATCTTTGAGAAAAATTTTACAGAAAAAATGCGGGATGATTGCATCCCGCTGTTGTTGTAAGCCTGCAAGGGCTCAATCATGCCAGGGGGTGAAGGGCAGCCCCTGCTCAAAGGCATATTCCACCCTTGTCAGCTCCAATCCACAGGCCGGGGCGGTCACCCCCAGATCCAGTCGGTTTTTGGTTTCCAGCGCCGTTTTCAGGCATTCGGGAGGCAATTTTCCCTGGCCGATGCCCATCAGCGTGCCGGCGATGATGCGCACCATATTATACAGGAAGGCATTGCCGTGCACCTGCAGCTCCACTTCCTGCCCCATCCGGGTGACGGAGAGGAAATCAATGGTGCGGATGGTGGTCTTGGCGCTGCCCCCGGCGGCGGCAAAGGCGGCAAAATCATGGGTGCCCAGGATCTGCTGCCCCGCTTCATGCATCAGCTTTTCATCCAGCTTCACCGGGAAATGGGCGGTGCAGTTGCGGTAAATGGCACTGGGATGGGGGGCGTTATGGATGCGGTAGGTATATAATTTCCCCGCTGCATCAAACCGGGCATGAAAATCCCCGGCCACCTGCTTGCCCTCCTGCACCCGGATATCCCGGGGCAGATAGCGATTGAGCACGAAGGGATATTTATCCGGGGGGATGGAGGCATCCGTATCAAAATGACACCTTTGGCCCAGGGCATGCACCCCAGCGTCGGTGCGGCTGGCCCCGGTAATGCGGGTGAATTTCCCCAGGGCCTGCTCCAGGGCCTTTTCCACTTCCTCCTGGATGCTGGGGCCGTTGCTCTGAAACTGCCAGCCGGCATAGGCGGTGCCGTCGTAGCTGACGGTGAGCAAAATACGCTTTGATTCCATATCCGTCCCTCCCTTCCACCATGATACCCTCTCAGGCAGATTTGCGCAAGAGGGAAAAATGCCATCCGGCGCTACGCTGCCCGACAGCCAGTGGAATATTAAGAAATTATTACAAAACGATATAGAAAATGGAAGAGAATGTGAAATAACTATCAATAAACGGACGTTTGAGTTGTAAGGAGAGGGGGAATGGTATAAAATGTAATAAAATGTGCAGAGTGTATCTGTATGTGAAAAAGGAGGAAATCATCATGCGCCGTAAACTGCTTTTGATCGTCAGCCTGGTGCTGGCCCTGGCGATGAGCCTTGGCGGAACGATTGCTTACCTGTCCGATACGGACTCGGCCGTCAACGTCATGACGCTGGGTAGCGTAAAGATCGTACAGCTTGAAAATGGAATGGAAGAGGGCGGCTTCGAACAAGGCCAGCCCCTGTATCCTGCCTATATCGCTGAGGATGCGAACGGCGAAAAAACCGTTTATGGCCTCATCGAAAAGGAAGTGACCGTAAAGAACGTGGGCAGCAGCGACGCCTACGTCCGTACGATCATTGCCTTTGAGGCAGGCGATGTAACCGATCTTGCAAAATTCAGGGAACTGATTGTTGCCGATTTCGGAACGGCGGCCGAATGGCTGGATGCCCCCGTTGCCCTGGAAAACGGCAGCAAATATTTTGTGGCCTGGGTGACCTATCCCGAAGCGCTGGCGAAGGGTGAGGTTACCGCTGCCAGCCTGGTGAACGTCTATATGAATCCTGAGGCCGGCAATGAGGATGTGGCCCAGTTTGACGGCATGTATGAGATCCTTGCATTGTCCCAGGCGATGCAGACCGTCAATTTTGAGGATATGACGCCCGGCGCAGCGCTGGATGTTGCCTTCGGCTCCGTTGCGGCCAAGGCGGCGGAATGGCTGGCCAAGATGGATGTGAACGGCGCCGTGAAGCCCTTCATCCCCAATGCCCAGGTGATGTATAACGGTATTGTCTATGATGATATCTACGCAGCCGTTAAAGTGGCCAATGCCAAAGGCGGCGGCACCCTCACCCTGATGGGCAGCGCCACCCTGGACAAGCCCGTTGAGATTACTGCCGATATCACCATCGACGGCGACGGCTGCACCCTGACCCGTGATCCCGGGGATGACGTGGCCCACACTGCGGCCTTCACGGGCAATATGATTGTCGTTAAGAACGGCGCCACCCTGACGCTGGAGGATACCATCCTGGACGGCGAGCAGAAAGAGGTTACCGGCAGCCTTGTCGTTACCGAAGCCAACAGCCATATCGTGCTGAATGAGGGCGCCGTGCTGAAGAATAACTATGGTGCCCATGCGGTCAGTCTGGGTACCCGCATCGGCGCCACCCTGACGCTGAACGGCGGCGAGATCGTTGGCAACTCCTCCGACTCCGGCGCCATCTGGGGCGGCGGCCATATCACCGTCAATTCCGGTAAGATCAATAACAATTCCTCCACCGGCTCTGCCGGCGCTATCCGCATGGTCAGCAACTGCAACCTGACCATGAACGGCGGTGAAATCAGCAATAATACGGCTGCGGGCAGCGGCGGCGCCATCTATGGCTACGGCGCTTCCACCTACAATTTCAATGGCGGCAAGATGAATGGCAATAAGGCTGCGGTAGGCGGCGCCATGTATACCGGCGACAGCTCCACGGTCAATATCAGCGGCGATTTTGAAATGTGCGGCAATACGGCCGATGACGCCGGCGCCCTGCGCCTTTCCAACCGCACCTCCTTCAATATGACCGGCGGTAAGCTTGAAGGAAACGAAAGCACCAACAGCCCTGCCTGGGATGGCTTCTACGGCTGGAATCCCGCCGTGGATCTTTCCGCAGGCGAACTGAATGACGATATCATGATCCAGGGCGGCCTGACGCCCACTGTCGGCGGCGGTGAGGGCGACGGCGTTATCCATTTCGCGCTGAGCACCAATCATAATACCGCCAATCTGAAGGCGGATTTCAAGCCCTTCAAATTCACGGTGGCCGAAGGCAGCAATTTCGCAGCCTTCAATCTGAAGCCCGCTGCCGGCTATACCTATACCGCAGGGGATGAGGAGAAGCTGACCTGCATGAATGAGGGCTACGCCACCTATTGGGATGCGGAAAAGGCCGTATTCAAGATTAAGGCCGAATAAGCCTTAAGCATAAAAAGAAAGGAAATGGAAAATGATGAACCGGAAAGTAATTTTGATCCTCAGCCTGGTGCTGGCCCTGGCGATGAGCCTGAGCGGCACGATTGCCTACCTGTCCGATACGGATTCGGCCGTCAACGTCATGACGCTGGGCAACGTAAAGATTAAGCAGCATGAAAAGGACGCCCAGGGCAATGCCTTTGAGCAGGGCCAGCCCCTGTATCCTGCCTATGTTGACGCTGCCGGCACCGTTACTGGCGCCATTGACAAGGTTGTTACCGTGGAAAACGTAGGCGCTTCTGAGGCCTATGTCCGCACCTGGATCGCTTTTGAAGCCGGCACCATGGATGACGCCCGCTTTGCTCAGGTGATTCATACCGATATCGCTGCCGATGGCCTGACCTTGAGCAATGGTAAATTTATCACCATCGCAGGCGTGAAATATTATGTTGTCTGCGCTACTTATGATCAGCCCCTGGCCCCCGGCGCTACCTCTGCGCCCAGCCTGAAGCAGGTTTACATGGATCGGCTTGCCGGCAATGACGATGTTGCTCATTTCGGCGAAACCTATGAAATCCTGGTATATACCCAGGCCGTGCAGACCGCCAACATGGAACAGCTGACTGCCACCCAGGCCCTGGATGCTGCCTTTGGCGACGAACATCCCTGGCAGGACGGCGTTGCAGGCCTGCCCACCACCGTTGTGCGCACCGCCGATGAACTGAAGGAAGCCCTGAAGGACGGCGGCATCATTGTTGTGACGGATGACGTGACCGTAACCGAAACCCTGCAGATCAATAAGGGCGTTACCGCCGAACTGATCCTGTCCGATGCCGATCTGAGCTATGCCGTATCCAATAGCGGCGCCTCCGCCATCATCGATAACCGCGGCAACCTGACCATTTCCGGTAACGGCACCATTTCCTTTGTGGCCGCCAATCCCGATATGAGCAGCATTCCCTCCTATGCTACCAACACCATTACCAACGAAGCCACGCTGACGATTGAAGAAGGCATTACCGTTACCAACGGCAGCGATGGCGGCGCCAGCTATGCCGTTGATAATAAGGGCGTATTCTATCTGAACGGCGGTACCCTGAAGGGCGAGCGGTGTGCGCTGCGCATTGCGAAATTCAATCAGGATAACGTTGTATTCGTCATGAACGGCGGCCTGGTTGAGGCTGCGACTCCCGCCTGGATTCATCTGCCCGGCAGCAGCGCTTCCGCCGCCCCCACCATCACCGTGACCATCAATGACGGTACTTTCCAGACCACCAAGGCCTCCAGCGCCGATAATGATGTGTTGTACACCTACTCCTTCGGCAACAGCTTTGCCAACACCTCCGTGACCATCAACGGCGGTAATTTCCTGGGCGGCACCGTTTCCTTCGGTTCCGGCTACCATGGCGATACCGAAACCGTTGCGATCAACGGCGGCAATTTCGAATATCCTGTGAAGCGCTGGGTAAGCGATAGCGAATCCCAGGAGCTGCATGGCAGCAATGTGGCCATTGTCAGCAACGCCGACGAACTGGCAGCTGCCGTTGCGAACGGTGCGACCAATATTATGCTGGCCGATGGCGAGTATAACGTGAAAAACTGCGGCGGCAAGACCCTGACCCTCTCCGGTTCCCGGAATGCGGTGATCAAGATCATGAATGAAGGCGAAGACGGCTGCGATTACGGCTTTGACGGCTCTACCGTTACCTTCAACGGCGTTACCATTAATACTACCGCCAATACCGGCAACTATAAGGGCTTTGCCCGCTTGAGCGCTACCTTCAATGATTGTGCCTTCTTTGGCGCTTATACCACCCACCGGGTGCAGACCTTCAATAACTGCGAACTGGATTTCAATAATGGCTACCTCTGGATCTGGGGCGCCACTGAGGTAAACTTCAATAACTGCACCTTCGGCGGCAACAGCAAGGCCATCCTGGCCCATGGCAGCGCTTCCACTGAGATCAATATCAAGGATTGCGCCTTCACCGCCACCGAAAAGGGCTACACCGGCGCTGGTGACAATACCGCCGTCGTTGAAATCGATCCCACCGGTACCAATACCTATACCATCAACTTCATCGGAAACAATACCAAGACGGACAGCTATTACGGCTGGACCCGTGTGAAGGATAGCTCTACCGGCCACATCGTCACCGGGCTGAACTGATCCAATTCCTTATCTTTTCGCCGCTCACCCGAATCCGGGTGGGCGTTTTTTTGTGCGCCGTGATATGCTGTCCGGATTTTTTTCCTGCTGCCGGAATGGAAGGGGCAGGGAAATTGCAAAAAGATTAAACCGGGGCCAAGGAGGAGAATCTGTTGCAAAAATCGGGAAAAACCTGTCGTGTCATGTCGGGTTTTTCCTGATAAAATGGTATCATCCCAAAGATGGAGGTGATGCACACGAAAAGCAAAAAGGATGGGGCGGCCATCCTGAGGGAAAGGTCAGAGCAGGCGGCCCTGCTGGCGGTGGAAAGGCTGATCAGCCTGCTTTCCGATCCCGATTCCTCCAACGGGGATGCCCTGAAGGCAGCTACCCTGATTTTTGAAAAAATCTATCCCCTCCAGTCAGGGGGCGGCGCTTCCGGGGATTTTGAAATCTGTGTAAAGGAGGATTGATATGCCCAGGATCACCCTCAGGGGGGATTTCATTAACCGGATCTACCGGCCCCATCTGGAAAACCGGCACCGGTATCAGATCTATTTCGGCGGCGCAGGCAGCGGTAAATCCGTATTCCTGGCCACCCGATGCGTGCTGGATGCCCTGCAGGGCAGAAATATCCTGATCGTGCGTCAGGTGGCCAGAACGCTGAAGGGCAGCTGCTGGAATGAAACGGTCAAGGCCATATCCCGCCTGGGACTTTCCCATCTTTTCCGCATCGGCAAGGCCGATTCCACCATTACTGCGCGCAATAACGGCGCGCAGATTTTATTTGCCGGCCTGGATGACGTGGAAAAGATCAAATCCCTCACCCCGGCCCGGGGCGCCCTCACCGATATCTGGATGGAGGAGGCCACCGAATGCGCATGGCGGGATTTTAAGCAATTGGATAAGCGATTGCGGGGCACCAGCCGGCATGTGAAGCGGTTCACCCTCTCTTTCAATCCGGTGTACAAATCCCACTGGATTTTCAAGGAATTTTTCTCCATCTGGCGGGAAGAGAAAAATTATGCGGAAAGCGAATGGGTATCCATCCTGAAGACCACCTACCGGGATAATCGTTTCCTCACCGCTGACGACCGGGCGGCGCTGGAAAATGAGCCCGATCCCTATTTCTATCAGGTGTATACCCTGGGCAACTGGGGATTAGCGGGGGATGTGATCTTCCGCAACTGGCAGATTTCAGATATCGGGGAGGATGCGCCCGGGGAGACCCGAATGGGGCTGGATTTCGGCTTTGCCGCCGATCCCTGCGGCTTTGTGCGGCTGAGGTATGATGGAAGGCAGCGAAAAATCTATGTGCTGGATGAATTGTATGAAAAGGGGCTGACCAATCTGGATCTGGCGGATCGCCTGAAGCCGTTTGGCAAATACGGCCCCATCACCTGCGACAGCGCCGAGCCCAAATCCATCGCCGAGCTGCGTGCCCTGGGGCTGTATGTGCTGCCCGCCCGGAAGGGCCCCGACAGCATTATGCACGGGGTGCAGTGGCTGCGCCAGCAGCAGATCATCCTCTCTCCCCAGTGCCAGCATCTCCGGGGCGAACTGATCCGCTATCAGTGGCAGCAGGATAAGGACGGTAATGCCCTGCCCCGGCCCCAGGATAAGGATAACCATCTGATCGACGCCATGCGCTATGCCCTGGAGGGGGACATGGCCTGCCGCCGGGCCTATACCGGCAGCAAATCAGCCCTTGGCTTATAGCCGGGGGCATTTTGATTGCCCGAAGAGAAGAAAGGAGAAACAATCACCCATGATTACCCGTGACCGGGCAATCCTGAAAAGCGGCCTGAGCGGCAGGCTGCTGCAGGGCTGCCTGAATGAACACATGAGGGGGGTGGAACGGCTCAACCGCCTCAGAGACGCTTACCTGATGCAATCCTGCTCCCGCCGTCCCCGGGGCGAAGGGCTGCCCGATCATCAATTGCATCATGCCTATGCCCGCTATATCGTCACCATTGCCGCCTCCTATCTGGCAGGCACGGCGGTGGCCTATCAGGGGGAGGGCAAAGGCCCGGACGCCCTGCGCAAGGCCCTGCAGGAGGGCAATGCCGCTGGGGTGGATCTGGAGCTGGCCCGGCAATGCGCCCTTTATGGCAAGGGGGTGGAGCTGGTCTACGCCGATTCCAGGGCCCGTCCCCGGGCCGCCGCCCTGGATCCCCGGTGCGCCTTTACGGTTTATTCCGATGATGCGGAGGCCACGCCCCTTTTCGGGGTGCATTTCCATCCTGTGCAGGATGAAGGGGGCATCCCCCGGGGCTATCAGGCCCAGGTATACACCGGGGAAGAAAAGCTCACCTTCCAGGGCCCGGATTTTGCCACCCTGCTGCTGCGCGCCCCCGTCAGCCGCAGCCCCCATTACTTTGGCCGGGTGCCCCTGATCGAATACTGGAATAACGAAGAGGAGAAGGGGGATGTGGAAAGCGTGCTTTCCCTGATTGATGCCTATGACACCCTCCAATCCTGCCGGATCAACGATCAGGAGCAGCTATCCGACGCCCTGCTCATCGTTTACGGCGCCCGGCTGGAAGCGGATGAAAGGGGCCGCACCCCTGCCCAGCAGCTCAGGCAGGATAAGCTTCTGTATCTGCCCGACCGGGAGGCCGGGGCCCAGTATCTGGTGAAGCAGGGGGGCACCGGCGCAGAGGAGGTGCGCACCGCCCTGGAAAGGGATATCCACAAATTTTCCATGATCCCCGATCTTTCCGATGAGCAGTTTTCCGGCAATGTGAGCGGCGTTGCCATGAGATATAAGCTGCTGGGCCTGGAACAGCTGACCCGGGGGAAGGAACGCTGGTTCCGGGAGGGGCTGCAGGAGCGGCTGCGCTGCTTCGCCCATTTCCTTTCGGTGAAGGGCCTGAGGATGGGGGATACGGAGGGCATCCGCCTGATCTTTACCCGCACCCTGCCGGAAAATGCCCTGGAGGCTGCCCAGATGGTCAAAACCCTGGAGGGCATGGTACCCGATTCTGTATTGCTCTCCCAGCTGCCCTTTCTGGATGGGCAGAGCATCCCTGAAAATGAAAAGGAGGAATGATGATGGATCATCAGAGTGACGCACCTGTGGAAATCCCCGCCCCGGAAGCGGCAGCGGAGGAAAATATGACCGTGGAAGAAAGGCTGTCCGCCCTGGCGCAGCAGATTACCCGGCAGATGGAAAAATCCGCCCAGGAAGAAAAGAACCGCCGCACCGCCCTGGATGAAAGGGAAACGGCCATCGCCCGCCGGGAAATGCTTTCCCGTGCCCGGGAAGAGATGGAAAAGCGGGGCCTGCCTGCCGCCCTTTCGGAATGCATGGCATTTGCCGATGAGGATGCCATGAAGCTGGGCATTAATCTGCTGGAGGAATGCTTCCACGCTGCCGTACAGGCGGCGGTGGAGGCAAGGCTGCTGGATCATGCCCCCAAAACCACCCCTATCCGCCCCCTCAGCGATCTGCCCGATGATGAATACTACGCGGCTGTATGCCGTACCAACTGACATAAGGAAAAGGAGAAAGAAAAATGGCCAATACGTTCGTTTCTATCAAGGATTTTGCCCGTGCTGCCCTGCCCCGTCTGATCGAGCATCTGGTATTCCCCAATCTGATCCACAAGGATTATTCCGATGATTTCGCTGCCTGCAAGGGCGATACCATCCAGGTGCGCAAGCCTGTGGTGCTCACCGCCCGGGATTTTGATCCCCAGCAGGGGGTTATCGCCCAGGATATCCAGGAATCCACCGTGGATGTGACCCTGGATAAGATCGCCACCGTGGATGTGGGCATCGAAGCTTTGCAGGGCGCCACCAGCATCGATGATCTCACCCGCGTCTTCATCGATCCCGCTGCCGCCGCCCTGGCCCAGAAGATCAACAGCGACGGCCTGAAGCTGTATCAGGATGTGTATGCCGCCGTGGGCGAAGCGGGCAAGACCCCCGATGCCCTTTCCGATTTTGCCGCCGCCCGCAAGCAGCTCAATCTGCTGAAGGCCCCCGTATCCGGCCGTGTGGCCGTATGGGATGCGGAAGCCGACGCTGCCTTTACCGCCCTGGATCCCATCGTGCATGCGGAAAAATCCGGCTCCACCCAGGCCCTGCGGGAAGGCAGCATCGGCCGTGTAATGGGCATGGATCACTACATGAGCCAGGCGGTCAAGCAGCATCAGACCGGCATCACCGCCGCCCAGGCCGTCAAGGTAAATGGAAAGGTGGAGGAAGGGGCCGCTACCCTGTCCCTCACCGGCACCACCCTCACCGGCAAGCTGGTCAAGGGCGATCTGATCAAGATCGGCGAAAAGACCTATACCGTCCTGCAGGATTCCGCCGCTGCCACCAGCAATGCCATTGCCGATGTGCAGGTATCCCCCGCCCTGCCTGAGACCGCCGATAAAACGGAAGTGACCCTGCTGGGCAGCCATACCGCCAATCTGGCCTTCCATCCCATGGCCTTTGCCTTTGTCACCCGTCCCCTGCCCGCTCCCGGCGGCGTGGAAAGCTATGTGACCCATTATAACGGCGTATCCCTGCGTGTGGTGCGCGGCTATGATATGCAGCACAAGCGTGAAATGCTGTCCATGGATGTGCTCTATGGCTTCAAGACCCTGTATCCCGAACTGGCCGTTCGTGTGATGGGCTGATAAAGGAGGATACCGCAATGGAGCAGCAAGCATTGCTGGCCTCCCTGCGGCTGCATCTGCCCGATGCGGGGGAGGGGGAGCAATCCCTCCTCCTCTCCCTGCTGGAGGATGCGGCGGCCCTCATCTGCGCCCTGACCTGGCGGCAGCAGGTGCCGGAAGCATTGAAAAATGCCCAGGTGCGCCTGGCTGTCATTCTCTATAACCGGATGGGCATGGAAGGGGAAAGGGAGCACACCGAAGGGGATGTGAAAAGGGCGGCGGATGATCTGCCCGAAGGCCTGCGCCGGGAGATTTTTGCCTTCCGGAAGGCCGTCACATAAGGAAAGGAGCTGCCATGCGATTATTCAAGCGGGGCCGGGTTTCCGTTTTGTATCAGGGGGAGAAGATCCCCTGCGCCGTCCGTCCCCTGAAGGGCCAGTGGCAGGCCATGCGCCATGGGGAATATGCCCAGGATACGCTTCGGCTGCTGCTGCCCTGGAAAATGAAAATCCGGCCGGGGGATCGGCTGGAAGTGGAGGAGAGGCCCTATCGCTGCCTTCAGGTGCGCTGTTATCCCGGGCATATCCAGGCAGATGTGCAAAGGTGCAGCCGATGAAGGGGCTGCAAAGCGCCATCGGCCGCATCCGCAGCATATCCCCCCGGTGCCGGCAGGCCATGGAAGGGATCATTGGAAAGACGGTGCAGCTGACCCGGGATGAAGCCCAGGGGATGGCCCCGGTGCGCACCGGCGCGCTGCGCGCATCCATCCGGAGCCGCGCATCCGGGCTGGAGGGAGCGGTGGAGACGGGCTGCCCCTATGGAGCGGCGGTGGAACTGGGCACCCTGCGCACTCCCGCCCGGCCCTTCCTTCTGCCTGCCGCCCGGCAATCCAAATATCATGAAAATGCAAAAAATGCCCTGAAGGAGATGCTGTTATGACGGATCTGAAACCTGCTATGCTGTCCGCCCTGGCCCATCTGCCGGCCTGCTGCGCCCTTTCCTTTGCAAAGGAAGAAATGGCCCTGCCTATCATCGTTATCGGCGATGAGCTGCGCCGGGTGCATGCCCGGGCAGACGGGCAGGATTATCTGGAAGAATATGTGGCCAATGTGGATGTATATGCCGCAGCAACAGAAGAATTGGAAAGCCTGTGCCAGGATGCGGATGCCGCCCTTTCTGCTCTGGGGCTCATGCGCCAGGCAGCTTACGATCTCTATGATGATCAGGCCTGGGCCTATCGGAAGCATATGCGGTACCGCGCCCTGATCCAGGGCGATACCATCTATCAATAAAGGAGGAATTTCAATGCCCCAGAAAGCCATGGGCACGAGCATTTCGTGCCGTTACAACGATGCGGATACGGTGATCGGCCGCCTGAAGGCCATCAGCGAAATCAAGGCGGACAGCGAAGCGGTGGATGTGACCTGCCTGGATGCCGAAAACGGCTATCGCCAGTATGTGCAGGGCCTGAAAGATATGGGGGAGGTCACCCTGGAGGGCTTCTATGATGCAGGCCAGGCAGGCCAGCAGATGCTGCGCACCCTGTATGAAGCAGGGGATGCGGTGCCCTTTACCGTTACTTTCCCCGATAAAAGCAAGGTGCAGTTTACCGCCTTTGTGAAATCCCATGCCCTGGGCGCCGCCCAGGTGGATGGTGCGGTGGGCTTTACGGCGGTGCTGCGGCTTACCGGCGGGGTGACGCTGCTGTGAGCCGGATGATTCATCTCTCCGGACAGGCCTATCCCCTGCGCTATACCGTCAACAGCCTGTGTATCCTGGAGGAAAAAATGGCATGCGGGCTGGATCAGCTGCTGAAAACCAGCTTTTCCGCCGTCCGCGGCCTTTTGTGGTGCGCACTTTCGGATGCCCGGCCCGGCCTTTCCCTTTCGGATGCCGGTGATCTGCTGGAAAAGCATCTGAAAGAGGGGGGCTCCCTGGGCCAGGTGGCCCGGATTCTTGCCCTGGCACTGGAGGACGCCGGTTTTTTTCATCCGGGGAGGGGGGAGGAAAATCCCCCTTCCCCCTGAGACAGCAGTATTTTCGGCTGCAGAAAAAACTGGCGAATGCCGGGATTGGTGAAGCGATGCAGCTTTTTTCCATGACACCCAGGGAAATATCCCTGGCAATTGCCCGGCACAGGGCCAGGGAAAAGCAGACCCTGCAGCAGATCTGGCTGCTTTCCCGGTATACGGCCCTTTCCATACATGCGCCGGAAAGGCTGCCGCCGCCCCCTGCGGATGAAATGCCTGAAATGACGGCTGAAGAAATGAAGCGGCGCCTGCTTGCCTGGCGCAGAAAGGAAGAATTATGACCCTGGAAGAATTATCGGTGGTTTTTTCCGCCGATCTTGCGCCTTTTTCCGCTGCGGCGGATCAATTGGGCGCCATTCTTGCCGGTATGGGCGCCCAGGCGGACGCCCTGGCAGCACAATTTGCATCCGCCGGCAGCCGGGCAGGGGAAGGCTTGATGACGGGCATCCTGTCCTATAAGGGCAGCATCGTTGCCGCCGCCCGGACCGTGGCCCAGGCGGCTGCTGCCGCCCTCCGGGCAGCGCTGCAGATTCATTCCCCTTCCCGTATTACCTTTGAAACGGGCAGATATTTTGATGAAGGCCTGATCACAGGCATCCGGGAAGGCACTGCCCGGGTGGAAAGGGAGGCGGGCGGTCTGGGCGTCCGGGCGGCCCAGGCCCTGCAGATGCCGGAGGTGGAATGGCCGGCCATGCCCCATTTTTCTGCCCCTTCCGGAAAAGAAGATGCCGATCCGCCCTTATCCGGTCTTTCCATCACCATCCCCTTGGAGGTGGATGGCTATCGCCTGGGTGTTGCCGCTCTTGAGGGCATCAACCGGGTCAGCCAGGGATCGGGCCGGGTGGAACTGGTATTGTAAGGAGGGATGTGCATGATATCGATCAATGGGCTTTCCCTGCCCTCTCCCCATGCGCTGACGGTGCAGATCATTCCCAAAGGGGGCACCAGCCAATATAACGCCCTGGGCCAGTTGGTGCAGGAGGGAGTGCGGGAAAAACGAATGGTGGAAATCACCTGGCACCGCATGGCGGGGGATCAGCTGCAGGCCCTTTCCCAGGTGCTTTCAGCGGGGGGATTTTTCACCCTGGTTTATCCTGATCCCCTTTCCAGCCGGCGTGAAATGATCTGCTGCATCAAGCGGCAGACGGCCCGGGTGTGGCAATATCAGCAGGATGCGCCCAAATGGGCGGATGTGCAATTGACATTGGAGGAACAGTGATGATCAGTCAAGCATTTGCGGATCATCTTTCCGCCCCCGGCCGCCGCCTTTCCCTGGCCGGTGAAATTTCTTTATCCACCGGGGCCTGCCTTTCCTTTGACGGCAGCCAGGCCCTTTCCTTTTCCCTCAGCGAGGGCAGCAATACGGGCAATCTGCTGGGCGGTGCCTTTTCCGCTGTCTGCGCCCTGACGCTGTATGACCGGGAGGATATCTTCAGGCCCTACAGCCTGATCGGTGCCCAGGTGCAGCTCTATTTATGCGCCGGGGATGAAAGGGCGCCCCTTGCCTGCTTTTTTGTCACCCGGGTATCCCGGCAGGAGGGCAGCAAGCAGCTGCATCTGTCCGGCAGCGACGCCCTGGGGGTGGCCTTTGAAACGGCCTTTGAGGATGATTTCCTCTATCCTGTTACCCTGGGAGAAATGGCGGCGCAGATGGCGGCAAGGGTGGGATATGCCCTGGATACGGATTTTCCCAATGCCGGTGTGGTGATCCAATCCGCCCCTGACTGGGGAAAAATTTCCCTGCGCCAGGCGCTGGGGCATGCCGCCGGGGCGGCGGGCTGCTTTGCCGCCGCAGACCGGAGCGGCGGGGTGCATTTCAGGCGGGTCTGGCAGGATGAGGTTCTTCTGCCTGTGCAGCCGGATCAGATTCTGGGCCAGCAGTGCGGCGAACTGTGCTTTGGCCCCCTTTCCGCCCTGAGCATTCAGCTGGACGGGGCCCCCAGAACGGAAGGGCCGCTGGTAATCCGCGCGGCGGATGATCCGGTCAGTCCCATGAATTGCCTTTCCCTGGCTGGCAATCCCCTCTTTTCCTGGCAGGCGGATCATACCGCTGCCCTGGCGATGGGATTGATGGATGCCCTGCAGGGCATGCGTTTGATTCCTGCCCGGCTTACCTGGCGGGGCAATCCGGAAAGATGCCTGGGGGATCGGCTGCCCATGCTGCTGCCCTCCGGCGAACGGCAGGAAATGATGATCACCCGGCAGACCCTTTCCTTTTCCCAGGGCTTCTGGATGCAGAGCGATTGCACAGCCGCCGCTGATCAGCAGACCACAGGCCGTATTTTTACCGCCTCCGGCATGCTCAATGCCGCCCGGCTTTCCGGCAGCATCAACGGCGCCCTGATCCAGGATGGCTCCATTGCCGCTTCCTCCCTGATGGCTGGCAGTATTACGGCCTATCAGCTGGCTGCCGCTGCCGTTACGGCGGAAAAGCTGGCGGCAGGCGCAGTGGAGACAAGCCATCTTTCCGCCGGGGCGGTGGATGCGGAAAAGCTATCCGCCCATGCGGTGGAGGCCCGGCATCTTTCGGCAGACGCCCTGGACGCCGCCTCCGCCCACATCCTGAAGGCGGATATCGATTGGGCAGAAATTGAATCCCTGCAGGCGGCCATTGCCCACATCACAAGCGCAGAGATTCAGAACGTGGATATCGACTTTGCCCGGATCAAGGATCTGAATGCAGATACCGCCATCATTACCAAGGGCAATGCCGGGGAGCTGTATATCAGCCGGCTTTCAGTAACGGAAGCAAACCTTGTTTCTCTTTCTGTGGGCCAGCTGATGGTGAAGGGTGCTGACGGCGCATTCTATGCCCTTTCCGTGGATGAAACAGGAGCTGTCAAAGCAGAAAAGAAGCTGATTGAAAACGGCGATATCCGGGATCTTTCCATTGATGCAGGGCAAAAGATCATCGAAGGCAGCGTGACGGCGGCCACCTTGAACGCAAGAGAAATCTTTGGTGAATCCGCCCTGATTCGGGAGCTGATCGCATCCACCCTGGATGTGGATACCCTGTTCGCCAGGGAAGCCATGATTGCAAAGCTCAACGCCCTGGATATCACAGGCAATGAATCTATCCGGCTGTATGTAAAGAGCCAGGAGGAAATGAGCGCATTCCTTCGGGTGACAGAAAACGGGCTGGAGATTGGCCGGGTGGGGGATACGGCCACCTTCCGGGCAGATAACCGCACCCTGGAAGTGACCAATGTAAAGACCGAGCGCCTGGGCCTTGCCCAGCGCATGAGCCAGAAGGAAGAATGGGCCGTATCCGCTTATAACAGCGGATTGAGCATCAAATGGATTGGAGGGGATGCATAATGGCTGTACTTTCCCTGAACGGCGGCAGTGTATCCATTTCCAGCAGCTGGTATTACCGCTATGACCCGGATGAACGGGATTATCTGTACGGAACGCCGTCCACCGGCTACGATGCCGTTTATTTCGATTTATCAGGCATCCCGGAAGGGGCAGAGATTCAGAGCGCCGTTCTGACCGCCAGCCGATGGGGCAGCGGCAGGCTGCTGATGGCCGGGGTGAATGCCGGAACGGTGGAGCTTGACCCTGCCGATATCAACCCGGAAGAGGAGCTTAGAATCGCATTTTCTTTCCAGGCAAACGGCGGCTATAAAACCGGCAGCGCCACCAGCGGCACTGTGACGGCCAGCGGCGGCTTTCAGAATATCACCCTGACCATCACCTATGAAATGCCCTATACCGCCCCCACAGCGCCCACGGTGGTGACTATTTCAAAAGCAACGGCCACCCCCGGCGAAAGCGTCACCCTTTCCTGGAGCGGCGCAAAGGCGGGAAATAACGTAAACATTTCCGGCTATCAGGTGTATCGGGCATCCTCTGCGGATGGGGAATATGCCTATCTTGCGGAAACGGATGCGGATACGCTGAATCTTTCCGTTACCGCCCCCGGCAGTGCAGGGAGCTATTTCTATAAGTTGAAGGCGCTGGGCGATATTTCCGGCTATGACAGCGGATTATCCGATGCATACGCCCAGGTATCCGTATCGGTTACGGCCCCTGCTGCACCTGACACACTTACTATCATTCCCTCTGCGCAATATCCGGGCGGGGAAGCCATTCTTTCCTTCTCCGGTGCAGCAGCGGGAGAAAATAACCCCATCCGGGGCTATGCCCTGTGGATGGCAGACCGGCAGGATGGGCCATTCGAACAGATTGACACCCTCGTCAGCACGGCAGAAAGCGGTGCATTTACCGTATACGCCCCGGACAGCGGCAGCCGATATTACAAGGTGCAGACCCTGGGCCAGTACATGGACGGCCCCCTTTCCAATGCGGCGGTGATCACGGCCGATCTATCCGGCACCAGCGATTTTTCCCTTTCTGAGGATAAGGTGGATGCAGGAGAGGCCCTTACCATCACTCTGCTATCCAATACGGACAAGGCCCATACCCTGATTGCTTCCATTGGAGAATATTCGGAAACCATCCAATCGGCGGCAGGGGCTGGATCCATTTCCTTTACCCCGCCCCTTTCCTGGCTTTCTGCCATGCCGGAGAGCGAAACAGCGCCCATGCTGCTTTCCCTTGAAACGGCAGGAGCAGGAACCATTGAAAAAACGGCCCTTCTTCGCTGCCCGGATGATGTGGGGCCCATTGTTTCCGGGGCCTATGCCCTGCGGATTGATAACGATGTGCCAAGCGGCTGGGGCGTATATGTGCAGGGCAAATCCCAGGCAGAAATCCATCTGGATCAGGAAGCGGAAAGTGCCTACGGATCCCCCATCCTCCTATATCGGATGGCGGGGGCAGGGGCCGCGGCGGAAAGCGCCGGTCTGCCCTTCACCATGATGACGGGGCTGCTCCCGGCAGGGGAGGTAACCATCACCCTTTCGGCAACGGATGCAAGAGGCAGAACGGGCACCCAGAAGCTGACAATTCCTGTGGAACCCTATCAGGCCCCGGCCCTCAAAAACATCGTCACCCTGCGCTGTGATACAGAAGGCAATGAAATGGATGAAGGCACCTATGCCAGCATGGAAGCCGATCTGATCTATTCCTCCTGCGGCGGGCATAACAGCGTATCCGTCACAGCCGCCTACAGGATTGCAGGAACCGAGGAATGGATAAATGCCGGAAGCATGGCAGAGGGCATGCTGATCTTCGGGGACGGAGAAATGAACATCGGCCAGAATTATGATATCCGGTATCTGCTGGGTGACGGCCTGGGCGCAGAAGTGATTTACTACGATGTGATCACCAGGGCGAAGCCGGAGCTGCATATCAAGCGGGGCGGCGGCGCCTGGGCCTTCGGGGGCCTGGCGGATGTGGATGGTGCCTTAAAGATTTACGGCAATCTGCAGATGACAGGGGGCTTCCTGATGGGCATTGAAAATGCAGGGCAGCTTTTATATGTGGCCCCCAACGGCAGGGCACAGCCCCTGGCCCTTGGCAAGGGCATGTATATCGATAACGGCGTATTGCAGCTGGGCACGCCCCCGTGGGAAGGCACACCCCTTTCCAATCTGGTTGCCGGTACGCTGGTATATCTGATGGAAGATCAGCTGACCCCCTATATCGTGCTGGCCCACAATCATCATGGAAGCGGGCTTACCACCCTGATCCGCTACAGGGCATGCAGCACAGAATCAATGTATTTGGCTTCGATCCCGCCCTATGCAAGCAGCGTCAAGTACAATACTTCGGCGCTGAATACGGCCTATACAAACTACTATGATGCCCTGCCTGCGGATACCCAGGGAAAGATTGAAGCGGTGGATATCCCCATTGTTGCAAACGCCAATGTATCCACCCTTACTACCGTAAACACCCATATGTTCGCCCTGTCTGCCATGGAATATACAGGGCAGCAACAGGCCGAAGGCACCCATATCCCGTACTTTGCGGATGATGCATCCAGAATCGCCTATGAGGAGGATGGGGCCACAGCAACGTATGTTTGGACGAGAACCCCATCAGGGGGCATGAACAATTATGCAAGGGCCGTAAATGTCGATGGCGTACTGGCCAGCAGTGGCGTGAAAAGCTCACTTCCCCTGCGCCCTGCCTGCTGCGTGAAATCGGATATTGTGCTTTTCAAAGATGATGAGGACAGATACATTCTGTAAAGGAGGGAAACATGGATAAGATCGAAACGGTAAAAAACTGGCTGCTTTCCCGGGTGGGGAATCCGTATCTGATGGGGGGCACGGGCCAGCCCTGCACGGTATCCTACCGCAAGGCCAGGGCGGCCCAGTATCCCGGATCGGCGGCGAAAATCAAGGCCAATTGCCCCCGGATGATGGGCAGGGCCGATAGCTGCAAGGGCTGCAAGTATTTCGATGATTCCACCGGGCAGGGGAAGCGGGCCTATGATTGCGCCCAGCTCACCCGCTGGGCCATGGACGCCATTGACATCAGGATGGTATCCGGCGCCACATCCCAATGGAATAAAACGAAATGGGCTGAAAAAGGCGAAATGGATACTCTGCCACCGGATACTTTATGCCTGGTATTCCGGCAGGATAATCCCAATACCATGGGCCATACCGGCATCTGTCTGGGGGATGGCACCTGCATCCACGCCAAGGGGCATAAGGAGGGCGTTGTGCGGGAAGGAATGGCGGAATATGGCCGCTGGACCCACTGGGCCATCCCGGAGGGGCTGTATCCCACGGAAGCGGATGCGCCTGACGGGGTGGTGCAGGCGCTGGAGGCATTGCGCCGGGCGGTGGAGCGGCTTTCCTGCTGCCTTGACAGGGAGCGGCAGAATGCAGGATGATCTGGAACGCCGGGTCGCTGCCCTGCAGGCCCAGTATGCCGCCATGCGCCGGGATATCAAGGCGGCCTTCCGCCGGATTGATGAGCAGACCCGGCTTACCGATACGGTGCATCAATTGGCCCTTTCCATCCGGGATCTGGCCAACAAGCAGGAAAATACCCAGCAGGCGGTGGCCAGCATCCGCCGGGATGTGGATGAGCTGAAAAGCCGCCCTGCCCGGCGGTGGGAGGCGGTGATGATGGAGATTATCAAATATCTGGCTCTGGCCGCCGCCGGCTATCTTACCGCCCATCTGATCTGAAAAAGGAGGAAGCATGGAACAGAATCGGTTGAAATCCTGGGCGCTGTGGACCTCCATCGCCGCCCTGATCACCTTCTGCCTGAAGGAATTTTTTGATCTGGATCTGCAGGCAACCATTGATGGTTTTCTCAATGTGCTGCTGCCGGTGCTGGTGGGCTTTGGCATCGTCAATAACCCCACAGATAAGGAAAAACTATAAAAATACGGCCTCTGCTTTCATGGCAGAGGCCGTATTTTTATTGTGGATTGACGGGATTTCCGTCTTTATCAAAATGCTTTTTCAGCGCCCGTTCGGTCAGCACAATGGGGATCATCATGGGGATCAATTGGATCAGAAGCAGAACGGTGCCGGCAATGCCGATGGCGTCCTCTCCCTTCTGAATGAAAAACAGCATGGGGATGGCGCTCAGCAGCAGCCATAGGCCCCAGCGGTACCACAGCCTTCCAAAGTGCTGATGGGCGAAGCACCAGGTATCCTGATTGCGCATGGAGCGATAGGTACGGTAACCGTACAGAAAGCCAATATCCTCCGGGGGCTTATCCATGAAGCGGCGGCCGAAAAAAATCATCAGCCCGGGGATCAAAAGCACCATGGCCAGCATGAAAAACCAAAATCCCATTGCGATTCCTCCTTGATTATTCCTGGGCGTCCAGCCAGGCGATCTGCGCTGAAAGCCCCTCTTTCAGGGTGGTCATCGGCAGGGGCAGGCCTGCCTGCATGAGCTTATCCATTTTATAGCAGCGCTGGCACAGATGGCCGCTGTATTCCGGCCGATCCGCATAATCGGAAAGGGGACGGGCCTGGAAATGCACAGGATGACCGATCAATTCCCCGATGGCGGCAAAATAGGCCCGGTTGGTCATATAATCCCCGCCGCCGATGCAGAAAATCTGGTTCATGGCATTTTCATTGCCCAGGGCGGCCAGGATGCATCGTGCCAGATCATCCACGAAAATGGGATGGATGATAAATTCTCCGCCCCCGGCCAGCACGATGGGCTGTTCCGAGCGCATATGGGAAAGCAGATCCTTCTGCCGGGTGTGATCGGGATAGCAGCCCAATTGGAAGCCGGGGCCGTAGATATGGCCGGGCCGGAAGATGGTGTAGGGAAGGGCGTCGCCACCGGCGATAAAAATTTCCTCTGCCCGGCGCTTGTTTGCACCGTATCCGTCATCGGTCAGGTAATGCTCATTGCTTTCATCCTGGGGCACCTGTTTGAAATCGGGATGATAGACGGAATCGGTGGATACCATCACCAGCTGCTTCGCCTTTCCGCTGAAGAGCCGCTGATCCAGCCGGGCCTGATCGGCGCTGAAGCAGATGCTGTCGATCACCCCGTCCCAGCATGCCGGGGCATTTTTCAGGGCGGCGCGCATTTCCTCTTCGCTGTTCCGATCGGCCTGCAGGGGATGCACTCCCGCGGGCAGGGGCCGGATGCCCCGGGTGACGGCCCATACCTGATGCCCCATTTCCACTGCCAGATGGGCGATGCGGCCGCTGAGGGTGCCGCTGCCCCCGAGAATGAGAATATTCATAACCAGTTACGCTCCTTATTTGATGGGGACGTTCGCTTCATTTGCGATTTTATGAATGAAACGGGATGCATTCAGATAGCTTTCGTGATCAGGCAGATGCTCCACAAAGACGGGGGTGTCCGGGCCCAGGCGGTGGCTCAGCTGCAATACCAGATCAAAGGGAATGCAGCCCTTCCCCGGGGCCACTTCCTCAATGCACAGGGGCAGGATATGCTGATCCACCAGAATATCCTTGGCATGGATGGAGCGGATGTGGGGGGCCAGCAGGGAAAAGCAGGTTTCAATGAACCTGTGCACATCTGCATACCGCTCCATGGAGGAGACCATATTGCAATAATCCAGATGGGCCCGGAAGGCAGGGCGATCCACATCCCGGATCAGCTGCAGATTTTCCTCCGGGGAACGGGGGCACATCCAGGGCATGGGCTCCAGGGTGTAGGCGGTTTTTTCCGGCTGCACGGCATCGATGATCTTCTGGCTGGTTTCCACCACCCGGTCATAAATTTCTTTGGAATAATTGAGGGGGTGATAGCCATCCCATACGTGGGAAGGGGTGCCGCTGATATTGACGCAGCAATTGGCCCCCACCTCCTCCGCCAGCTCCAGGCAGCGGATGGATTCGGAAAAGGCGGCGGCGCGCTGATTTTCATCCGGGGAGAACAGATTTTTCCATACTCCCACTTCGCCGATCAAAAGATCATGATCCCGGATGCAGGAAAGATATTCCTGGCGGAGGGCTTTGGGGGCGCTCCAGTGAAGGGGAAAAATGACGGCGCTGTATTGTAATTCCTTCACATGGGCAAGCCATTCCTTGGGGGAGCGATAGGGGAGCATAACGGAACCGCCAAAGCGCATGGAAACACACCTTTCTGAAATTCGGAATGGAAAGTGGCAGACTTGTTGGCATGAACTGAACAATATTTTGCGTTTCACTGGGAAACCTGCTGATAGAGCATTGATCAGTCATATCCGGAATCAGTTTTCTTTGGGAGGGCGCGGGAGAGGATTTCTTTTTCAAAAGAAATCTGAATGCGGAACGGAAGTGACAGGCTTGACGGTATGAACTGAACGGTTTTTTACGTTTCACTGGGAAACCTGGTGATAGAGTATTGATCAGTCATATCCAGAATCAGTTTTCTTTGGGAGGGCGCGGGAGGGGATTTCTTTTTCAAAAGAAATCCCCTCCCGCAAAACCCCTTCCTCAAAAATCCTTCTTATGCAGCAAATCAGGCTGGATCCGGGAAAGATCATGGCAGCAGGTCATGGCCATGGCGTAGGAAAGATCCGCCTGGATCCGGCGCAGATGGGCGGCCACTTCCTCAGCGCCGCCATTTTTCAGGCTGCCCATCAGCGGCCGGCCGACGGAGCAGGCA
Organism: Clostridia bacterium; assembly: GCA_017395685.1. Classification (GTDB taxonomy): domain Bacteria; phylum Bacillota; class Clostridia; order Christensenellales; family Aristaeellaceae; genus RUG563. The sequence goes on from JAFQOD010000011.1 coordinate 27,602, forward strand.
TCCGCCCCCAGGGCCAGGGCTTTGAGCACATCCAGGCCTGATTCGATGGCGCAGTCCACAAAAATTACCATATCATTGCCCACCGCTTCCCGGATCCGGGGCAGCGCCATCAGCGGCGGCAGGGAATAATCCAGCCGTCCGTTGTGATGGGAAATGACGATGCCCTTCACCCCGGCTTCCTTGCATTTCAGGGCGTCCTGCACGCTGAGCACGCCCTTGATGACGAAGGGCAGCGTGGTGGAGGCCACAAAATCCTTTAATTCCGGGGTGGTCAGGGGGCGCATTTCCATGCCCTCAATGCAATCATAGCCCTTGCCCCTGCTGAAGGCATGATCGATATCCATGCCCACGGCAAAAGCGCCGCAGCTTTCGGCATGGCGGATTTTCTGATGGATGGCATCCCGGTCCTGATAGGTTTTGATAATCTTGATCACGGATGCGCCGGTATTCACCATGCCCTCCAGCTCTGCCGCAGGGCCCATGCCGGAAAAGGCGATCATATCCGCCTGGTATGCACCCCGGGCCATTTCGGCCATGCCGTTTTCCCGGGTATTATGCAGATGGGAAAGGGCGCCGGTGGTGATGGGGGCGGCAAAGGATTTGCCAAAGCAGGTAAAATGGGTATCGGGAAGGCAGGCATCCAGATGCCTGACCTCCACCAGCAGGCTGTCCAGATACTGCCGGGTGATGAGATCGGATGAAGGGGTGGGTCGCCAATCCATGGGCATTCTCCTTTTTTTGTTTTCTTTTTTCCATTATAAGGGAGGGAACGGGGCCCTGTCAATCAAGGATTGGGCCGGGGAATTGGGGAAGCAGGCAGGAAAAATGCCTTTTCCTGCGAATTAGAAAGGGAAAAGACTGCCGTAAAGGAGGCCCCTTTCATGTTTGAATTTCCTGCCTATGCCCATGAAATGGTGGAAAAGGCGCTGGCCATGGGCGCGGTGAGCTGCGTGCCCTTCCATATTTCCGATATCTGCTTTGACAGCCGCACCCTGCTCAAATGCATGTATGGCTGCACTGACTGGGGAAAGGGCCTCACCTGCCCTTCCCGGCCCAATAATCCGCCCCTTTCCGAATATAAAGAAATGCTCTCCCGGTATACCTGGGGGGTGATCATCGGCGGCCATGACAAGCATATCACCCAAAAAGTATCCTTCGCCCTGGAGGGGGAGGCCTTCGGCAAGGGCTATTATTTTGCTTTTTCCATGAGCGATTGCGGCCTGTGCAAGGAATGCGCCGGCCATACCGGCGGGGAATGCCGCAATGTGCGCAAGGCCCGGCCCGCTTTCCACAGCGTGGGCATTGATGTATTCAAAACCGTGCGCCAGTTCGGCCTGCCCATCAATACCCTGATCGATCCCGATACGGAAGAGCAGAATTGGTATGCCGCCGTTTTTGTAGAATAAAATTGTACAATTTTTGTTCTTTACAAAAACTGCACTTTCCTATATAATATTTCGAGTACGGGCGTTGAAAAAGACGGGCCCGCATCACCGCTTTCAAGAGAGCCGGGGCAAGGTGGAAGCCCGGCAGGCGGCGCGGCGCCGGATCACTTTGGAGCCTCCTGCCGAAGGGCAGGCGATTCATCCCCGATAAAAGGATGCATAAGCGGGCGATTTCTGATCGCCAACTTGGGTGGTACCGCGGATTCATCTCCGTCCCATATCATGGGGCGGAGTTTTGTTTTGGGAGGATTTGCGGGGGAGGTATTTGTGTCAAAAATACCTCCCCCGCACCCCCACCAAAAACCAGCTCGGATAATTCATTAGCTGCAGGCAATCAACGGGTTTCTCCGAGAAAGGTAAAAGAATCCAAGCCATTTTGTTTCCAATCATCTGCTGACAAATTGTTAGGAGGATCATCATGTACAAAAAGGTCACTACGGATATGAATTTCGTAGCCCGGGAAAAGGAAGTGCTTTCCTTCTGGAAAGAGCACGATATCGTGAAAAAGAGCTTCCATGCCAGGGACAATGCCCCCGAAACCTTTACCTTCTTTGACGGCCCCCCCACCGCCAACGGCAAGCCCCACATCGGCCACGTGGAAACCCGTGCCATCAAGGATCTGATCCCCCGGTTCCAGACCATGAAGGGCTATTCCGTGCTGCGTAAGGCCGGCTGGGATACCCATGGCCTGCCTGTGGAACTGGAAGTGGAAAAGAAGCTGGGCCTGGATGGCAAGCCCCAGATTGAACAGTACGGCATCGAACCCTTCATTCAGCAGTGCAAGGAATCCGTTTGGAAATACCTGCATGAATGGGAAGAAATGAGCGATCGGGTAGGCTACTGGGTGGATATGGAGCATCCTTATGTCACCTATCATGATGATTATATCGAATCCGTGTGGTGGTCCTTGAAGACCATTGCCGATAAGGGCCTGATCTACAAGGGCCATAAAATCGTGCCCTATTGCCCCCGCTGCGGCACCGCCCTTTCCTCCCACGAAGTGGCCCAGGGCTACAAGGCTGTGAAGGAATATTCCGCCTTTGCCAAATTCAAGGTAAAGAATGCGGAAACCCTCACCTACATCCTGGCCTGGACCACCACCCCCTGGACGCTGCCCTCCAACGTGGCCCTGTGCGTCAATGCCAAGGAAGAATATTGTGAATTCGAGCTGGGCGGCGCCCGGAATATCATGGCCAAGGCCCTGATTCCCTCCGTATTCAGCGAAGAGGATCAGAAGGAAATCCATATCCTGCGCACTTTCCAGGGAAGCGAACTGGAGCATATGGAATACGAGCCCCTCTTCCCCATGGAAAATCCCCCCAGGGAAAAGGCCTGGTATGTGGTCTGCGATGATTATGTCACCCTGACCGATGGTACCGGCGTTGTGCATATTGCCCCCGCCTTTGGTGAGGATGACGCCCGGGTGGGCCGCAATTACGGCTTGCCCTTTGTGCAGCTGGTGGATACCCAGGGGAAATTTGTGGAAGGCACTCCCTGGGCCGGCACCTTTGTAAAGGATGCGGATGAGCCCATCATGCAGGATCTGAAGGCCCGGGGCCAGCTGCTGAAGAAGGCGCTGTATGAGCATGAATATCCCTTCTGCTGGCGCTGCGATACCCCCCTGCTCTATTACGCCCGCCCCACCTGGTTCATCAAGATGACCGCCGTTAGGGATGAACTGGTGGCCAATAACCGCTCCGTCAACTGGTATCCCGACAACATCAAGGAAGGCCGCATGGGCAATTTCCTTGAAAACGTTGTGGACTGGGGTCTTTCCCGTGAGCGTTACTGGGGCACCCCCCTGCCCATCTGGCTGTGCGAAGACGGGCATATGCACGTCATCGGCAGCAAGCAGGAACTGAAGGAAATGGCCATCGGCGAAGTGAACCTGCCTGAGCTGCATCGTCCCTACATCGATGAAGTGGTGATCAAGTGCCCCCACTGCGGCAAGCCCATGCACCGCACCAAGGAAGTAATCGATTGCTGGTACGATTCCGGCTCCATGCCCTTCGCCCAGTGGCATTATCCCTTCGAACACAAGGAAGAATTTGAATCCCGCTTCCCCGCCAACTTTATTTCCGAGGCCGTTGACCAGACCAGAGGCTGGTTCTATACTTTGCTTGCCATCTCCACCCTGATTTTCGGCAAGGCCCCCTTCCAGAACTGCGTGGTGCTGGGCCATGTGCAGGATAAGGATGGCCGGAAGATGAGCAAGCATCTGGGCAACGTGGTGGATCCCAAAGTGGTACTGGAAAAGCAGGGCGCGGACGCCATCCGCTGGTTCTTCTATTCCTCCAGCGCCCCCTGGCTGCCCTGCCGATTCCATGAGGATGCCCTCAATGAAGGCCCCCGCAAGTTCATGACCACCCTGTGGAATACCTATTATTTCTACATCCTCTATGCGGATATCGATGGCTTTGATCCCACGAAATACAGCCTGAAGGATGCCAAGCTGACCCTGATGGATCGCTGGGTGCTCAGCCGGCTGAACACCGTCATCAAGGGCGTGGATGAGGATCTCAATGCCTACCGCATTCCCGAATCCTGCCGCAAGCTCAGCGATTTTGTGGATGAGCTTTCCAACTGGTATGTGCGTCTGAATCGTGACCGGTTCTGGGGTAAGGGCATGGCGGAGGATAAGGAAGCCGCTTTCATCACCCTCTATACCGTGCTTTCCTCCCTGGTAAAGGTTATCGCCCCCTACCTGCCCTTCATCTCCGAATCCATCTATCAGAATGTGGTGTGCACGGTGGATAAAGATGCCCCCGAATCTGTGCATCTGTGCGATTTCCCCGCCTGCGATGAAGCCATGATCGATCTGGATGTGGAACGGCAGATGGCCGCTGTGGAAACGGTGGTGCAGCTGGGCCGCTCCTGCCGCAATCTGAGCAATATGAAGGTGCGTCAGCCCCTGAATACCCTCTACGTTTCCGGTGCAGACTTTGGCGAAGCCTATAAATCCCTGGTGGAAGATGAACTCAATGTAAAGAACGTGGAATTCATCGAAAATGCCAGCGAATTCGTAAACTACGATCTCAAGCCCAACTTCATGACCCTGAAATCCCGCTACGGCCGGTTCCTTGGCAAGATGCGGGGCGAATTGCAGAAGCTGAACGGCAATGAATTGGTGGCTGCCTTTGACCGGGGCGAAACCTATACCCTCGTAATCGACGGCACCGACATCATCCTCAATAAGGAAGATATCCTGGTGGAGGCCGTCAAGAAGGAAGGCTATACCTCTCAGGTGGACGGCAAGCTGACGGTGGTGCTGGATACCAATCTGGATGCCGCCCTGATCCGGGAAGGCTATGCCCGTGAAGTGATCTCCAAGCTGCAGACCATGCGCAAGGATGCCGGTTTTGACGTCACCGACCGTATCCTGGTTACCTGCCAGGGCGATCAGGACGTGGTGGAAGCGGTGCAGGCCTTCCAGGCCATGATTGAAAATGGCGTGCTGGCCCTGAACGTATCCTATGAGGCTGCCCCCGAAGCCGCTGCGGCCCAGGAATGGGATATCAACGGCAAGAAGGCCACCCTCAGCGTGCAGAAAGCATAAAAAACAAAAATCAGCCGCTCCGTCCTTTTTGTGGGGATGGAGCGGCTTTTTTCTGCCCTGCTTGACTTTTTGGGCGGAGGGGCATATAATGATAGCGGTGAAGAACGGGAAAAAAACCTGATCAGCAGGCCCAAGAGAGAGCGCGTCACCGGCTGCAAGCGTGCTCGGCCCGCCCAGGCAGTGCCCCCGGGAGCTGCGCGGCAGAAAAGGAAGTATGCCCCGCCGTATGCGCTGCGTTAAAGTGTTTTCCATGGGAAGTAAGAGTGGATTTTAGCGGCGTGCCGTTCTCTGAAGGAGAAGCGGGGCCGTTTTTCTTTTTTCCCGGCGCATGTGTTTCAGATGGATTGCAGGATATTATAATGTAATCGAAGGCTGTGTAATAAGGCACATGCGGATGAAGGGGGAAGATAATGTTTGAAACGCTGAAAAAAGATCTGGATGCGGTAATGAACCGGGATCCGGCGGTGCATTCCCGGTGGGAGGTATTCTTCTGCTATCCCGGCTTCCGGGCCATCCGCCGCCACCGCAGGGCCCACCGGGCCTATCAGAAAGGGCATTTTTTCATCGCCCGCCTCATCAGCGCCCGTACCAAGAAAAAAACAGGCATTGATATCCACCCCGGCGCACAGATCGGGGAAGGCTTCTTCATCGATCACGGCACCGGCGTGGTCATCGGCGAAACCTGCGTTATCGGGAAGAATGTTACCCTCTATCAGGGCGTTACCCTGGGGGGCACCGGCAAGGATCACGGCAAGCGCCACCCGGATATCGGGGATGGGGTGACCATCGGCGCCGGGGCGAAGGTGCTGGGCCCGATCACCATCGGTAATCATGTAAAGGTGGGGGCGGGATCCATCGTACTGAAAAATGTGCCCGATCAATGCACCGTGGTGGGCAATCCCGGGCGCATTGTAAAGGGCCCCGATCATCGCCCGGATATCGATCTCAATCATGGGGATCTGCCCGATCCCATGCTGGATAAAATCCAGTCCCTCTACAAACGGCTCATTCAGTTGGAACGTTCCCTCACCGACTGCGCCGAAAGGCTGGGCTGCGAAAACTGCCCGGCCATCGATTGTCCGGGAAGAGAAAGATGAGGGATATGGCGGGAGGGTATTTCTTTTGAAAAAGAAATACCCTCCCGCACCCACCCAAAGAAAACTGCTTCTGGATTATATTTGGTGGAGGAAATCAACTATTTTCCCAGTGATGCATGGAAAGACGAAAAAACCCAACTTCTCGTTGCGGCCGGTCAGGCCGCGTAAGAGGCGAAGACGAAATGGAAGTGGCGAAGCATGCGCAAGCCGTCAGGCGCAGGGCATGCGGTGCAACTCCAAAGAATCTCCCTCTCGCAAAATAATTTTGTTTGGAGGTACTTATGCAGATTTACAACAGCCAGACCCGGAAAAAGGAAGAATTTGTGCCCCTCACCCCCGGCAAGGTGGGTATTTACGCCTGCGGCCCCACGGTATATGATTATTTCCATATCGGCAATGCCCGGCCCTTCATCGTATTTGACGTGCTGCGCCGGTATCTCACCCACCGGGGCTATGAAGTGACCTTTGTGCAGAATTTCACCGATATCGATGATAAAATGATCCGCCGTGCCAATGAAGAGGGCATCACGGTAAAGGAACTGGGCGATCGCTTCATCGCCGAATATTACAAGGACGCCGCTTCCCTGGGTGTGCGCCCTGCCACCGTGCATCCCCGGGCCACCGAGCATATGCAGGATATCATCAATCTGGTCAAGACCCTGCAGGATAAGGGCTATGCCTACGAAGTGGATGGGGACGTATATTTCGATACCCAGAAGGATCAGGGCTACGGCAAGCTTTCCGGCCAGAATCTGGATGATCTGGAGGCCGGCGCCCGGATCGACGTGGATGATGTGAAGAAGCATCCCGCCGATTTCGCCCTGTGGAAGGCGCAGAAGCCCGGGGAGCCCGCCTGGGAATCCCCCTGGGGCATGGGCCGGCCCGGCTGGCATATTGAATGCTCCGCCATGAGCATGAAATACCTGGGCAAAACCTTTGATATCCATGCCGGCGGCAAGGATCTGCTCTTCCCCCATCATGAAAATGAAGTGGCCCAGTCCGAATGCGCCACCGGCCAGCCCTTTGCCCGGTATTGGATGCATAACGGCTTTATCAACATCGATAATGAAAAAATGAGCAAATCCCTGGGCAATTTCTTCACCGTCCGTGACATCGTGAAGGAATATAATCCCGAGGATGTGCGCATGTTCATGCTTTCCGCCCACTACCGCAGCCCCGTGAATTTCAGCCGGGATATGGTGGCCCAGGCCCATGCTTCCCTGCAGCGGCTGTATACCGCAAGGGATCATATGCTGTTCCTCAGCAAGAGCGCCAAGGATCAGCCCCTCTCCCAGGAAGAAAATGCCCTGCTGGAAAAGATCGCCGCCCATGCCCAGCGCTTTGATGACGCCATGGATGACGATCTGAACACCGCCGATGCCATGGGCGCCATTTTCGAACTGGTGAAGGACGCCAATGTATCCCTGAATGATCAGAGCAGCAAGGCGGTCATCGAAAAGATCCTGGCCGTGCTCACGGAACTGACGGATGTGCTGGGCCTGCTTGCCAAGAAGGCGGATGACGGCCTGCCCGCCGAAATCCAGGAGATGGTGGATGCCCGTGCCCAGGCCCGCAAGGAAAGGAACTGGAAACGCAGCGATGAGCTTCGCGACGCCCTGGCCGCTGCCGGCTATCTGGTCAAGGATACCCCCCAGGGGCAGAATGTGACCAAGGCGTAAGAATGAATAGAAAGAGGGGATTCTTTTTCAAAAAGAATCCCCTTCCCGTACCTGCCTTCCAAAGAATTTACGTTCCCCGGCATTACCATAAGAAACGAATGAACGAGGGAGTCCATGACCGAATATCGTTTTGCCCGCCTCGGTGAGGAAGAGGCCATTCTGGATCACATCAATCTGGTATTCAGCCAGGCCCACGAGCCCCATCATTTTGACCGGCTGATTCCCAAGGTATACGGCCATGCCGGCCATGCGCCCCTGCATGCGATTGCCCTGGAGGATGGGCATATCCGGGCCGCCATCGGGCTGCTTCCCATGGAACTGATGATGGATGGAAAGCATATCCTGAAGCTGGGCTTTGTGGGATCCGTTTCCGTGCATGAAAGGTATCGGGGCCGGGGCTATATGAAAAAGCTGATGGAAATGATTGTGGCCCGGGGGAAGGAGCTGGGCTGTGATTTTCTGGCCCTGGGCGGCCAGCGGCAGCGATATGGATACTGGGGATTTGAATGCGGCGGCTGCTCCCTGCGCTTTGAAATCACCCGCGCCAATATCCGCCATGCCCTCAAGGAGGTGGACGGCACCGCCATCCGCATCCGCAGGATCGAGGATGAAAAGGATGCTGCTCTGGATGCTGCCTATGCCCTCTATGAACGGCAGCCGATGCTCTGCCGCCGCAGCCGGGAAGATTTTCTGACAATTATGCGCACCTGGAATCATGATCTGTTTGCCCTGGAAAAGGAGGGGCGGCTGATCGGCTATTATTGCGGTGAGGAAGGGTGGATCGGGGAACTGGCCCTGTTGGATGAGGGGGATCTGCTTCCCTTGATCAAGGCCTGGATGGGGGAAAGGAAATCGGGCGCCGTCAGCGTGCCCGCCCATATGCAGGGCCGTGCCCGGGCACTCAAGGCCTTTGCCGAGGAATATTCCATCCAGGACAGGGATATGTTCCGCATCTACAATTGGCCCCGGGTGTTATCCGCTGCCCTGGAGGTAAAGCATGGCTTTGCCCCTCTGATGGACGGCCGGATGACCTTTGAAATTGAAGGGGAGGGAAAATTCACCCTTTCCCTGGAAAATGGAAAGGCCGGTGTTACCCAAACGGAGGATGCGCCGGAAATGCGCATGACCCCTAATCAGGCGGTGGAATTTTTCTTTTCTCCCTTTTCTGCCTTCTATGCCCCCGACGGGCTGATGAAATGCTGGCTGCCCCTGCCCCTTGGCATTCCCTCTGCTGATGCATTTTAAGAAAGGAGCCTGCCCATGTCTTCCAAGCTTTTGCCCCAGGCCACACTGAATCAGAGCCACCTTTTTTCCGTTTATTTCGCCCCCCGGGGCTATGTGCGCATGGCCCAGATGGGCATGCAGATGGCCCATCGGCATATGACCCCCTTTGACCGGCTGATCGGCATCATCGGTGAAGCAGGCAGCGGCAAAAGCCTGTTCATCAAGGGCATGTTCCCCGGGCTGGAATTGACCAATGATGACGACGGGGTGAATGTGCGTCCCCTGCCCATCCTTTCTTTGGATGAGGAAGAGGGCTTCTACAGCCCCCATACCTATCATCTGGATATCCGCTTTGAGGCGGCCTTCACCCAGATGCATGTGCTGGCCGATGCCATCAAGCGAGCGGTGGAAATGGGCCGGCGCGTGGTGGTGGAGCATTTCGATCTGATTTACCCCTTCCTGGATATGAATGCGGAATTGCTGATCGGTATCGGGGAGGAAATCGTGGTCACTCGGCCTTCCTTCTTCGGCCCGGAGCCCAAGGATATTGCCGATATCGTATTCCCCTCTGTGCGCTATCGCCGCATGGCCCATACCGCAGAGGATCTGGCGGAGCGCTTCATGTGGAAGAATGGCCAGGATGAGTATCTGCACAGCGATGTGCATCATGGCTTCATTCTGGAATTTGCGGAAAAGCCGGATATCGATCTGGAGGAATTGGAGCAGTATGTGAAACGCAAGATTGAAAGGGATCTGCCTGTCAGCTATGTGGATGATCATCACATCCGCCTGGGGGATAAGCTGCACCAGTGCACCGGCCCCCGGATGCATGTCACCTCCACCGGGCAGATTGAAAATTTCCGGGTGATCAAGGAAATCAAGCAGGATCCTATCAGCGGCCGCTATCTGGTGGTGGGCCTGGTGGGTATGGAAGGATATGTAAACCTGAAGGATTTGAACAGCATTCATATGATGTGAGCATGGAAAGAAGGCCATCTTTTTGACTCTGGCGAAGAAAAACGGATTATCCAAGGATTTTACCCAGGGGCCGCTGCCCCGGCAATTGCTGATGCTTTCGCTGCCTTTTATGGCATCCAATGCCCTGCAGGTGCTCTACAGCACCATTGATATGATCATCGTGGGCCGCTATGTGGGCACAAACGGCCTTTCCGCCGTATCCCAGAGCAGCCAGATTCTCAATTTCGCCACCATGATGTGCCTGGGCTTTTCCAGCGCAGGCCAGGTGCTGGTATCCCAGGCCCTGGGCGGCGGCAAGAAAAAAGAATTGAATTCCATTATCGGCACCCTGTTTTCCCTGCTGATGATGCTGGGCCTGGCCCTTTCCTGCGTATTTCTTGTTTTCCGGGAATGGATCATGGATGTGATGAATATTCCTGAGGTATCCCGGGAAATGGCCCTGGATTATCTGATGATCTGCGGGGCCGGGCTGGTATTCACCGCCGGCTATAATATGGTATCCGCTGTGCTGCGGGGGATGGGGGACAGCAAGCGCCCCTTCCTGTTTATCGCCATTGCATCGGCGGTCAATCTGGTGCTGGATCTGCTCTTTACCGGCCTGATGGGCATGGAGGTGGCGGGCGCTGCCTGGGCCACCATCATCGGCCAAGCGGTATCCTTCCTGTTCTCGCTGTATTATCTGTACCGGCGCAGGCAGGAATTCGGCTTTGATTTCAGAAAGGAAAGCTTCCGCATCGAAAAGAAATATGCGGGCATGATGCTGCGGCTGGGCACGCCCATGGCCATCCAGTCCGGCTGCATCAATCTTTCCATGCTCTTTGTCAATTCCATGATCAACAACGTGGGCGTGGTGGCCAGCGCCACCTTCGGGGTAGGGGTGCGCATTGATGATATCATCAATAAAATTTCCCAGGGTATCCAGCATGCCGCCCTGCCCATTATCAGCCAGAATATCGCTGCCCGGAAGCAGGATCGGGCCAAGGGCACGGTGTACTGGGCCTGGATTTATGCCGGGGCGCTGACGGTGGTCTCTTTGCTTTTGTATGTATTGCTGGGCAAGCAATTATTCATGCTCTTTGATGATAATCCCCTGGTGCATGAAATGAGCGGCCAATTTATCGGCGCCATTCTGTGGATGTTCCCTGCCCTGGCCATCATGCGGGGCAGCTCTTCCTTCATTCAGGGCATCGGCCATGCCAGGCTGAGCATGGCGCTGGCGCTGCTGGATGGGGTGGTGCTGCGCATCGGGCTCAGCTGGCTGTTCGGCATTGTATTCCAGTGGGGCTTTTCCGGTTTCGTGCTGGGCTACGGCCTGGCGGCTTACGGCTGTGCCATCCCGGGGGCCATCTATTTCCTCAGCGGGAAATGGAAAAAGAGAAGAACGCTATCGGATGAAATGTAATCCTGTCCGCTGCTCTTCCTGTGTGGAGATCGGCGGATTTTTAAGGATCCGCTTCCCGGCTGCCATTGCCCGGAGAGGGCGGGTTATGCTATAATAGCCGGGAGGAAAGACGGAAGGAGCGTATCTATGGAGCAGCGGCAAATGAAGCGGGTGCAGGATTCCTACACCACCCAGGTGCAGATTCTAACCCAGGCCAATCTGAATGGCTATCACCGGCTTTTCGGCGGGCAGCTGATGAGCTGGATGGATATCGTGGCGGCGGTGGCAGCCCGGCGGCATGCGGGCAGAAATGTGACCACTGTACGGGTGGAGGATCTGGAATTCAAGGCCCCGGCCCGTGCCAATGATACCCTGATGCTCACCGCCTATGTGAGCTATGTGGGCAATACCTCCATGGAGGTATGCGTAAACGTCTATCTGGAGCAATTGACCGGGGAGAGGGAACTGATCAACCGGGCCCGGTTCATCATGGTGGCCCTGGATGAGAAGGAAAATCCCGCCCCTGTGCCCGGGCTGATCCTGGAAACGGAGCAGCAGAAACGGGAATGGGCAGAGGCAGAGGCACGCCGCATCGCCCGGAAGAAATAAATGGAATAATCCAATGGTCTCTTGCCCGTGTTTGCCGGGTGGCAGGAGACGAGGCAGGGGCCTCTGCGGCCCCCGCACCCCTGCACCAGGGGCATGGCCCCTGGACTCATATTCCGGATGCTGCGAGGTTTTTCTGCAAACAACTTTCCGGTGAGGCGGTGGGTTGCCGTCGCCTTCCACGGGCAGGGCGGCATGAATGCCGCCTGCCGGATGCAAAGCATCCGGGAAAACACAGAAAATGGCGGAGAGAAAGTAAACTTTCTCCTCCGCCATTTCTTGTGTTTTCGTTCAGCCCGTGGAAAAATAAGTTGCGTTCCTCATGTTTCGTGCGGAAAAGAGCAACGATTGAATAAAGACGCTTCTTCCCAGGATGGAGTCC
>JAFQOD010000012.1 GCA_017395685.1 Clostridia bacterium
GCCGGAGGGATTGTCGCCTCCGTATCTCAGGGAACGCAATCCCTTCACCGCTATCGCGGTCCCCCTCCCTTTGACAAGGTAGGCTTTTGGTTGGCGGTATTCATTGCAATCGGATGGGGCAATACTATAAACATGGATGATCAAAAAAATATGATACACTGTAGGGGCGACCCTGGCGGTCGCCCGTAATCCACCTCATCTGTCACCTGCGGTGACAGCCTCCCCTCAAGGGGCAGCCTTAAGCCTCCCTTGTGAAAGGGAGGTGGCACGAAGTGCCGGAGGGATTGTCGCCTCCATACCTCAGAGACCGCAATCCCTCCACCGCTAAAGCGGTCCCCCTCCCTTTCACAAGGGAGGCTTTGGTTATCCGTTCGAACAAGCTGCATTTTGCGATTGTTAACGACGGGATATGGGCATCCCGCCCTACAATTTATGTTATCAAACATGTAATAGAGGAAAAGCTGCCAAAAGCCTCCCTTGTGAAAGGGAGGTGGCCTGAAAGGCCGGAGGGATTGATGCCTCCCTTGTGAAAGGGAGGGGGACCGCTTTAGCGGTGGAGGGATTGTATCCCCGGAAAAGGAGAGCAGATTCCGAATTCCGTTTCATAGGCAGATGGCCTGCCCTTTCCGTAGAAAAAAATCCGTTTTTTCTGCAAAAAAACTGAAAATCATCCCTTGACAAAGGCTGGGGATGGTGATATTCTTAACCATGGTTAGTTTAGGTAAACTAATCGATATGGAAAGGAAGGATCCCATGAATCTGACCCAGGCAGCGGAAGGCAAGGAATACATCATCCGGGGCATCGAAACCGATGATGAAGAAATGAATGCGTTTCTTTTTTCCCTGGGCTGCTACAGCGGCGAGCCCATTACCGTCATTTCCCGGAAAAAGCGGGGCTGCGTGGTATCCATCAAGGATGGCAGATACAATATCGATCATCAGCTGGCAGAAGCGATTCTGATTTAAGGGCTGTAGGTTCATCCGCAGGCAACTGCGGATTTCTTTTCCAGAAGCGGTTAGTCATGTATAACTCAAGCGCAATCGATTCACGGGGGATATCAGGAGGAGGAAACGGATATGCGAATTGCTTTGGCAGGCAATCCCAACAGCGGCAAAACCACCATGTATAATGCCCTCACCGGCCGCAATGAAAAGGTGGGCAACTGGGCGGGCGTTACGGTGGAAAAGAAGGAACACCCCATCAAAAAAAATTACTGCACCGGCACGGAGGCGCTGATCGCCGTGGACCTGCCCGGCGCCTATTCCATGTCGCCCTTCACTTCGGAGGAATCCATCACCAGCAGCTATGTAAAGAATGAACAGCCGGATGCCATCATCAACATCGTGGACGGCACCAATCTGAGCCGCAGCCTGTTTTTCACCACCCAGCTGCTGGAGCTGGGCATCCCCGTAGTGGTGGCGGTGAATAAATCCGACGTCAACAGCAAAAAGGAAACGAGAATCGATACCGCCGCCCTGTCCAGGGCGCTGGGCTGCCCCGTGGTGGAAACCATCTCCACCGCCGGCAAGGGCCTGAAGGAACTGGTATCCGCCGCTTTCGCCCTCAAGGGCAAGGATCAGGCCGCTCCCTACAATCAGGGGGATATCGATCTGACCAGCAAGGCCGCCGTGGAGCAGGCCGACCGCAAGCGCTTTGAATTTGTCAATAAAATCGTATCCCAGGTGGAAAGACGCAAGGTAAAGACCGCCGATAAGAACAGCCAGGATAAAATCGACGCCGTGATCACCCATCCCATTGCCGGCATCGGTATTTTCGCCGTGGTGATGTTCCTGGTATTCTATATTTCCCAGTCCACGGTGGGCACCTGGATTGCGGATTTCCTGGTGGGCTGGATTGAGGCATTCCAGGAATGGGTACGGGGCCTGCTGGCGGACGCCAATCCCCTCCTTTCCGCCCTGCTGGTGGATGGCATCATCGGCGGCGTGGGCGCTGTGGTGGGCTTTTTGCCCCTGGTCATGGTCATGTATTTCCTCATCGCCCTGCTGGAAGACTGCGGCTATATGGCCCGTGTTTCCGTGGTGCTGGATCCCATCTTCAAGAAGGTGGGCCTGTCCGGAAAATCGGTGATTCCCTTCGTCATCGGCACCGGCTGCGCCATCCCCGGGGTGATGGCCTGCCGCACCATCCGCAATGAACGGGAGCGCCGGGCCACCGCCATGCTCACCCCCTTCATGCCCTGCGGCGCCAAGCTGCCCGTGATTGCCCTGTTTTCCTCCGTATTCTTTGGGGAGGCTTCCTGGGTGGGCACGCTGATGTATTTTGTGGGCATCCTGGTGATTCTGCTGGGGGCGCTGCTGGTCAATAAGATTGCCGGCCATAAGAATCGCAAATCCTTCTTCATCATGGAGCTGCCGGAATACAAGGCGCCCTCCTTCATGCGGGCCTTTATTTCCATGTGCGGCCGGGGCTGGGCCTATATCGTAAAGGCCGGCACCATCATCCTTCTGTGCAATTTTGTGGTGCTGCTGCTGCAATCCTTCACCTGGAAATTCGATTTCATCGATTATACCGCCATTGAGGAGGAATATGCGGCCAAGGATGCCGCCGTCATCGAAGAAGTGATCGCCGGCGTGGATGAAAATGCCTACAATGAGCTGCTGGCCGGGCTGGAAATGGAAGAAGAGGCCCTGCCTGCCCTTTCCGATCTGAAGGATCTGATGGATGAAGAGGCCTATGCCGCTGCCGCCTCCCGGATCGATGCCAACAATGAGGCGCTGCGCCAGGATATGACCGCCGCCGCCGATCAATCCATCCTCAAATCCATCGCCACTCCCTTCGCATTCCTTTTGATTCCCCTGGGCTTTGGGGTATGGCAGCTGGCCGCCTCCGCCATCACCGGCTTCATTGCCAAGGAAAATGTGGTGGGCACCATCGCCGTTTGCTACGGCATCACCAATCTGATCAGCACCGGCGATCTGGAGGTGGTGGGCAATGCCTCTGAGGCGGCCTCCATCATCGGCCTGGCCCCGGCGGCTGCCCTGGCCTGCCTGATGTTCAATCTGTTCACGCCCCCCTGCTTTGCTGCCATCGGCGCCATGAATGCGGAAATCAAGAGCAAGAAATGGCTGTTTGGCGGCATCGGGCTGCAGCTGGGCGTGGGCTATACCCTGGCCTACCTGGTCTATCAGATCGGCACGCTGATCACCACCGGCGCCCTGGGCGCAGGCTTCCTGCCCGGCTTCATCGCCGTGATGGCCTTTGCCGCCGTTCTGTATCTGATGATCCGCAATGCGGATAACAAGCTGAAGGCAGAATATGCCCTGAATAAGAAGGGCCCTGCCGCCTGATCAAAGGAGAAACCCTGATGGAAAATATCATTCTGATCGCAGTGCTTCTGCTGATTGTGGGCCTGGCTGCCTGGTATGTGATCAAGGCCAAGAAAAGCGGCCGGAAATGCATCGGCTGCCCTGACGGCGGCAGCTGCCCCCACGCTAAAAATGGGCAATGCACCTGCGGAAACAAATGCGAATAAAAACAGCTAAAGCTGCAGACCGTTGACAAACCAACCATACGCAAAAATACTTGCAGCATAGTAGGCGAAGAAATGCAATCCGCAGCGGCGGCATGTACGCCGCGAGGAGAAAAATTCTGGAGAATCATTTATGATTCGGGAAGAATTTTTCATTCC
>JAFQOD010000013.1 GCA_017395685.1 Clostridia bacterium
GAGGCGGCGCTCGCGCAGTGCGACTTCTGCCTTCATCAGGTCGTAGCGTTCACCGAGGGTTTCGTTGGCATCGCGCAGATGCTCTGCAAGATCGTTGATGGCTTTCACATCGTCCTGCCAGTAGATGCGGCCGCCGCGGATGGCCTGAGCATGCAGGATGGCGTCGCCCAGATCGACCGGGTGCTGCTGCGCCTGCGCCATCAGCGCCTTATCCAGCGGTGCGGCATTGGCAGAGGCATAATGAACCTGCTGCTCGCTGTCGACGATCTGTGCGGCGATGGTGGACTTGGCGAACAACTCGCGGTAATTCATGTTGGAGGGAATAAGACCGCTCTGGATGGCGCCCTCCAGCATCATGATGATGATCAGGCTGTCCACAGCGGTCAGGTCACATTCGATGAACCCCAGGCTGTAGGCGATCCAGAAACTGATGCCGAAGACAGCGATCAGCAGCGGCATGGCCTGAAAATGCTTGCTGCCGGGTACACGGCTCTTGACCATCAGTCCGATGACAAAGAACATCGCCAGCACGAAAAACCATGCCATGACCGGGATGTACATGAAGCCATAGCCATAGCCGCTGTTGTAGCGTTCAAAGCCATTGGGAAAGGTGAATACCAGCTGGTGCAGGTCGTTGGTGAACACAACGCCCAGCAAAAACAGCGCCGGAATGAACAGATAGCGCATCCATACAGGGCTGCGGTAGTCTTCGGGCTTGCCAATATGATCCACCACAAATACGCCGATCAGGGGCACCAGAATCATGGCGATATAGAAGGAGTACCAGCAATAGCGGCCGATGGGCTCGGTAATAATGACGTAGTCGTATTTGATGATGCGCACCAGCTGCCACAGCAGCAGCAGGCCGCCTACTGTCAGCAGCATTTTGCGGATGCTGGTGTTCAGGATGCGCCTCCGGATGGACACGCACCAGGCAACTGTCAGCGGCACCTGAATGGCCCAGCGCAGCGTCATCATGAAAATGGCCAGCAGGGAATCCTCCGTCATGGGATGAAAAACAAAGCGCAGCGAATAAGCCGCCAGCAATGCGGCGGCGATCAGCAGCAGATAAGTGACGGATCGCTTTTTCGATAATGGCATGGTCGACTCTTCTTTCATAAAGCTAGGACCTGCAGCAAACGAATAACAGCAGCTTTCATATTGATTATAGCAGTTTTGGCGGGGTTTTGCTACTACACAAAAGTATCTATTTTCAATCTATAATGATGAAAACAGTACTTTCGTGTAGTTCCGCCAACGGAAGCAAACTGGTAAAATGATAGTGGATAATACTGCGTTCATGAAAGATACACATAAAGGAAAGGAAGCGGACGATGTACAGGCGTTTCATATGGCTGCTCCTGCTGCTGACGGCGTTGCTGCTGCTCGGCGGCTGCCGGGATTTACCCGAAGCCATCAAACTACCTGTGTTGAGCCCGTCTTCGCCACCAATGCCGTCGTCGCCGCTGATCACGCTGTCCTTCAGCGAGAGCGCTTCCTACTTTAAGCGCATTCAGGGCTACGAATTCCGCTCGGAGGATGGGAAGCACACCGCATACTTCTACATAGCCAACGAGGATGAGCCTTATCCCGTCCCGGTGGATCAGGCCTGGGTGGATACGCTGACCGGCTTCATCGGACAGTACGGGATGATGGGCTGGGACGGCTTCCACGGCAGCGACAGTATGCTGCTGGACGGCACGCAGTTCTCAATCAGCTTCACCTTTGCGGACGGGACGGCCGTGCATGCCAGCGGCTACGGCAGATTCCCCGAGAGTTACAGAGATGCTTCCCGTGCCATCGACGCACATTTTCTGCAGCGCCTGCCGGAGGACATGTGCAGCTGGTAAACCCTCTCCCTTTTATCCTGCGATCCAAAATCGCTTCGTTGATAGAAAACAAATTATGGAGGACAAACACATGAAGCTTCGCAAACTTTTCGCTCTGCTGATGGCAGCCGTGATGCTGCTGGGCATGATGCCCATGGTACACGCGGAACTGGTAGGCCCTGTGGGACCTGTAAATTGCAACCACGACTTGGACAGCGGTAAATGGCTCCGCGGCGAGCCGGCCAATTGCCAGGACTGGAAACCCAAGACCTATACCTGCACGATCTGCGGCGCTACCCAGATGGGAGAAGAAAATGGTTCTCACAAATGGGCGGACCAGATAACCGAGCAGCCCGGCTGCGATTCGTCCGGCTGGAAGGAGACCATCTGCTCCCTCTGCGGTGATGAAAAGGGCGATCCGGAAGAAATTCCTGCCCTGGGCCACAACTGGGGCGGCTGGTATTGGGCACACGGAACCCCCAACTGCAACACCGATCGAGGCGCATGGCAGGTGCGGGAGTGCCGCCGCTGTGGTACGCAGGAGGACAGATGGGTAGAATTGGGCAGCCATAACTATGGCCCATGGAAAACGACCAAAGAACCCACCTGCATGGCTCCCGGCCGTCAGGAACACACCTGCACCCGCTGCGGCTATACGGAGTGGGGCACCATTGCCAAGGCCGACCACAGCTTCGGCGCGTGGTATGTGGTAACGCCCGCCCAGATCGGCGTGGTCGGTCTGGAGCAGCGCGACTGTACCTATGGCTGCGGGACAAACGAGCAGCGGGAGATCCCTCCGCTGGAGGAAGACGCAAATGTGCCCAGTAGTGTGAATCCTGATGGTTTGACCGTTACCAAGTCCGCGCCCCTGGGCAGTCACAGCAGCTACTATTATCCCGGCGAGCAGGTCCCCTTCACCATCACCGTAACCAACAACACCGGTGTAGCGCTGTTTGATGTGGAAATCACCGATCCCCTCAAGGGCGGCAACGAGGACGCTACGGTTGACCGCATCCCTTCCATGCAGCCCGGTGAAAGCACAACGGCGACCTTCACCTACACCACTACCGAGGCAGATGCAGCATTCGGCACGGAATGCTTCTGGAATACCGCCTATGCCACCGGCTATACTGCCGACGGTACCCAGATCAGCGGCACGAGCAATACGGTCAAGGTGCTCTGTGTGATGCCTCATGGAATCAGCATCTCCAAGACCGTTTCCGGAGCCCCTGCCAACGGCGAGTTTTACGTGCCCGGCGAGACCATCTGCTTCATCATCACCATGTCCAACGATACGACCTATCCTCTCTATTGCGTCACGCTGACCGACCCGCTGTGCGAGGATCAGTACTTCCATGATGAGGTCAATGGCATGAGCTACCTGTACATGGATAACCTCTATATAAGTGAGGATAACCCCCTGGGTTTCAGCCAATCCGCACGTGTCGCCCCCACCTACGTCGTGACCGAAGCGGACGCTGAGGCTGGTTTTGTCACCAACACAGCTATCGTGAATTATCAGACCTGGTACGGCGAAGATAAGACCGCCAGCGCTTCTGTCACCGTCAAGTGCGGCAAGGCAAGCGACGCCGTGGTCCTTGAGAAGATCGATATGCGCAGCCCGGCAAATGGTGAATACTATGTCCCGGGAGAGGTGATCAAGTACGGTCTGACCGTCCGTTCCACCGAGGATAACCCGCTTCAGAACATCATCATTTATGATCCCCTCAAGGGCGGCGATCAGGTCGTTTTCGGCCCGGCCGACGCCTGGGTGCTTGGCGCTGGGTTTGATTACACTGTGACGGAAGCGGATGCGCAGCGCGGTTATATCGAGAATACCGGCTATGCCACCTTCACCTACCAGAACACCGGTGAGGACGGCACGGTGTATTCCAACACCCTCACCCTGCCCTGCGGCTTCGTGAAGGATGCCGGTCTGTCCGGCGCGCTGAGCGTCACCAAGTCCGTCACCAGCACCCCCGCTAACGGCAGCTATTATGTCCCCGGCGAGACGGTGACCTACGAAGTGTATGTGAAAAACAACGGTGAACCGCTGGATAACCTCCATGTATCTGACTGGATGTGGGAGCAGGATCGCGTATTCGGCACCATTGCGACTGGAGAAGACGTGACATATCCCGTTACCCATATCGTGACTGATGCACATGCCCGCGCAAAGCATGTGAATAACATCGCCTGTGCAACGGCCATCGATAAAGAGGGGAATCAGATTGCGGAATACTCCAATCTGGTGACCGTCCCCTGCGGTTTCCCCGAGGGCGAAGACCCCTTCGGCGTGCTGACCGGCCTGGATATCAGCAAGGAAGTGGAAAGCCTGCCCCTCAACGGCAGCTACTACACGGAGGGCGAAACCGTTGCCTACAAGATTATCTACACCAACAGTGGCGAGCTGCCCCTGACAGACGTACAGATCTACGACGCGATGGGCGGCATGGGCGAGATCGCCACTGCAGAGACGCTGAATCCCGGCGAGAGCCGCGCGTGCTGGCTCAACCACACCGTAACTGCCGTCGACGTAAGTCGCGGCTACATCTCCAACACCGCCGTCGGTCAGTATGAGCTGAACGGCTGGGTCAACACCGCCAGCTCCAACACCGTGACGGTAGATACCAACGGCAAACAGGATCTCTGGACCGTCCACCCCTTCTGGCCCGGTGAAGATCCTGGATACGATCCCGGCACCGGTTGGTTCCCGGACAGCGATCCTGCTCTCGAGGGAGATACGCCTTCCTTCGGCACCATCGATACGGATACGCTGCACAGCGGCGACAGCTACTGTGTGCGAACCATCACCGGCCGTGACAATGTGTCCGTCAGCTATGAAACCGGCTTCTGCGCCGTGCACGGCCCGGTCCAGGCATCTGCGCTGCTGATGCAGCAGGCAGCTGCAACGCCCGAAATGCAGGTGCAGGCGGCCGCCTACGCCACAGCCCTGTGGCGCAGCGAGGTGGAGAAGCTCTATCAGGAGCTGATGGTCGCTGCTGATCCGACGGCCCAGGCTGTTCTGATGACCGAGTACATCCGGTTTGTTGCCGATGTTGCCAACTATGAGGCGATGCTGAAGGTTCTGCATCCCGATCAGCCCGCGTTGGCGGCCGTTAAGGTTGCGGAAATCTGGGAGAACAAGTGCATTGACCTTTGCTACGATACCCACGCAGCTGCCAATGAACGCAAGGACAGTCTGCTGGCTGTGACGCCCGCTACCGGTGCTGCGGCTGTCAGCTGCACCTGTGAAGTCACAGCGCAGGAAGCCGGCCGAAAGGCCATCATTCAGCGCTATTGCGCCATGCATGGCTTCCCCTTCAGCATGACCGATGCGCTGCTGCGGGGCAACGATACTGCTGATGCCTGGACGATGGTTCGTCAGATCTGGGGCGTGGAACTGACCAGCGCTTACAACAAGCTCTACGCGGCCATGGGCGAAAACAAGCTTCTTGCCATGGCTGAGCAAAATGCGCTGATCCAGTGGATGATGGCCCGTGAGGCATCCCTGATCGCGCTGTATCCAGACAATCCCGAAGTAGTGGCACAGATTATGGCGAAGCTCATCATGGAGCGTGTGAATGAACTGTGCCAGATGATCAACTGATTCATGATAGGTATCTGTGCTGACCAGGATGAGATGACATCCCGGTCAGCAGAAATAAATCGTTTATCAAGCATGAAAGGAATGATCCTATGAAAAAATTCCTGAGCCTGCTGCTGGCAGTCATGATGCTGCTGGGCTGTATCCCTGCGATGGCAGAAGCTGGCACCTTTACCGCCAACGCCAAGACGTACATGATCACCTCGTACAAGGGTACGGATGAGAACCTGGTTGTGCCTGCCAGTGTTGACGGCGCGCCAACTCCCATTATCCACGATCGGGCTCTCAATGGCGCGAAGAAGGCTGTGACGCTGTCCTTTGAGGAGGGCGTGACCCAAATCCGCAGCATGAATATCGCCAGCATGGACATCACCAAGCTGACCCTTCCCAGCACGCTGGAAGTGATCGCCAGCAACAACATCTATCAGACCGATAAGCTGACTGAGGTGACGGTGCCCGCCGCTGTGTCCTATGTGGGCACACTGTCCTTCAGCTACTGCGACGTGCTGACCAAGGTGACCTTCACCGGCCTGTGCCCTGTGTTTGGCCCCCGCCCCTTCGTCAGCACGGCCAAAGACCTGGTCGTGTATGTTCCCGACGACCAGCTGGATGCCTACAAGGCCGCCCTGCCCGAGGGGCTGAACGTTCAGCCCTCCGGCAAGAAGGCAGTGGATGCCCGCGTCCGTGTGGCGGAGAGCGATTTTGAATTCGACGCTGCGACCGGCACCATCAAGAAGTACACTGGCACGGCCTCCTACATCGAAATCCCCGCAACCATCGGCGGTGTGCAGGTCAAAACCATTGGTCAGAAGGCTTTCTACCAGCATCCCTTCATGACGGTGGTGATCATCCCCGAAGGCGTGGAGACCCTTGAAATGTACTCAATCTTTGCCGGCAAGGGCCTTTACTGTGTGGAGTTTCCTTCCACGCTGAAGACCATCGGTAAAAACGCGCTGTGGGCCTCTGAGCTGGATAGCCTGACGCTGCCTGAAGGTCTGGAAACGATCGGCGAAAGCGCCTTCGCCAGCGCCATCAACAAGATCGACGAGCTGGTTATTCCCGACTCGGTTACGAGCATTGGCAAGGAAGCTTTCTACAGCTGCATGCCTGTTAAGGTTGTCATCGGTGCAAATGTTCAGTCCCTGCCCGAAGCGTCCTTTAGCACGCTTCACAACGTGACCGAGATCGTCATCCGCAACAAGAACGGTATGACCATCGACCCCAAGGCTTTCCAGTCTTCCAAGAAGGGCACAACCATCACCCTGATGGACGGCATCACCGAGGAAGTGTACAACAGCTATGTGGAACAGCTGACCGTTGCTTACGCAAGCGCAAAGGTGAACCAGCCTGAGTTGGCTGCGTCCTTCCCCACTCTGGACGCTGAGGCCGGCGCTCCCTTCATCGGCAACTGGACTGCCGTGGCTGTCACCGACGGCACCGACTTCTACGGTATGGATCTGCTGGACATGAGCATGAATGTTGTGCTGAACGATGACGGCACCGGCACTGTGGATATGGACGACGACACGGCCCCCGGCGGCTGGTATGTGGAGGATGGAGCAGCCATCTTCGCGCCCATCCTGGAGGAGGGCGGTCAGCCCGTGCCTGAGGAGGCCATGCCCTTCACCCTGGACGAGAACGGCCGCATGTGCCTTGACCTGGGCGGCATGATCCTGCTGATGGAGAAGGAGGGCGTGGAATACGCTGTGCCCGCCATCCCCGAGAAGCCCTGGCCCGAGCTGGACGCCGACAAGACCCAGTACTACGTGGGCACCTGGGACGCCGTGAGCTACATCGTTGACGGCGATACCTATCCCGCCGAGCTGGTTGGCCCGACGACCCTGATCCTGAACGCTGACGGCACTGCTCAAATGATCGAGGGCGAGGAGGAAGCCTACGAGCTGCGCTGGTATGCCGAATCCTATTCCGCCTATGTCGGCCCGGCGATGAGCGCGCTGGTGGAAATCTACTTTGATATGAACGGCAACCTGCAGATGATGCAGGACGGCTCTATGATCGTCTTTGTTCCCCATGTGGACGTCAAGGTTATCGAAGGTGCTGACGAGCTGCTGGGCGACTGGTACGACGACGTGGGCAACAAGCTGACCCTCGTCAACGACGGCACCCTGACCCATACCTATTCCTTCGACGGCTGGGTGGACACCTATGCATGGGATGTCGTGGACGGCGCGGCTGTCGTAACCGAGGGTCCATGGAGCGGACTTCCCATCACCCTGGAAAACGGCATCCTGATCATCACCAACGACGAGGGCATTTTCCAGATCTTCAGCCGCGACGGCGACCTGTCTGCCTACTACGGCGAGGATGACGAAGACGACATGCCCGAGGCCCAGCCCATTGGCGCGGAGGGAGAACCCTACTTTGGCGCATGGTAGTACGATATCATGCCCGGCATGGCCATGGTGCTTACCCTGAATCAGGACGGCACCTGCACGATGACCATGATGGGCGAATCCGAGCCCGGCGTCTGGACGATGGAGAACGGAAAAGCCTATATCATGGGCGATGAAATCTTCATTGACGGCGACGGCAACCTGGTCTATGAAGCCCAGGGAATCGTATTCACCAAAGCCGAAGACAGCGCTTCCGGCGAAGAACTGTCCGAGGAAGAGCAACTGCTGGCCCTGCTGGCGCTGTTGGCCCAGACCCAGGGCGAAGGCGGCGAAACCGAGCAAGCTGACGAAGCCTCCTATGTGGACACGACCTTCGTACTGACCCAGGCGGCGACCGTGTTCAACGGTCAGTCCTTCCCGGTGGATGCAAATGCCTTTGGCGAATATACTGTACGTTTCAATCAGGATGGCTCTGCCAGGCTGGTGCAGTCCGGCCTGGAGCTGCCCTCTGAATACCTGAGATGGTCGAATAACGACGCAGGAGAGTATGTCATCGACTACTCCGTCAACGGTGTGCTGATCATGAAGTATGTCTTTGTTCCCGCAGACGGCGTGCTGACCTTTGACTACTATGGTACGATGATGACCTTTACTCCGGCTGAATAAGCATAACTGAATCCCTTGCTGCCTGCCGGAGAACTCCGGCAGGCAGTGTGCCTATTATTACAACATCGGAGGATCCTGCGATGAAGAAGATACTGCGGGCATTGATACTGATTCTGCTTGTCCTGCTGTCGGTGACCGCCCAGGCAGAATGTCATCATACCTACGACATGGTTGACGTGAAGATGGTAACTTGTGAAAGCGATGGTTACTATCTCCTGAAGTGCAACGACTGCGGCCATACCGTGAAGGAGATTACTGACAAGGCTTATGGCCACGACTGGGCGTATGTGACTGGCCAGGAGGCTGATTGTACCGAGGATGGCTTCAAACGGTACATGTGCGGCAACTGCGGTGAGAGCCGTATTGAGACCCTGACTGCACCGGGACATAAGTGGAAGGATTCCCATATTCTGGAGGAAGCTTCCTGCACCAAAGCAGGTTCCATGCGAACTATCTGCGAGGTCTGCGGCCTGTCCGGCACCCGCGTGATCGAAAAGGGCCACAAATATGGCGAGTGGACGATCACCGAGGAAGCCACTGATCACTCCAAGGGTACCCGTACCCGTACCTGCCGCATCTGCAAAAAGAAGCAGACCGAGAGCTACTATCCCGAAGGAACGCTCTACAAGAACATCAAGAACAAGAAGACCGAGGTCAAGGAACTGCAGCAGATGCTGACAGATCTGGGCTTTCTCAACGACAAGGTGGACGGCATCTTCGGCGCCAAGACCGAAAAGGCTGTAAAGGCCCTCCAGAAGGAACACGGCCTGACCGTGGACGGCATCGCCTGGCCCCAGACGATCCACAACCTGGGCGTGGCATGGAACGCAGCTTTCGGTGAACCGGAGGCTCCGACTGAGTCCGGCGCGGCCTATCCGCCCATGTGCACACTGCTCGTCCTGGAGGATGAAACGGAAATCTGGGACACCTGTGAAGTTCACGCGGATATCTTCATGCATGCCGCAGACGAATTGCCTGAGACCGCCGCTGAGACTGAGATTGCCAATGCATATACCGCCGCCTGGCAGGCAGAGCTGGAGCGCCTGTATCAGCTGTGGCTGGAGAAATGCGCCCCGGAGGATCAGCCGATGGTCATCAATCACAAGACGATGTTTATGGGCTACCTGAACAGCCAGCAGTTCCTGTGGAACACGCAGTATGGCGAGGGTTCGATGAATACGCTGAACAGGGTCAATAAGATGCTGATGTACCAGTGCAGTATGCTTTGTGATCTGACCTACCGTCTGACCCCGGCTGAATAAGCGGATCATGAGATGCGAGAGGGGCGTTTGGGAAATGAAAAAGAATGCAATTTTTCTGTTAATGGTTGTTTCAATTACTTTTCTTTTTGCCTTTTCGGCAAATGCGGCATTAAGGGGCGATGAGGGCCTGATTCCCCTTGACTGCAGCAAATCCGGCCATAACTGGGTGGCAGTATCCGGCTTGGGAGCCACATGCGATTCGCCTGCGTATTTTAAATACGAGTGCAGCCGCTGCGATGCAACAAAGACCGAAACATCCGGCGAAGCGCTGGGCCATCGCTGGGTGGATGACGGTACCACTTATCCCGATTGCGAACATCCTGGGCTGGAAAAAATGCATTGCTCCATTTGCTCCAAAACATGGGAAAATATTATTTCTGCCCTTGGCCACAACTGGGTAAATAAAGGGGTGGTCATGGAAGCAACCTGTGAAAAACCCGGTATCAGGGAAGATGAATGTGAAAACTGCGGCAAAACCCTGATGTTTGAAATCGATGCCACCGGGCATAATTGGAGAAATACCCTGATAATCAAGGAAGCTACCTGTACTGCCGAGGGAAAGGCGAAGGCAAAATGTCGGGACTGCGGTAAGGAAGGCACACGCACATTGAAAAAAACCGCTCACACCTATGATGCTTGGACCATTACCAGACAGGCAACTGAAACCCAGAAAGGCATCCGGACTGCCGTATGCCAGGTATGTGATAAAAAAATAAAAGAAGAATTTGAATTCATTCCGGGTGATATTGCTGTATATACCAGCAGAGGAAATGTGAATATCCGTTCCGGCGCAGGGAAAAGCAACAAGCTGGTTGATCAGATCAGCAAAAAAGGCACTTATCTTGGTCAGCTGCGGGAATCCGCCATTGATAAAGACGGAGTTGTCTGGCATAAAATCAAATATAACAAGAAGATTTGCTGGATCATGTCTGATTATGCCCGGCTTGATTTTGAGAGGGTTGATCTTACAAAAGAACGGCTCCCTGATGCAAGCGGCACTGAACTGACCCAGTATTTCCTGAAAAGCCTCACCCCTGCCGGCACTGCGCTGGGGCTTGATGAAATCTCAGCGGATGATGTGACGGAATGGGCGGGGGAAGCAATCTATCTTTCCGGGCATTTCTATGTGGAGCATATCAATCTGACCGGTGCCGGATACAGCATTTATGGCGTCAAGGCCGGTGATAAGATCACGAATGCACAAAAAAACCTCAAGACAAAGGGCCTGATTCTGGAAAAGCAGCTTGGTGATCAATACACCTACCGTATTCCCTGCCTTCCGGCTGCCCTGGCTGCAGATGAAAGCGGATGCTGCGGCAGCCTCATTATCATTGTTGATTCTGCGAAAAAAGTTTCGGAAATTCAGCTGTATGCCGATCTTCCTGCTGAATAACGGATCCTGTAGAGAAAAGATCCACAATATAACGCCTTTTCTGCTTATCAAACAGGAATTGTCTGCTCCTTCATCCGGCATTCATGGGGTGCCGGGATAGAAAGGAGCAAATCAACGCCCTCTGTAAAAGGAGAAATGGATATGTGCAAAAGAATTATTTCTGTATTTTTGCTTCTGAATATGATTCTCTCTCTGCCTTTGGCGCATGCTGCAGATGCGCTGCAAATTGTGAAACAGCCCCAATCTCAGAATGCGGTGGAAGGGGGAAGCTGTACCTTCAGCGCCTATGCCAAAGGCCATACCGGCATCACCTGGCGGCTCTGCAGCCCCGATGGTGCAGAAGATTTTCCCTTTACCTATGCGGCGGAGCATTTCCCCGGCCTGCAGGTTTCGGGGAAGAACAGCCATAATCTTACTCTGAAAAATATCCCTGGTAAAATGGACGGCTGGATCATCTACTGTGTGTACAGCACCAGATCGGCAAAGATGGAAACGGACGCGGTCACTCTTCGTGTTACAGACCACAGTGGCAGCCCTGTCAACGGGGCAAATACGCCGGCCTCCACACCTGCGCCTATGGGTATGAATGACGGTGATATCGTATTTCCGGCTGAGGGCGAGAAAACCCTCCGTACCATCGGCTGCGTCATCCACTTTGTGGATAAGGACGGCAACATCAAGGGTGATTCCTTCACGGAGCTCAACTTTGGCGAGGAGTACTACAACACCCTGACCCGCAAAACCGTCACCGACGGTTCCGTGGATGTGAAGGTCTCCGCCGAAATTCCCAAGGGCAAGAAGGTCGCCTACTGGGTCATCAACGGCGCCAAGTACACCTTCAATTCTGAGGTGAAGAGCTTTACCCTGCGTGAAGTGCCCTATGGCATGGTGATCGAGGCCGTTCTGAATGGCAATACTGCTCAGACACTGCTCACCGCGGAAAAAATCCAGCAGCAGCGCACCGGCGAAACCCTGCTGGTGGAAACCAAGAGCGCCCGCATGTCCCATGTGAATGACAGCCAGAAGGCCTCCGGCGGATATTTCACCGAGTTCGACTTTACGGACGACTATGTGAACAAAGCGACGGGCGAAACCGAGCAGGGCGGCCGCGTAACGGTTCGAGTGGCTGCCAGCATCCCCGAGGGCAAGCTGGTCACTTTCTGGCGCTTCAACGGCGCACGGCTGAATTTTAACTCTGACGTGACTTCCTTTATTGTGGAAAACCTGGCGGAAAGTATGCTCTATCAGCCGGTGTTCTACACCAAAACCACACCTGTGCCGGAATATAGCATCAGCTGTAAAAACTGCACCTTCTCCGGCGGCGGCTACAGCAATGCCAAATCCGGCACCGTTCCCTATGGCACGAAGATCACCATTACGCCTCAGGGCAATTCTTCGCTGGGTTGGTGGAGCGGCAGCTACGGTACCGGCGAAGTAAGTAAAAAATCCATCACCTGGACCGTAAAGAACAACTGCTCCTTCGAATGGCATATGGTCATAAACTGATATAAAGGAGGATTTGCATGAAGCGTTTCATTGCGCTGTTCCTGCTGCTGTGCATGGTGCTTGCCGCTATGCCAGCCCTGGCAGACAGCGGGTATATCGGCGACATGGAGGTCGTCAACTGCAGCGAATGGGTTTCCCTGCGGGAAGAGCCCAGCACCCGGTCAGAAAGGCTGGTAAAGGTGTCGTTGGGAGCCATTGTCAGCAATTGCCGGCAGGTCAACGACGAATGGATCTACGGCTTGTATGACGGGTATGGCGGCTACATCCTGGCTGAATACCTGGAACCCAGCGACGGACGCATCACCTTCAGCGCCATGATGATCACCATCCTTGATGGTGCGCCCTTCTACGCCACGATTGACGGCATAGAGCCCATCGACTGCATTCCGGCAAACACCATTGTGCGCAATTGCTGCATCATGGACAACAACAGGGTCTATGTGGAATGGGGCAGCCGCTGTGGCTTTATCAATCTGCTGCATGCAGAAGTTTACAACGAGATGCTGCATTTCCCGCAGCAGATCACGCTGCACTGCAATCTCTTTGACGGGGAAAATGCCTTTGTCAACGGAGAAGGAGATAGTTTCTCCCCTGCCCTTCAAGTGGAATACACGGAGAATTTTCCTATTCATGACTATGCCTACGATGTCTATGAATACATGGAATTCATGGAAGCAGACAGCGAAGATCTCCCCAAGGTGTCTTTCGTTCTGCATACGGATACGGTCATCAGTACGGTGCACCTGTTCAGCGTTTCACTCCGGTCCATGGATGATGAAACCGGCGAAGCTGTGCTGGATCTGACACTGGAGAACATCAAATACCAGATGGATCCGGAGCATCCGCTGTCTGTGGGCGCAGTAATCTGGGGGGATACGCCCAACCTGGCTGTTGGTTATGCGACATCAGCAGGCGTATACCATTTTGCCTTCATTGAGATCAGCGGTGAGGATGGAAGCATTCTTCTGAATGAATTCTGATAATGTGCATAGAAACCTCATTCAATGATGGGATTCATCCTTGATTTTGCTGCGAACAAGCGTGATTTACGCTTCCTACGTGGAAATGATAGGCCTCATCGGCGCCGGCAACAACCCCATGGTTGGTATGACCGTGGCTGTGGCCGTTGCCATCGAAGAAGCCCAGAAGCAAGCGGATTTTTCAGGGGAAATCCTGAAAAAAGCTGAAAAGAAACAGCATATTTTCCAATAAAAAGTTGGGCCTGTCATGGAAAGAGTTTTCCTTCATGACGGGCCCGATTTTTATGGAGAAAGTGGATGAAAATATGATGTCATTTGAAAGAAAAGAATTCCTCTTATAGCGTTTATCATGCATGAAAAGCATTGGAAAATACGGAAAATTCCAAGGAAACCGGTTTCCTTATTTCTTGTTGACTTTCGTTTTTGCTACGATATACTTGAATTACCAAGTTCCCGTTCAAACTTAAAAAGGAGGAAACAATGATGAAGAAACTGGTTGCTTTATTGATCTGTCTCATGATGCTGCCCATCCTGCCTGCCATGGCGGAAGAGGCAGAAATGCTGGTTGTGTATGCCAAGGTTCCTGCTGATTGGACCTGGCCCTGCGTTTGGGCCTGGAGCAGCGATGGAACCAATGCCTTCGCCGCCTGGCCTGGCGATCAGATGGAGCCCGATCCTGCCAACGAGGGCTGGTACTACATCTACCTGCCTGCCGGCATGGAAAGCGTAATCATCAACGCCAACGACGGCGGCATCCAGACGGATGAAGTGAAGATCGACAAGCAGTCTGCCTGGATCACCGTTGCTGAGGACAAGACCGCCGCCGTTTCCTTCGAGGCGCAGACCACTGGCGAGGTCCCCGCTTACACCGAGCGCTATACCGTGTATGCGCAGGTAGATGCTTCCTGGGAAAATCCCGGCGTCTGGGCTTGGCAGCATCCCTCCGGAAAGAATGCCTTTGCCCCCTGGCCTGGCCGCACCATGAAGGCCAATGCCAACGGCTGGTATTCCGCGAAGGTTCCCGCCTGGTGCAACTGCGTGATCATTAACGCCAACGGCGGTGCTGTACAGACCGCTGACCTCAAGGATCTGGATCCTGCCGATCTGTGGATCACTGTGGCTGCCGACGGCGCTGTGGAAGTGACCTATGACGATCCTACTGCCCCCAAGGCTGCGGATATCACCGTTTATGCCAAGGTTCCTGCCGATTGGGCCAATCCCTGCCTGTGGGCCTGGGAGCATCCCTCCGGAACCAACGCCTTTGCCGGCTGGCCCGGCGAAGCCCTGACTGCCGGCGAGGACGGCTGGTACGCCATCACCGTTCCCGGCTGGATCAACAGCGTGATCATCAATGCCAATGAAGGCAGTGTTCAGACCACCGATCTTCGCGTCGATGCCGGCAAGAATCTGTACGTAAATGTCGTCAGCGCCGAAGAAGCGACTGTAGCCTACGAAAAGCCTGCCGAGTAAAGCGCTGTCCTTCGCAGGAGAGGAGTATGACGCTCCTCTCCTGTTTTCGCTATCATCCGTTTTATCAGGAGGAATCTGTCATGCGAAAAATTTTGTGTATCCTGATGGTTGGCATCCTGTTTCTGCTGACCGGCTGCTCCGGCAATACAGGCAATCAGGGAAAGAAGAATGGCCCTGTGACAATCACCATCTGGCATGATAAGGAAGATGCCGTCATCGCCGTGCTGCAGGATGCCGTAAAAGCGCTGGAGCCTGACATCATGGTAGCATTCGAAAAGAAGACCGGCATGACGGAATCCCTGAAGCTGGTGGGCAATGACAAGAATGCTGCGCCGGATATGTATTTCTTTGCCCATGATAAAATTGGCGTGTATGCTGAAATGGGCATTCTGACGCCCATTACTGAGCTGCTGGGGGAGAATGCACTGGCAGGGTATGTGCCGCTGACGGTCAAGGGCGCAACCTACAAGGGCAGGCTCTACCAGGTGCCCCTGTATTTTGAAACGCTGCTGTTCATGTATAACAAAAAGTACATAGCTGAAAAAGATGTTCCTGCCACTACGGAACAGCTTTATGCCTACATGCAGCGCAAGACCAAGTATGGTCACTATGGCTTTGTGGAGCAGCACTCCACACCCTATTATGCCGCCGGATGGATTCACGGCTTTGGCGGCAGTTTGATCAATGATGAGGGTGCTCCCTGCCTGGACAGTGCCGAGGCCAAAGCTGCACTGGCTTACCACAAGAAATTTGTGGACTATATGCCCGGTGAAACGGAGTATGCTACGGTCAATACGCTCTTTACTGAGGGAATGGCCCATGCCACCATCGCCGGCCCCTGGTTTGTGCCCACTGTCCGTGCTGCCGGCATCAATGTGGGGATTGCCCCCATGCCCATTGTGGATGAAACCGGCCTGCCGCTAGCCCCATACTCCGGCATCCAGGGCCTGCATGTGCTGAAGGTGCAGGCGGCCCAGAAGAGGGACGCCATTGTGAAGGTGCTTGAGACCCTTATGCAGCCGGAAGTCAGTGTAAAATTGGCCAAGGTCAGCGGCTGCGCTCCTGCGGTGGAAAGTTGCTACACCTTGGAGGAAGTGACTGCCGATCCGCTGATCATGGCCATGAAGCAGACTGCCGAAACCGCCATTCCCATGCCCAATATCCCTGAAATGGATGTGATGTGGACGGTTGCAGGGAATCTGCTGGTAAATGTGAATATGAGCGGACAGGATATTGAGCCCGCTTCCGCAGAGGCACAGAAGAAAGCGCTTGAATTGATTGAGGCGATGAAATAATGAAACAGCCCAAAGAAAAGCAAACTGGGAAGAAAACAGCGATAGCTTATCTTGTTTCCGTTCCATCGCTGATATTGATCTTCCTGATCGTGGTGTTCCCGATTCTCTATACCGGGTATATTTCGCTCACCAATATGAACACCTATCACTGGTTCAGCTTTGACATTATCGGTTTCCGCAACTATGAAAGGGCACTGCTGGTCTTTGATTCGGGCTTCTTATCTGCACTGCTGATGACTGTCGTTTGGACGGCGGTGAATATGGCGCTGCAGCTCTTGATCGCATTTTTGATTTCCAACCTGTTGAATGTGAAGCATCTGCCGCTGCGGAATGTGTATAAAACGATCCTAATGTTTCCCTGGGCCATGCCCGGCTATGTCAGCATTCTGCTGTGGAAGACGGGCATGTTCAATAGCCAGTTCGGCCTGTTGACGCAATGGATGGAAGATTTGTCCGGCCTGACAATACGCTGGCTGCAAAATGATGTAAGCGCATTCATCTGCTGCACGGTGGTGAATTTGTGGTTGGCGCTGCCCTTCATGATTATGATCATGGATGGCGGCCTCAAATCCATCGACCGGAGCTACTACGAATCTGCTACGCTGGACGGCGCAGGCCCCATCCGTCAGGCAATCTCCATCACATTGCCTTGCCTTAAGCCTATCATCGGCCCCTCTGTGATGATCACCCTGTTTACTACCTTCAAGCAATTTGACGTCATTTACCTGATGACCCAGCAGGTGGGCTCCCAGACTGGTGCACATATTCATACCATCATTACCTACGCATATGAGAACGCCTTTATTACGAATAATTACGGCTATTCGTCTGCCATCTCCATCATGATCTTTGTGCTGCTGATCCTTTTCGCACAGGTGATGAACCGTAAAAAGAAGGGGGCAAACACATGAAAATAAAGACTGTCAAGGGCATTGCCTCCGCTACTTTCATCAATCTGTTCTTCATTGCCTGCTGCTTCCTGGCGCTTCTCCCCATTTTATATGCGCTGTCTGTATCCCTGGACGCCAAGGGGAGCCTGCTTTCATCCAATTTTTCCTTCATTCCCAAAGAATTCACGCTGGTGCACTACGGAAGGGTATTCACAGAAGAACCGGTGCTGCTCTGGTTTCAGAACACCATGCTGCTGACAGCGGCAACTGTCGTTCTTGCCATGGCAACGGCGGTTCCGGCGGCATATGTTTTTTCCCGAAAGCGCTTTGCCGGGCGCACAGTTGTACTGAGAATGCTGCTGCTCCTGTATTCTTTTCCGTCGATTCTATCGCTGTTTGCCATTTATAAGCTGATGAGCAGTCTGGGCCTGATCAATACCCATATCGGCCTGATCGTGATTTATGCAGGCACCATGTCTGTATTTGCGCTGCTGAATATGAAAGGCTATTTTGATGCCATCCCTGTGGAAATTGAAGAAGCCGGGCGGATTGACGGCTGCAGCGACCTCAATATCGTAACGAAGATCGTTCTTCCCCTGGCCCGGCCCACGCTGATTGTGACGGGGGTAATGATTGTGAATTTCGTCTGGAATGAATACATCTTCTCCATTAATTTCCTGACCGGCTCTGACAGGATGACGCTGGCCTCCGGCCTGTACTCCCTGCAGGCGACAGAAACCAGCGGATCCTGGCCTGTATTTGCGGCGGCTTCCCTGCTGGTCAGTTTCCCCGTATTGATCATTTTCTTCCTTGGGCAAAAGCATATGGTTTCCGGCCTGACTTCAGGCGGCGTGAAAGGATGACCTTTTATGAAATACGAAGCTATTCTTCATATCCCCATGTCGCAATATGCCTTCGGGCTGGATGAAACCCATGTGGTGTATCGCCTCCGGGCAGCAAAAGATGATCTGAAAAGCTGCACGCTGATCTATGGGGATCGCTCCTGCCGGCGCACACCGGTGGATTACTTTTATGCGGACATGGAGAAGATTGCACAGGATGCTCTTTTTGACTGGTGGGAAATCACACTGGAAACGCACATCAAGCGGCTGTGCTATGGCTTCCGCCTGGTGGATCAGATGAACGAGAGCACCCTGTACTATGGCGATCAATTCAATGACGAGATGACCGACGACCGCTCTGAGTATTTTCAACTGCCCTACAATCATCGTGCCGATCGGGCGGATGTGCCGGCGTGGATGCAGGATGCGATTGTCTATAACATTTTCCCCGATAGTTTTGCAACGACTGAAGGGATGATCACCCGTCAGCCGACGGAAACCACATGGAAGGGGGAAACCGTCCGCGGTAAGCTGGGCGGCACCATTCGCGGCATCCGGGAGAACCTGCCCTACATCAAGCGCATGGGCTTTAACTGCATCTATATGAACCCCATCTTTGCGGCGGGTGAATATCACAAATATGATCTGATCGATTATTTCCATATTGATCCTGCCTTTGGCACGGATGAGGATTTCAAAGCGCTGGTGCAGACAGCACACGGCATGGGCATCCGTGTGATGATCGACGGGGTATTCAATCACGTCGGCTGGAAATTCGACGCCTTCAAGGATGTCATTGAAAAGGGAAAAAAATCCGAATACTGGGATTGGTTCTTCCGTTTGCAGGAGCCGGTCATCATTCCGGATCATATGGAAGATTACCCCACCTATGAGTGCTTTGGTTATGAGCGCATGATGCCCAAAACCGCCACGGACAATCCTGCGGTACAGGATTATTTCTGCCGCGTGGGTACCCATTGGGTCAGGGAGTATGATATCGACGGATGGCGCTTAGATGTGGCCAGCGAGGTCAATGATGGCTTCTGGCGTGCTTTCCGCAGTGCGGTCAAGGCCATCAAGCCTGATTGCGCTTTGATCGGAGAAGTGTGGGAGACGGCCTCCCACTGGCTGGACGGCAGCATGTTCGACAGCACCATGAACTATGACTTCCGCCGCCATTGCCGCCGTTTCTTTGCCCTGCAGGATATAGACGCTGAGGGCTTCAACAGCCGTGTGACGGATATGATCATGCGCTACCGCAGGCAGATGATCTATGGTCAGCTGAACCTGCTGGACAGCCATGATGTCAGCCGCTTCCTTTCTTTGTGCGATGGGGATGTGAACAGAATGAAGCTGGCGGTGCTGTTCCAGATGACCTTTGTCGGCATGCCTTGCATCTTCTATGGCGATGAGAAGGGAATGACCGGGGTGCTGGAGGAAGAATACCGTCATCCCATGCCCTGGGCCAATGAGGAAAGTGAGCTTCAGGCATTCTATAAGAAAGCGGCCCATCTCCGGCAGCGGCATGCTGCACTCCGGCGTGGCCGCTTCCGGATGATCTTTGCCGGACGTGATAGCGGCATGATTCACTACATAAGAGAGGCATCGGATGAAGTCATCGGTGTGATGATGAATCGATCCAAAGAGTCTGTCAATGTGAGCATTCCCGGTGAAATCCTGTGGCAGGAGCAATTGAATTGTGATATACTGGGGGCGTATGGATTCGTTCTCTATCGCAAGTAAAATACTCCGGGAGGAAGCATCATGCCATCCACCATCCGTGATGTTGCGCTGAAAGTGGGGGTATCCCCTGCAACTGTATCGAAGGCCATGAATGGCTCCGGTTCAGTATCAGAAGAAACGCAGAAGAAGATCAAACAGGCTGCAAAGGCTCTGGGATATCAGCCCAATGCCCGCGCCCGCAATTTTGCCACCCGTGCAACCTATCAGATGGCATTCCTTGCAGATTTTCCTTTCGATGCCGCTTTTGTAAATCCGCATTTATTTGAGATCATGCGCGGCGTTCAGCATACGCTGGATAAAAAGGGCTATGCCATGGTGATGAAGCATCTGAGCAGCAAGGATGCCATCGCCTATGTAGAGCAGGCCTGGTCGCAGCATGGGGTGGATGGTTTTGTGCTGCATATGTCTGTTATGACCAAGAAGCTGTCCGCCTTCATCAGCCGTGAGAATATCCCCCATATTGTAATTGGCAGGCCCAATTTTGATAACCGCCTTTGCTGGATTGATACGGATAACTGCCTTTCCGGGGAACTGGCTGCCAGGCATCTCGCCGAACAGGGTTACAAAGATATTTGCTTTGTGGGCGGCCGCGCAGATGATATGATCTCCTGGCGCAGGCTGCAGGGCGTGCGCCAGGCACTGCAGGAGATGGGGCTGGATCTTTCCCATGAGCATGTGTTGCAAAGCCAGTCCACCCTGGCGGACGGCGCAAGAGCCATAAAGAAGCTGCTGCGTATGAAGCCCATGCCGCAGGCAGTGATCTGTGCCAACAATCCGATTGCGTTGGGGCTCATGCAGGCCCTGCAGGCGAAAGGGATCCGTATCCCGGAAGATATGGCGCTGATCACCTTTGATTCCTATCCTTTTTCCCTGTTTACTGAACCGCCCATGACGGTGGTGGATATCAATATGTATGAGATGGGGCAGGAAGCGGGGCGGCTTGTGCTGCAAAAGCTGCGGCATCCGGCAACGCAAATCCAAACGTATATCACCACCCCAACACTGGTATGCAGAGGAACGACAGCCATTGATAAGGGATAAATCCGTCATGAGAATGATGGATGGTATTTCCGGAAAACACCTTTCATTTACGTTGAAAATTCAACATACAACGGACTGCAGATCAAGTAAAATGATCCTGCAAATGCAAGATAAAGCGGGAGGATGATTCTGTGATCCGTAAGATTATCAAGATTGATGAAGAAAAGTGCAATGGCTGCGGCGCCTGTGCGGCCGCCTGCCATGAAGGGGCCATTGGCATGGTAAACGGAAAGGCCAAATTGCTCCGGGAGGATTATTGCGATGGGCTGGGGGATTGCCTGCCCGCCTGCCCGGTGGATGCCATTTCCTTTGAGGAAAGGGAAGCCCCTGCCTATGATGAGGCTGCGGTGCTGGCCGCCAAAAAGCAGAAGGAGGCGCCTCTGCCCTGCGGCTGCCCCGGTACCCATGCAAGGGCCATCCAGCGGAAGGCTGCCCCTGTTTCTGCCTCTCCTTCCTGCGCCGTGGAAAGCCAGCTGCGCCAGTGGCCGGTGCAGATCAAGCTGGCCCCGGTGAATGCCCCCTATTTTAATGGCGCCCATCTGCTCATTGCGGCTGACTGCACCGCCTATGCTTACGGCAATTTCCATCAGGATTTTATCCGGGGCAAGGTGACGCTGATTGGCTGCCCCAAGCTGGACGAGGGGGATTATACCGAAAAGCTGACCCATATCATCGCCCGGAATGAGATCCGCAGCCTGACCATCGTGCGGATGGAGGTGCCCTGCTGCGGCGGGATTGAAAATGCGGCCAAGCGGGCGCTGCAGTGCAGCGGAAAATTCATCCCCTGGCAGGTGGTCACCATCTCCACAGATGGCCGTATCCTGAATCGCTGAATATTCAATCGCGCCCTTCCATGAAAAGGAAGGGCGTTTTTGATTGGAAAAGGAAAGGTGCATACGATCGGTAGATGGGATCTTGGCAATCGCTTGAAATTCGGGATTCTGGCCGCAATGGGGAAGAAAAATGGAATTTGATGATGACGAACAGGGGATGGATATGATATAATAGATCAGTTGAATGTTTTCCTGCTGCTGCAGGCTATCATCCCGGATAAGGAGACATGGATTGCATGCATTATCATATCGATACCATCCCGGTATGGGATGCGGTCAAGCTGGAGGGGGAATGCCCTCTGTGCGCCCTCAGGCGGCGGAATGAATTGATCGATGTGGATCGGTTCCTGGGCGCATCCGTTATGGAGCCGGATACCCGTATCCGGGTCAATGAAAAGGGCTTCTGTGCCCGGCATCAGGTGCTGCTCTATGCCCAGAAAAATCGCCTGGGCCATGCCCTGATGATGCACACCCATCTGAGGGAAACCATGAAAAAGATGGATGGGGCCCTGAAGGCGGCCCGGAATGCTGGGAAAAAGAGCGCCGATACCCCTGCCTTGAAGAGAATGATGGGAAAAAATGAGGGCAAGGATGATCTGCTTGAGGCGGCCCGGCGGATCCGCAGCCTTTCCGATCAGTGCATCCTTTGTGAAAGCATCGAGGAAAATACCCGCCGCTATGCCTACACGCTTTTGCACCTGTATAAGACGGATTCTTCCTTCCGCAGGGCCTTTGCCGCCTCCAAGGGCGTTTGCCTGCCGGATATGGCGCTGCTGATGGAAATGGCGGGGGAGGCCCTTTCTGGCAGCATCCTTTCCGAATTTATTCACGATCTTTGCGCCGCTGTGGAGCGCAGCCTGGAAAAGATGGAAGGGGATCTGGAAGGATTTACCCTGAAATTTGATTATCGCAATGCAGATAAGCCCTGGGGAGACAGCAAGGATGCGCT
This sequence comes from Clostridia bacterium, assembly GCA_017395685.1. Classification (GTDB taxonomy): domain Bacteria; phylum Bacillota; class Clostridia; order Christensenellales; family Aristaeellaceae; genus RUG563. Next base: position 22,661 of record JAFQOD010000013.1, read on the forward strand.
GGAGCGCACGGTAAACAAGCTGCAATCCTGGTGCATCGGAACGGAGCCGAATCCTAAATGAAAAAAACGTATTTGATCTTGATTCTTTTGCTGCTGGGGCTGGCGCTTTCCGGATGCATGGCATCCCCGCCGGATGCCCTGATCCGGCAGGATGCAGATAATACCGCCCTGATCAGCGCCAGCACCGGCCATCTGGAGGGGGATTCATTTTCGGCATCCCTCTATTTCCGGTATGAGAATACTGCATATCTGGCGCCAGAGGAAAGGCAGATCCAGGTGGAACGGAACGAAACCCCGGAAAAAGCGCTGGTGGAAGCGCTGATCCAGGGCCCTTCCGTGACGGCGTCCGCTCTTTCGCCCCTTTTCCCGCCGGATACCCAGGTGATTTCCGTTACTGCGCAGGGAGACACCCTGTTTGTTACCTTTAATGAGGCGCTGCTTTCCCGTTACAGTGATGAGCCTAAGGATCTGACAAGCGGCAGCTGGAAAGTGGAATCTCCCCTGAGAAGGCAGTTGTGCATGGACGCCCTGACCGCCACCCTGACGGAAACGGGCCTGTGCGCCAAGGTGCAGGTGCTGGTTTACCGGGAAAATGCCATGACCACCTCCATGCGCCTGCCCCAGGGATATTTTGACGGTACGGACAATGAAGCCTTGGTATCCTTCCTTACCCGCAATGAAGAGACCATTTTAACCCCCCATAATGCGGCGCATGTATTGCTCAATGCCTGGCTCACCCAGGATTGGGATACCCTGTATGCCATCACCATGAAGGAAAACCGGCCCGGGGCCCAGGAGGCCATCCAGGCGTATTCCTCCGGCAGGGTGCTCACCGGATTTACTTTATCCCCCGGCAATGTATCGGCGGATGGAAAAACGGCCATCCTGACGGCGGAGCTTACCTGTATCGGCCAGAAGGCGGAGGATTCGCCCATTCGCTATCCCATCCGGCTGACCCGGGATGGGGGAATCTGGCGGATGGAATATGAACGCCTGGTGGCGCTGATGAACCAAAAATGAGGGAATGTATGAAAAATCGCCTGTTGATGCGGATGATTTGCCTGCTGTGCATGTGCTTTATGCTGTGCGGCTGCGCTGCCAAGCCTTCCGCCCCTATCGCCGGGGTTACCCTGCCGCCGGTTGAAAGCAAATGGACGGCCCCGGAAAATGATGTGAATCTGGATTACAGCAAGGTCGTGATGCTGTATCTGCCCTCCCTTGACGGCACAAGGCTGGTGGCGGTGCCTGCCTCCATTCAGCTTTCCGCAGCCCGGCATCATGCAGAAAGCCTGTGCAATCTGCTGCTCTCCTTCCCCGGAACGGATACCACCGTTTCTTTGGGGGAGGGGGTGCTGCTCCGGCTTTCTGAAACGGATCCGGTGGAAATTTCGGGCAATGTGGCCACGGTCAATCTGTCTGCCTCCGCCCTTCGCCTTTCCCATGAGCAATTGTTCACCGTGGGGCAGGCCCTGGCCAATACCTTGTGCCAGTTCGGGGATCTGCAGTATGTGAATGTGCTCATTGCCGGGGTGCAGCCGGGGCTGGATATTGCGGCTACGCTGCCTGCCGGCTGCTTCCAGGCCAATACCCGGGAGGATCTGAGCACCCTGTGGGCCCGTGCCTCTGCCCCCAAGACGGCGGCCCGACGGGCGCTGACCGCTGCTCTTTATTATCCTGCTCCGGCAGGGAAGGGCATCCTCTGCGAAGCCCGTACCCTTTCCTTTGAGGAAATTTCCATTCCGTCCATGGCAGAAACGCTGCTGAAGGCCATTTCTGCAGGTGCGGAAAGCCTGCCCAATATGCCGGGCTGCCCCGATCTGATGGCCTATTCTGTCCGGATTCCGGAAATGACGGAAACGGGGGGCAAGCGCCGGCTGGTGCTGTATTTTGACAATGATCTTAACGCAGCCCTGCTGGAGAGCGGGGTGACCCGTTCTGTAATGATGGCAGCGCTTACCTGCACCATGACCACCTTCCTGCCCGGCCTGGACGGCATTGAAGTGCATATTGGAAATGAGCATATTCAATCCCTTTCTCCCTCCGGCACCTATACCGGCGCAGGGGAAACCATCGCCTTTCCGGACGGTCTGATGCAGCGCAAGCATTTCGGCGGTTTCCTGCTGACTCACTGTACTTTGTATTTTGCAAATGAGCAGGGCAAGCTGGTTTCTGTTTCCCGGCCGGTGCCCTTCTATTCTGCCTGCAATCCCCGGATGCTGCTGGGGCAGATGATGCTGGGCCCCCAGCCCATTGATCATGTGACAGGGCTGAAGGGAGTGCTGCCCCAGGGACTGCGGGATGCGGATCTGCTGGGGGTATCCTTCCAGGGAGATACCATGATCCTGAATTTTTCTTCCCGGCTGCAGGAATTATGCCAGGGAATGGACAGCGGGGCGGAAAGCCGCATGGTATACGCCATGGTCAATACCCTGGCGGAGCTGCCCGGGGTGAAAAAGGTATGCTTCTATATCATGGGCAGGCAGCCGGAAACCTTTGCTGGTTCCATCTTCCTGCCGGGTGAATTCATGCCCAATTTGAATATTGTGGAATAATCAGAACTGCCGGGGAATTCCCCCGGCAGATTTTTATGGATTTTTTGTTGTGAATGTTTGGAAAATGTTGCGCCCGATATCCAGGCGTGATATAATAAAATGGCATACAATCAAATGATGAAGGGATGGGATTCAAGTGAAAAAACTGTTGGGTGAATTCAAAAAATTTGCGCTCAAGGGCAATGTAATCGATATGGCCGTTGGTGTCATGGTAGGCGGTGCTTTCAGCAAGATCGTTACCTCTCTGGTCAATGATCTGTTCATGCCCGTATTGTCCCTGCTGACCGGTGGCCTGGATACCCAGAGCCTGTTCATTGCCCTGGACGGCGGCGAATATGCCACCATCGAAGCAGCCAAGGAAGCGGGCGCCGCTACCCTCAATTACGGCCTGTTTATCCAGACTGTGATTGATTTCCTGCTGATTGCCATCTGCATTTTTGCTTTTGTGAAGCTGATTTCCAAACTGCATAAGAAGGAAGCGCCTCCTGCTCCCGCCCCTGCCCCCCGGCTGTGCCCCTTCTGCTGCAAGGAAGTGGATAAGAAGGCCACCCGCTGCCCCCACTGCACCAGCGAACTGCCTGAAGAAGAAAAGAAATGATCTGCCGGCACTTTTTCTGGGATTATGACGGCACCCTGTATGATACCTATCCCAGGATTACCAGGGCAATCGTCAGAACCATGCAGGAATACGGTGTGGAAGCGGCATATGATGATCTGTATCCCCTGCTGAAGCGGAAATTCCGCGTGGCATGGGCCGCCTATTTGGAGCCCAAGGGAATTTCCTATGAGGAATTCATGGATACCTATCATCGCTTTTCAGAACAGGAGCCCAAGGAAACCATGCAGCTGTATCCTGGGGCCGGGGAAATGCTTGCGGCGGTGGTAAAAAACGGCGGCAGGAATTATCTCTACACCCATCGGGGGCAGAGTGCCCTTGGCTATCTGGAAAGGGACGGGCTGATGGCGTTATTTACCGATTTCGTCACCAGTCAGCATAATTTTCCCAATAAACCCGCGCCGGATGCCCTCAATTACCTGTGCAATAAGCATGGGCTGAAAAAAGAGGATTGCATCATGATCGGCGACCGGGATATCGATCTGGATTCGGGGAAGAATGCAGGCATGGCCTGTGCCCTCTTCGATCCGGAAGGATATTATCCTGATTATGATACTCCCTGGCGCTTCAGCCGTATTGCTGATATGCAGGCCGCACTGATTGGCAAATGAAGCAAAAATCCGCAGGGCATTACGCCTTGCGGTTTTTGTTTGCAGAAAAATGCCGCTCCGATAGGGAGCGGCATACTGATCTTACACATTGAACCGGAACAGGGTCACATCCCCATCCTGCATTACGTATTCCTTGCCTTCGGAACGAATCAGGCCCTTTTCCCGGCAGGCGGTCATGGTACCCAGTTCATTCAGGGTATCAAAGGCCACGATTTCAGCCCGGATGAAGCCCCGCTCAAAATCGGTATGGATTTTGCCCGCGGCCTGGGGTGCTTTTGTGCCCTTTACGATGGTCCAGGCCCGACATTCATCCTCGCCGGCGGTGAGGAAGGAAATCAGGCCCAGCAGGGAATAGCTCTTCTGGATCAGGCGATCCAGGCCGCTCTGGCCGATGCCCAGATCATCCAGGAATTCTTGCTTTTCATCAGGCTCCATTTGGGCGATTTCTTCTTCGATCTGGGCGGAAATGACCAGCACTTCGGCTGCCTCTTCCTTGGCGACGGCCTTTACCTGCTGTACGAATTCGATGCTGTCTTCATCCTCGGCTACCATATCCTCCGCAATATTGGCGGCATAGATAACGGGCTTGGTGGTGAGCAGGAACCAGCCCTTGACGATCTCTTTTTCTTCATCGGAAAGATCGCAGGTGCGGGCGGGCTTGCCCAGTTCCAGATGCTTGTATACTTTAGCGGCCAGATCGGCTTCTTCGCCGTATTTCTTTTCGCCGGTTTTAATCAGCTTCCGGGCCTTTTCCTCCCGCTTGGATACCATTTCCATATCGGCGAAGATCAGTTCCAGATTGATGGTTTCAATATCCCGGGCGGGATTGACGCTGCCATCCACATGGATGATATTTTCATCTTCGAAGCAGCGCACCACATGCACAATGGCCTCGCATTCCCGGATATGGGAAAGGAATTTATTGCCCAGGCCTTCGCCCTTGCTGGCGCCCTTCACCAGGCCGGCGATATCCACAAATTCCACTGTGGCGGGGGTGAGCTTCTTGGGGTGATACATATTTTCCAGGATGGTGAGGCGGTGATCGGGCACTGCCACGATGCCCGCATTGGGCTCAATGGTGCAGAAGGGATAATTGGCCGCCTGTGCGCCGGCCCCGGTGATGGCATTAAAAAGCGTGCTCTTGCCCACATTGGGCAGACCGACAACGCCGAGTTTCATATCATTCAAACCCCTTTGTGCGTGAATTTCTGCATGTCTGCAGCCCTTCCATTATACGATATTGGGCCGGGCATTGCAAGAAAAAATCCCATTTTTGTCCGCTTATGTTTTTATGCTTATGGATCCATAGAAAATGGCCCCGGCTATCCGGGGCCATACTTCATTACAGGATCACGATTTCGGCATTCTCCACAGCCTTTTCGATCAGTGCTTCCTGATCCAGCTTATCCTCGCCTTCCTTAATCTTTTCATCCTTGGGCTTGGTGGCGGGATGCTTGGGGGTAAATACAGTGCAGCAATCCTCATAGGGCAGGCAGGAGGTTTCATAGGTACCGATCTTCCGGGCATAATCCATGATATCGCTCTTATCAAAGCCGATGAGGGGCCGGAAAACGGGCATGGATACCACGGAATTGGTGGCGTTCAGCGCTTCCATGGTCTGGCTGGCCACCTGGCCCACGGATTCACCGGTGATGAGAGCCAGGGCGCCTTCCTTCTTTGCGATGCGCTCAGCAATGCGCATCATATACCGGCGCATGATCAGGGTGGTATAATCCTCGGGGCACTTTTCATGGATTTCCATCTGGATTTCCGTGAAGGGCACCACATATACCTTCATGCCGCAGCAGTAATCAGAAAGGATCTTGGCCAGATCCAATACCTTCTGCTTGGCAAATTCGCTGGTGTAGGGGAAAGAGTGATAATGGACGGAAACCAGCTGTACGCCACGCTTGGCGATCATATAGCCTGCCACCGGGCTGTCGATGCCGCCGGAAAGCAGCAGCGCTGCCTTGCCGCCGGTACCAACCGGCATACCGCCCACTGCCAGATAAACCTTGCAGTAAAGATAAGCCTGATCCCGGATTTCTACGGAAAGAACATGCTCGGGATGATGCACATCCACCTTCAGGTGATCTTCATTGCGCTCCAGCACATATTCGCCCAGCGTGCGGTTGATGGTGGGGGAATCCATGAAGTAACGCTTGTCTGCCCGGCGGGCTTCCACCTTGAAGGTGCCGTTTACATCCTTCATCATTTCATTGGCCTGCTCGCAAATGGCCTGGAAATTATCCTTTTCCATTTCGATGGCCGGGCAGACAGAATGCACGCCGAATACCTTGCGCACCCGCTCCATGCAGGCTTCCGCATCATTCATATCGCTGACAAATACCCGGGCGTCATGAAGCCATACCCTGCCACCGAAGGGCTTGGCAGCTTCCTTTACCCGGTTGACCAGGGCCTTGAGGAAATAAGGCCGGTTCAGGCCCTTGAGATAAATTTCGCCGTAGCGAACCATAAGCAGCTTCCGCATGATTTTCTTCCCCTTCATCTACGTTGAAACTTGGATAGAATGGCATGATTGCGTTTGCAGCAATCGGCAGTGCGCTCCATTTCCTCCATTGTATTCTGGGGGCACAGGGAAAAGCGCAGGGCCGATTCAGCCAGATGCCTGGGCGCATGCATGGCGGTCAGCACGGCGCTGACCTTTTGCTTGTGGGCAGCACAGGCAGAGCCCATGCCGATATAAATACCTTCCCCTTCCAGGGCGTGCAGCATGGTTTCGGAGCGCACGGGGGGGAGGGATACATTGAGAATGTGGGGAGCAGCATATTCGCTGTCCGGGGCAGGGCCGTTAACAGATGCGCCGGGAATCAATTCCCTGAGGCACTGCCACAGGTGCATTTTCAATTCCTGCAGCTGATTCGCCTTTGGAAAATCCTCAATGGCGGCAATCAGCCCGGCAATGCCCGGGGTATTTTCCGTGCCGGAGCGCAGGTTATTTTCCTGCCCACCGCCCACCATCCGGGGATGAAGCCGGACTGTATTTCGGATGACCAGCGCACCGACGCCCTTGGGACCGTGGATTTTGTGGCCGGAGAGGGCATAGCTGTCCGCCTCCAGGGCCTTCATATCGAAGGGCACCCGCAGATATCCCTGCACCCCATCCACATGGAAATGGGCCTGAGGGCAGAGCCGGGCGTGCAGGCGGCTGATTTCCGAAAGGGGCTGAATGGCCCCGGTTTCGTTATTCACCTGCATGCAGCAGATCATCTTTGTTTCGGGGATCATCAGATTTTCCAGGGCAGAAAGATCAATCCTGCCTTCCCGGTCATAGGGCATTTCCACTGCTTCAAAGCCCGGGGCGCTCTGGCAGGCTTCCTTGACGGCGGGATGCTCCCCGGCGCCATAGAGGATGCGGCCGCCCCCGTGGACTCCCGATAAGACGCCCAGGATGGCCAGATTATCCGCTTCTGTTCCGCCGCCGGTATAGATGACCCGGAAGGGGGAGGGGGCATGCAGGGAGGAAAGAATCAATTCTCTTCCCCTGCGCAGCATTTTTTCCGCCGCCAATGCCGGGGCATACAAAGCGGAAGGGTTATAAAAGCCCTCCCGCATGCAGGCCGTCATGGCCTCAATGGCCCTTTCACAGGGCCGGGTGGTGGCGCTGTTATCCAGATAAATGGGCATGGGATGATTGCGCCTCCCGATCAGTTATTCTGCCATACGCCCTGGGGCAGGTATTTTTTGATCAGGCCGATCATTTCTTCGCTGGGCTCGATGATGATGATGCGCTTCTGGCCTTCCTTCTGGAAGAAGAAATAGAGCAATTCAGATTCCCGGTTGAGGAACCAATTGGTGCGCTTGATGCCCTGCATGGTGATATAGCGCTGGAAGGAGCCGGAGGATACCAGACCGCAGGCTTCCAGATTGCGCAGATTCATGGTGCCCAGCGCCTTGCGCTTTTTGTTATTGTAAACCTGGGCAAAATCCATCTGGCCGTTGGTGAAGGTGTATTCATATTCCATCTTGATACGATCCTTGCGCAGATAGATCATGATGCAGGCCGCGACGGCAAACAGGAAGAATACGATATCAAAAATCATCTGCGTGGAAAAACCGGATACGCCGATTGCGCCGGTCAGCATCTGAAACCATACAAACGCGATTACGCCGAAAAAGATCATAAAAACAAAGGACATGATATACATGGCGTTTTCGACGCCCCGCCTATGTTTGACAACTACCTCTTCACGAAAATTATCCATTGCCATTGTTGCTTCCTCCCTAAGTAAATTTATGCCATTATGAGAATCATAATAGAATCATTTGTGATTCCTTCCTATTGTACCCGATGAAGGGTAGAAAAGGCAAGGGCCCGTAAAAATTCTGCCTCTTTTCCAAAGGGATCCAGGGCATCGGCAGCCAGACGGATATGCATTTCAGCATCCTTTCTCGCCTGGTCCATACCGACGCAGGCAGGCCAGGTGATTTTGCCTTCCGCCTGATCCTTTCCAAGGGTCTTGCCCATCAGGGCGGGATCCCCCTCCAGATCCAGCAGATCATCCACGATCTGGAAAGCAATGCCCAGGTGATAGCCGTATTCCCGTCCAGCCTGGATGAGATTTTCCTCTGCTCCTGCCAGGATCAGCCCGGCGGTTACCGGGGCGGTGAGCAGGGCGGCCGTTTTCCCTTCATGAATGTGGTGAACCGTTTCCCTGTCAGGGCTTGTCCCTTCCAGTGTCACATCCAGTGTCTGGCCGGAAAGCATCCCCCTGACGCCTGCGGCCGCCGCCATTTCCCGGAGCGCCCGGAAGGCATGGGGATGATCCGAAGCGGCCATCACTTCAAAGGCGTGGGTGAGCAATCCATCCCCGGCCAGAATGGCCATGCCTTCGCCGTAGACGATATGATTGGTGGGCTTGCCCCGGCGGAGACAATCATTATCCATGGCGGGCAGATCATCATGGATCAGGGAATAGGCGTGGATCATTTCCACGGCGCAGGCAAAGGGGAGCGCCGACTGCAGATCGCCCCCTGCCATTTCGCAGGCGGCCAGCACCAGGCAGCCCCGCAGCCGTTTTCCACCGGAAAGCAGGCTGTAGCGCATGGCCTCTTTCAGCATATCCGGCGCACCTGTCATGGGCAGGGCGTCCAGCGCCCTTTCCACCATCTGCTTATAGCAATTCAGTTTGTTTTCCATATCAGGGCGCATCCTCCATGGGCTTTACCTGGCCGCCGGATAATTCCAGCATCCGGGCCTCCGCAGCGGAAAGTTCCTCGCTCAGGGCCTTGGATAACTGCATGCCCGCTTCATAGGCGGCCAGCGTTTCATTGAGGGGAAGGGATCCGCCCTCCATCTTTCTGACGATGGATTCCAGTTCCTCCAGCCTTTCTTCAAAGCTTTGCTGTTTCTTGGTCAAAGGGATCCTCCTTCCGGATTTGGATGGTACGCACCTGGATGCGGCCGTCCTGCAAAAGCAGGGTCATTTCATCCCGGGCCTGTTCTACGCTTGTTACGGCCTGCCCATCTGCCAGCACCACTGCATAGCCCCGGGAAAGGGCCTGCCTGGGCCCCAGGGCATTCAGCTTTTCTGATAATTGGGAAAGGCGGGCCTTGCGCAGGGTGAAGGATCGCTCCATCACTGCCTGCATCCGCTGGGAAAGCAGTATGGATCGGGCCCGTGCCCCTTGCAGTAGGGCAGCGGGATGGCGGGATGCCAGCCGCTTTTCGTAATAGGAGAGCATATTTTTCCTGGAAAGCAGGGCATTTTGCCCCGCCCTGAGCAGGGATAGCCTGTATTTTTCCAGATTGGTCAGCAATTGCTTTTTTTCGGGCACGCATACCTCGGCAGCGGCAGAGGGGGTGGCGGCCCGAAGATCCGCCGCCAGATCGGAAAGGGTGACATCCACTTCGTGGCCCACAGCCGATACAATGGGAATGGGACAGGCAGCGATGGCACGCACCACAATTTCTTCATTGAATGCCCACAGATCCTCCAGCGATCCGCCGCCCCGGCCTACGATGATCACATCCACCTGGGGCAGCTGGGCGATTTCTTCAATGCCGGCTGCAATATCCTCCGCTGCGCCTTCCCCCTGCACCTGGGCCGGCCGCAGAATAATCTGCATGGCAGGAAAGCGGCGCCGGGTAACGGTGGCAATATCATGGATAACCGCCCCGGAACGGGAGGTAACCACGCCGATGGCCCGGGGCATCAAAGGCAGAGGACGCTTCTTGGAAACATCGAAGAGCCCTTCCTTCATCAGTTTGGCCTTCAGCGCCTCAAATTTCAGATACAGCTCGCCTACGCCGTCCAGGGTCATGCTTTCGGCATAAAACTGATAGGCACCGGAAACAGTATACAGCCCTACGGCGCCGTTCAGGATGACTTTCATGCCGTTTTCCGGCTGAAACTGGATCTGAGAGGCATATTGCCGGTAGCAGACGCATTGGATGCGGCTTTCATCATCCTTCAGCGTAAAATACCAGTGCCCGGAGGCATAGCGCTTGAAATCACTGATTTCCCCCCGCAGCGATACAAACCGGAGGGCGGGATCACTGGCCAGGGCCCTGCGTACATAATCATTCAGTTCGGATACGGAAAGGGTCCAGGGCATGTTATTTCGCCTTTCTTTCGGCTGCTTCAATGGTATTTTCCATCAGCATGCCGATGGTCATCTTGCCAACGCCGCCGGGAACGGGGGAAATATAGCCCGCTACTTTCTCAACGGCTTCAAAATCCACATCGCCCACTACCTTGCCGTTTACCCGGTTGATGCCCACATCCACCACTGCAGCGCCGGGCTTTACCATATCAGCGGTTACAAATCCGGCCCTGCCTACGGCGGCCACCAGAATATCCGCCTGCCGGGTATGGCCGGGCAGATCCTGGGTGCGGGAATGGCAGATGGTGACGGTGCAGTTTTCATCCAGCAGCAGCATGGCAATGGGCTTGCCCACGATGTTGCTGCGGCCGATCACGACGGCATGCCTGCCGGAAAGGGGCACCTTGGCCTCCTTCAGCATATGCATAATCCCCTTGGGGGTGCAGGCCACCACGCCCTGCTGGCCGGTGAAAAGCTTGCCGGCATTTTCGATATGGAAGCCATCCACATCCTTTTCCGGAATGATCTTTCTCAGGGCCTGTGCTTCATTCAGATGACGGGGGAGGGGCAATTGCACCAGAATGCCGTCGATACGGTCATCCTGATTCAGCTGATCAATCAGGGCCTCCAGGGCTTGCTGGGAGGTTTCTTCCGGCAGACGGATGGTTTCGGAATGGATTCCCAGTTCTTCGCAGGCTTTGCCCTTGTTGCGGACATAAACCTGGCTTGCGGGATCTTCCCCCACCAGAATAACGGCCAGGCCCACGCCCACGCCTTTTTCCTTCAAGACGTTAACCCTTTCCTTCAGTCCTTCCATCAATTGGGCGGCCATGATTCTTCCATCCATCAGCACTGCCATTTTATTCCACTCCTTGCAATTTTTTCAGCCCGATCAAGGCGGCGCCCACCGCATTATCCCCGGAAAATTCCGGCCTGCCAAAGTGAATCTGAAGCCCGGTGCGCCGCTTTTCATTGCGTTCCAGCAAAAGCTGCCGGAATAAATGGGAAGAGGCAACGCCGCCGGCCAGCAGCATTTCCCTGGCACCGGTCTGATCGGAAGCTGTCGTCAGCATCCGCAGCACGGTGCGGCACAGAATGCTGTATACCTCGGCGGCAATATCTTCTTTTTTCTCTCCTGATTGGATCATCCGCATCAATTGGGCCTCTGCGCCAGATAGATGGCAGTTGATCCCATCCTTTTCAAAGCTGACGGGAATGCGGGCAGCGGATGCGCCTTTCCTGGCCATCTCTTCCAGATAAGGGCCGCTGGGAAAGGGGAGGGAAAGGGCCACGCCCACCCGGTCCACCAATTGCCCGGCATGCAGATCAACAGAAGTGCCAAGGGGAGAAATGCTGTCCCCGTCCATCAGCATTACATCGGTGGTGCCCCCGGAAAGATGCAATGCAACAAACCGGGAAGAAGCCAATCCGGTGCCCCAGGCAGCGGCGGCGATATGGCCCCGCTGATGGGTAGTTTCAAAAAAAGGCACCTTCAGCGCTGCCGCAATGGCCCTGCCGTGGGATGCGCCTACCTGAAAAACAGGCATATAGGAATCCTCCCCATCCCGTGGGGATACGGAGGCGCACACGCAATCAATGGGCCCGGGGGCCTCTTTCAGCAGGGGAAGCAGCACATCAGAAAGCTGCCTTACATGCGCAAAAACGGCCTCGCTTTGGCGAAGGCCGCGTTCTCCCGCCGGGACGGGCAATAGCCGCCGCATCTGCCGGGGCGCTGTGGAATCATCGCACAGCGCCGCGGAAGTGGTGTAGCAGCTGGTATCCAGCCCCAGGGCCAGCATCAGGCATTTTCTCCTTTTTCGTCCCGGAGGGCCAGAACGGAGGAGAGCACACCGTTGACAAATTTCCCGGCGGTGGGGGCATCAAAGCGCTGGGCCAGGGTAACCGCTTCATTGATTACCACGGCATCGGGCAGTGTGCGATCAAAGCACAGCTCATACACGGCTACCCGCAGCACCGCCCGGTCTACCCGGGCGATACGATCCAATGCCCAGCCTTTGAGGCATTTTTCAATCATTTCATCCAGTTCATCGGCGTTTTTCTCAACACCGGCGAGGATACCATCGATATATGCCTGGTCATCCTCTTCGGGCGTAAATTCAATCAGGCCGCGCAGCGTTTCTTCGCCGCCGTCCCCGCCCAGCATGTTTTCAAATACCATCTGCACGGCAGCTGCCCGTGCTGATTTTCGTGCCATGGGATTCTACCCCTTATCCTTTGGTATATTGGTTTATTCCTGTTCCTGGGTTTCTTTCCCGGGTTCCTTATCAGCCTCCAGGCTTTCCCGGATGGCCCGTTCCAGTTCGGGATTCTTTTCCCGGTAGGGAATGGAATTCTTGGGCGGGAACAGCTTGTTGATGATTCCCTGGAACCACTTTTTCTTATCCTTTACGCCGCCAAGGAAGGCGCCCACCAACATCAATCCCAGAATCAGCAGGGTCTGCCAGAAGCCGACCAGCAGGAAAAGCACAGCCAGCACCATGGCGATCACGGCAAAGGAAATGGCGCATTCGGGAGTACCGATTCTGAACATATTGCGCATGAAGGTGGTGAATTTATTATCAGCCAAGGCTTCCTTCCTCCTTTTCCGGATTCTGTGCAGTGGAATCTTCCGCTTCATCTGCAGCGGGAGAAGAAACGTCCTGAGGGACATCGTCTTCAGCAGCCTCAGCAGCTGCAGCGGCGGTTTCTAATTCCTGAGAGGGTGCCGAAGGAATGGCTTCTTCCTGCAGGGGGAGGAATTCCTCCTGGGAAGGGGCTTCTTCTTCCTGGGGCTTGGGAGGCTCAGGAACGGTGGCAGCCTGATCGGCCTTGCAGAAAAGGCGGCGATGCAGGGGCATTTTCTTTTCCTTTTTGGATGTTTCAACGACCTCGGCGGCAGCGGCAGGGGCCTCAGCGGGCACCAGGTAGGGCGATAAGGAATCCCCCGTGCTTTCCCGGGTGCTTTCAACGCAGACCCTTACTTCCTTCACATCAATTCCGGAGGAGGCAACCAGATACTGTTTGATCTGCTTTTGCAGGGAGGCAACCGCCAGAGGAATGGAAATATTGCTGGCCAGGGAAATGGAAAGATCCACGGTGACCCCTTCCCTGCTGTGGCGGATCTGCATCCGATTGACATGAATCTCTTCATGCATATCGATGCATTTCTGCACCAGATTTTCGATGGCCGCCACCGCAATACGCAGTTCGCCATTATCCGTATGCTGCACCACGAAAGCATAACGCTTCTGGGAGCAGCGCCTGAAAAAGGCGAACAGCAAAAAGCTTATGCACAGGGCCAGGCAGCCAAAGACCAGGCTGAGCACCTGCCAGAGCGGGGCAGTCAGGGCATCGCCATTCAGACGGATGCCCAGAAATACCATCAGCGCCCCTGCAAAAAGGGCAACAAGCGCGCTGAAGAGGAGGATCAAACGATCCCACAATCTGATTCTCATAGCGTATACTCCTTATTCAGGGAGAAAGCTCAGCTGCGTTTGCGGCCGCCGGGACGCTTTCCGCCTTTCTTGGCGGGGGCTTCCTCAGGGGCAGCCTGGGCAGCGGGAGCATCGCAGGCAGCTTCTTCTTCCGCGCAGCACTCGGCCTTTTCGGCTTCACAGCATTCACATTCGGTTTTTTCAGCTTCGCAGCAGCAGGCCTCGGCCTTGGCTTCTTCGACGTCCCCTTCCAGTGCGGCTTCTTCGGAAAGCACCTGCTCATCAGCAATGGCATTTTCTTCGGCAGCGGCTTCTTCCGCCGCTTCATCCACGGGGATTTCTTCCGCCTTGGGCTCTTCTGCGGGCGATTCTGCCGCAGCGGGCTCAGCAGGGGTGAGAATGGGCTGCTTGGCGGCTTCGATGCTGCTCTGGGCGGCCTTCTTTTCCTTTTCGAAGCTGACGCCCTGCACATGCACATCAACCCGGACAACATGCAGGCCGGTCAGGCTTTCCAGGGCCTTGCGCACATTTTCCTGCACATCGGTGGCAACCCGCTGGATGGGTTTGCCGTATTCCACGATGATATACAGATCCACGGCTGCTTCCTGGCTGCCCACTTCCACCTTTACGCCGCGGGTGATATTGCGGTTGCGGCTGAGGATTTCGCTGAAGCCGCCGCTGATGCACATGCCGGCAATGCCGTCCACTTCATTGGCAGCGACGCCGGCGATGGTGGCGATGACTTCATTGGCGTAGGTGATGGTACCGCCGTTTTGCAAATCCACGTCTACCTTGACGGGGAGATTTTCCTTTTTCTGTGGCATGCAAAAGCACCTCCTTACAGGTATACCTTAGTATAGCAGATTCTTGGCAATTTGGCAACACTCCATGATCTGCTGCCATGCCTCTGCCGTATTTTATGCCATTTTCGTCAGGGAGATACCCGGTTGGGGCCGCGGAAGAGGAACATGACTTCCTTGATCGGGATGCCCAGCAGCAGCATGGTCAGCCGATCCACGCCCAGGCCGAAGCCGCCGTGGGGCGGGCAGCCGTAGCGGAAGAAATCCATATAGAATTTCACATCTTCGCCCAGGCCCTTTTCATCGGCCTGCGCCCGCAGCCGTTCATAGCGGTGCTCACGCTGGGCGCCGGTGGTGATTTCGGTGCCGCGCCAGATCAGGTCGTAGCCCAGAGGCATTCCGTTTTCATCCCGCATGTGATAGAAGGCGCGCTTTTCGGGGCCGTAATCGGTAACGAACAGGAATTCATGGCCGAATTTATCCATGGAAAGCTTGGCGCACAGATGCTCGGCTTCGGTGGTCAGATCGTTCTTTTCTTCTTCGGGGCAGGTGTAGCCGTAGCGCTCTTCCAGTTCCTTATAAACGTCGGCCAGCTTCATTTCGGGGAAGGGCAGGGCGGGCACGATCACTTCCAGGCCGAAGAGTTCCTTGATCTGCTCGCCGTACTTTTCCTTTACATTCTTCAGGGCGGCCTGCAGCAGCTCTGCTTCGATATCCATTACATCCCGGAAGGAGGTGATATAGCTCATTTCCAGATCGAAGCCGGTGAACTCGGTGGCATGCTTGTTGGTGAAGGATTTTTCGGCGCGGAATACCGGGCCCACTTCGAAGATGCGGTCAAAGCCGGAGGCCATGGCCATCTGCTTGTAGAACTGGGGGCTCTGGGAGAGGTAAGCCTTGCGGTCGAAATACTTCAGTTCAAATACGTCGGAGCCGGATTCGCTGGCGGCGCCGATCAGCTTGGGGGTGTGGATTTCCATGAAGCCCTTATCCAGCAGGTATCCGCGCATGGCGGCAACCAGTTCGGTCTGGGCCTTGAAGATCAGGGTGTTGCGGTCAGAGCGAAGATCCACCCAGCGGTAATCCAGGCGGCTGTCGATGGCGGCGTCCTTGGAAATGGGAAGCGGCTCGGCAATGGAGAGGATTTCCATTTCTTCAGGCAGCATTTCCTTGCCGCCCAGCTTTACGTAGCTGTTTTCTACAATGGGGCCCACGCAGGTGACCACGGATTCCACGGTCAGCTGATCCACGATAGCGGCCAGTTCGGGATGCTTTTCCTTTTCGATGGTGACCTGGATGCGGCCGGTATGATCCCGGATGACCAGGAAGGCCATGGCGCGCTTGTTGCGCAGGTTTTCCACAAAGCCCTGGATTTTGTTGTTTTCGCCAACAACTACATTCGCAATAAGATTTCTGTTCATTGTATTTCTCCCCTCATTATTCGGACAATTTTCCGATTTCTTCAGCGGCGGTATCCAGCGCCAGCTCTGTTTCTTCCTTGGTGGCCATATTCCGGAGCTTTACCACGCCCCGTTCATATTCATCGCCGCCCACCAGCGCAACATACTTTGCGCCGATCTTATCGGCAAATTTGAACTGGGCCTTTAAGGATCTTCCGGCCAGATCGCAATCAGCCTTCACGCCGTTTTTGCGAAGAGCCTGGCAGAAGGTGAAGGCGGGGGCGGCCATATCGGCGCCCAGATTGGCCACATACACATCGGTAACGCTGGGAGCGGCAGGCTCTGCCTGGGCATTTTTCAGCTCCATCAGGATGCGCTCGGTGCCGATGCCAAAGCCGGCGGCAGGGGTATCGGGGCCGCCCAGCTCCTTGACCAGGCCGTCATAACGACCGCCGCCGCACAGGGCCAGGCCTTCCCGGCCGGACTGCATGATGATTTCAAACACGGTCTTGGTGTAATAATCCAGACCGCGGACGATGCGGCTGTCCACCTGGAAGGGAATGCCCTGGGCGGAGAGCAGGGATTGCAGCCTTTCAAAATGGCTCTTGCATTCATCACACAGGCAATCGATGATGGCGGGGGCATCCTTTACGATTTCCTTGCATTTTTCTTCCTTGCAATCCAGAATGCGCAGGGGATTTTTTTCAAACCGTTCCCGGCAGGTTTCGCACATATTGGCAATCCGGTCCCCCAGATATTCTTTCAGCTTTTCATGATAGGTGGGCCGGCAGTTGGGGCAGCCGATGGAATTGATATGAACGGAAAGATTCTTCAGCCCCAGCTCAGTCAGCAGCGTCATCAGGCCGTTGATCAGTTCCGCTTCCACGGTGGGTTCCTTACCGCCGAAGCATTCCATGCCGAACTGATGATGTTCCCGCAGGCGCCCGGCCTGGGGCTTTTCATAGCGGAAGATGGGGGCATTGAGATAGAACATTTTGCAGGGCAGGGCCTCGTTATACAGCTTGCCCTCGATGAAGGCACGGACGGCGCCGGCGGTGCCCTCGGGCTTTAAGGTGATGGAGCGTTCCCCTTATCCAGGAAGGTATACATTTCCTTGGTGACGATGTCTGTGGTGCCGCCTACGCCCCTGAGGAAAAGCTCGGTATGTTCAAATACTGGGGTGCGCACTTCCCGATAGCCCCATTTGGCTGCCAGGGCACGCATCTTCCCTTCTACATATTGCCATAAGTAGGCGTCCTGGGGAAGCATATCCCTGGTACCCTTTGGTGCTTGCGTCAGCATCCAATCCCTCCTTAAAAAAATACGCCCATGCCACATGCATGGGACGAAGATTCCTTCGCGGTGCCACCCAGCTTGCGGATACAGGAAATCCGCCGCTTTTGCCCCTGATATCGCATGGGCTGCGCCTGCTTTCACAGGAAGGCTCGGGGGTGTCCCGATCCCTTGTGCAGCGCAGGGCTTTCAGCCTGTGGCCCCGCTCTCTTTGCCTGCATGAAAGGGATCTCTTCCCGTCATGGCCTGTACAGTTTATTATAAGATGAAACGGCATCTGTGTCAACAAAAATACATCGGAAAAAGGAAAATCCTTGATTCAAAACAGGGAGAATGCTATAATCTCCAGGAGCACAGGAAAGGAGGGAAAAAACGGCATGCGCATCTATTTCGCCCCGCTGGAGGGGATTACTGACGCTATCTTCCGGCAGTGTTATCAGGCCTGTTTTGGCGGCGTGGATAAATATTTCATGCCCTTTGTCAGCCCCTCCCAGGCCCTTTCCTATACCGTGCGGGAGGAATTTGATATTTCTCCTGCCCAGAACAGGGGGCTTTCTGCAGTGCCCCAGATCCTGGCCAAGAACGCAGAATATTTCCTGGGCGCCGCCAGGGGATTCAGGGATCAGGGATATACGGAGGTCAATCTCAATCTGGGCTGCCCCTCCGGCACCGTTACCGGAAAGGGCAAGGGATCGGCCATGCTGAAGGATGCGGACGCCCTGCAGTATTTTCTGGACGCCCTCTATATCGCCCCGCCCCTGCCCATTTCCATCAAAACCCGCATCGGCTTTGATGATCCAGATGAATGGGAACGCTTGCTTCCCATCTTTGCCCGCTATCCCATCCATGAATTGATCCTCCATCCCCGCACCCGCAATCAGCAATATAAGGGAACGCCCTATCGGGAAATCTTCGGGAAAACGCTGAAAAGGATGCAGTGCCCGGTTATCTATAACGGGGATCTGTTCACTGCCTCCCATTGCAGGGAACTGATGGAGGAATACCCGGATACGCCGGGGATCATGCTGGGAAGGGGATTGCTTTCCAATCCTGCGCTGCTGAGAGAATTAGAGGGGGGAAAGCCTCTGGAGAAGGAGGATCTTTTCCGGTTTCACGATCATCTTTTCCGGGCCTATCTGAAATACTGGCCGGAAGGGGCGGCGGTGGGGAAAATGCATATCTTCCTGAAATATTTCTGCCATTGCCTTCATATATCCAATCGTTGCCTGCGGGAGGCTATGAAGGCCAATCGCCCCCAGGAATATCAGGATGCGGCAGGGGAATTATTTGAAAGCGCCGTATTAAAGGAAAATCCCCGCTTTTCCTGGGGAGAATAACGAAGCATCATACCGCTCATTCCGGGCGGTATTTTTTGTTTTCAGGGACTTCAAAATGAGAACAAATTTTCTTATTTTACCTCTTGCATTTATCGAAGTGCCGCCGTATAATAGATATAAGAACAGATGTTCTTATATTATGGGAGGGCGGATATGCGTACCATTCTGCACAGCGACTGCAATAATTTTTATGCCTCGGTGGAATGCGTGCTGCATCCGGAACTGAGGGGCAGGCCCCTGGCGGTGTGCGGCTCTCAGGAGCTGCGCCACGGCATCGTGCTGGCCAAGAATGAAAAGGCCAAGATGTACGGCATCAAGACGGGGGATGCCATCTGGCAGGCCAGAAAAAAATGCCCGGGCCTGGAAATTATCACTCCCCATCACGGCCAATATGGGGAATTTTCCCATAAAATGCGGGAAATATACTATGATTATACCGATCAGGTGGAGCCCTTCGGCCTGGATGAATGCTGGCTGGATGTGACGGGATGCCGGAAAAACGGGGTGCAGATTGCGGCGGAGATCCGGCGGCGGGCGAGGGCGGAACTGGGCATCACGGTATCGGTGGGGGTGAGCTTCAACAAGGTATTTGCCAAATTGGGATCAGATCTGCGCAAGCCGGACGCCACCACCGTCATCACCCCGGAAAATTTCCGGGAAAAGCTGTGGCCCCTTCCGGCGGGGGATCTGCTCTTTGTGGGCCGGCGCACCCGGCAGGCCCTGGGGGGCAGGGGATTATATACCATCGGCGATGTGGCGAAGGCGGATGCAGGCACCCTCCGTGCCATGTTCGGAAAATCCGGGGCGGTGCTGCAGGCCTATGCCCTGGGGCTGGATGATTCCCCGGTGGCAAAAATGGGGGAATACGAGCCCCTCAAATCCATCGGCAACAGCACCACCACCGCCCGGGATATGATGAATATGGAGGATGCCAGGGCGGTGCTCTTTGGCCTGTGCGACAGCGTGGCGGCGCGGCTTCGGGAAAACGGGGTGAAATGCAGCCTGGTGGCCCTGTGGATCCGGGATAATGCCCTCCACGGCTTTGACCGGCAGATGATGCTGCCCCTGCCCACCAATCTGAGCAGCGAATTATTTGATGCCGCCTTTTCCCTTATGCAGGCCCATTATGACTGGCGGCGGCCCCTGCGGTCCCTGGGGGTGAGAACGGGGCATCTGATAAAGGAAACCCAGGCGGATCAGATCTGCCTGCTTTCCGGCAGGGAACGGGAAAAAAGAGAAAAGCTGGAGCGTACCATCGATGAAATCCAGGAAAAATTCGGCCATGACGCCCTGCGCCGGGCCATCCTGCTCCAGGATCCTTCCCTGGATGGAGGCGATATCAAGGGAAGACAGGGCAGCAGCCCCCTCAGGGGATAAGAGAAGCGACCATTCAGGGGTACTGCGGAAACAATAGATGCTTTATGCATACTCCGCCGTTCTTTTGTAAAAGAGGGCGGATTTTCTTTTTCCCTGCCTTATTTCTGCCCCTATCCCGTTACAATCGGTGAATTGTTTGGCGGGGAGTTTTATGGTATACTAATCTTAAGGATAAGAATCCCTCAATTGCGGAAAGGTAAGGATGAATTGCCATGTTCGGATATATGGCGGTAAATATGACCGCCCTGTCAAAGGAAGATCAGGCCCGGTACAGAGCCTATTACTGCGGCCTGTGCCGTGCGTTGCACAGGGAATTCGGGCAGAAGGAAAGGCTGACGCTGAGCAATGATATCACCTTCCTTGCCATCCTGCTTTCTTCCCTTTATGAACCGCAGGAAGATGTATCCTGGGCCCGCTGCCCCCTTCATCCCCTGAAAAAACGGGAATATATCAAAAATGACGCCCTTTCCTATGCCGCCGGGATGAATATACTGCTCACATATCATAAGCTGAAGGATAATCAGGCGGATGATCACAGCATGCTTTCCGGGGCGGGGGCGGGGCTGCTGAAAAGGGCCTGCCGTCGGGTGGAAAAGGCATATCCGGAGAAATGCGAAAGGGTGGCTGAATACCTGCGGCAAATATCCCATCTGGAAAAGCAGGGCAGCCGGGATGTGGACGCCCTGTGCAATCTGTCCGGCGGGATGTTGGGGGAAATTTTCGCCTGGAAGGATGACGCCTGGGCGCCCCTGATGCGATCCATGGGGGAGGGACTGGGCCGGTTCATCTACTTTATGGACGCTTATGAGGATTATGATGCGGATGAAAAAAAGCGCCGCTTCAATCCTCTCAGGCAGCTGCATCAGCAGAAGGATTATGAGGATTTATGCCTGGATACCATGAAGATGCTGGTGGCAGAGGCCGTGGATGCCTTTGAAATGCTGCCCCTGGAAAAAGACCTTTCCATTTTACGGAATGTGATGTATACTGGTATATGGGCACATTATGCCCGCATGCATCAAGATGAGTGGAAAGAGAAGGAGCATCCGGATGAATGATCCCTTTCAGGTTCTGGGAATTTCCTCCTCCGCATCGGAGGATGAAATCAAACAGGCCTATAGAAAACTGGCGAAGAAATATCATCCCGATCTGAACCCCGGCGATGCCAATGCCGAGGCCAAGATGAAGGAAATCAATGAGGCCTATACCCAGGCCATCAAAATGAAGAAGGGCGGCTATACCGGCCAGTCGGGCACTTACGGCGGCTATCAGCAGCGCCAGAATCCCTACGGCAATCAGGGAAATCCTTATGGCCAGCAATGGAATCCCTTCGGCTTTGGCGGTTTTGGCACCTATCAGCAGCGCCGCCCCTATGACAATCCCCATCAGCAATCCGGTCACACCTATCAGAATGCCGAATTGCAGGCGGCCAGCGATTATATCCGCACCGGCCGGTACCAGGAGGCCCTCAATCTGCTGGGCAGCATTTCCACCCATGACGCCCCCTGGCATGCCCTCAATGCCTTGGCCAATATGGGCATCGGCAACCGGGTGGCCGCCCTCAACAGCGCCCGTCAGGCAGTGCAGATGGATCCCGGCAATCTGGAATACAGAAGAATTCTGGAGCAATTGGAATACGGCGCCCGGGGATATCAGCAGGCGGGGGGCTTCGGAGATATCCGCAGCCTGGTCTGCTCCAATCCCTGCCTGACCTGCTGCCTGGTCAATTCCATGCTCAATTGCTGCTGCCGCTTCGGGCGGTGCTGATCCTGATGAAACGGAGAGAATGATCAATGACCTTTTTTCAGAAAATGCGCGTTCGATTGGCCCGGTTTATGCAGGGTCGAAACGGGGCGGATCATCTGGCCAACTGCACGCTGCTTCTGGGCCTTGCCTTTGCCATTCTGGATATGTTTTTGCATACCGGCGTTATCGGCCTGATCGGGCTTATCCTGTACGGATACACCCTTTTCCGCATGTTTTCCCGGAACAGGGGCAAGCGGATGCGGGAAAATCAGAAATATCTTTCCATTACCGACACCATCCGCACCAAATGCCGCCAGTTCATCCAGCGGCAGAAAAACCGCAAGCAATATAAGTATTTCAAATGCCCCAAATGCCGGGCATTGCTCCGGCTGACCCGGGGCTGCGGCCAGGTGAATGTGACCTGCGCCCGCTGCAAGCATGAATTTTCCCAGAAGGCCTGATCCGATGCCATCCATTGCCTGCCTGCCGGCAGGCATTTTTTTGCTGAGATTATCTGAGAAAAATGCAATCTGATTTAAAGTTGACTAAAATGGATTGAAGAATTATAATATGATTTGTCAGAGAGGAGGAAAGAAAGTGGATGCAAAAATCCTCAAGGCATTGGGGGATCCCAAGCGGTTCTTGCTGCTGCAGCTGATGAGCCAGCGGGGATACTGTGTGGGGGCTCTGGCCCATGCCAGCGGTTTATCCGAATCCTCCGTTTCCCAGCATCTGAAAATCCTGCGGGAGGCAGGATTGGTCTATGGGGTGAAGCGGGGATACTATACCCATTACTGTGTGGATAAGGAGGCCCTGGGCCGTATCATTGATGAATTGAATCAGATGCGCTCCATCCGGCGCAAGCCCTGCGAAGGCCCCTTCTATGGCTGCCCGGAGGCGGAATACATCCAGTGCCGGGCCTATGTACCCCCTGAAAAACGAATGAAGGAAGAAGAAAATTTATGCTGAAGAGATTTATCCAGTATTATAAGCCCCATAAGAAAATGCTGACGCTGGATCTGCTGGCCTCCCTGATCATTTCCATCATCGGCATGGTGTATCCCATCGTGACGAGGAATATGCTGAATGTGTATATCCCCGGCAAAATGTATAACGCCATTGTGATTGCCGGCGTGGTGGTGTTGGTGCTGTATGTGGCGCGGATGCTGCTGAGATATTTTGTGCAGTATTACGGCCATGTGATTGGTGTGAAGATGCAATCCCAGATGCGCCAGGATCTGTTCGGCCATCTGGAAAAGCTGCCCTTCAGCTTTTTTGACAATCATGAAACCGGCCGGATTATGACCCGCATTACCTCCGACCTGTTTGAAGTATGTGAACTGGCCCATCACGGCCCGGAAAATCTGCTGATTTCTTCGGTGATGATCATCCTTTCCTTTATTTATCTGATGACCATCGATCCGATCCTCACCCTGATTGTATTTGCCTGTGTGCCCATTCTGGTATTTGTTACCATTCATTTCCGCAAGCCCATGCGTCAGGCATTTGATGACCGCAGAAAGAGCAATGCCACCATCAATGCCGCCGTGGAAAGCAGCGTTACCGGTATCCGGGTTACCAAGGCCTATACCAATTCCCAGCGGGAAGTGGAACGGTTCAGCGAAGGGGATAAGCAATTTGTGGATTCCTCCCGCAGGGCTTATAAGGCCATGGCCAAATTCCATTCCTCCACTTCCTTTGTGGCGGATATCTTCAATGTATTCATCCTGATCGCCGGCGGCCTGTTTTTGTATGCCGGGCGCATTGAATTCGGCGATTATTCTGCCTTTGTGGTATCGGTCAATCTGTTTATCGGGCCGGTGAATACCCTGATCGGCTTTATGGAGCAGTTCCAGAACGGCGTCAGCGGCTTCAAGCGCTTTGTGGAAATCATGGATGAGCCGGTAGAAGAGGAAGCGCCCGATGCAGAGGAACTGGAAGATGTGGAAGGCGTGATCGAATTCAAAAATGTGACCTACGCCTATGATCCTTCCAAGGAAGTGCTGCATGATGTCAATCTGCGGCTGGAAAAGGGCAGGAAGCTGGCATTGGTCGGCCCCTCCGGCGGCGGCAAAACTACTCTTTGCCATCTGCTCCCCAATTTCTATCATCTGCAGGAAGCGGATGGAACCATCCTGATCGACGGCAAGGATATCCGTTCCCTCACCCTCAATTCCATCCGCCGCAATATCGGTATCGTGCAGCAGGATGTATTCCTGTTCGTGGGCACCATCCGGGATAATATCCTCTACGGCCGCCCCGATGCCACTGAAGAAGAGATGATTGAGGCTGCCCGGCGGGCCAACATCCATGATTATGTGATGACCCTGGAAAAGGGCTATGATACCGAGATCGGTGAGCGGGGCGTGAAGCTCTCCGGCGGTCAGAAGCAGCGGCTGAGCATTGCCCGGGTATTCCTGAAGGATCCTGCCATCCTGATCCTGGATGAGGCCACCTCCGCCCTGGATAATACCACCGAAGTGCTGATCCAGCAGGCCTTGGATGAACTGTGTAAGGGCCGTACCACCATGGTGGTGGCCCATCGCCTTTCCACCATACGCAATGCAGATGAAATTGCCGTCGTTATGAACGGACGCATTACTGAACGGGGAACCCACGAGGAATTGATGGCCAATGCCGGCACGTACCGGGATCTGTATGCCCTGCAGTTCAGGGATAATGATGTATTCGAATAAGAAAATCATCGGTGATTTCTCATGATTTTCTAATCAAAAGCCCTCTTTTCCTTTTATTTTCCGGCGTTATACTGTGATCGAAATCAAGAAAACGGTAAGATTGCCGGGGAGGATTGAATGATGGATCATTATGAAATGGTGGAAAAGCTGCGCCAGAAGGCCAATGTAAGCTATGAAGATGCAAAGGCGGCCCTGGAGGCAGCGGACTGGGATATGCTGGATGCGCTGATCCTGCTGGAAAGCCAGGGCAAGGTAAAGGATGCCCCGGGCGGCAAGGAATACACCACCCAGGAGCCGGAGGATACCGGCTGGAAGGTATATACCGACAGCGATTTTCGCCGGGGCATGAAGCGGCTGTGGAAATTCATCTGCATGCTGGTGCGCAAGGGCAATGCCAACAGCTTTGTGATCAGCAACCGAAACAAGGAAGAAATCCTTTCCATGCCGGTAACGGTGCTGGTCATCCTGTTTTTCTGCATCTGGCCTCTTTCCATGATCGGCCTGATTGTGGGATTGTTTGTGGGCGGCCGATACAGCTTCCGGGGCCCCGATTCCAGCCAGCGTATGAATGACGCCATGAACCGGGCGGCGGATATGGCCCAGGGCGATGATGAGAAAAGATAAAAAATCCGGGCGGGAGGGCCTGCGCTTGGGCTGCTCCCGTTCCTGATTTTTGGATGGGATTGTGAAAATATGGCAAGAATTTTGCTGATCGAGGATGAGGAAAAGCTGGCCCGGTTCATCGAGCTGGAATTGGTGCATGAGGGTTATCAGGTGGAAAAGGCGCTGGATGGCCGCACCGGGCTGGAATTGGCAGAGCAGGGAAACTGGGATCTGATGCTGCTGGATATTATGCTGCCCGGTATCAGCGGGCTGGAAGTGCTCCGCCGCATCCGGAAAAGCTTTTCCCGGCCGGTCATTATCCTTACCGCCAGGGATGCGGTGATGGATAAGGTGACGGGCCTGGATATGGGGGCAGATGATTATATTACCAAGCCCTTTTCCATCGAAGAATTGCTGGCCCGTATCCGGGTGGCGCTGCGCAAGCAGTCAAGGCAGGCAGAGGATGAAAAATTGCTTTCCTGCGGCGATCTTTCCATCGATATTTCCCGGCATCTGGTCATGCGGAACGGCAGGGAGATTGCCCTGACCGGCAGGGAATTTGCGCTGCTGCAGTATTTTATGGAAAATAAAACATTGGTGCTTACCCGGGAGCAGGTATTGGAAAAGGTATGGGGATATGCCTATGCCGGGGAAACCAATGTGGTGGATGTGTATGTGCGCTATCTGCGCAATAAAATGGATGATCCCTTTGAAAAGAAATTGCTGCACACCGTCCGGGGCGTGGGCTATGTGCTGAGGGAGGAAAAATGAGCCAGGATCGCAGGATGAGCTCCCTTGCCCGGCGGATGAACCGCAGCTGGTTTTTCCGGCTGCTGTTGATTCTTCTTACAGTGGATGTGCTGCTTGCTGCCATGCTGACAGGCGGCTTCTGCTGGGATGCGGAAAAAGATGCCCGGGAAGCAGGGAAAAAAATTACCCAGAGGCAGCTTGTCTGGGATAAGGAATTGCCTGTCTGGAAGCGATTGGATGCGGTTTCCTATTCCTTTTCAATGGACGGGGAGGAGCCTGTTGTCGTTTCCAATCCGGAATACTTCAAGGCCGTGCGGCTGATGATGCGGGTATTATTGATTGCTGAAATCATGATTCTCATCGGTCAGTATCATGGGGGCAAGCGGCGGGCCAAGCGGCTGCTGGCGCCCCTGGAAAAGATGGCCTATACTGCCCAGGAATTGAGCCGGTCCCGCTTCAATCCGGAGAAGCTGCATCATCTGGAGGATGTGATTGCCACCGTCAGTCCTACGAATCCGGAGGTAAAGCTGAAAACCGGGGATCAGGAACTGCAGGGGCTGGAAAAAGCGATCAACGATCTGCTGGCCCGGATGCAGGAAAGCTATCGGCAGCAGAGCCGCTTTGTATCCGATGCTTCCCATGAATTGCGAACGCCCATTGCCGTGATTCAGGGATATGCGGATATGCTCAGCCGCTGGGGAAAATCGGACGAAAAGGTGCTGGAGGAGGGCATTGCCGCCATCCAGGGTGAATCTGCCCATATGAAAACGCTGATTGAGCAATTGCTGTTCCTGGCCCGGGGGGATAGCGGCCGCAATCAGGTGGAGATGGCGCAAATGGATCTTTCCGAAATGATCCGGGAGGTATTTGAGGAATCCCGGATGATCCATGAGAACAGAAACTGGCAGTGCCAGGCGGAAGGAAAGATCATGGTGCAGGGGGATCGGGCCATGCTGAAGCAGACCGCCCGGATCCTGATCGATAATGCAGTGAAATATACAGCGGAGGGGGATAAGATTACCCTCCGTTCCCGGTATAAGGAGGGTACGCCCTGCTTCGAAGTGCAGGATAACGGCATCGGCATCAAGGAAGAGGATATGAATCATATTTTTGATCGCTTCTTCCGGGCGGATCCGGCCCGCACCCGGGCAAACGGCGGCACCGGCCTGGGCCTTTCCATCGCCAAATGGATTGTGGAGCGGCACGGGGGATATTTTGATATTTTCTCCCGGGAGGAATTCGGCACCCGCATCGGCGTGGTACTGCCTCAGGAAGATGGGAGCGAGAAATAATGCGGGAGGATGCTTTTGAGCCAAAAGCACCCTCCCGCACCCTCCCGAAAAGCAATTCGGGATATTGCATGGATGACGATGATTCTTTTCTCCCCGTGATTCATTGCAGAATCGGAAGATGGTGAGGAAATGACAGTTTTTGCGGCACTGGGAAGAGAGAAGAATGAACGGTGAATAGAAAAATTCAGAAAGAATTTTCTTTGGGAGAACGCGAGAGGGCCTTTCTTTTTTAAAAGAAAGGCCCTCTCGCAATATTTATATACATTAGTCCTCGGATTCTTCCAGGAATTTGAATAGCTTGCGCTTTACCCGCTGCAGGGCGTTATCGATGGATTTCACATGGCGGCCCAGCAGTTCAGCGATCTCCTGATAGCTTTTGCCGTCAATGAAGGCATCCAGCACCTGCCGCTCCAGATCGGAAAGGATTTCCGTAATTTGTTTCTGGATCCGGGAAAGATCCTCCTGGCTGATATAGAGATCCTCCGGGTTGGTGACCCGGCCCTCGATCACATCCAGCAGCGTCCGGTCAGATTCCTCATCGTAGAGGGGCTTATTCAGGGATACATAGCTGTTGAGGGGCACATGCTTTTGCCGGGTAGCGGCCTTGATGGCGGTAATGATCTGACGCTTGACGCACAATTCCGCAAACGAACGGAAGGAGGCCAGCCGATCGGGCTGAAAATCCCGGATGGATTTATACAGGCCGATCATGCCCTCCTGCACAATATCCTCATGATCTGCGCCGATGAGGAAATAGCTGCGGGCCTTGGACCGCACAAAATTCTTATATTTGTTCAGCAAATAGGCCAGTGCCTGGCCATCTCCTTGCTGGGCCAATACCACTACTTCTTCATCCGGCATGGATTGGAAGCGTTCATTTTCCAGCTGTTCATCGGTCATGGGGGAGTTGGGCATGCAAACCTCCAAGGAAGAGAGAATTATCAGTTGCGGCAGGCCAGGGCGGCATAGAGCAGCACGCCGGCGGCCACGGAAGCATTCAGGGAACCCACGCCGCCCTTCATGGGCAGGGAAACGCGGTGATCGCAGGTATCCAGCACCAGGCGGCTGACGCCCTCGCCTTCAGCGCCGATGATCAGGCCCATGGGGCCGGAGAAATCCACTTTCCTGTAATCATCGCCCACCATATCGGCGGCGTAGAGCCAGATGCCTTCGTTTTTCAGCATTTCCAGGGTGCGGGTCAGATTGGTTACCCGGGCAACCTTTACCGTTTCGATGGCGCCGGCAGAGGCCTTCACGGCGGAGGGGGTCAGGCCTACGGCCCGGCGTTCAGGCACGATCACGCCATGAGCACCCACGCAGGCAGCGGTGCGGATGATAGCGCCCAGATTTTGGGGATCGGTCACCCCATCCAGAATGACCAGGAAAGGATCCTCGCCCTTTTCCTTGGCCTCTTCCAGCATATCTTCCACATCGTAATACCGGTAGGCGGAGGCAAACGCCAGCATGCCCTGATGGTTGCGGGTGATTTCATCCAGGCGGCTGCGTTCTACCACCTGAACGGGGATATGGCGTTCCCGTGCCATGGCCACGATTTCCTTGGCGGTGCCGGAAAGATCGCCCTTGGCTACCAGCAGCTTTTCAATATCCCGGCCGGATTTGATGGCCTCACGGATGGGATTGCGGCCGGAGAGCAGGTTTTCGGGGGGCATATAGGCATCCTCCTGCTGGAAAGCAGGCCGGGGGGCGGGCCTTTCCGCCTTGGGGGCAGGGGTATGGGGCTTATCAGCCTTTGCGAAGGGCTTATCCTGGCGGGATTTGCCGCCCTTATCATTGAAATTTTTATTGTAGGGCTTATTGTGATCCTTTTTTTCTTCCCGGCGCAGTTCATCGGCCTTGCCGGTGGCGCGGCGATAGCGGGTGCCTTCTTCTTCCCACTTGCTGTCGGAGCGCAGATGATCCGCACGGGTCATTTTCTTCTGATTGAATTCTTTATAAAAAGCCATGCTTGCTTTCCTCTTTCCTTATTTCATATTGCGGAAAAATTCCCGCATTTCTTTGCTCATTCCGCAGCTTTTTGCGCCTTCCGGGCAGGGGCCGTTTACACAGCCGGGGCCGGCGGATTCAAAGATCACAGGGGCCGCTTTTTTGCACAGCCGCAGCATTTCCCTGGCCATGGCCCGGATTTCCCACTGAGCGCGGCTGCAGCAGCGCAGGGAGAAAAAGTGCAGCAGCTCCCTGGCGTTCATGGTCATGGTAATATGGGTTTCACAGGCGTTGGGGAGCACGAAACGGGCGTCCTCATTGCTGCCTTCGCCCTTGCCCAGACGCTCCTGCCACTCCTGATACCAGATATGCATCTGTGCCATCTGGGCTTCGAAACGGGCTACAGCCTCTTCCCCCAGATCCCGGATGCGGTCGGGGATGATATACTGAAAGCCTTCCGCCAGGGATACATAGCGCTGGCTCTGGACGGAAAAGCTGGCGATGCGGTGACGGGTTACCTGGGCCAGCAGCGCCCGGGATACCCCTTCAATGGAGAAGGTAAAGGAGGCATGCTCCAATACCGATAAATGACCGGAGGATACGATGCGGCGCAGGAATTCCCCTTGATCCTTCTGGGCTACCAGCTGCTGCAATCCTTCCATATCCTGGGCGGAATAGCAGGTGCGGGCGGCCAGGGCGCAGGTCTTTTCCGGCTCCGGCGTATGGGCAATCAATTGTACTTTCAGATGTGCGGCGGGCATGGGATATCCTCCCCGTAAAGATAATGGGAAATGGCCGTCAGCCGGGAAAAATTCCCGGTCAGATACAGATAGCCCAGCAGCGCCTCCAGGCCGGTGGCATTGGCATATTCCTGGGTGGAGGCGGATCTGGGGGCGCTGTGATGGGCGTGGGCATTGCGGCCCCGTTTTACGATGGATTGCTCCTCTTCGGAAAGCATTTCCATGCAGCCCTGCAGCGCTTTTGCCTGGGATACCGCATTCACCGCCCGGGTGGCGCTGATATGCATATCCTTTACTTTCAGATTATCCCCGATCAATTTGACCCGCACCATCAGAGCGTGCACCGCATCCCCCACGTAGGCCAACTGCAGGGGAGAGAGCATCCGGGCCTCTTCCGGGGAAAGGGCGGGGGAAAGGACGCTTGGATCCATCATTTGAGGGCGGTTTTGCTGTAGGCAGAGGGGCTCATACCCACGATGTTTTTGAAGGTCTTGGAGAAGTGGTAGGGATCATTCATGCCCACTTCGATGCCGGCCTGGCGCACGGTGCAGCCTTCTTTGAGCAGCGTCTTGGCCCGTTCCATCTTGCAGAAGAGCTGATAGCTCTGGGGGGGCATGCCCACTTCGGATACGAACCGCTTGCGGAAGGTTTCCACAGGCATACGGGAAAGGGCGGCCATATCGGAAAGGGAGAAGCTGTCCCGATACTGGTTTTTCCGCATGGCATCCACTACTTTGGCGATTTCGTGGGAAAGAACGGCGTCCATGGCCACGGGCTGACCGGAATGGGAGGCCAGCATGGCCCACAAAAGCTGCTGCAGCTGGGCGCTGGAGGCATCTTCAGCGGCGGCAACGCGAACGGTGGCCTGCACGATATGCTTGGCCAGATTGAGCTGGCTGGGCAGTGCGCCCTGCTTCATGATACGGTGGGGCAGTGCGCCCATCCGCTGCAGGAAAGCACCGGACAGGGTGCCGCCTACCATCATCCAGAGCACCCGGGCTTCCTGATGCACATCCAATACCACATCCTGGCTCAGAGGAGGCAGCATGCAGCAATCCCCGGCCCGCAGGGTGAGGGATACATCTTCATTTTCCAGCACCAGCGTGCCGCCTTCCACGGCCAGCCACAGCCAATGCTCCATGGCCTTCAGATTCTGATTGCCGTTCTGCAGCATGGCGGAACCGGCAGCAGCAATATAAACCCCGCTGGCGCCGGCCAGGGCGTCAGGGGTATGGGAACCCTCTACTACGAGGGCGGGCATTTCCATTTGATCGGGCTTATTCTGGAATAAAAGGGAATCAGACATGTTCATTTCCTCCATTTTCCTCAGTACCCATCTATTTTACTTCCCAAATCTTACATTGTCAATACGGGTGGCCGAAAATCACAAATAATGCATAGAGAATGGAAGGAAAAAATAGGCATTTCGCAAATAGAAATGTAAAAAATACAATCTTTCTCTTTATGTGGAAACGATTCTGTGCTATAGTACGTCTATAGAAGTGAAATCAAAGGCATCAAGCCAGGAAAGAGAGCGTATAGAACATGAAGAGATGGATGATCTGGATCATCACGGCAGCGCTGCTGCTGGGCATGGCAATTCCTGCCCAGGGAGCGGAAAAGCCCCTTACCATTTCCTTTACCGGCCCGGTTACCCTTACCCAGGGACAGAGCGCCAACGTGCTCAAAACCGCCGTTTCCCAGACGGAAAGCGGCAGCATTACCTATACCCTCACCGATAATCTGAGCAGAAAGATTCTTCATTCCGAAACCCGGACCGGCGTTCAGGCGGGGGATACCCTTTCCTGGCCGGTTCCCTATGATGATACGGCCCTGAATGGCAGCCGTCCCGTGAAGCAGCTGAAGGCCACCTTCGAAATGGATGGGAAAACCTATTCCTATCGCTTCTATTTCCATTACAGCAAGGCAAACGGCCAGGGCCGGATTGATGTGGAAAAGGCTACCTGGTATCCCAATAATACCGCCTGCAGCTTCGGCCCCCAGTTTCGGGAGATACAGCCCTCCCTGACGGATAAGTGGTATATGTTTACCCCCATCGATCTTTCCATCCAGGGCCGCCAGCAATTTGAATATGCCGCCAGCAATCTGTATATCATCGGCAAGGTATATGTGGATGTGAACGGCGATCAGGTTACGGTGACCTATGAGAATTTCTATGCCGATCAGGGCGGCAATACGGAAACCAAAGAGGAATTCTTTACCTTCTTCCCCGATCTGGCCAGCGTGACGGAAGTGGAGCCGGAAAAGATGCAAAATCCGGGCTTTGCATTCGGCCAGCCCATCAGCATCGGGCAGCATCTTGCAGGGGATACCAATGTGCTTTTGTTCATCCGCAACAAGGTGACTTATTCTGATTATGTTACCAGTCATGCCAAGCTTACCCGCTTCTGGATCAATCATCCAGACCGGGTGGCAATCCGGGATGAAATGCTGGCCCGGATGGATTGACAGGGCTTGCAGAGAAAAGAATAAACCGATATAATGAAAAGAGGGGGGTACAGCCCCTCTCTTTTTTACAGGAGGTGATGGATATGCGGCTGCTGGAATTCCTGATAACGGAAAATGAGGCGGGGCGTACGGTAAAATCCATTGCCCGGCAGGAAATGAATCTGTCCAGCACCCAGTTCAAAAGCCTGAAATTCAAGGGCGCAATTCAGGTGGATGGAAGGATTGCCCGGGCGGATGAAAGATTGCAGCCGGGGCAGCGGCTGATGATTTTTTTTCATGATGAAGGCGCCCCTGTCATGCCTTATGATCTGCCGCTTTCCATCCCTTATCAGGATGAGGATTTTTTGATTGTGGATAAGCCTGCCCCTCTGCCCAGCATTTCATCGGTGCATCAGCAGGGCGCCACCCTGGAAAATGCGCTGTTTTCCTATCTTGGCTGCCCGGAAAATTTCGTATTCCGCCCCGTCAACCGCCTGGATAAGGGCACCAGCGGCCTGATGGCGGTGGCCCGCAACGCCCATGCCCAGCAGCTGCTGCAAAAACAACTGCATACGGATCATTTTATCCGGGAATATCTGGCGGTATGTGAAGGGGAGATGGAAGCGGAGGCAGGGGTAATTGATCTGCCCATTCTGGATCCTGTAAACGGCATCAAGCGGATCATTTCTCCGGAAGGCCGTCCTGCGCGCACCCATTTTCAGGTGCTGCACAAGATCAACGGCAGATCCCTTCTGCGGCTTCGTCTGGAAACTGGACGCACTCATCAGATCCGGGTGCATCTGAGTCATCTGGGCTGCCCGATCACAGGGGATTTTCTGTATGGCCGGGAGCATCCTGTGCTTCCGGGGCGCTTTGCTCTGCATTCCTGTCTGATCCGTTTTGTGCATCCGGTCACAAAATGTGAAGTGATTGTAAATTCCGGGCTGCCCCCGGAAATGGAGGCCCTTTTGAATTGACATCTTTTTGAAATGCTTATATAATGAAGTGTATGCTTTCTTTTGAGGAGGTTGCCTGTGAAAAAGCTGCTGGTGATTGCGGCATGGATGCTGCTGCTTGTGATGCTTCCCCTGACTGCGCCTGCGCAGGAAGAACTGCGGGGCTATGAAAAGGGAAAGGGCTATCTGTATGCGGAATTGGGGGAATATCCCTACGAAAAGGATGGCACGGTGGCGCCGGTTCTGTGGCGCATCCTGGATGTGGAGGATGGCAAGGCCCTGCTGCTGACGGAAGAAATTATCGATACCCAGCAGGCAATTTTTGAAACGGATGAGAAGGTCATCAAGGATCGCACCTATCGCCGGATCAATCATTATGAGGAAAGCGATATCTGCCCCTGGCTGGATACAGAAATGGTATCCCGCCTCTTTGACCAGCATCCGATCGTCAATGCCCTGATCAAGGAAAACGGCAGCCGGGTATTCATCCTGACCAGCGAACAATTCCTGACCACCAAATATGGCTTTTCTGCTGACCCATGGAACGAGCAAAAATCCCGCCAGGCAGTGGGGACACCCTACTGCATCAAGCAGCGCAATCTGTATGTGGATCGCAGCAATAATAAAAGCCCTTACTGGGCGGCCACCATCAAAAATCCCAAGGATTATAAACTGCAGCTGGTGGGATATAACGGCCATCTCAGCTGGGGTGCCTATACCCGGGTGAATGTGGGCCTCAGGCTCTCTGTGCGGCTGGATCTTTCCCAGCTTGCCATTTCCGGCGGCCAGGGAACAAAGAAGGATCCCTTCCGGTTTGAATATATCGGGGAGGCTGCGCCTTTGGCGGCAACGGCTGTGCCTGTGATGGAAACCCCGGCTCCGGCCCCTGTGGAAATTCCGGCTGAAGAACCGGTTCAGGAAGTGACTGCCCAGGCGACGATCGCCCCTGCGCCCCTTCCTACGGAAAAACCCGCCCCTGCGGCCAAGGCGGATGGGGAAATCCTGCTCTCCTTTGTGGGGGATTGCTCTGTCGGCGATTCTTTTCAGTATACCGATACTGCGGCCTCTTATCACTCTGTAGTCGATGAAAAGGGCTATGACTGGCCCTTCTCCCTGGTGAAGGATTATCTGGAAGCAGATGATCTGACCATCGCCAATCTGGAAGTGGTATTTACCAATCGCAGGGCCCATACGGATAAAATGTATAATCTTGTGGCCGATCCTGATCATGTGCAGATTCTCCATGAAGGCAGCATTGAAGTGGTGAATACCGTCAATAATCACTGCATGGATTTCATGCAGGCAGGCTATCAGGATACGATGGAAACCCTGGATGAAGCGGGGATCGGGCGGTTTGGTTCCGTCTATCCCGGCCAGAAATACGGCCATGATGATCTGGGCGTGCAGCAGGTGGGGGATATCAAAATCGGCTTTATCGGCTTTTCCTATCCTCAGGACAGCGATCAGAAAAAGATCGCCAGCCGGATCAAAAAGCTGCGGGATGAAGAACAGTGTGATCTGGTGGTGGTCAGCCTCCACTGGGGCCGTGAAACGCATATGACCCCGGAAACCTGGCAGGTCGCCTATGCGAAAAAGGTGATCGACGCCGGGGCGGATATGATCTGGGGCCATCATCCCCATGTGATCCAGCCCATCCATTTCTATAAGGGCAAGCCCATCCTGTACAGCACCGGCAATTTCACCTTCGGCACCATGAGCAAGGTGGATCCCTCCACCGGCATTTTCCAATTCACCTATGAAAAGGTGGATGGAAAAGTGCAGCTGAATAAACTGCAGGTCATTCCCTGCGAAACCCAGGGAAGCGGCGATTACCGGCCCTTTGAACTGACCGATGAAGGGGAAAGACAGGCTGTATTCAAGGAACTGGTGCTGAAAAAGACCTATTCCAAATGCGTCAATCCTCCGGATTCCTTTCTGGAGACGGGAATCATTCTTTTTGAAAACGGAGAAATGCTGCCCTGAGGCAGAAAAGGAGCATAAGAAATGAAAACTACCCTGCGTTTGATTGCCATCTGCCTGATGCTGGCCAGCCTGTTGCTGCTGGTGCCCTCTGGGGTGAATGTGGCCGAGGCGGAAATTATTGAATATAAGCTGACTGAAAAAAAGGGCCTGAAGCTGCAGGCGGATGGCTATCTATATGAAGAGGGCGAAAAGGATCCCTACGCCTATGAGGATCCCTCTATTTCCGTTAAGATTGAAAAAGGCCGCATTTATGACACCAATTATGTGGTGGCCCGGGTGAAGATCGCCAATGCCACCCAGATCCGGTCCATGTTGTCCTCCGGCTATTCCAATCCCTCCACCCTGATGGGCACTTCTATGGGAAAAACCGCCAATGCGGCCCTGGCCATCAATGGGGATTATTATGCCGCCCGGAAAGGAAAAATCTATACCGCCCGGCAAGGCAAGGAATACAGCAATAAATGCAATGGCGAGTATGATGTATTGGTGATCGACAGCGAGGGTGATCTGCACATCATCGAAAAGCCTGTTTTCCAGAAGAAAAACAATAAAGTGATCCGGGATGATATGGGGGATTTCAAGGCGAAGCTGGAAGCAGAGGGCCGTACGATTGTAAATGGGTATACCTTTGGCCCCGGGCTGGTGATTGACGGCGTTCCTCAGACCGGCTATGTGGATAATGATAATGCGGCCCTGAAGGCTGCCCAGCGGATGTGCCTGGCCCAGGTGGGCCCCCTGGAATATCTGTGCATCGTATCCGAAGGGCCGGAGGATCCCGGCTCCGTAGGCCTCAATCTGGAGCAGTTTACCGAACTGGTTGCCTCCTTTGAGGGCGTTCAGAATGCCTATAATCTGGATGGCGGCTCCTCCGCTACCATGGTGTTCAAGTCGGATGATCACAATTTTGATAAAATCAATTCTCCCAATAATCCCAAGCGCCGTCCCCTCTACGATATCATCTATTTCGCCAGCGCCTATAAGCCGGATTAAGGGGAGAGGCAAGCTATGGAACCGAAATATACGCTTTTTTATCTCTTTGGTCAGCCTGTTACCCTGTTTTCCCTGTGTATAGCGCTGGCTGTGGCTGCAGGGCTTTTGCTGATCCGCCGGGAACAGAAAAAGATGGGGCTGAGGGCCGATACCACGGAAATTTTCGCCCTGCTTTCCATTCCCCTGGGGCTGATCGGGGGCCGGATCGTTTACTGTCTGGTAAATTTCCGGCTGTATCTGCTTGATTTGGGCGTTGCAGAGGTGTTCAGGCTGTGGAATGGCGGCTACGCTCTGCTGGGCATTGCCCTGGGAGGTGCCCTGGCCGCCTGGCTGACCGCAAGGATCACCCGCCAGTCCCCTGCAAAGATACTGGATATGATCGCCGCTCCTTCTGCCCTGATGATTGCCTTGTGCCGCTTTGCCGAATGGACCAGCGGCCAGGGGACCAGCCAGAACGAGGTGGAAATCGCTTTTTTCCAGCGCTTTCCCTTTGCGGTATTTGATGCTGAATGGGAAATATGGTTCTGGGCGATTTTTATGCTGGAGGGCGTGACTGCCTGGATCATTGCTCTTTTGCTGCAGAGCAAAAAGGCGCCTGCTTCACCCGGCGGCAAGGCCAAAATGCTTGTCATTTTGATGTGCTGCACCCAGATCCTGTTTGAAATGTTCCGGCGGGATGCGCTGGTGCTGGATCCCTGGTTCATCCGC
The DNA here is from genome assembly GCA_017395685.1 of Clostridia bacterium. Classification (GTDB taxonomy): domain Bacteria; phylum Bacillota; class Clostridia; order Christensenellales; family Aristaeellaceae; genus RUG563. Next base: position 59,504 of record JAFQOD010000013.1, read on the forward strand.
ATCACCCAGGTGGGCGCCCTGGCGCTGCTGGTCATGGTGATGCTCGGGGCGCTGATCCGCTGGAAGAAACTAAAGAAAAATCAGCGGATGAGCAGCCTGAAAATGCTGCTGAACTGGCTGGCCTTTCTGATCTGCGCCGGCATCAATATCTGGATGCAGTTCGCCGTGCAGAAATCAGCTGATCTTCCTGCATGGGCCTGCTACGCCATTATGGGTATTACCTGCATTGCCTTCGGCCTTATTGCCTATCGGGTAATGTTCCGCTATCAAATTCAGAAACAAGCAGAATAAAAAAACCGGCCATGACGGCAAGAATGCCTCATGGCCGGTTTTTGATTGTTCAGAACAGATTATTCCCGGGCGACGCCGGTATCGATGGCGGCCTGAGCCACGGCGGCGGCTACAGCGGGACCTACACGCTTATCAAAGGCTTTGGGCATGATGTAATCGGGGGAGAGCTCCTCATCGCTTACCAGGGCCGCAATGGCATGGGAAGCGGCCATCTTCATTGCATCATTGATATCGCTGGCCTGCACATCCAGTGCGCCCCGGAAGATGCCGGGGAAGGCCAGCACATTGTTGATCTGATTGGGATAATCGCTGCGGCCGGTGCCCACGATCAGCGCCCCGGCTTCCTTTGCCAGCTCGGGGAAGATTTCAGGCGTGGGATTGGCCATGGGGAATACGCAGGCATCTTTCGCCATGGAGGCCACCATTTCCTTGGTCACGACCCCAGGGGCAGATACGCCGATGAATACGTCGGCGCCCTTCATGGCATCGATAAGCGTGCCCTGCAGATGTTCCCGGTTGGTGATGCGGCTCATTTCTTCGTGGGCAGCATTCAGATTTTCCATGCCTTCGCAGAGGATACCGAACCGATCCACCAGGATCAGATGCTGCACCCCCAGCTTCATAATATGCCGGGCGATGGAGATGCCGGCGGCGCCTGCGCCGTTGATGACTACCTTCACATCGCTGATTTTTTTATTCACTACCCTGAGCGCATTGATCATGGCGGCGGCCACCACGATGGCGGTTCCGTGCTGATCATCGTGGAAGACGGGAATATCGCAGATCTCCTTCAGCTTTTTTTCGATTTCAAAGCAGCGGGGGGCGGCAATATCCTCCAGATTGATGCCGCCGAAGCTGCCGGAAATCAGATAGATGGTGCGCACCAGTTCATCCACGTCTTTGGATCGGATGCACAGGGGAAAGGCGTCCACATCCGCAAATTCCTTAAAAAGGCAGCATTTCCCTTCCATTACCGGCATGCCCGCCTCCGGCCCGATATCCCCAAGGCCCAGCACAGCCGTGCCGTCGGTAATCACCGCCACCATATTCTTTCTGCGGGTCAGCTGCCAGGATTTTTGATAATCCTTCTGGATTTCCAGGCAGGGCTGGGCAACACCGGGGGTATAGGCCAGGGAAAGCTCCTGGGCGTTGGTAACCGGGGTGCGGGAAACCACTTCGATTTTTCCCTGCCATTCATAATGCTTTTTCAGCGCTTCGGCTTTGATATCCATATCCATTGCTCCTTTATCCTGGGAATGGGGAAGCATCCTGATGCTATTATAGACGATTTGGCGCGGTAAATCAATTTGCTTTTCCCGGGATACAAAAAAATACCCGCCGCAGATGCGACGGGTAATCATTGCAGAAATTACTTGATTTCCACGGTGGCGCCGATTTCGGCGAAAGCGGCCTTGACCTTTTCGGCTTCTTCCTTGGAAACGCCTTCCTTCAGAGCCTTGGGGCAGCCTTCAACGAATTCCTTGGCTTCCTTCAGGCCCAGACCAGCAACGACTTCGCGCACGGCCTTGATGACCTTGATCTTTTCGGAGCCGGGGTTGACCAGGATCACGTCGAATTCAGTCTGTTCTTCAACGGGAGCAGCAGCAGCGGCAGCGCCACCAACCACGGCCACGGGGGCAGCGGCAGATACGCCATACTTTTCTTCGAAAGCCTTGACCAGTTCGTTCAGTTCCAGAACGGTCATCGCGTCAATCGCGGCAAAAAATTCTTCATGAGTCATGATGCGAATCCTCCATTTATTTTGTATGTTGTGATTGTGTTGATCAGGCAGCGATTATTCTTCGCCAGCCTGCTTCTTGCGCAGCGCTTCCAGAGCGTACACCAGATTGGAGATGGGAGCCTTGAGGGAGCCAACCAAACGGGCCAGCAGCACTTCCCTGGAGGGTACCTGAGACAGGGCCTTGACCTTGTTGACATCCATCACTTCGGTGCCCATCAGGCCAGCCTTTACGGAAAGGCATTCCTTCTTGGACTTATCGATGAAGTCGCAGATCACCTTGGCGGGGGCAACAGCGTCATTCATGCCAAAGGCGAAAGCGCTGGGGCCTTCCAGGAACTGATCCAGATCGGTGATGTTCATTTCGTGCAGGGCACGCTTCACCAGGGTGTTCTTCAGCACGCAGTAATCCACGCCATTTTCACGGCACTGGTTACGCAGCTGGGTCACTTCCTCAACGGTGATGCCGGAGTAATGCACGACTACCACGGACTGGGCATTCTGAAGCTTATTCAGAATTTCAGACACGACGACCTTTTTGTTTTCCAGATTCTTGCTCATGTGTTCATTCACCTTCCTTGCGGCTGTGAATAAAAGAAACCCCTGTGCATGGGCACAAGGGCATTGTAATCACAAAGCTTCCTCGCACCTCGGCTGGCGGGCGAACCCTTTACGCGTTTCAAACGCACCGGCTGTCTATGGCACAGGCTCTTTCAAGCCGAAGATGATTATAGCACAAGGATGCTTTTTCGTCAAGGATTATTTTTTAATTTTTTTCATTATTCCTTGATCAGTTTCCAATCGTCCAGCTTGCCCCAGGGCCCCTTGCCCTGGCAGGTGATCCGGGCGCCCACGGTGATGATATCCCCTTCATTTACAGGAATGGAGGAGATGGTGGGATGCTGCCATTCCTGCCACTTGGTGACGGACATGGGGGCAGAGGCATATTTTTCCCCGTTGATGAGCACAAAAATTTCCATATCGGATGCATTGACGTCCCCGCCATGGATATACAGGCTGAACTGATACAGGCCGGATGCCAGATTGGAAACGGACTGGGCGATGGTGAAATCCACGCTGCCATCCCCGTCATAGAAATGGAAAAGGCCCTTGCCGGATTTACAGTCATTGATGCTGGTGGAACGGTACACCTCCCCGCCGGAGCGGTTTTCAATGGTGTACATGGCGATATCTTCGCTTTCAAAGCCGGGATTCTGCAGGCAGTTGGTGATCAGCAGCCTGATCTGGCAGGTGACCGGATCGCCGTAGATGGTTTTGCCGGATACCTGATAATCATCTTCCAGCTTTTCCAGGGTAGCGGTATCCCAGATGACGGGCATGGCATTGGTGGAACCGTCATTATAGAGCGCCACGATGGCGGCAGGCAGCCGCAGATCGTCCAGGGATTCGGTGGTGATGCTGCAGGGCCTGAAGCCGGTGCGCTGCTTGACGGTGGCTGCGCCGGTGCGCAGGAAGCGAGGCATGGAAAGGGTGGGCAGCGCCCTGTGATCGAAACCGAACAGCGCCTGATTATCCCAGGAAGACCCGCCGTAATATTTCCCGGCGTCATTGGGATCATAGCTTCCCGCATAGGAGGAGGCCCAGCCGGAGCCGTATTTTTCCCACAGTATGGCATTATCTTCCCAGCTGCCGCCTGGCACGGAAAGCCAGGCAGGCTCCCAGTAGGCCACGCCCAGGGCCCCGGCCTCTTTTGCCGCCGCCGTCACTGCCCGCAGGGCGTCTGCCTGGCCCTGAACGGTAAGGGGCCAATCCATGGTCACCCCGTCTCCTGGCACGGAATTGCCGTTAAAATCGCTGTCATCCATGGTAAAAGGATAGGCGGTTTCGGCGATCATGACCTGCTTTCCGTAGGTTTTTTGAACCTGGGTGAGGACGGAAATCAGATTTTCCAGGGAGCCGTGCCAGTAGGGATAGTAGGAGGTGCAATAGACGTCAAATTCCGCCCCGAAGGCAATGATTTCCCGGGGAAAATTGAACTGGGGCTTGGAAAAATGAACGGCACGGAGGGCGTCGGGATATACTTCCTTTACCGCTTTTCCGCCGGCATTGATGAGGGCGGCCAGGGCGGTATAGCTGGTTTCCCCGGCCATGCCGGCATCCGTTTCATTGCCCATCTGCACCATTTTTACCTGGGCGCCGGTGGCCCGGATACGGGAAAGGGCATCCAGGGTGAATTGATAGAGCGCCTCTTCTTTCTGGGCAAGGGTCATATTCTTCCAGGCCTTGGGGGCAAATTGCTTGCCGGGATCGGCCCAGAAATCGCTATAATGGAAATCCACCATCAGGGAAAGGTCATTTTTCGCCGCCCGCTTTGCAATTTCACAGGCAATATCCACATCGCAGATGCCGCCCCCGTAAGGATGGCCCTCGGCATCAAAGGGATCATTCCAGATGCGGATGCGCACCATATTCCATCCTCCCTCCTTCAGCAGGGCGAACAGATCCTTTTGCGTGCCATCGGCATCGTAGAATTTTACACCGCTGCGCTCCAGAGCAATCACGCTGGAAATATCGGCAGCGAAATAAAAATCCTGGGGCAAATCCTCAATGGGCTTCACAAAAATGCCGTCATCTGCCAGGGCGCAGGGTATCGCAAGGCAGAGGCACAGGGCAAATACACAGAATGCTTTCATAGGCTTTCCTCCGGTTTTTCTTTTATTTTACCTGTTTTTTATTTTCCTTGTCAAGCAAGGAAAAACTTGCTATTTGCAGGAAATTTTGATAGACTTTTGACTAAGAAGGGAAGGATGCATATTGATCAAAATTTTATTCGTTTGCCACGGCAATATCTGCCGAAGTCCCATGGCGGAATTCATTTTTCGGGATATGGTGATAAAGCAGGGCCGGGAGAAAGAGATTATCTGCGCTTCTGCCGCTGTCAGCGATGAGGAATGGGGCAATCCCGTTCATCCGGGCACCCGGCGCGTCTTGAATGAAATGGGGATTTCCTGCAGGGAGAAACGTGCCCGGAAGATGAGCAGGGTGGATTATCAGGAATATGATCTGCTGATTGGCATGGAGCAGAGGAACTGCATCCATATGCAGCGCATCTGCGGCGGCGATCCGGAGGGGAAAATCAGAAGGCTGCTGGATTACGGGAAAAATCCCCGGGATATCGCCGATCCCTGGTATACAGGGAATTTTGATGTGACCAGGCAGGATGTGATTGAAGGCTGCGAAGCGCTGCTGGATGCGATAAAAGCAATGGTAAAAATATGATATAAGTTTCGATATTCAAATATGTTTTGGTAAGATGAAAAATGAGATGGGAGAGAATTTACGTGAAATACAGTGCTTCTTTGAACAAATGCATCAAATATTTTGTTTTATGTGGTATTGCATTATGCGTTGTTCTTTTGGTATTGCCGCTTTCAGCAAAGGCGGAGACCCATGGTAAATCCCTCAGAAATGGCAGCGGATGTGGTTACAAATGGCAATATTCCTATTCTTCGGATCAGACAGTCTATGTTTGTGATGGCCCGTGCTATAACTATTATACGAATTACGGTTACTATAAGCATTGTACGTCCATTTTGCATTCGAATGCTGCATCCGGAAATACGTATGAACAGGTGCTTGTTTATTGGGATCCCTGCACACCTGCATACACCGTGGATCCTACCTGTACGGAAGATGGATATTCCCAAGGATGCCTGTATTGCGGATTGAGTATTAATTGTTCGCCCTATAAAAGGACGCCCGCCACCGGGCATACTGAAGAAACCATCCCCGGCAAGGAACCAACCTGCACCGAAACAGGCCTGACCGAGGGCAAGAAGTGTTCTTCTTGTGGCGAGATAATTGTTGCGCAGCAGGAAATTCCTGCATTGGGGCATGTTTCTTGTGGTTATTACCCCAGTGATGATTCCAAGCATTACCAGCAGTGCGGCAGATGCTCCTGGTTCATAGATGGTACAGAAGGTTTCCATGCGTACAATAGCTGCGTTGCAACCCATTGCAGTATCTGCAATTATGAGAGAGATTCCTCCGCAGCAACTCACACTCCTGGCATGATCGAATCTACCGAAGATATGCATACTGTGTATTGCGCTTTGTGCCATGAGGCATACTTAACCGGGGTGCATTCGCATGTTAACTGCGGTGCTGCGTGCAGCGTGTGTGGTACTTATGATTCGATTCATCGCCCGGAACATAATATGGCATACGTAACTTGGGGAGTTAATTTGTTTCATTACTATGAATGTGTCAATTGCGGAACGAGAGAGGGCGACCGGATCGTTTGTACAGCGGCTTGCACGAGGCCAGGGGTATGCACATATTGCGGTGGTCCGACAGGGCCGGCATTTTTCCATCCGTATACTTTCATACAATGGGATAGCGAAACGCATTGGGATTATTGTCAGTTTTGCGATACGAAGCTGAACGTAAAAGCCCATAAAGTTTCTTGTGGGAATTTGGGAGTATGTACTGTCTGTGGTGCGGAGTGTTCCGTTTCGCCGGACAATTGCAAAAATATTGTTTATACCGGTGACGAGGCACGGCACTGGAAGGTTTGCGCTGATTGTGGTAGTATCAAGGAAGGCTCCGATGGCGATCACTATGTCGCTTGCTGGAATAATGGTACATGCGGGATATGCAATCAGACCGGTCTCACGCCGCAGCCCCATGATTTATACTATATCACATGGATTGATTCAAAGACTCATAAGCATTCCTGCCGTCATACGCAGTGTAGATATTATGAGATCAAGGATCATACCGTCTATTGTAATTCTACTGTTTGCACTGTCTGTCGGCTTCCTGCCGATAATGAGCCCATACACCGCAGCGAAGAAATCCTCCCCGGGAAGGAGCCTACCTGCACTGAAACCGGCCTGACAGAGGGGAAGAAATGCACTTCCTGCGGGGAAACGCTGGTGGAGCAGCAGGTGATTCCCGTGGTGGATCACGATTATTCCGGGCTTTGGCAGCCGGCAGGGGATCATCACATCATTCCCTGCAGCGATGGCTGCGGGCGGCGGCTGCGGGCAGATTGCGAGCTGCTGAGCGCCGTGGTTGACGGAGAAATTCTGACGGTTTGCCCGGTATGCGGGCGCAATAATCTGGATGAAAGCTTCAAGCAGCTTCCCATTGCGGTCATTGTAGATCCGGAAGCGGGTCAGCCTGGGGATTTCCTGGTATGGCATATCCTCCATCCCTTTGGCGAAGAAACGGGCGTGCGGGCAGCCTTTACGGCGGTTTACGAAAGCCATGGGCAGGTGGTTCCTCCCAAGGAAAGCCATCTGCCGCTGAAAATCCGGATCCGGCTGCCCATCGATGATTCCTGCGTTCTTGTACGGGCGGATGATGCGGAAGGGAAGAACTATACGGAAATGGATTATACCGTCATCGGCGATTTTATCTGCTTTGATACCGATGCATTGGGGCTTTTCCTGATCCGGACAAAATAAAAATCAAATAAAAATACATCCACCGGCTTGGCTGGTGGATGTATTCATTCAGGGATGCATGAGAATTTCTTTCTGCTTTTTCTTGCTGAAGCTGTGCAGCACGGTATCGTAAGCCAGATCGATCATGCGCTGAAGCTCATGATTCGGGAAATCGGCCAGAAAAATCGTATTCCAATAGGGTTGCTGCACTGGCGGGCAATGGTATCCCCGAACGACTTGGCCTGGATATATTTGACGATAGAAATCTCCCAGATCGGCAGGGCATTTCAGGGTGATCTTATAGTCTTGTGCAAAGGGATAAAGCTGGGCAAAAATTTTTCCGTTCAGCTTATAGCATATGGGAACCGGACCGAAGGGGAATGTTTCTTCTGCCTTGCACTTGCTTAAGCAGTATTTCCTGATTTCATCCGCTTTCATGATGTATGTACCGCCTCATGTTTATGGGAAAATTTCAAACATATCTTTATAGACAATGGCTGCACTGGCACACTGCTGATAGAGAAAAGCTCCGTTATATCCAGTAATAGTTTTCTTTGGGAGATTGCGAGAGGGACTTCCTTTTTCAAAAGAAAGCCCCTCTCGCAATATTTATCTATCTACCATTAGAATAAACCCGTAATCTTGCCTTCTGCGTCGATATCGATCTTTTCGGCGGCGGGAACCCGGGGGAGGCCGGGCATAGTCATGATATCCCCTGTGAGGGCCACGATAAAGCCGGCGCCGGCGGATACCCGCAGATTGCGTACCGTAACGGTGAAGCCCTTGGGAGCGCCCAGCAGCCCGGGATCATCGGAGAAGGAATACTGGGTCTTGGCCATGCAGATGGGAAGCTTGCCAAAGCCCAGCTTTTCCAGCTGCGCTGCCTGCTTTTTGGCATTCGGGGTGAGCAGCACGCCGTCGCCGTGATAGACATTCTTGACGATCATATCGATCTTTTCTTCGATGGAGGCGTCCAGCGGATAGCTGAAGGAAAATTCGTTGGGCAGCTCGCACAGGCGCACCACCTCTTCTGCCAGGGCCTTGCCGCCTTCGCCACCCTTGGCCCACACCTCGGACAGGGCCACATTGACGCCCAGGGCCTTGCATTCATCCTCCACCAGCTTCAGTTCCCCTTCGGTATCGGTGGGGAAGCGATTGATGGCCACAACGCAGGGCAGTTTATATACAGTGGTCATATTTTCTACATGCTGGAGCAGGTTGGGCAGGCCCTTCCGGAGGGCATCCAGATTTTCCTGGCCCAGATCGGTTTTCGGCAGGCCGCCATGCATCTTCAGCGCCCGGACAGTGGCCACCACCACTACGGCGTCGGGGGTAAGGCCGTTCACCCGGCACTTGATATCCAGGAATTTTTCAGCCCCCAGATCGGCGCCGAAGCCTGCTTCGGTGATGATGTAATCCCCCAGCTTCAGGGCGGTGCGGGTGGCGATAACGGAATTGCAGCCGTGGGCAATATTGGCGAAGGGGCCGCCGTGAACGATGGCCGGGGTACCCTCCAGGGTTTGCACCAGGTTGGGCTTGATGGCATCTTTGAGCAAAGCGGCCATGGCGCCAGCTGCCTTCAGCTGGCCGCAGGTAACGGGCTCTTCGCTATAGGTATAGGCCACCACCATCCGGGCAAGCCGTTCCTTCAGATCGGTAAGATTATCCGCCAGGCACAAAACGGCCATGATTTCAGAGGCTACGGTGATATCATAGCCATCCTCCCGGGGAACGCCGTTGACACGGCCGCCCAGACCATCCACTACATTGCGCAGCTGACGGTCATTCATATCCACGCAGCGGCGCCATACGATGCGCCGGGGATCGATATTCAGGGAATTGCCCTGATGAATGTGATTATCCAGCATGGCGGCCAAGAGGTTATTGGCAGCGCCGATGGCATGGAAATCACCGGTAAAATGCAGATTGATATCTTCCATGGGCACTACCTGGGCATAGCCGCCGCCGGCAGCGCCGCCCTTGATGCCGAATACCGGGCCCAGGGAAGGCTCCCGGAGGGCCACGATGGATTTTTTGCCGATCTTACGCAGCCCGTCTGCCAGGCCGATGGTGGTGGTGGTTTTGCCTTCCCCGGCGGGAGTGGGGGTAATAGCAGTAACCAGGATCAGCTTACCGTCCTTCTGATCTTTTTCACGGATGGCGTGCTGATCCAGCTTGGCTTTGTAATGACCGTAGGGCTCCAGCAGATTTTCATCAATGCCGGCATTCCGGGCGATTTCATAAATGGGATGCATGGGCGTGCTCTGGGCAATCTCGATATCGGTCAGCATGATCATTCCTCCATCTGAAATATTCGGAAACTTCTACATTATAGAATATATTAAGCCAAAATACAAGCCTGAAATAAAAAATATGTGGAATAAAGACGAACGATTTATATAAAAAAGATAAAAATATACATAATTCGAGAGAGGGAACAGCCTTTCCTTCCGTGAATACATTCATTCGATGTGTTCAGGAAGGGTGAATGAAATGGAATGGATAAAGCAGCGGGACCGGGCGGAGGTTTATCTGGAGGGCGAACTGGATCATTGCAGTGCCCAGAGCATCCGGCGGGAATTGGATCGGGTGCTGGAGGATCAATCAATACGCCATCTGATTCTGGATATGGGAAAGATGAGCTTTATGGATTCATCAGGGATCGGCGTGATATTGGGCAGATACCGCATCCTGGCAGCCCGGGGAGGAACGGTGGCCGTGCGGAATATGAATGCCCATGTGGAGCGGATTTTTATTTTGTCCGGAATGCACCAGATCATCCGGATTCTCTGATGGAGGGATAAAGCAATGCAGATTAAAAATCAGATGCGGCTGGAATTTTTGAGCGTGCCGGAGAATGAGGGCTTTGCCCGGGTGGCGGTGAGCGCCTTTGCGGTGCAATTGGATCCCACGCTGGATATCCTGGCGGATATCAAAACGGCGGTGAGCGAGGCGGTGACCAATGCCATTGTGCACGGATATGGGGAACGGAAGGGGCTGGTGGCCATCACGGCGCTGATGCGGGAGGATGGCCTGTTGGAAATTGCTGTCAGCGATCAGGGGAGGGGCATTGCGGATATCGATCAGGCGATGCAGCCCTTTTTTACCACCCAGCCGGATAAAGAACGATCGGGCATGGGCTTTTCCGTGATGCAGACCTTCATGGATAAAATCCAGGTGGAATCCATTCTTGGGGCCGGCACCACCGTGCGCATGGAAAAGCGCCTGAAGGAGAAATAGAATGGGTGTATATGCCCTGGCCCAGGCAGGGGACTGCCAGGCCCTCAGTGCCCTGGTGAGGCAGCATATGCCCTTGGTGCAGGCCCTGGCCCGCCGGTTTTCTGCCTGTGAGGATGCTTTTCAGCAGGGCTGCATGGGATTGGTTGCTGCAATCCGTCATTTCAGAGAGGAATTGGGCCATCAGTTTTCCACCTATGCTGTGCCCTGGATTCTGGGGGAGATGCGCAGGGGCCTTTCTCATACTTTGGGCTGGCGATCCCGGGCGGCGCTGAAAAAAGCGCTTGCCTTTCAGCAGCGGATGCTGGATCGGGGAGAGGAGCCCACCATCGGCCAGATGGCAGATGCTGCCGGCATAGCCAGAGAAGAACTGATCCTGCTGATGGAGCGATCCCAGCCTCATATATACGATGAAACAGGGCTGCTTTTGCCTTCTCTGCCCGATCCTGAGGGGGAAAGGTGGCTGGTACGGCTGTGCATCCGGGATATTCTGGGCAGAATGCCTGGGGAAGAGGCATGGATGCTTGCCCAGCGGTTCATCCATGGAAAAAGCCAGAGGGAACTGGCAGCCCTGCTGCATACCACCCAATCCAGTATATCCAGGAGGGAAAAACAGGCCCGGCTGCATTTTCAATGGGCATGGATGGAATGCACATGATATTGTCGCCTGTCTGTCGATTGCTGGAATGGGGAAGCATTGTATACTTCAGATACAGAAAAAGGAGGAATGGATATGCTGCAGAGGATTGCAAAAATGGAATTCGGATTTTCGGAGGCGCTGGCGCTGCTGAATGAAAAATTGCCCCATGTTTCTTCGGAGATGATTGGGGAAGGGGCCAGATTTTGTATGCAGCAAAGCAAAAACGCAGTAAAGAAATGGATCAATGGCTTGGGGAAAAATGAAATGGAGCAAGGAATCCATGCGCCCGAAGAGGGAATTGCCGAATAAAATCAGGAAGCGATATTGTGAAATAGAAGCAGGCCAATATTCATGATTTACTTGCCATTCTTATGAAAGGATGATGGAATAAACTGGAATTCAGAGATGTACGGAGGATAAGGAAAATGCGTCGAATTCTCAGCCTTATTTTATTGATGGCGCTCTTGAGTGTTTCGGTATGTTCCCATGCCGAAACCATGGAAGAGTATGCGGCGGCCCGTTTCCGGGGCCGCAAAATCGTTGGCGGGGCCGTGATTATTTCCCGGAATGGCGAAACGCTTTTCAGTACGACCTATGGCTACAAGAATGCCCGGAAGAATCAGCCCGTCACACTGGATACCTGCTTCCGTATTGCCTCTGTTACCAAGCTGGTCAGTGCTGTCGGGCTGATGCAGCTGATCGAAGAAAAGGGGATTTCTCTGGAAACTCCTGTTAAGGATATTGTGGGATTCCAGGTCATCATTCCCGCTTTTCCGGATACCCCCATTACCATCCGCCAGGTGATGAGCCATACCTCCGGTCTGGTTCAGACCCAGTATTATTTCCCCAACTGGGAAAAGCTACCCCGTGAAAACCGCTATTTCTCCGTAAAAAATGCACCGGGTGCAAAATATACCTATTCCAATCTCAACGGCGGCCTGGTCGGCGCCATGATCGAGGCGCTGAGCGGCCAGAGCGTGAACAGCTATATGCAGGAGCATGTATTTGAACCCCTGGGCATCAATGCGGCCTATCATCCTGCATTGCTCAAGGATCAATCGGATGTTGCCGATATGATGACCAAGGCCGGCGGCCTTTCTACTTCTGCATCCCGCGCCATCGCCAATATCAAAGACTATACGGATACCTGTGAGCCCAGGGCCCATACCAATATTACTTCCGGCAGGCTTTATATCAGCGCTAATGGGCTCAACCGCATTATCAGCATGCTGCAGCGGGGCGGTGAATTGGATGGCGTCCGCATTCTGAAGAAGGAAACGATTGAGCAAATGATGCTGCCCCAGCATACGGTGGAAGGCTCATCCGTTGTGGGCGAAAGCCCCTATGGGCTGTGCCTGTATCGGGAAGAGAATATGCCCGGCGGCACCTGGTATGGTCATCAGGGACGGTATGACGGCCTCACTTCCAATATTTATTTCCAGCCGGATACGGGGCTGAGCGTTGCAGTGATTGCCAATGGCTATAAAGGCCATGCGGTGGATGATATCGTCACCATCGCCCGTGTGTTCATGGAAAGGGCCCAGGAATATCTGGATTGATTCGTGTTGTATAAAAAGCAAGGCTGCTGCAGTTTTATGCTGCGGCAGCCTTTTTACGTTCATTTGAATTTTTTCCAGGGAATCCCGGCCGCATCAAAGGGGGCAGGGAAAAAACGGGGGGGAATATCTTCATCAAATTCCGGCACATAGGCACGCCCTACCATCTGATATTTGGCACCGGCAGCCCTCTGATAGGGCAGAAATTCCACCCGGATCAGGGATTTGGAACCTGCCACCAACCGTGCAGCCGTCTCAAAATGAGCAGCATTATCATTGACTCCAGGGATGATGGGCATCCGCAGGATAAAGGGGGTATTCCCCGCTGCCAGCATTTCCAGATGCCGCCGGATGGCCCCTTGATCCACGCCGGTAAAATGCCTATGCGCTTCAGGATCGCTTACCTTCCAATCCATCATAATCAGGGAACAGGTATCCATGGCTGCCTGAAATACTTTATCGGATGCATAGGCGCTGGTCTCGATGGCGGTATGAATGCCGGGAAGATGCTGGATCACTTCCGCCACAAAGGGCCACTGCATCAGCGGCTCTCCGCCGGAAAAGGTGATCCCACCCCCGGAGGAAAGGTAAACATCCTGATCCTTCATCAATCGTTTGGCCAGATCCTGGGCCTGCCAGACTTCGCCCACAATCCTGCGGAAGCCGCCCCTGCATTTGGGAATGCATTTTCCGCAGGCGATGCATTGCCCGGGATGCTCACATACCTTTTCGCATTCCCCGCATTTGCGGCAGGCGGCCTGGCTGACCATCAGCTGAGGCTGGGGGCTGAGTCCCTCCGGATTATGGCACCATTGGCACCGGAGGGGGCAGCCCTTCATAAACACCGTTGTGCGGATACCAGGGCCGTCAAAAACGGCAAATTCCTTGATATCAAATACAACGCCGGTTTTCTGATCCATTTTTTACACCAACAATTCTGCGCGGCGGATGATGTGATCCTGATAGCACTTATCCAGCTCGATGAAATAGCCGCTCCAGCCCCATACGCGAACGATCAGATTGCGGTAATTTTCGGGATGAGCCTGGGCGTCCAGCAGCCGTTCCCGGTTTACGGTATTCAGCTGCAGTTCATGGCCGCCCCGCTGAATGAACAACTGCACCAGCTGGGCCACCTTGGTGATGGATTCCTCCTGGGTGAATACGCTTTCAGAGAATTCGATGGTCAAGGGGCCGCCGTTGATCACCCGGCCAAGATCGGGTTTGGTGAAGGATTTGATCAGGGATACGGGGCCGTTGAGCCGGATATTGAGGGAGGGGGCATAATTGGCAGGCAGGGGCACGCCGGCCTCGCGCCCATCGGCGGTGGCGCCCATTTCATTGGCATGGAAAATATAATACATGGCAGATCCGGTGCCGGCACGGACGATGCCGCCCCGTTCATTCTTCAGGGGGGCCACTGCATCGGCAAAGGTATTCAGCAGCCATACAGCGTGCTGATCCGCCCGATCATCATCATTGCCCATTTTGGGGGACTGATGCACCAGCAGATCCCGCAGCTCATCGTGGCCATGGAAATTATCCTCAAGGGCTTTGAGCAGCGCTTCCTTTTCGATCTTACCGGTGAATACCATTTCTTCCACTGCGGCCATCATATCGGCTGCAGCGGCTACGCCGGTGCCGTGCAGGCCCCAGTTATTATACTTGTTGCCCAGGGAAATATCCTTTTCATTTTCCAGGCAGCCGTCAAAGAACAGGGAAAGGTAAGGAGAAGGAATAAAGTAAAGATTCTTTTTCGCTGCCACTTCTTCTGCGACCCGCTTGAAGATATCTTTTTTGATTTCTTCCCGGAAAGCGGCCATATCGGGGCAATCCATCAGCTTCTGACGGATGATGCCATCCACCGTATTGGCAAAGGGAAGGGCGCCGATATTGGGAATTTCCATGCCCCGGCCGGGGATGATGAATTCCCAGCAGGCAGCCATGGTATAATTGCGGGCATCCGCCTCTTCGTAGCCAAGCTGCATCAGGGCAGGAACGGCCACATCATCATTCTCATACTGGGGGAAGCCCAGGCCCAGTTTGGTCAGCTGGGTGCCCAGCTCGTAGATTTCCAGAGGGGTATTCTTATTAACGCGGAGATTGATCTTGGGATCAATCAGGCGCAGCTCTGCAGAGGCCTTCAGGCACATGGCAGATAAGATGTTATAGCCATCCTTGCCGTCGGGGGTGATGCCGCCCAGCACCATACTCTGGCCGTTATCGCCCTGCTGCATGCCAGGATAAAGATCGCTGTCCCGGTTGCAGGAGAGGAAGAAGGCTTCCAGCAGCTCAAAGGCGCTTTCTTCCGTTTCCCGGCCTTCTGCCAGATCCTTGGCAAGATAGGGGAACATATACTGGTCGAAGCGGCCCAGGGTGTTATGATAATCCCCTTCGCACCACAGGGTATAGTGCAGGATGCGCAGGGATTGCAGCGCCTCACGGAAGGAACGGGCGCCATTGGCGGGCACATGGGAAAGGGTATCAGCCAGATCATTCATGCCCATCTCCCGGGCGGCCTTTTCATATCGGGCGGTAAGGGCAAGCAGGGCATCGATGGATTGGGCCATGGCCTGGTGATAAGGGCTGCCGGTCAGTTTTTCCTTCTGGGCCAGCAGGCCTTCCCCAATCATTTTGCCGTAATCGGGGGTAAGATTGCTGATATTGCCCATTTCATGGATGTAATGGGCGTCCTTGATTTCTTCCCATTCAGCATCGGTGAAGATGAGGGGAAGACCGGGAAGGGTACGAGTAAAGGCGATGATTTCGTTCGGGAAGATCACCGGCATTTCCAGATCCAATGCCGTCTTCAGCCGGAGCGCGGTACGCTGAAAATCGGAAAGGGATTCTTTGCGGTAGGTATTTTCTATCCCTGCGGGTACTTCCTTGCGGAAGGCATGATGATTCCGATCCCATTGATACTGCTTTAACTGTGCGATTCTTTCAGTCATGATGTAGTAACCCCCTGAAAAAGTGATAAAGAATTGCCTTGGTAAGATTATACCCGGTCAAAGAGCAGATGGATGGGAAATGCGGAAAATTCTGAAAAAAATCGGGAATGCCATCCGGCATCCCCGATGCATTCATCAGGCGTCCGTCTGCATGGCATCCAGCTGCTTTTTGCCAAAGATCATGATGCAGAGCCCTATCAGGAACAGGGCGATCAGGCAAAGCACGCCATAGCTGGAGCGGCCCGTCCACACGCCCACGGTGGAATAGAGGAAGGGGCCCAGTACGGAGGCGAATTTGCCGAAAATATCAAAGAAACCAAAGAATTCATTGGAGCGTTCCTTGGGAATCAGCTTGCCGAAATAGGAACGGGATACGGCCTGGATGCCGCCCTGCACCGTGCCCACCAGGAAAGCCATGGCCCAGAACAGAATGCTGGAGAAGGATACCGCTTCGTTAAGGGCGATAGTAAGGTTATTCCCCTTGGCGTAATAGGCGGAGGCGGCCTGCTTCATATTTTCCAGCAGGGCATTTTCGGCATGATCCGCCTCCAGGGCGGCATGGGCCGCATCCAGGTTTTCTGCGCGGAAGGCTTCCAGGCAGGCCTCCTCCAGGGCGGCACTGTCATCGCTGCTCAGGGAAGAAGCGGTGCTGACGGCGGTGCATTCCGCCTTGACGGCCGCTTCATAGGCCTCCTGATGGGGCTCCAGAGAAGCGCCCATATAGAAGCCCACCACGCAGATGCCGATATACACGCAAATGGCGCCGATCAGTGCCTTGCGGGCAGAGATCCTGGCGGAGATCTTGGGGAAGATGATGGAGCAGGGCATGGCCACAACCTGGGTAACCAGCAGCGCCAGAATCATGCCCACCGTGCCCAGCCCCAGGGCGGAGCCGTAGGCAGTGGATACGCTGATGATGGTGCCCACGCCGTCGATATAGAAGAAATAAGCGATGGTGAAGAGCAGCAGCCCCTTCTGGCTGATCAGATCCCGGAAGGTGTGCAGAAGATTTTTGAAGGCCAGGGAAAGGGTGGATTTCCCGGTGCGCTCAATATAATGCTCCTGCTGCACATTCTTCAGGAAGGGGATGGAGAAGATGATCCACCAGACGCTGACGATGATTACCGAGAATTTCTGGGCAATGGGGCTGCCGTAGCCCAGCACCAGCAGCATGCCGATGGAAATCAGGAAGGGAATGGTGCTGCCGCCGATATAGCCCATGGCGTAGCCCCAGGAGGATACTTTGTCCATCCGGTTCTTATCGGTGACGTCGGTGAGGAAGGAATCATAGAAAAGATTGGATCCGGAAAAGCCGATGCGGCTGATCACATAGCCCACCAGCATGATCCGCCAGTCATTGGTCACCGCAATCAGGGCGGTAAAGATAACGCCCACCAGCATGAAAGCGGTGAACAGCTTTTTCTTCATGCCCTTGAAATCGGCCACGGCACCTAAGATCGGGGCCAGGATGGCGATCAGGAAGGTGGCCACAGAGGTGGCATAGCCCCACCAGATGTCCCCTGCAGCCCCGGCAATATTGACGAAGATGGTGGGGAAGATGGCGGCCATGATGTTGGTGGCATAGATGGAGTTGGCCCAGTCATACATGATCCAGCTCCATTCCTTTTTTGTAAACCGTTTTTTCTTTTCAGGCATGGTATTTTCCATAGGAAAGCCTCCCTCTTTTTTCTCATGTCTGTTTTTTCCATTATAATGGAAAAACAAGGCTTTTGCAAGAAAAAAGCGATATTCCCTCTCCCTGTGAATAGGATAGAAAAGAGGGGGAGACTATGAAGGAATTTTTCGGTCATGCCTGGGATATTCTGATCCGTTTTACCGGGGCGGCAGCCGGGCTGCTGGGGGGTGGAAACGGCCGGGTGCTGTGCATTCTGATGGCGCTGGATTATGCCTCCGGCCTGGCCCTTGGCTGCCTGGGAAAAAGCAAAAAGACCAGGGATGGCCGCCTGTCCGCCCGGGCCAGCTTTCAGGGACTGCTGAAAAAGGGAATGATGCTCTCGGTGATCCTGCTGGCTGCTTTTCTGGATCGCCTGGCAGGGCAGGATGATCTGCTCTACCGGGCGGCTACCGGCTTTTATATCTGCAATGAGGGGATCAGCCTGCTGGAAAATGCGGCGCTGCTGGGGGTGCCGGTGCCGGGAAAAATCCGAAAAGCATTGAGCGCCCTGCAGGAGGAAGCGTGAAGCGGAGATGGGAATGCTTGGAAATATCCGGCGTTCCCTTTTTGCCCAAAACGCAGCTTTCAAGGGAGAAAACGAAAGTAGCACTCATTTTTTATGTGGAAAAATGTAGAAAATGGATGGAATAATGCCAAAACATACCATGAAAACGGACGGTTTTTCAGGAACAAAGGGGCGGCTTCTTCCGTAATTGCTGTGTACGGCGATTGCCGGAACACATATCACCAAAGGAGGAATCTCCCCATGAAAAGTGAAAAGGTAAAGAAAATTCTCTCTTCTGCCCTGGTTGCCGCCATGTGCATGGCCCCTGGCTTTGCCCTGGCCGGCGAATATGCCACCGTCAAGGGCGGCGGCCTGAACCTGCGGCAGACCGCTTCCCTGGAGGCCACGGTGCTGGGCCAGTACGGCACAGGCACCTGGGTGGAAATCCTGGAGGAAGGGGATACCTGGTGCAAGGTGCAGGTGGCAGGCAAGACCGGCTACATGATGAAGAAATACCTGAATAAGGGTGCCACTTCCGATATCCTGTACGTGCGCACCAATACGGGCATTGGCCTGAATCTGCGCTACGGCCCTTCCACCGCCTCCGGCATCATCACCTCTTTCCCCATTGATACCCCTGTGACCATTCTGCAGCGGGGCAACGGCTGGCATAAGGTATCCGTAAACGGCCAGCAGGGCTACATGAGCAGCAAATACCTTGTTGCCAGGAAGGCCCCCCAGTATACCAAGCCTGTGCCCAGCCCCTTCACCGCTTCCCTGAAGAATATCAATGGCGGCAGCGTGGTGAATTTCCGTCTCTATCCTGGTATGAAAACCAAGATCCTGAAGGTGGTGCCCGTCGGCACTCAGGTAACCGTTATTGAAATGGGTGAAAACTGGAGCAAGGTCATCCTGGATGGTCAGGAGGGCTATGTGAGCACCTATTTCCTCAAGTATTGATCCTAAAAAACCAGAAGGGGAGGGCAAGCCATTGCCCTCCCTTTACGTATTGGATTATTCGGCGTCCAGCTTGATGGAAAGCTTCACGATGGCATGGGGAGGCAGGGTAATGGTATCATCTCCGTGCAGGGTGATGCTCTTTTCCGTGGGCAGCACGGCAAAGGGATTTTCGAAGGTATTGCAGGTCATGGGATCATCCGCAGTCAGGATGGTCATGGTGCCCTGGCCCTTGATGGTGCGGCCAATGCTTTCCAGCTTTACATCCTTGGATGCGGCCAGATCCAGATTGCCCAGGGTGATGGTCAGGGTATCGCCTTTCAGAGAGGAGGAGGCAGACAGGGTGCTCAGATTGTCAAAGCCTTCCTTTTCCAGCTCGGGAGCGGTGACGGCGGTTTCCACATGCTTGCCGCCCTGATGATCCTTGAACATGGCGAATACGTGATAATTGGGGGTTTCCACAAAATTCTCGCCGCCGGCCAGATACAGAGAATGCAGATTATTGCACAACTGGGCCACATTGGCCATGCCCACCACGTCGCAGCGGTTATTGAAGAAATTAAGCGTTATGGCGGCCACCATGGCATCACGGATATTGCTCTGCTGTTCGAAGAGGTTATAGCCCTTGCTGGGGCCGGTGCCGTCAATATGCCAGTTGCCCCATTCGTCCACGACCACTTTCAGCTGCCGTTCGGGATCATATTCATCCATGATTTCCCGGTGATCATCCACAATGCGGCGCATATAATCGGCCTTGAACAATTCCTCATACCAGCCTGCTTCATCGAAATTCACGTCATCCTTGCCATTGAGGGCGAAGGTATAATAATGCACGCTGACGCCCCAGGCGGGGGTTTCGTGGAATGTGCGGGAGGACCACTGCTTCATCAGGCGGCGTGTCCATTCCAGATCATGGGCATTGGCGCCGCACATGATAAATTTCAGATCCTTGGTGCCCAGGCTGCGGCAGATGGTGGTGTAGCGAATGAATTCATCGGCGCAGCGCTCAGGGGTCATTTGGCCACCGCCGCCCCAGTTTTCATTGCCGATGCCCCAATACTGCACGTTGAAAGGATCGGGGCTACCGTTGGCGGCACGCTCATCAGAAAGCGTGGTGAGACCGGCGGGAAAGTTGCAGTATTCAATCCAGTCACGGACATGCAGGGGAGAGACGGAGGTCATATTGGCGGCGATATAGGGCTTGGCGCCTACCATGCCGCACAGATCCATGAATTCATGGGTGCCCACCTGATTGGATTCTACCCGGCCATCGCAGTAATACCACCAGTTGACCCTGCGGGGGCGCTTTTCGCGGGGGCCGATGCCATCCCGCCAGTCATAGATCTCCGCAAAGCAGCCGCCCGGCCAGCGGAGCACAGGGGGAGCAATCTTTTTGAAGCTGTCCACCAGGCTTTTGCGGAAGCCGCGGATGTTTTCCACCTTGCTGTCTTCCCCGACCCACAGGCCGTCATAAAATACGCCGCCGATGTGCTCGGAAAAATGGCCGTAGATTTCCGGAGCGATAATGCCCTTGGACTGATTGAAATTCAATGTGATCTTGTTCATGGTTATTTCGCCTCCACATGCAAATTCTTGAACCATCCCAGATCCCCATCCGCCACCATGCCAATTCGGCCGGAGGCATAGGTATCATCCTGAATGGCAATGGTTACATCATCTACGGATGCCGTGATGGCATTGCCCTGCATGCTGACTTTCAGGGTGAGCCAATCCCCATGCAGCTTCCGCAGGGGGGCATAGGCCAGCCGTACCGGATCGCTGCCCCCATCCAGGCGCAGAATTTCCAGCCCGAACCGGGGAGAGACGGCGGCCACATACCCTTCCATCAGGAATTTCCGGGCGCCCACATTCCGTGCCCGCAGCATCAGGCCGGCGCATTCCCCGGCGGGCATCCGCAGATCCACGGAAAGATCAGCGTCATCCCAGCAAAGCCCGGTGATGACGGCCTTGCAGCCGTATTCCGGCCGGAATGTTCCATCCAGATAGAGTACGTCTTCCACGATGTTCAGGTATTCCCTGGCACTGTGGGAAATAAGAAGATGATTATCAGTCCGGATGGCATTTTCCAGGAAGGTGCCCTTTTCGTCTTCTTTTTCGCCCTCAGGGAGGGGGAGGGGATTGCCCAGGGGCAGGGGCTCCCCGAAATCGGGGGTGCCGTCTTCATTCCAGCCGAAGGGCTGTACGCAGATCATGCGGAACATGCTGCCCATGACGCCGAAATGGCTGTTATCATTGGATTTGCAATGATAGACCAGATAGGGGGTGGTGCCGTCGGGGGAGACGGTCATGCTGGCATGGCCGGGACCGATGACGCCATTGCCTTTTTTGAAGGAAGGCACATCGTATTTTTTCCAGGAAGCGGGGTTCAGCATATCCTGGGGATTTTCGCATACCAGCAGGGCCAGGCAGTATTCCGGAGTGTGAGCGGCATGGGCGGAATAGACGATCATGATTTTTCCATCATGGATCAGTGCTTCAGGCCCTTCATTCACATATTCTTCCCAGGGATATTGGGGATAGGTAAGCAGTACAGGCTTCCCGGAGATCCTGGTGGGGGATTCCATGGGGGCGATGCACAGGGTATTGAGGGAATCGTCAAAGCGCAGATTGCGCATATAGACAAAATACAGCTTCCCATCCGGGGCTTCCAGCACCGTGCCGTCAATGGACATTTCTTCGCCCAGCTCCAGCCGGCCCATATCCTTGTAGGGCCCCAGGGGATTTTCCGCTTCCAGCACGCCCAGGCGGCGGGTGGCCCAGCCGGGCACACCGCAATCCATCACGGCGGAGGTGTAATAGATATAATACTTACCCCGCAGATAATGGATTTCAGGGGCCCAGATGTTGGCGGAATTCCATTGGCCGTCCACGGCGGTCCATACACGATGGGCCACGCCCGGCTCGCTGAGCCTGGGGGAAACCGCCACAAACAGGCTGGAACCGGCGTTACCGCCATTGAATACGCTGTAATACAGCCCGTCCGGGCCTTTCATGAAATAAGGATCCTGGCCGCCGCAAAGGGGATTCACATACGTTTGCATGTTCATTGTTCCTTTCGCTGCGCCCGGGCAATGCCGGGCGGGTTGTGATCAGGGATTTGCGATTTTGAAATCGATTTTCAGCAGGGAAACGGGCTTGGCAGTTACGGTGAGATGGCCGCCCTCCACCGGGCCGCAGGCGTCGGGATAGAGGGTGGGCTTTACCATGGTAGGCCGGGCATGATTGTTATACATGGTATTGTTGGGGGTGAAAAGCTCGGTTACGGCGGTGATTTCCATTTTTTCAAAGGGCAGGGTAATATCAAATACCGTATTTTCCTTGTATGCCTTGTTCAGCACGAACAGGGTGCCTTCCTTTGTTTCCCGGTCAAGATATACTGCTGCAGCGCCTTCCGATACGCCCCGGGTAGCGGGCACCAGGCCCACGCCGGTGGAGGCGAAGGTCTTGGCGCCGGTGACCTGGGTGGAAAGCACATCCCTGCCGATCTGATCGGAATACATCCTGAATACCATGGAAACCACGTTATCCCAGGAAATATTTTCGCCCAGTTCATTGTAATATCCCAGCAGATTGTTGGAGGCGGGATGATTGGTCATGGGCAGATAATCGGTGCTGATTACTTTTTCTTCTGCCAGCACAACCTGGAAGAAGGAGGCCAGATACATGCCGCCGGCAACTCCGGAAGTATAGGGGGTGGCCCCCAGGGGGGCATGCTCAGAAATGGCAATCTTCATTTCCGGAGCGTGCTTTTCAATGGTGCTGATTTCCACATCCAGATGCTTGCGCACCCGATCGGCGCTGGCAAGCAGGCATTTGATGATCTGCTCGTTATTCTGGCCGCTTACATAGAGGGGCGAATAGCCGATATGGATATCGATAAAATCGCTCTTGTCCTTCAGGGCGGCAAGCACGGTTTTATCCCATTCCTTGTACTTGCACAGGGGATGGGACATAGGGATGCCGATGCAGCCGAAGGGGATGTTGCGATCCTTCAGCTCCTGCTTCATTTCATCACTCATCAGATCCCATACCTGATTATAGAAGGCTACATATTCTTCCGGGGTTTTGGTGACGCGGATGCCCTCCACCCGCTCTTCCGCCATGCATACTTCATTGCCCACGGCGATATCATCAATTCTTACGCCGCTGTCCAGGCAATAGCGGATAAAATCCACCGCTTCCTGGGGCGTGCCGTTGCCGGCATTGAGCTGAACAGCCAGGGCGGTATCGGTGAGCCGGCAAAGCTCAAACCATTCATCGGGCCCGAAACCGACCACATAGGGGGCACCATCTTTCAGGGTATAGGTGGGATAATCCCGGGAGAAAGGATCGATCTGGGCAATGCGGTTTTCAACCGGGCCTACCGATTCGTGCCAGTGGAAATAATCCCCTTCGATGCCGCCGGGAAGACGCACGGCAGTAACGCCGCTGTCCCGCAGAAGCTGGAGCATGGTCTCATTGAAAACCCGATCCTCTTCGTTGTAGATGCCGTAGCCGCCGCCCCGGTAGCTGGTATTGCCGCCGAAGATGCCGGCCTTCACATCATTGATTACCTCATCGGTGACAACTACGGTTGCTATCTGATCACTGGTTTCATAGCGGGTGTAGGGGATATCAATGATCGTATCTGCTTGCGCCGGTAGGCAGGGCAGAATGAGGGTGATGAGAAGCAGCCAGATCAATCCTTTTTTCATGGTTTCTCTCTCCTTTGGATCCCTTTAAGAATGCAGGCAGATTATTCTGCAAAAAAATCAATTTTCAGCAGGGAAACGGGCTTTAATGTAATCTGGAATTGGCCGGGGATCATGCCGCACAATTGGGAATGATCGATGGGGGATACCAGATCATTGCGGGTGGAGCTGTTATGCATGGTTTTGTTAGGGGTGAATAATTCGGTGGCCTTGATAATCTCTATATTCTCAAAGGGGAGAGATACCTGGAAGGCCGTATTTTCTTCATATGCCTTATTGATCAGGAAGAGGGTGCCGCATTTTGTTTCCTGATCAAAATAGCAGGCCGCATCCCCTTCCGATACCCCCCGCGTGGGGGCCATCAGGCCCACAGCAGTGGAGGAAAAGGTTTTGGCACCGGTGACCTGGGTGGAAAGCACATCCCGACCGATCTGTTCCGTATACATGCGGAAAACGAATGTTACCACATTATCCCAGTAGATGTGCTTGCCGTTCACTTCATGATGCCCCAGAATATTATTGGCGGCGGGATGATTGGTCAGCGGCAGATAATCGGCGCTGATCACCTTTTCCTCTGCCAGCACCACCTGGAAGAAAGAGGCCAGAAAGATGCCGCCGGCAACCCCGGCTGAATAGGGCAGGCCCCGGAGCGGCCCATGCTCAGAAATGGAGATTTTTACGTCAGGGGCATAGCGTTCGATGGAGGAAACCTCCACATCCAGATGCTTGCGCACCCGATCGGCGCTGGCCAGCAGGCATTTGATGATCTGTTCGTTGGTATTGCTGTTGTCCGTAAAATAGGGGGAATAGCCGATGTGGATATCAATGAAATCCAATTGATCCCCCAGGGAAGACAGCACCTTTTTATCCCAATCCCGGTAGGCGTGGAGGGGGTGGGACATGGGAAGCCCGATGCAGCCAAAGGGGATGCTCTTATCATCCAACTCTTTGCACATCTCTTCCCCCATCAGATCCCATACCTGCTGGTAGAATGCAATATATTCTTCCGGGGTTTTATCCACATTTACGCCGAATACTTCCCCGGCCTTCATGCATACTTCGTTGCCAACGGTGATATCATCGATTTTGATGCCGCTATCCAGGCTGTAGCGGATGAATTCCACTGCCTGCTCCGGGGTTCCATTGCCGGCATTGAGCTGAATGGAGAGGGAAACATCGGCCGTCTTGCAAAGCTGAAACCATTCATCAGGGCCGAAACGTACATCATAATAAGGGCTGCTGCCATCGGATGTATCAGAAAAGGGATTGAGCTGGGGAATGCGGCTTTCCACCGGGCCCACGGTCTGATGCCAGAGGAAAAAATCCCCCTCGGTGCCGCCGGGAATCCGGAGGCTGGTGACAGCGCTGTCCTTCAGCTTCTGGATCATGATTTCATCAAAGACGCCCGTTTCCTCATCATAGATCTGGGCGCCGTCAATATAACTGCAATTGGCCCCGAAAATGCTGGGCTTCACATCATTGATAACTTCAGTCGTTACAGTGACGGAGGCGATTTTTTCGCTGATGCCATAGCGGGAATAGGACAGATCGATGGTGGTTTCTGCGCAGACGGAAAGAATCGGGAAGAGCATTGTCGCCACCATCAACCATAAGTAGTATTTCCTCATGGCGTTTCCTCTCTTTTATCTGATGCACTCTGTATTATCTGGGCAGTGTATGATCAATGCCACACAATTCATCAATAACCACCAGCAAAATCACTCTTTAGTGGCTTTCAGAACGTCTTTCAGAAAAATATCACCCACATTTTTACCGATCTGGATCATATCATCCTGATTCCAATGGTATTGATCGCTGCCAAGGATATCCACCTTGTTGGTTTCCGGATTCCATTTGGTAATGAGGAATTGGGAATTATCCACGAAATAGCAGTTTTCAATGGTCTCGGCCAGGCTTTTCTGCAGTTCGATGAAGGGACGGTTTACCCGTTTGGCTGTTTGAGAATTATAGACGGCGAAACCTTCTGAAATGGCGCCGATGAGGATGGGCATATCGGATGCGCCGCAATCGCTTTCACCACCGGTGAATTCCAGCATGATCTGCGCCAGATCCCTGCGGATATCCTGAGCGAAGTAGGAAAAAGAGATTTCATATTTTTTCCGGTCGTATATATCTGTTTCACCCTGCATCCAATAGAGCCCCACAAGATTGATTTTCGTATGCCCGCTGTATTCCTTGATCTGCTGGATATTCTTTTTTACCTGGGCAAGGAATAATCTGTAATATCCGCCGGTGATATCATCAGCAGCATACGAAGTATTGAGGTAAGCCGCATAAGAGGGGGAAACCCAATTGCCGGTGGCATTCTCGCCGGAGGAGATATCCAGCAGGGAAGATCCGCCATGGGCGAATTTGATGATGCCCGCATGCCGGCCGGTTTCGGCATTATAGTACTGGGAAAGGGATTGGGCCATGCCAAGCTCGGGGCCAATATACCTGCCTGTTGCACCGCAGCCGGTATTGGCTTTTCCCCAAGCCTTTTCATTGCTGGCAACAGGGATCCCGCCATACCGGGAACTGCCTGCATAATGAACATGGGCAAAACCCCCTGCGGCCAGTTCGGGCATCTGTTCTTTGATAGCTTTCATGCTCCGGACCGATGAAAAACCAACGGCATTGGATTGACCGGCGATCAGATAAATATCCATGGTATCATTCTCTGCTTGTACGCAGGGCATCATGGAGAGGAGCAGCAAAGCTGCCATAAGGATTGAAATGGACTGTTTCATCGCTGTTTTCTCCTTTTGAAAGCATTTCTATAGACGATACTCTGTTTGCCGCGGGTGCGAAATCAATCGTCATTCAGCAATGAAATCGATTTTTACCAGGGATACGGGCTTGGCCGTTACGGTAAGGCGGCCGTTTTCCATCTGGGCCTGGAAGGGCACTTCCATGGGCACCACAGCATTGGGCTCTGCCTGGGTGTTGCACTTGGAATAATCCTCGTTCCACAGTTCGGTTACCTTGACCATTTTGGCGTTTTCAAAGGGCAGAGTGATATCGAAGGCGGTGTTTTGCTTATAGGCACGGTTGATCAGGAAGATGCTGCCTTCTTTGGTTTCTTCATTGTAATAGACAGCACCGTCCCCTTCGGCCACCTTCAGCTGGCGGGGGATCAGGCCGGTGGCCTGGGCCTTGAACAGCTGGCTGTTTTCACAAGTGGTGGAAAGCACGCTGCGACCGGTCATTTCGGCATACATCTTGAATACATGGCCCACGGTATTAACCCAGTACTCATCCCGGGCAACATTGGCGCCAATCAACGTATTCTTGGAGGTATAGGAATAGCACAGGGGCAGATAATCGGCGCTGAATACCTTGGCTTCATTGAGCACCACCTGGAAGAAGGAAGCCAGATACAGGGAACCGGCGGTGCCGTAGCAATAGCCGTTGCCCAGCGGGCCGAATTCGCTCATCTTGATCTGGGTATCAGGGGAAACCTTGTTGATGGATTTCACTTCCATCTTCAGCAGGGAACTTACATAATTATGGGTGGCCAGCAGGGTGAGATGGATCTGTTCTTCCGTGGCATCCGTGAGATTGACGCTGAAGGGGGAATAGCCGATGTGAATATCGATGAAATCTGCGGGCACATGGATGCCGGAAAGCACGGTATCATCCCATTTGCGGTGGATGGAAAGCGCATGGGAGCCGGGCAGGCCGATGCAGCCGAAGGGAATACCCTTTTCATCCAGCTCGGCAAGCATTTCTTCGCCCATCAGGGTGAGCATTTCATTATAGAACAGAATATAATCTTCCGGGCCGCAGGTAACAGTGATGCCCTCTACCCGTTCTTCTTCCATGCATACTTCGTTGCCTACGGCAATGGATTCGATTTCCACGCCCTTATCCAGGCAGTAGCGGATGAAATCCACGGCTTCCTGAGGGGTGCCGGTGCCGGCATTGAGCTGAATGGTCAGGCCGATACCGGTCTTGTTGCACAGCTCAATCCATTCATCAGGCCCGAAGATTACGTGATAGGGTTCGCCCTCTTTTTCAGTATAGGTGGGATAACCAGTGGAGAAGGGATTGATCTGGGGAATGCGGTTTTCCACGGGGCCCACGGTTTCATACCAATGGAAATAATCGCCCTCGATGCCGCCGGGTTCGCGGATGTGGGTAATGCCGCTGTTTTTGATAGCTTCCAGCATACCTTCGTTAAAGGTGCGGCTTTCTTCATCATAAATGCCGTAGCCGCCGGCGCGGTAGCCATTGTTCACACCGAAAATGCCGCCTTTTACGGTGTTGACAGCATCGGCAGAAACGGTCATTTTTACCACCTGGGGGCTGGTTTCGTAACGGTCATCCTGGAGGGAAAGGGTGCTTTCACTCAGGGCGGAAACGGAAAACAGGCTCATGATGATCGACATCATCAATAGGCAGCCGATGATTCTTATGCTTTTTTTCATGTTTCATTCTCCTTATAAAACGATTCGGATGATGCGCGTGAAAAATTTTCAAATCAGTAAGACGGATTTTATTATGTAGAAGGCGTTCGCCTGGGATTTCGAATCTTATATCATGCTAAAGGAAGATCAAAGAAGTATTTTATAGGATAAAGGGGAAACGGCTTAAATAGGTTATTTTGCTTGAAATTTCAAAAAGAAGAAATGCCCATGAAGAAAGGATCCGTCCCCTGCCTGCAGGGGATGGATCCTCGTTGCCATCCATCCCACAGGCAGGGAAAATCAGGTTACTTTAAGGTTGATCCGATAGCTGAAAGGAAAATTATTCAGCGATGGGATACACGGTCAGGTTCTTGAAGTAGCAGGGATCGTCGCCGGCAATGGCCTTCACGCGGATGCCCACGCCGCCAGCGGTGTAGGTATCATCCATCATGGACATGTAGGGAACTTCCATGTCATCGATGTACAGGGTGGCGGTGTTGCCCTTTACAACCAGCTTCCAATGCATTTCATCGGCATAGGGGGTGGGAGCGGCGGAGGGAGCATCGGGGCCGGCGGCGGTAACGGTCAGCCAGCCATCGTTGTTATCCATGCCGAAGAAGCCCCAAGCGGAGTCATAGCCAGCATAGTAGCCGCCGAAGGTGTCGATGCCGGGGGCGGGATCAGTTACGCGGAACAGGATGCCGCCTTCCATGCACCACTGCATGTCCATTTCGACCACATAATCGGTCCAGCCTTCTTCAACGCCAATGAAAGCAAAATACCATACGTCGTTGCCGTCATTTTCGCAGGTGATGCCTTCTTCGGTGAAGGACCAGGTGCCGGTGAAGCTCTTCCAAACATCAGCGGCGGTGGCAGCATCGTACACGTAGAGGGGTTCCACGGCGGGAGCTTCAGCCAGAGCGGAGAAGGAAACGGACAGCATCAGGATGGCCAGGATCATAGCGAAAAACTTCTTCATGATGTTACACTCCTTTTTTATTAACGGGCCCGAGGATTAGCCCGCTGTTAACAGAGGATGGGGATGCGTGGCGATGAGGTTTTGAAAGCGGTCTTTTCCAGGGATATCGGTCTGGCAGAGAAGGGGATGGGCATGCGGGATGAAAGCAGTAATAGCGCCATTAGAAATACGATCTGCTTTTTCTCTCTTTTCGCCTTATCCCTTCACAGAGCCCAGCACCAGGCCGCTCTTGATATGCTTGGAAAGGATGGGGAATACCAGCATGATGGGGATACAAGAGAGGGCGATGTAGGCATACATCAGGCTGCGGTCGCTGACCAGCAGCATTTGTTCCACCTTTTGTTGGCTCTTGATATTGCTGATGGAGGCAATCTTGGCCTGCAGGAAAGTCTGCAGGGGATAAAGATCCACATTGCGCATGTACAGCATGCCGTCAAACCAGGCATTCCAATGGCCGATGATGCAGAAGGTGATCAGGGTGGCAAAGCAGGGGAGGGACAAGGGGGCGTAGATCCGAAGCAGCAGCTTGAAATCGTTGGCCCCGTCGATCATTCCTGCCTCCCGGATAGAAGAAGGCAAATTTCGGAAGAAGTTCATGATCACGATCACATTGAAGGTGGGAATGGCGCCGGGCACCACCAACACCCAGATCTTATTGATCAGGCCAAGCCGGGAATTGAGGATGTAGCAGGGAATCAGACCACCGCCGAACATCATGGTGATCACCATGAAGGTAACGTAGAATTTCCGGGCGCCGAATTCCTGGGCAGAGAAGGAAACTGGATAGGCAGTCAGGATGGTGAGCACCATGGTAATCACCGTGCCCAGAAACACGCGCTTTACAGAAACCCAGGTGGCAGTGAGCATCCGGTTATCCTGGAATACTTCCTTGAAAGCTTCAATGGAAAATTCCTTGGGATAGATGGATACCAAATACTGGGAGGTCATATTTCCACTGCTGAAAGCTACGGAAAGCAGATGCAGAAAGGGACAAATACCGATGATTGCGATCAGAATCAGCAGGGCAGAATTGATATAATCGAAGGTGGTTTTTCGTTTCAAATTGCTTTTCATATCTTTTCACCTGCCTCAGAAAATCTGGTAACCGGCATATTTCTTTGCCGCCCAATGAGACAACAGCAGCAGCACTGCGCCCACAGCTGATTTGAACAGACCCACGGCGGTACCCAGGGAATACATGCCGCTGTTCACACCCATACGATACACATAAGTATCGATGATTTCAGAGGAAGAGCGCACTGTGGCGTTATACATATTCCAGATCTGATCGAAGCCGCCGCTCATCACGCCGCCCAGGGCCAGAATGGTCAGCATGGCTACGATTTGGCTGATGCCAGGCAGGGTGACATAGCGCATCTTCTGCATCCGGGTGGCACCGTCGATATCCGCCGCTTCATACAGATTGGGATCGATACCGGCCAGAGCAGCCATGATGATGACGGCGTTATAACCGGCATCCTTCCATACATTGGTAATCACCAGCAGCACAATGAACCAGCTGGGATTGGTGAGGAAAGAAATGTTAGTGCCTGATACGGCATGGATTATCTGATTGAGCATGCCATCCTGGGCTACTACGTCGGTGATGATGCCGGCGCATACAACCCAGGAAAGGAAATTGGGGAAGATGGCCGCGCCCTGCACCAGGCTGCGGGTACGGGGCATCTTCATTTCATGAAGCATCAGGGCAAAGATAACGGAGGCCAGCTGCAGAGAAACGATTTTCAGGATGGAGATGAACAGGGTATTCCAGATAACGGAAGAGAAATTGCTCATGTTGAACATGAACTTGAACCAATCCAGCCCCACCCAGGGAGAACCAAAGAAGCCCTTGGAGGGAGAATAATTCTGGAATCCCATGACGATGCCCACCATGGGCACGTAATTGAACAGGATCAGAATGCCCAGGCAGGGAATCATCATCAGATGCTTTTGCCAATGCCGCCGGATATGATTGCCCAGCCGAACGGATATGCTTGCGTTTTTCATTATGAAAGACCGCCCTTATGATACATTCTCAAAAGGGGAGGGGAGATGCTTCATCCCCTCCCCGGAGCTGCTATTTACTGGTTTTCCATGTACCAGTCATTGACCATGGTGGTCAGGTAGGTGCCGCCATCGGCGTACCATTCTTTTACAAACTGATCGAAGAGGGAAATATCTTCACCCATAATGATGCGAACGAAGGTGTTGATTTCCTTTTCATCCAGCGTAGCTTCTACAGCAGAGAACATGGCGTCCGTGGGGCCGCGGAACTTGGTATATACGAAGGTATCGTAGGTTTCATTGAGAAGCTTGAAGCTGCCGTACCAGGTGAGGTAGCTGGCCTTGTAGCTGGCTTCGGAGATGGGATTGGTCATCTTGGTGTAAGCATTCATTTCTTCGGGATTCAGCTTGCTGGTATCACCGGTGGCAAACGCTTCGCGCAGATGCAGGCCAACGCCGCAGTTCTTCAGCGGAGGATCGAAGAAGATGGGAGAATAGTATTTCAGGTCGGTATCGTAGTATTCATCGCTCATAGCCAGGCCCCAATACCAGTCGGCCATGTTACCCTGCCACATTTCATACCACAGGTTCATGGTCTTTACCACGGCCTCGGGATGCTCGCAGTCGGCGCTGACGGCCAGCCAGCGATAAGTGGTATTCCAGGCGCGGGAAGCGATGGTGTCGCCTTCGTTCAGGCACAGGTTGTTGATAACGATCCATTCAGCCTCGGGATTGGCCTTAAAGCTGGAGGAAATGTAGAGATTATTATACCAGAAGGGGCCGATCAGGATGCCCAGATTGCCGCGGGCTACATAGCCGCCCAGACGGGTGATGTCCTGGGCTGCGAATTCCTTATGGATCAGATTGCGCTTGTACAGATCCTGGGCGGCCAGCAGGGCTTCACGCACCTGGGGCTGCACACTGCCGTAAACCAGTTCGCCGTTTTCATCTTCCAGCCACAGATCGGGATAGGCGCCGTAGGCATTGGCGATTACGTCCCAGGAGAAGCCCAGGTCACGGGCCATGGAAATGCCCATGGTGCTGCTGCGGCCGGACATGTTGTTTTCCACAAAGGCTTCAGCAACGGTGATCAGTTCGCTCAGGGTGGAGGGGACTTCCAGATTCAGGGCGTCCAGCCAGTCCTTGCGCAGGAAGATCAGAGAGGCACCGTCGCCAACGTCGTTGGTCAGGGGCAGGCCGTAGAGGCCGCCGTCGATCATGCCGGATTCGATACCTTCATTGTCATTGAAGCCCAGCACGGATTTCAGCCCATCAGAGGCATATTCTTCATAGTAGGGCATCATATCCACCAGCTTACCATCCTGGGCCAGCTGATACATCTGACGCTTGTTCAGCATGAACATATCGGGCAGATCGACATTGGAGCCGATGGCCTGGTCCAGCTGACTGGAATAGGAGCCGCTATCCACCTGCCAGCTCAGGTCATAGTTGATGCCCAGCATTTCGGTATACTTGCGGGTGATGACGTTATTGTCGATGGTGTCGCCTTCGGGGAAGGTAACGCCCACGTCAATTTCATAAATCATGCTCAGCGTAATGGGATCGGCATAGGGCTCCAGCGCCTTATCATTCTCCGCCATGGCAGGGAAAGAAAAGAGCATGGCCAGGATCAACGCCAGGGAAAGAATCCGCCAAGCCGCTTTTTTGGGTGATTGCATGTGTTTCATGATGCATCCTCCTTTGTTATTTGGTTGAAAAATGGATACTATAACGTTAAAGCTATTTCAGTATAGCACGTTGGAGGCGTTATTGCAATTAATGCAAAAAAATTAAAGCAGATTTGAATATAATGTATAAAAATCAAAAATAAATTTGTTTATTATAACTTTAATAAAAATAGTAAATTTAAAATAATTTAAGAAAACCCCTTTTATTCAGTGGAAAAAACTGATATAATCCAAATATGAAGAAAGGGGAAGGAAAAATGCCCAGAATCCGCAAGGCAAGGGTGACATTAAGAGATATTGCCGAAGATACCGGCTATTCCATAACGGCGGTTTCCCATGCCCTCAATGACCGGTCGGATATTTCGCCGGCCGCCAAGGAAAAAATCATGGAAAGTGCATCGCGGCTGGGCTATATCGTCAACCGGGCCGCAGCATCCCTGCAATCGGGGAAAACCAAGATCATCGCTGTGATCGTGGGGGATACCGCCAATCCCCATTTTGCTTTTATGACCAAGATTATTGAAAATCTGCTGCGCAATGCCGGATACTTTTCCTTTTTTATGAATACCGATGAGAATGAGGCGATTGAACGGCAGTGCCTGATGCTGGCTGCCCAGCAGAATGTGGATGGTATCATCTGGTGCCCTGTGCAGTCTTCCACAAAAAATCTGCAGTTTCTGGAAGGCACCCGCATTCCCTTCGTGCTCATCGGCCGCTATTTTCCCCATCATTCCACCAACTATGTTACGCTGGATGATACCAAATCCGGCCGGCTGGTGGCGGAGCATCTGATTGAGAAGGGGATTTATAAGACCATTTATATCGATACGGCCCAGCAGAATTCTTCTTCCCGTGAGCGTTACGGTGGGTTTATCTCTGCCTATCGGGATTGCCTCAGGCCTTTCCAGAATGAAGTGGTTTATTTTGATACGGAGGGGGATTATTTCCGGCAGATGATTACAGAGGACGGCATCTGGAAGGCGGATGCATTTGTGGCCTATAACGATGTGATTGCCTGGGATGTGATCACCAGAACCCGTGCGCATTATAAGCCCCGGTCGCCCCTTTCCATTGCCGGGTTTGATAATCTGCATTCCTTCCTGCCGCTGCCCTTTCCGCTGACTTCGGTATCATCATCCAAGGTTGCCATGCCCCACCGCGCGGTGGATATTCTGCTTCGCCAGATCGATCATCCCGATACCCCGCTTTCCCATCTGACGCTGGATGTGCAGCTGATTGACCGGCACAGCATTTATGCTGTTGGTGATCCATAATGAAATGAAAAAAAGCATCCCGTAGGATGCTTTTATTCTATATGGAAGAAAAGGGATTTTTCCGGGCCGAATCAGGCCCGTTTTTTTCTTTTGCAGATCAGGATATAGATTGTCAGCAGCAGCGCCACCGTTCCTCCCAGGATCAGATACATTACAGGGATGCTCACTGGCCGGGAGAAAAAATACAGATTGCAGTCCATGGCATCCCTGAATTCCTGGATGGCCGTCTGGGGCATGCCGTAATTGCTCATTTCCTGCAGGGCCCCCTGCATGGAATGATTGCGCACCAGGGAGGTGCCGTAGGTGCCCGGCAGGAAGGAAATCACCTTCTGCAGCCCTTCCCCAAAGGAGGAAATGGGCATATATGCCCCGCAGATGAATCCATAGCCGGAACTGACGATGGAGCCTACTGCTGAAATCTGGCCCTGAGTGGAAAGAAAATGATTGATAATGGAGGAAAGGGCGGTGCCAAAGAGGGTAAGCAAAATGACATCCATCAGCAGGCACAGCACATCGGTAAAGGATAAATACCAGCCGATGACCGCCAGATATCCAAAGCAGAGCACCATGGCGGCCAGGCAAATCAGCAGGGTGGAAAGCAGGCTGGCAATATAATAGCTGATGGCCAGGGCAGAGCCTTTCACTGGGGCAATGGTCAGATCCCGGATGGAGCCGGTGGCCTTATCCTGCACCATCAGAAAATTGGAGCAGAAGGAAATGGTCACGCAGGATACTGCCAGAATGGAGGAAATCAATTGCCCGCCCACCAGGCTATTGAGCAGCTTTTCGGGCAGCTGGAATCCTTCCGGAAGATTGGTTACAAACGAATCCCGGTATACATTGCCAAGGAAGGAAATATACAGCACCAGCAGAATGGCCGGGGTGATCAGGGCGGTGAAAAACATGCCCTTATCCCGGAAAAAGAGCTTCATATTGCGTTTGATCAGGGCTTTGATGACGGTCATTTTTCTGCGCCTCCTTCCAGCTTTTTGCCGGTTGCCTGCAGGAATACATCATCCATCTTGCCTTTGGTGATTTCATAATCCCGGAAGATGCCGGGATGCTTCAGGATCAACTGGGTGGCCGCCGCCGTATCGGGGACGGACAGGCGGAAGGCATCCCGGATGGCTTCGTATTCCACGTTCATGGCTTTTACGGCTTGCTCTTCCACGCCGTAGAGGGTGATATAATCGCCGCTGTAGGTATTTTTCAGTTCCAGAGGGGTCCCCTGGGCGGCAATTTTTCCGCTATCCAGAATGACCACATAATCCGCTTCTGCGGCTTCCTCCATATAGTGGGTGGTGAGGAAGACGGTCATCTGTTCCTTTTTCCTCAGATCGGTGATTACATTCCAAAGCAGCTTCCTGGTCTGGGGATCCAGGCCGGTGGTGGGCTCATCCAGGATGAGGATCCGGGGCTGATGCAGCAGCGCCCGGGCGATATCGATCCTGCGCCGCTGGCCGCCGGATAATTTGCCCACAGGGCGCTTCAGCAGATCCTCAAAATCCAGCAGCCTGGCAAGCGCTGAAAGCCTGCTTTTGAAATTCTGCCCGGCAATGCCGTAGAGGGCGGCCCGGCTTTCCAGATTATCCTGCACGGTGAGGGCGCTGTCCAGTACGGAGGATTGAAAAACCACTCCCAGGCTGCGCTTGATG
Organism: Clostridia bacterium; assembly: GCA_017395685.1. Classification (GTDB taxonomy): domain Bacteria; phylum Bacillota; class Clostridia; order Christensenellales; family Aristaeellaceae; genus RUG563. Next base: position 95,186 of record JAFQOD010000013.1, read on the forward strand.
TGATCGGGATTGTGATCCAGATCGGCGCCGTCAATGGTGACGCTTCCTTGATCCTTGCCCAGCTGACCGCACATGATATTGATGGTGGTGGATTTACCGGCCCCGTTAATGCCCAGGAAGGCAAAAAGTTCCCCTTCCCTTACCTTCAGATTCAGATCCTGTACCGCCTGGATATCGCCAAAGCGCTTGCACAGGCCCTGAATTTCAATGATATTATTCATACAGTGCCTCCTTCATGCGTTAAATATTATAGATTGTGCCGGGCTTTCAGCCCCTGGAAGGCATCGGTGAGCATGCGGCTGGTCAGTTTCTCATCCAGAGGATAAAACTGCGTGGCACACAGCACCGCCATGCCGTGAACAAAGGCCCACATTTCCAGATGCATCAGCTCGGCCTGATTCTGATCTGCTCCGGTGCCGTTCTGAATCAGGCGGACCATCTTCTGGGTGAGCTGATCCTCCGGGGGAGCGGGCTCATCCTTGCGGCTGCGCATATACAGCAGCCTGAATAGCTGGGATTCTTCCCGGGCAAAGCGGATGTAGGCCATACCGCTGGCCTTGTAGGGGGGATATAGATTTTTTTCCATTTCCTGAGCAATGCATGCCTGGTATACCTTTTCTGCTTCCTGTACCAGCGAAAGCCGCAGGGCATCCATGGAGGGGAAATTGGAAAAAATGGGCTGGGTGGAGCATTTCAGCCGGGCAGCCAGCGCCCGGGCATTCAGGGCATCCGGCCCCTGATCCCGGAGCAGGGAAAGACCGGCTTCCAGAATGGCTTCCTTTGTGATTCTGATGATTGCCGGGGACATAATGCCTCCTCGAAATAACAATTGTTATATAACATATGTTATTTTATATCATATCAATCCTTTTGTCAATAAAAAAATAAGATGCTTTCGCATCTTCAGGATTTTATGTGTGCCCTGCGCCCAAAGGATTGTGCATATTCCGCCGTTTCTGTTTCCTGCACGCCGCTTATACGTCTCTCCGGACGCAATGAAACAGGGGGCTCTTTCAGGTCTCAAGCCTCACTGGGAAAACAGATGATTGCCTAAGCCTGAGAAATATCCAGTAACAGTTTTCTTTGGGAGAGCGCGAGAGGGAGTTTCTTTTTTAAAAGAAACTCCCTCTCGCATAAATCTTATAATTTACATGCTGTGCTTGACGCGCTGGCTTTCTTCGGCCCGCTTGGCATTGTTGAAGCGATCCAGGGTGCCCACCAGATAGCCGGTGATGCGGCGGATGCGCTCGAAGGGACGGCCGCCCTCTTCACGGCCGCAGCAGGGGCAGGTATCGCCGATGATGCCGTTGAAGCCGCAGATGGGATCCCGGTCCACAGGATGATTGATGGAGCCGTAGCCTACGCCGCAGTCATGCATGTGGCGGACGATCTTTTCAAAGGCTTCCAGATTCTTGGAAGGATCGCCGTCCATTTCCACATAGCTGATGTGACCGGCATTGGTCAGGGCATGATAGGGGCCTTCCTTGCTGATCTTATCAAAGGCACTGATGGGATAATAAACCGGCACATGGAAGGAATTGGTGTAGTATTCCCGGTCGGTTACGCCTTCGATTACGCCGAAGCGTTCACGGTCCATGCGGACGAAGCGGCCGGAGAGGCCTTCTGCGGGAGTGGCCAGCAGGGTGTAATTGAGCTTGCGTTCCTGAGAAATCTTATCCAGGAAGGAACGCATGAAGCCGATGATTTCCAGGCCCAGATTCTGGCTTTCTTCGCTTTCACCGTGATGCTTGCCGCGCAGGGCCTTGAGGCATTCGGCCAGGCCGATGAAGCCCACAGAGAAGGTGCCGTGCTTGAGCACTTCGCGCACTTCGCTGTTCCAATCCAGGTTTTCAGAATCGATCCAGACGCCCTGGCCCATCAGGAAGGGGAAATTATAAACCTTCTTGCGGGCGATGATTTCAAAGCGTTCATCCAGCTGCTCCACAACCAGCTTCATCTTGGCTTCCAGTTCGTCGAAGAACAGGGAAATATCGCCGGCGGATTTGATGGCCAGACGGGGCAGATTGATGGAGGTGAAGGAAAGATTGCCCCGGCGGGGGGCGATTTCCCGATCCCGATCGAAGGCATTGCCCATTACGCGGGTACGGCAGCCCATGTAGCCCACTTCCGTTTCGGGATGGCCGGGCTTGTAATACTGCAGATTATAGGGAGCATCCAGGAAGGAGAAATTGGGGAAGAGCCGCTTGGCGCTGACCCGGATGGCCAGATGATACAGATCATAATTAGGATCACCGGGATTGTAATTGACGCCTTCCTTGACGCGGAAAATCTGGATGGGGAAGATGGGGGTTTCGCCCCGGCCCAGGCCGGATTCAGTGGCCAGCAGCACCTGTTCAATGATCAGGCGGCCTTCGGGGGTGGTATCGGTGCCGTAGTTGATGGAGGAGAAGGGCACCTGGGCGCCGGCACGGGAATTCATGGTGTTGAGATTGTGCACCAGGGCTTCCATGGCCTGATAGGTGGCCCGGCGGGTTTCCTTGACGGCATAGGCCTGGGCAAAAGAAATGATTTCCTTGGCGACCTTTTCATCACAATAAGCACACAGCTTTTCCTGGATGGCGGCATTGAAGGCTTCTGTAGCTTCCAAAGAAGGCGTGAGGCCCTGTTCCTTTTCGATCTGGGCAATCATTTCCTTGGCGATGGCGTCGCAATCCTCCGCCTGGCTGCGCAGGCACAGGGCGCGGGAAATGTTATCCCGGTAGCGCTTGATAAAGGTCTTTTTGACGCCGGGGGTCATGCCGTAGTCAAAGTCCACAATGGATTGGCCGCCGTGCTGATCATTCTGGTTGGCCTGGATGGCAATGCAGGCAAGGGCAGAATAGCTGGCGATATCGTTGGGCTCACGGAGCACGCCGTGGCCGGTGGAGAAGCCGTTCTTGAACAGGGTGGAAAGCTCAATCTGGCAGCAGGTGGTGGTCAGGGTGAGGAAATCCAGATCATGGATGTGGATATCCCCTTCCCGGTGGGCCTGGGCATGCTTGGGATTGAGCACGTACATATCATAGAACTGCTTGGCGCCTTCGGAGCCGAATTTCAGCATGCTGCCCATGGCGGTATCGCCGTTGATGTTGGCGTTTTCGCGCTTGATATCGCTGTCCACGGCATCCTTGTAAACGATATCCTCGAATACCTTCATCAGGCGGGTATTCATTTCGCGGACGCGGCTGCGCTCAGCGCGGTAGAGAATGTAGGCCTTGGCGGTACGCACAAAGCCCTTTTCGATCAGCACCCGTTCAACGGCATCCTGCACCTCTTCCACGGAAGGGGTGCTGCTGATGCTTTCATTGTTTTCCAGGGATGCTTCCACCAGAGAGGTGATAGCCCGGGCGGTTTCTTCGCCTTTGGCGCTGCCGGAGGCCTCAAAGGCCTTCAGGATGGCGCTGCAGATCTTCTCATTGTCATAGGGTACGATTCGGCCGTCTCTTTTGCGGATTGAAACAATCACGGTGTTATCCTCCATCGTGTATCTAAGTGATGTATTCTTCACTTGCTTTCGCTCATCGGAACAGCACCCATTATATAGGTTAACTGTTGCCTTGTCAATACTAAATATTGCACAAAAATGAAGAAAAAAAGAAGGAACCACAATATATTGTGGTTCCAGATAATGGACATATGTGCGCGAGAAGCCCTTAAAGCAAGGTAATTACTGGGTTTTCCCGGCTTTCGCGATAAATGGAAAATTTATTTCCAATACACTGTACAGGGGCGGCGTGCACCTGATCGCACAATTCCTGGCAGGCCTCCCTGGCGGTGAGGGGGCAGCCCCGCTGTACGGAGCATTTGATCAATTCCCGGGCTTCCAGGGCATCCCAGGCTTCCTTCACGGTGCCTTCGGTGATGCCTTCCTTGCCGATGTAGAGGATGACGGGGAGGGTGTTGCACATGGAGCGCAGCTGGGAGCGCTGCTTGCTGGTGATTTCGAGCATCATATATTTTCTATCTCCTTATTCCACAAAGTCAAATTCCATATCGTCCATGCGCACGGTGCTGCCTTCCTGGGCGCCGGCCTGACGCAGGGCGTCGATGATGCCGGAGCGGCGCAGGGTGCGGTGGAACCAGTTGAGGGATTCTTCATCGTCGAAATTGACAGAATTGATCAGCTGCACAGCAGCAGCGCCGGCAACCACGAATACATGGCCTTCCCTTACGATTTCGAAGCCGCTGGTTTCCAGCACTTCGGGCATCAGTTCCTCTTCAGTGAAGGGCTCCATGGGGGGCAGGGCGGCATAGGTAGAGGCTACGCAGTTCATCAGATCCTCAAAGCCCTGCCGGGTGGCGGCGCTGACAGGGAAGATGGGATAGCGATCGCCGATATGCTCCTTCAGGCGCTGATATCCTTCCTCGCCCTCGGGCAGATCCATTTTATTGGCGGCGATGATCTGGGGCCGGTCGGCCAGATCGCCGTATTTTTGCAGTTCTTCATTGATCTGCTCAAAATCATCCACCGGATCCCGGCCTTCGGAGCCGGCAGCGTCGATGACGTGCAGCAGCAGCCTGGTGCGCTCCACATGGCGCAGGAAATCATAGCCCAGGCCGGCGCCTTCGCTGGCCCCTTCCACCAGGCCAGGGATATCGGCCATAACAAAATCCTGGCCGTGATGGCGCACCATGCCCAGATTGGGGGTGAGGGTGGTGAAATGATAATTGGCGATCTTGGGCCGGGCAGCAGTGACCACGGAAAGGATGGTGCTCTTACCCACATTGGGATAGCCCACCAGCCCCACATCGGCAATGGATTTCAATTCCAGTACGAATTCCCGGCGCTCCACCTTGATGCCGGGCTTGGCGAAATTGGGCGCCTGACGGGTTGGGGTGGCAAAATGCATATTGCCCCAGCCGCCCCGGCCGCCCCGCAGCAGCACCTTCTGGCGTCCGGCCTCATACATATCGGCCACCACGATATCGGTTTCCTTTTCCCTGACCACAGTGCCTACCGGCACCTTGACGATCAGATCGGCGCCCCGCTTGCCATGGCAGCGCTTGCTGCTGCCGTCGCCGCCGGCCTCCGCCTCATATTTTGCGCGGAAACGGAAATCCAGCAAGGTATGCATATTTTCATCGGCCAGCAGGATCACATCGCCCCCCCGGCCGCCGTCGCCCCCGTCGGGGCCACCGTTTTGCACGAATTTTTCCCGGTGAAAAGAAACACAGCCATTGCCGCCGTTGCCGGCTTTGGCAATAAAAGGCGCGCGATCAACAAAAGATGCCATGGGTTACCTCCTGAGGTGTGGTTAAGCAATTCAGTATACCACGGCGACCATGGAAAAGCAATGGAAATTTTTATCCTCCGGATTTCTTCTTTTGAATGAACAGGGAAAATATGGTGCATACTGAAAGAGAGAAAGGGGGGGAGACGCCATGGGGAAGCGCATGCTGATCGGGATGCTGCTGCTCTGCCTGTGCGTTTCCGCCCGCTGCGAAGATGCTGCTTATATCCGGGTGGTAAGCCGGGATGATTCCCCGGCGGCGCAGAAGGAAAAATTCCGGGTCCGGGATGCAATTTTGCCCCTGCTGACGGAGGAGTGTGATACGATCGCAGATCTTCTTGCAGCAATTGAGGCGGCCGCTGATGAAATCGCCCCCTGTAGTGCGCAGATCCGCCCCTGGGCGCCGGAAGGATATCCGGTGCGTTCCACTGTTTATGTGACCATTGGCGATGGAAAAGGGCCCAACTGGTGGGGCATTCTGTATGATGGGGGCATAGGATTATTTGCAGTGGATGACGGGGGAGAAAAGGTAACATTCGACTGGCCTTGGATCAGATGGATGCTGAATGCAATCGGAATAAAATAAGCTGCACAGAAAAAAGCGCCCATGATTGCTCACGGGCGCTTCATTTCGCATTCAGGGCCTTAATCAGGCTTCCTTGGCGATTTCAACCAGCTGGGCGAAAGCGGCGGCATCATTGACGGCCAGATCAGCCAGCATCTTGCGGTTGACTTCGATATTCTTCTTCTTCAGGCCGTTGATGAAGGCAGAATAGCTCATGCCATTCAGACGGCAGGCAGCGTTGATACGGACGATCCACAGGCGGCGGAAATCGCGCTTGCGCAGCTTACGGCCAGTGTAAGCATAACGCAGGGAGCGGCGCACCTGTTCGCTGGCGGTGCGGTACTGCTTGGACTTGGAACCCCAGTAGCCTTTCGCCAGCTTGAATACCTTGCGGCGTTTCTTATGGGCATTAACGGCCCTCTTAATACGTGCCATGTTTATGTTCCTCCTTCAGACGGGCGATGGCTTATTTGTAGGGAATCAGGGAGCGGATGGTAGCGGCTTCAGCCTTGTTCTGCAGGGTGCCGCCGGCGCGCAGATGACGGATGCGCTTGGTGGTCTTCTTGTTAAGAATGTGGTTCACATTCATTTTCTTGTGCTTTACCTTGCCGGTCTTGGTCAGGGAAAAGCGCTTCGCGGCGCCGCGATGAGTCTTTTGCTTGGGCATGGATTGTTTCCTCCTTCCGGAAAGTAGTGGGGTTATGCCTGCTGGGGCTTGGGCTGCTTGGCAGCCTTTTCCGCCTTGCCGGCTTTTTCCGCCTTGGGTGCAAGAATCATGATCATATTGCGCCCTTCGATGAGGGGACGACGCTCGACGGTACACACGTCTTTCGTGCGCTCAATGAAATCCTGCATCACCTTCATGCCGATATCGGCATGGGCGATCTGACGGCCGCGGAAGCGGATGGACACCTTCACCTTATCGCCGTCCTGCAGAAAGCGGATAGCATTCTTGGCTTTGATGGCCACGTCATTTTCTTCGATGGTGGCAGACAATTGCACTTCCTTGAGCGAAATTACCTTTTGATTCTTGCGCATTTCGCGCTCACGCTTGGATTGCTCAAAGCGATGCTTGTCATAATCCATCAGCTTGCAAACGGGGGGCTGGGCATTGGGAACAATCTTGACCAGATCCAGTTCAGCCTCTTCGGCCAATTCCAGTGCCTTGCGGGTGGGCATGATACCCAATTGCGCTCCGTCCGCACCGATGACGCGCACCTCGCGATCCCGGATTTCTTCATTGATGAGCAGTTCAGCGGCTATGTCGATGCACCTCCCAGTCTTCTTTACCAAATAAAAATTGGCGGATGAAACCACCCGCCAATTGCATACTTTCTCTAAAGAAAATGCCACAACCCGTGCAAAACATGATTCGCATCGGAGAGAAGCGGGCAGCTTCTGCTTACAACATTGGTATTATAGGGGATAACGATGATTTTGTCAATCCTTTTTTGAAAATTTTTCTGGAATCATCATAATCCCGGATTTGTATATTATAAAAGGATAAAACGCCAAACTGATATAAAAACGAAATATATTCGTGATAAATAATCGTGGAAATTATGCTACAATTATCTTGGTATGGAATTTTCTGAACAGGGAAAGAGGGGAATTGCATGAACATGCAATGGATGAAGCGCTTCGGGATGCTTCTGTGCATTGTTTGCCTGCTGGGCACAACGATCGCAGCGGCAGATGCAAGCGAAAAGAATTACACTTTTCATGTCGATGAAAGCTGGAGCGATGAGGAATACGCCCTGCAAAAGCAGGCATTCATCGATCGTCTGGCTGGCAGGACCGCTGCGCCCATGATGCTGCGCGCCAGCATCAACGGGAATACCATGTATAACGAATATGTGGAAGTGGCCGTAGACAGCAGCGAATGCCGCTTCTCCATCGGCACCCGAGGGGGCGATCCCGGCCTTGCTTCCGATGATAATCAGAAGCTGCTCTTTGGCCATCCCTTTCCCGGGACCTCCTATACCACGGTGGTTGTCAATGGCACGGAGTACATCTATGGTGAAGAGCAGATGATCACCATGCCCGTCTTTTCTGAGAATTCCAATAAATCTCAGGGCCGGTTCGGAAATGTGGTCGTCACCCAGGAAATCAGCATTGTGAAAAACAGCGCCACCCTGCGGGATGACGTGGTGGAAATCAAATATACTGCGAAAAATACCGGCAATTCCTCTGCCAGCTTTGGCCTGCGCATCATGATGGATACCATGCTGGGGGATAACGATCATGCGCCTTTCCGGGTGCCTCTGGTGGGGAATCTGACCACTGAACGGGAATTCAGCGGCAGCAGCATCCCCCAGTACTGGCAGGCATTTGACAGCCTGAATAATCCCCGGGTTATTTCCTGCGGCAATTTCCTGTGCGGCGCCATTGCGCCCACCAAGGTGCAGTTTGCCAATTGGGGCAGGGTTTATGATCAGCCCTGGAATTATCAGGTGAAGACCGGCACCGCTAATGGGGACAGCGCCGTATGCATCATCTGGGAACGGAACCTGGCTGCCGGCCAGCAGGAAGAGTATGTGACCCGGTACGGCCTGAGCGAACTGCTGCAGGATCTGCAGCCTCCCCTGGGCCTGACCATTGCATCCGGCTCCAGCGTGCAGGTGGATAAGAGCCAGAAAGTGGCCTATCAGCCCTATACCATTACTGCCTATGTGCAGAATCTGGGCAATGCCGCAGCAAAGAATGTGGTATGCCGCATCACCCTGCCAGATGAGCTGGAATTTGCCCAGAGCACGGATACGGGCATCATTTCCCTGGGGGATATCGCCGTTGGGGAAACGAAGATCGTGGAAAAAACCGTGCAGGTAAAAACGGTGCACAGCGAAGAAATCCAGGTGGAATATCAGGTGACCGTGGATGCCTCCAACTGCCAGTCCAAGCAGCTGAAAAAGCGCATTGTGATTCCCAAGCTGGAAAACAAGGCCATCATCATCGTGCCCGGCATCTGCGGCTCCCGGTTGTATGCCAATGAAAAAGTGAACACGGTGAATTACCTGAAACGCTTTGAAAAGGATTTCATGCCCAGCAATCCCCAGTATTACACTTTCAATAAAAGCCACCTGCTGTGGGAACCCAACACCATGAAGGTGGATGGAGCGGCTGCTGCCGGCACAACCAAGCAGAATAAAGCGCAGTCCGAAATCATGATGCTGCTGTGCAATGAAAGCGGCGAATCCCGGATCAAAATCAAAACCGATGGGCCCGGAACGGATGTATACGGCGCCCTGGATACTTATGAGAATCTGGTAACTTCCCTGGTGAACGCCTATGATGGGAGGGGGTATACCGTCCGTTTCTTCTCCTACGATTGGCGGATGAGCAATAAGGTCAGCGCCCAGAAGCTGGAAAAGTATATCGAAGATCAGAAATTCACCGATGTGATTCTGGTCTGCCACAGCATGGGCGGCCTGGTGGCCTCTGAATACCTCAATCGCTCCGATGACAATGTGAAAAAGGTGGATAAACTGATCACCCTGGGTACGCCCTACCTGGGTGCGCCCAAGGCCTTGTATGTTATGGAAACGGGCAATTTCCTGGGCTGGCTGCAGAATACATTCTGCATTTCCACGCCCCTCAAGCTGATTGCCAATAATGTTCACGGCATTTATCAGCTGCTGCCGCCGGAGCAGTATTTCGATCTGAATGACACCACCTATGTGGAATATTATAACAACAACGGTGCATTCGGCGTTCATTATGATTATAATGCAACGTACGATCAGACCAAGAAACTGCTGAAGGGCCGCAGCTGGGGCAAAACTTCATCCGGCAGCGCCAAAGGCATGTTCGCAACGGCAGAAAGCTTCTATGACGATCTGTTTATCAGCAAATCCAAGCATGTCATCGAACAGGTGGATTACTATGTCATGATCGGGTACGGCCAGGATACCCTCATGGAAGTGCGTTTGGAATACAATAAGGACGGCTCCTTCAATAAATGCAAGGATATTACCACCCTCAATGGCGGCGACGGCACGGTGCCCATCATCAGCGCCAATGCCGGCGGCATTCTTTCCGAAAGCCGGATCTATTACATCAGCGAAGAACACAGCGATTTGGCCAAGAACGCCAATGTAATCAGCTTTGTAAAGAGTGCGATTGACGGCAAGCTTTCTTCCTTCAGTAATTCCGAGGTTAAAAAGACGCTGCCGGAAAAGAACGGCTCCGGCTGGTTTGCCAAAAAGATCAAATTGAAGATTGCCTGCCCCGTCACCCTTTCCCTGGTGGATGAAAACGGGGATGCCTGGGCCTATACCGACGGTAACCTGCTGTGGAATAATCAGCCCGATACAGCTTCTCTCTATGTGCTGGGCGAAAACAATGATACCAAGATTGCCCATCTGACGGACAGCGGGGCAAAGGTGCTGCTCACCGGCACCGATGAAGGCACCATGGATTACACCGTATCCTTGTTTGAAGATGAGAAGGAAATCAAGCGCATCCTGTTTGAGGATGTGGCCATTTCCAAGGGCACACTGATCCATACCCAGGCCGAGGCAGACGATCATGTGACGCTGCAGGTGGACCAGGATGGGGACGGGGATGTGGATCTGGTGCTGGAGCCCAGCCAGATCATTAACGGAACCGATCTGGAAAAGGAACTGGATGAACATGCCATTGTGCCGGAAAATCCTGTTTTCACCTGGGATGAGGATCTGGACGCCTGCGTATTGACGCTGACCTGCGCCGATTGCGGCAATTTTGTCAATCTGCAGTGCACCATTACCGCCAAGCGGGTGGATAAGCAGATGTGCTATACCGCCAGTGCCGTCTGCGAAGGCCAGACCTTCAGCGATTCTGTATATGCGGATCTGCCCCCTCAGACGGGCGATGACAGCCATGTGGAATGGTATGCCGCCCTGATGCTGGTTTCCTTTGCAGGGATTATGGTGATATCGCTGCTTCGGAAGAAAGCGATGCGCTGATAAAAAAATGCCTCCGGCCGTATTGCGATTGATTTGCAATACGGCCTTTTTGCATGGATTGAAGCGGCAGATTTATTGTATCGAACCTGTATTTTTCGGGAATTATGTTGACTAAAATTCAATTATGTTCTATACTTAAAGTAGCAAAAACGTTTGTAGTCAGACAAAACGTTTATATGGAAGGAGATTGTTCCTGTGAAGAAAATGCTGAAAATCATGCTGCTGGCCATGGCTATGGTGCTTGCCCTGTCCATGGGTCTGGCCGCCCATGCCGAGGAAACCGCTGCGGAAACCGAAGCGGCGGTGAGCACGCCTGCCTATATCTTCTGGCAGGATAATGACTGGTGGCCTGCTGCCTGGGCTGAGGAAGATGATTACTGGACGCCCGTTCCTGCCATGGTAACCGGCGAAGGCTGGTATACCGTGAAGCTGGAAGGCCATATGCCCAGCTGGTTCTATTCCGGCGGCAACAGCAATATCGGCGCCCAGAAGCTGGCCATCGTCATCAAGGACGGCCATGATCTGTTCCCCGGCCTGTACATGAATATCACGGATATCCGCGTGGACGGCGTATCCTATCCCTGCGGCGCGGTCACCTACGGCCAGACCGGCTATGATAACATCAACGATCAGGAAGGCGGCAAGGTATATTGGGACGCCAATGATACCTACGGCCTGATCTGGGATCAGTGGATGATCGACAACGGCGGCACTGTGGATACCGGTGTGACCTGGGACAGCACGGCGGCCCCCCAGAAATTCGACGTATTTGATGTGAGCGTGCTGAAGAATCCCGGCTCCATCGAAATTGATTTCTTCCTCTCCGCCCAGCCTGATGTGAAGCCCGAAGGCGGCCCCGCCCTGCGTGTGCTGGGCGAAGGCCCCGCTATGTTTGGCAAGCGGGTGGCGCTGAGCGGCCTGTCTGACATCCAGACTCAGGCGTGGCTGTACTTCTGTGATGCTTCTTGGTGGCCCAGCCATGATAATGCTGAAAGTGGCAACGGCTTCAAAATGAGCAATGCTGAAGTGACTGGTCAGGGCAGTTATACGGTTGGCTTCGACCTTGAATGGGCGAAAGATTGGCAAACTGGCTTGATCAATCCCGAAAATGCGGCCAATGGTGTTGTGAATGCGTCCATCATTATCGAGAATGGTGAGAATCTGCTGCCTGACCACTACGTTCAGATTACGGATGTTCGAGTTGATGGTACTTCTGTTGCATTTAATAACAATGTGGCGATGCCTTGGACGTATGATGCTGCAGATACCAGCGATACTGCTGTTCCGTTGTACTCCAATTGGATGTCTGACGGATGGTTGGACAGTACCCATAAAGATGGCAATACTGTTCGTCGCTGGGAGGAAGATGGTAGCTGGAAGGTGCTTGATCCTGACACCATCGTGAATGCGAGCAATATCTACATCGACTTCATCGTCACCGACAAAGCCGGCGAACAGCCAACTGCCCCCGTGCTGAAGTATGATTACAAGTGGTATCCCAACAACACCATGGGCGTTGCCGGTATCAGCCTGCGGGATAAGGGCATTACCAACAAGTGGTATAATGTATGCCCTGTGGACCTGACCAGGAACGGTATCTATAAGATTCCTCTGGTGGCCTCCAATATGTATGTGATCGGCAATGCCATTGTTGCCGTGGAAGGCGATCAGGTTACCGTAACCTATGAAACCCGCAATTCCACCCCTGGCAATCTGGTCATCAAGGGCGAATGCCTCAAGTGGTTTGCCAGCCTGGAAGAAGTAACTGATGAATTCTGCCAGAATCCCGAAAGCGATCTGGCCTTCGGTCAGGCCTTCAGCAAGGCTGAACTGGGCAATGTGGGCTATCTGTTCATCTGCAACCAGCTGACCTATAGCCAGCCCATCCATGATAAGGGTATTTTCCTGGATCGTTATTTGCCCAAGGATAAGGAATGGGTGGATTATCGTGCCGCTCTGGATGCCATGGTTGCCGCAATCGGCGAATAATCAGAACTGTTTTCTCTGCCGGGGCTTCCTATCGAAGCCCCGGTTTTTTTCTTGCATGTGGCGTGGGTAAATTGCATTTGACCAACAGGGAAAAAGGAAGAATCTTTCCTTTTTTACCTTGCCAAATAAAGGGCGATCCTGTATAATAAAGAGGATGTGTGTATCCACACGAAATATGAGGAAGAAGGTTTTGGATTATGAAGATTCTGATTGTGAATGCTGGTTCCTCTTCTCTTAAGTATCAGCTGATCGATATGGATAATGAAGCCACCCTGGCCAAGGGCCTGGTGGAGCGCATCGGCATGGCTGAAAACGGCCATCACGAATGCAAGGTAAATGGTGAAAAGATTGTGGATTGGGCCGAAAGCAAGATCGCTGATCACGTGCAGGCCTGCCATATGATGCTGGATGCCCTCACCGATTCCGAAAAGGGCTGCGTCAAATCCATGGATGAAATCAGCGCCGTTGGCCATCGCGTGCTCCATGGCGGCAGCAAGTTCTCCGAATCCATGATCATCAATGATGAGGTTATCGCCGCTATCGAAGAGAATATCCCCCTGGGCCCCCTGCATAACCCCGCCAACCTGATGGGCATCAAGGCCTGCCAGGAAGTTATGCCCACTACCCCCATGGTGGCCGTATTCGATACCGCTTTCCATCAGACCATGCCCCCCAAGGCCTATATGTATGGCGTGCCCTATGAATATTATGAAAAGCTGCATGTGCGCCGCTATGGCTTCCACGGCACTTCTCACCGCTATGTAAGCAAGCGCACCGCCGAATTCCTGGGCAAGAAGCCTGAAGACGTGCGTATCATCACCTGCCACCTGGGCAACGGCTCCTCTCTGGCCGCTGTGGAATATGGCAAGTGCGTGGATACCTCCATGGGCATCACCCCCCTGGAAGGCGTGCTGATGGGCACCCGCTCCGGCAGCATGGATCCCGCCGTTGTGGAATTCATCTGCAATAATGAGAATCTGACCGTCAGCGAAATGCTGAATATCTGCAATAAGAAGAGCGGCCTGCTGGGCATCAGCGGCATCTCCAACGACATGCGTGATGTGGATAATGCTGCCAAGGCCGGCAATCCCCGTGCTCAGCTGGCCCGGGATATGCTGGTATACGGCATCCGCAAGTATATCGGTTCCTATGCCGCCGCCATGAATGGCGTGGATGTGATTGTGTTCACTGCCGGCATCGGCGAAAACAATTATGGCCTGCGTGAAGATATCATGGCCGGTTTCGAATTCATGGGCGCCAAGCTGGATAAGGAAAAGAATGCCGAACTGGCCTGGCCCAATGTGCATGAAGCCGTCATCTCCGCTGAGGACAGCAAGGTTGTCATCTGCGTCATCCCCACCAATGAAGAAATCGCCATCGCCCGGGATACCCTGGAACTGGTGCAGAAATAAAATTCGTTCCGCATTTTCTTCTGCGGTATCATCTTCATCCGTTCGTGTAAAGGGAGAGCATTATGCGTAGGATTGTGCCAATTCTGATGATATTTATGTTGCTTTTTGTGCCTGCATTGGCAGAGGAAGCACAGGATATTACCGGTGAATGCACATTTGTGCGTAAGACTTCCCAGGTGGATTTCAAGCCCATTCTGGATCGAAATTACGCTTCCTTTTTCACCATGAATCCAAACCGGGTTGTGGAGGTTCGTGCTGAGGAGGATATCTCCGGCGTATATCTGCAGTTTTTCCGCTATGCCTACCCGTTGAATATCCAGTATGAACAGGATGGGGAGTGGATCTTTCACAATACTACCGACGGCACATACTTGACCGCTTATGTTCCTTTACCTGAGGGGACAAGGAAGATACAGATCATCAACAAAAGCGGAAAGAAAGTGGATCTTGCAGAGGTTTCCATCTTTGGCGCAGGCGATAAGCCGGGGCATATTCCTGAATGGGAGGCGCCGGCCAAAGCGGATTTGCTGCTTGTATCTACCCATCCGGATGATGAATTGCTCTGGTTTGGCGGTTTACTGCCTACCTATGCAGGTGAAAAGGATTTGGCGGTTCAGGTGGCGTATCTGGTGCCTTCTATAGGCTATCGGCGGTTGGAACTGCTGGATGGATTATGGCACTGCGGTGTGGAGCGTTATCCGCTCTTTTTGGAGATGCTGGATAAACGGGCGCCTAACCTGAAGAAGCAGTATGAGCTGTGGAATCGCAATACCCTTCTGGAAAAGGTAGTTACGGCAATCCGGCAGGTGCAGCCGGAGGTCATTGTGACTCAGGATGAGCGTGGAGAATACGGCCACGGCGCCCATCGTGCCTGTGCGGATGTCTGCAAGCAAGCGATTATTGATGCAGCGGACGCAGCGAAATATAAAAAATCCGTTCAGGAATATGGCGTATGGCAGGCAAAAAAGCTCTATCTGCATCTTTATGGAGAGAATCAGATCCGTTTTAACTGGCGTGAGCCCCTATCTGTCTTTGAGGGCAAGGATGGTTTAACCGTTGCAGCAGAAGCCCTTGCCTTTCATAAGAGCCAGACAATGGGCGGATGGGCCATGGAAGAGGGCGGACAATACGATAATGCGCTCTTCGGCTTATTCTTTTCAACCGTGGGAGAGGATATTGAAAAAAACGATCTGATGGAGAATATTCCGGAGGAATGGTTGGCCGGGACGGCTGACTGATGATGGACGGGCATTTGATTTTCTAAATCGCTCTACACTTCATCCGATTTTTCCAATTTCTTTTGATTAACGATGCATTTGGTTGATTTGGAAACGTGGTAGTTTCTGCATAAATTGAATGCAGAATGAATAAGAAATAAAGCAGTTATGCCTGGAAGGAAAATCTTCCTGGACATAACTGCTTTTTTGCTGAAGGCAGAAGGGTAATGTGAAAAAATGAACTGCCACTGTTTATGCGGCCAGGGCAGAACGGTGGCAGTTTATATTTTTCAAAGGAATCTTTATTCCTGATATACCGCCCGTTCGCCGCCGATATAGGGCAGACGGGAGTAAGCGGCGGTTACGTGGGCATTGCCTACCTTGGTGATCTCGCCCCGGACGGGAACGGCCACGGGCTTTAAATGCATGCCGATCAGGGTATCGCCCATGTCAATACCGGCATTCGCCTGGACGGCGATTACCAGGCAGGGCTTTTCCATCAGCTTCCAGGCGGCGGCGGGCACGCTGCCCCCGGCCTTGGGCTGGGGAATGGCATGCACCCGGGTGTAGCCCAGGGCCTTTGCTGCATCCAGGGGCATCACCAGCGCCCGGTTCAGATGCTCGCAGCATTGGAAGATGGGGATCAGGCCCTTGGCTTCGCAGGTACGGAGAGCGGCGGCGGCCACCCATTCCCCGATTTCGGGCACGCTGGCCTTGCCGATTTTGCCGCCTGCAATTTCACTGGTGGAACAGCCGATCACCAATTGATCGCCTTTTTGCAATTTGCCCGCCACAGCCAGATCCAGAATGGCCTTGGTTACCTGGGCGGAAATGATTTCACGATCGGTCATTTTTCTTGCCTCCTGAATGCATACATGCCGATGGCCGCAGCCACGGATAAATTGAGTGAATCGATGGCGTTGCTGTGGGGGATGCGCACCGGCTGGCCCAGACGGGAGAATTCCGGGGGTAGCCCCGCCCCTTCGTTGCCGAAAATCAGGGCACAGGGATGATGGGCGGTGCGCATTGCGTCATCCATCATCACCGATCCATCCAGCATGAAGGGATAGGGGGAATGGGCAGGATATTCCGCCCTGTAGCTCTCAAAATCATCATATTCCTTCACGTGGAGGGAAAAGATGGCCCCCATGCTGGCCCGCACCACCTTGGGATCATATACATCGGTGGCGGGGCGGATGATAGCGATATTCAGATAGCCAAAGCCAAGGGCAGCCCGCAGAATGGTGCCTAAGTTCCCGGCATCCGAAATATGATGGAGCACGATATGATCCCCTTCGCTGAAGGTGGCGGCCTGCTTTTCAAATACGGCGGCGGCAAAGCAATTATCCTTGCCGGAGATACGGGAAAGGGCCTTATCGGCGGTCTCTATCCGGATATGATTCTTTTCTGCCAGGGCACAAAGCTTTCTGACGCCTTCGCTTTCCTGGCCCCTGGAGGATATCAGCAGCCGCCGTACCAGTTCGGGGCGCTTTTGCATGGCTTCCATGCTGGGAAATACGCCGGGTGCATAGGAATAGGAAAGATCCCGGCGATAGGCTTCCAATGCAGGCATAGTGGCCTCCTGTTATTTCATCAGCTTTTTGATCAGCTTGGTTTTCTTATCGGTGAAGGGGGCATAACGGGCCCGGATATCCAGCCAGTTGCCCTTTTTTACGATGGATTTTTCATGGGTGAAGGTATCAAAGGAATGCTTGCCGTGATATCCGCCCATGCCGCTTTGGCCCACTCCTCCAAAGGGCAGGCGATGATTGGAAAGATGCACCACCGTATCATTGATGCAGCCGCCGCCGAAGGGCACCTTCTGCAGGATTTTTTCCTGAACGGAGGGACGCTTGGAAAACAGATACAGGGCCAGGGGCTTTTCCCGCTGATTGATCATTTCAATGGCGTCATCCAGGCTGTGATAGGTGATCACCGGCAGCACCGGGCCGAAGATCTCCTCCTGCATGATGGGGGCATTCCAGGTAACGTTGGTAAGAATGGTGGGGGCAATCCGCTCCCCGTCCCCCTGACCGCCGTAATAAATCTGCTGCCCGTCCATCAGGCACATCACCCGGTCATAATGGCGCCGGCTGATCATTTTGGGCCATTGGGGACTGGAGAGGGGATCGCCGTAGAATTGCCGCCAGCAGCTGATGATACCGTTCAGTAGCTTTTCCTGCACATCCTCATGCACCAGCAGGTAATCGGGGGCCACGCAGGTCTGGCCGGAATTGAGGGCCTTGCCAAAGGCAATGCGCCGGGCGGCGGTGGGAATGTGAGCCGATTCATCCACAATGCAGGGGCTTTTCCCGCCCAATTCCAGGGTGACGGGGGTCAGATGCCTGGCCGCTTTTTCCAATACCAGTTTTCCCACCGTTACCCCGCCGGTAAAGAAAATATAGTCAAAACGTTCTTCCAGCAGGGCTTGGTTTTCATTGCGCCCGCCCAGCACCACCGCTGCAATCTCCTGGGGAAAGCAATCGGAAATCAGATCGAAAATTACCCGGGAAGTGGCAGGGGAATAATTGCTGGGCTTTAAGATGCAATGATTGCCTGCCGCCAGCGCCCCGACCAGGGGAGCCATGGTCAGCTGGAAGGGATAATTCCAAGGCGCCATGATCAGCACCACGCCGTAGGGCTCCCGGAGGATATAGCTGCGTGCAGGGAAGAGCACCAGGGGGGTGCGCACCCGTTTAGGGGCCGCCCATCGGCGCAGATGGGCCACAGCGCAGGAAATTTCGGAAAGCACAATGCCGATTTCCGCCATGTAGGCTTCCCCGGGGCTTTTGCCCAGATCACTTTCCAGGGCGGCGCAGATGGCCTGTTCCCTATCCAGAATGGCGCTGCGCAGCACCTCCAGCATCTCAATCCGGTCATCCACCGAATAGGGGTGATTGATCCTGTGGGCTGCACGCTGCATTTCAACCAGGTCATGGATGGTCATTGAGCAAATCCTCCAATAAAGCCTTGGCCATTTGCTTGCCCCGGACGCCTACCTCGCCAACCGGGCCGACGCAGGACGGGCAGCCCGCCGGGCAATCGCAATCCTGCACCAGGGTGAGGGCGTGGGTCAGCAGGATATCCCGCATGCGGAAGGCCTTTTCTGAAAGGCCTACACCGCCGGGGCAGTTATCATAGAGAATCAGGGTGGGCTTTTCTGTGAAGGGGCACTTCACCTGATAGGATACCGCAATATCCCGGGGGGAGCACATCAGATACAGGGGGGCCAGGATGCGCATCAGATTAGCAATGCCCAGCATGCCGCTCTGCAGATCATCCTTTTCATATTTCTTCGCAATATGATCGGGGATGGTGCGCCAGGTAGCGGTGGTATGCATATCCGTTTCCGGCAGCCTTACTGGCCCGAAGCCCAGATTTTCCCCGGTATCGAACCGCATTTTTTTGAAGATTTTGACCAGCGCCGTCACCTTCACTTCACCGTAGGCCGCATTCTTTTCTTTTTTTTCGATATCCAGCAGACTTAAGGAGACATTCAGATCAGCGTCGGTATAATAATCCACATTTACCTTGCGAATGAAGGCCTTGCAGGCGTCAAAATCCAGCTTTTCCACCTGGTAGGTTTGCCCTTCATGCATATAGATGGCGTTTTCATGGAGCAGCATGGGCACTGTGAACCGATCCATTTCGCCCACCATCCGGGGCCGGGCGGGATCGGTGATATCCATGATCAGATAATTTTCCGTCATGGCTGTGCGCAGGCTCATTTCGCTGGCGGGGAAATCCTCTGCCATCCAGTGGTAGGTGTTGCCCACATGGCACAGGATGTTGCTTTCCTCCAGATAATCCAGCATTTCCTCACCGCCCACTGCATTGCCCAGGGATTCGCCATCCTTGAAGGGCAGTTCGTATGCGGCGCACTTGAAATGGCTCAGCAGAATATACAGGTTATCCGGATTCAGCAGGGCATTTTCTGCCGGCTGCTGGAAGAAATAATCGGGATGGGTGACGATAAACTGATCCAGGGCATTGGAAGAGGCCACCATGATGGTAAGGGAGGTGCCGTGCCGCCGGCCGGCCCGGCCCGATTGCTGCCAGGTGCTGGCGATGGTGCCGGGATAGCCGCAGAGCACGCAGGCCTCCAGGGCACCGATATCGATGCCCAGTTCCAGGGCGTTGGTGGATACCACAGCCTGGATATGCCCGGCCCGCAGCCCCTTTTCAATCTCTCTTCGTTCGCTGGGAAGATAGCCGCCCCGGTATCCCCGCACCTTTCCGCTGTTGCCGATAGGATCGGATACCAGTTCCTTCAGCTGCCGGGTGAGCACCTCTACCTGCAGCCGGGATTTGGCGAATACGATGCTTTGCACTTCATTATGCACCAGCATGGAGGCGATCTTCCGGGTTTCCGGCAATACGCCCTTGCGGATGCCCAATTGCTGATTGACCACCGGGGGATTATAGAAGATATAATGCTTTTCCCCGGCAGGGGCGCCGTTATTATCGATCAGCTTTATCGGCCGGCCAATCAGCGTTTCTGCCAGTTCTTTGGGATTCTGGATGGTGGCGGAGCAGAGGATGAATTGGGGCTTGCTTCCGTAAAATTCGCACAGGCGGATAAGCCGGCGCAGCACATTGGCCAGGTTGCTGCCGAATACGCCCCGGTAGGTATGGATTTCGTCAATGACGATGTATTTCAGATTTTCAAATAATTTCACCCATTTGGTATGCTGGGGCAGGATGCCGCTGTGCAGCATATCGGGATTGGTCACCACCACATGCCCGGCCTGACGCACGGCCCGGCGGGCAGCGCCGGGGGTATCCCCGTCGTAGGTGAAGGTTTTGATATCCACCTGCATTTCCTCAATCAGCTCATATAATTCGCTGACCTGATCGGCGGAGAGGGCCTTGGTGGGGAAGAGATAGAGGGCCCGGGCATCCTCATTTTTCAGGATTTCGGAAATGACGGGCAGATTATAGCACATGGTTTTGCCGGAAGCGGTGGGGGTAACCACCACATAATCCTGCCCGGCAAGGGCGGCAGAAAAGCATTCCGCCTGATGGGTATACAATTGCTGTACCCCCCGGCGCTGGAGGGCCCGGGGAAGGCGGGGATCGATATTTTCCGGCCAGGGAGCAAAACGGGCTGCCCTGGGCGGAATGGTACGCCAGGCAGTCACATTTTCCATAAAGCCGGGATTGGATTTCAGCCGGTCCAGAAGCTGAGGCAAATTCACGCAGGATCCCCTCCTTTTCTACAGATACTATTATACATTTTCTGTGCCCGCTTGACAAGGCGGGAAAAGTGCCCTATAGTGTGGAAGAATCATTTTTTCCAGGGGGAGAAAGTATGAAACGCCTGATTGGCTGGATGCGGAAAAATCCGATGGTGGATATCCTGTTCACAGCCCGGGGAAATGAATTGCCCTGCATGCTGACGGAGCCGTTATGGGGCATTCCCTATAATCTGTATGTGCCCTTTGCCTCCATGTATATGGTAGCTTTGGGGGTAGGCCCCTTGCAGATCGGGGTGACCCAGACGGTATTTTTGTTATCCCAGGTCATCTTCGCCATCCTGTCCGGGGTGCTGACAGATAAGCTGGGCAGAAGATGGTGCACCCTGATCTTTGATACCCTTTCCTGGAGCGTGCCCGCCCTTTTGTGGGCCTGCGCCCAGAGCTATGAATGGTTTCTGGTGGCAGCGGTATTCAATGGGGCCTGGCGTGTTACGGAAAACAGCTGGTATCTGCTCTTTATAGAGGATTCGGCGGAGGACAGGCTGGTGCGCCTCTTTTCCGTTACCCATATTGCTGGGCTGATTGCGGGTTTTATTTCGCCCCTTGCCTTCGGTTTTGTGCAGCGGTATGGGCTGGTGCCCACCATGCGGGTGCTGTATGCCATCACCTTTGTGATGATGACCGCCAAATTTGTGATTCTGCATATTTATTGTAAAGAAACCAGGATCGGCCTGCGCAGAAAGCAGGAATGCAGGCATGTATCCATCCTGCGTCATCTGTGGGACAGCCGCCGGGTATTTGTGGATATGCTCAGGAATAAGCGGATTATGATGGCCATCGGCTTGATTGCCTGCTATATGACCATGCGTAACACCCTGGAAACCTTCTGGCCCCTGCTGGTCACCGAACGGCTGCAGATTCCGGAAGAGAATCTTTCCATCTTTGCTACCATCAAATCCCTGATCATGCTGGCCAGCTATTTTGTGATTGTGCCCCATGTGAATGCAGATAAATTCAAGCATCCCATGCTGCTGGCTTTGGGGTTGATGATCGCTCAGCATGTGATTACCATGCTTCTGCCCCCCGGTGCTTATGCCCTGGTAGTGGTAGGCGCAGTGATGGAGGCGGTGGCCCTTTCTCTGCTGTCTCCCCTTACCACCACATTGCAGACCATGGCCATTCCTCCCGAGGAGCGGGCCAGGATGCAGGGCTTCTTCTTTACCATCTGCCTGTTTGTCACTTCCCCCTTCGGCATGATTGCAGGGGCGCTTTCCGATCTGAATCGGGTGCTGCCCATGGTGCTCAGCCTGGCGCTGCTGGGGGGCTGCATTCTGTTTACCCTGCTGCTGCATCGTGATACCATAAAGATAGATCAGGCCGCTGCAGCTGCCTGAGAATTTAAAAAGGCTTCCCTCAACGAGGGAAGCCTTTTTTACGGTGCGGCCATGATTTTATCCAGCCAGGAATTTTCCACATAGTACAGGGCCACCCCATTCACCGAAAGGGCATGATAGAAGGGATCGTAGGGATACAGGGCGAGGCTCCGTGTAATGGATTGGCTCTGCAGGGTGATTTCTGCCAGTGGTGCGCCGCCGGGCTGCCAGTTTTCCGGCAGCTTACCGGACGGGGTAAGCCCGGAGAGGGACGCATACCAATTGAGGAAGGCTTCGGCATTCATGGGCATCTTTTCACCCGACCGGGTGATTTCGGCATCATAGAGAATCTGGCCGTATTCGTCGGTGGCGATCTGATTATTCTTCGTGATGCTTTCCACCATGCTGATGCTGTAGGAAACGGAACGGGCGTCCGTTTTTACGGAAAGGGTATTTAAATCATTGATCAGGATGTTAACGGGGGTGGCAAGCAGATAATCCTCAATCTGCAGCTCTTTCCAGAAGCCCAGCAGGAAATTGCTGGCCTTGTAGATCATGCCTTCCCATTGCAGATAAACGCCGCTTTTTCCTGTTTCATGGCCGATGAGCAGGGTATACTGCCGGGCGGGCAGATTGAGGGAAAGGAATTCGTTATTTTCATCCAGGCCGGAAAGAAGGGTAGGGGCTTGAGTAAGACGGATGGTAAGGGCGGGAGGTGCCAGCCCCAGGGCCTCCATATCCACATTCTCCGGATAGCCCAGGCAGCTTTCAAAGGCCATAGATTCGATTTTTGAAAGCAGGGAATTGGTGCGCAAAGGATTGAGGGGATAGGCATAGGGGTGGGTCATCTGCCATCCGCTGGGGGTATAGGAAAGAGAAAACTGAAGATCCCCGGTGATATCAATCTGATCCAGCAAATCCCCGGAAAGATCCGGCTGATCAAAGGCACGGAGATAATCCTTTTCATAGAACAGGGGATAGCATACATCCGCATACACGGTATAAATGTGATCATCGCCAGTGATCATGCAATAATACTGGGCGGCATCGGCTGGCACATCGCCGCCGATCATCAGCTCTGCCGTCTGCCCATCCTGATAGGTGAGGCTGATCATCAGACGGGCAGGGGAGAGGCCAAAGGATGCCGGATCCATTTCATCCTCATGAAGATGACCGGCGATCTGGACAGCCTCCATTTTGCCAAGGGCAGCGGCAAGGGCATCCACAGCGTCTGTGCGCAGGGGGATATCCTCTTCATTTTCCAGGAGGAAGCCCTGGCCTGCTTTTCGGATCAGGGTGTAGCTTTGCCCATTCTGATGCACCATTCTTACGGCGGCGATTTCATCACTGCTCCGGGCAAGCAGATAGAGCGGCTCTGTATCCTGGGGCATTTCGGGCATGGGCTGCGTGGCCTTCAGCAGCCATGTGCCCCCCAGGCACAGCAACGCAAACAGAATCAATCCCAGCAGGATTGCCGGCTTTTTCAGGACTTTTTTCGTCTTTCTATGCGGTACTTTATCCATATGCTCACAAATTCTTTCTGGGCAGCAATACCAGCGCCGCCCCCAGGATGACCAGCAGCGGCAGCAGAATGATCACGATGACAGCAGGGGTGATGGAACCAAGATACAGCCCGCTGCGTACCCCGGCCTTGGGCATGATATCCAGATTCACAGGGGCCTGGCCGTGAAGGGAGCGCACCATCTGCAGCAGAAATGCCTTGGAATCGGTATTGGTCAGCTGATAATAATCCAGGAAGGACGCCTCTTCACCCATGACAAACGCATGGGATTGGACGCCGTCTTCAAACATTTTATCCGCCCACAAGGCGACGGGGAAGCGCCCTGTCAGATCATCGGGCTGCTGTTCGGAGGTGGCCAGCCCATCCAGGAAATTACGGATATAGGCTTCGCCGGTAACCAGAAGGGGGGACAGGGCAACACCCTCGGGCAGGATATCGGGCATGTAGAAGGCCCGGGCGCCGGTGAGCACCAGAATATTCTTTCCTGCTTCCATCAGGGTACGGGTCACATCCGTTTCCTGCATGTAGGGCATCAGCAGCACAGGGGAATCAGCGAAATAACTGTCGGTATCGCTTTCCTGGGCGATGACCAGGCCGGGATGGAAATTGACCCCGTAGGAGCGCAGCAGCGCATTCAGATTGGTCAGATTGGCAGGGGTATCATAGGTGGTAATAACGAAGAAATTGCCCCCTGCCCGGGCGAAATCGCTGATGAGGGCAAGCTCCTGATCGGTTAGATCATATTGGGGGCACAGGATCATCAGCAGGCATTCCGGGTTCAGCTTGCCGCCGGCAGAAAGATTCACCCTTTCCAATACATAATTGGCCGCCGTCAGGGTATTTTCCATGTTTGCGGCCTGGGAGGCGGTCAATTCGCCGTGGCCGGTAAGAATCTGAATGACCGGCAGTTCATCCTGGGTCACATAGACGATGGCTTCCGTGATGCATTTTTCATAATTGATGTAGCCCTGGGTATAATAGCCGGTTGCCGGATCATAATCGTAGGTATAATAATCGTTTTCTGACAGTATCCGCACCCGGTTGGTTGCAGGGCAATGGACGATCAGGCAATCGGTGCTCACCTCATTTTCGCCAAGGGCATCGGAAAACTGATTGAGAAGAACGGGATTTTGCACCAGGCTCTCTTCGGATACGCTAATATGCTGGGTGGCGGCATAGCGATCCAACAGGGAAAGCAAGGTAGTATTCCTTCCGTCCTCTGAGATCAGGGAATAGATATGCACATCTTTTTCCAACTGCTGGAGCACGGCATCCGTTACTTCCCCCTGGGAGGTGGCCTGATTAAAGGAGCAGTCGATGGTCAGGGCAAAGCGTTTTTCCAGAACGTCGGCAAGGATGCCTGCCAGCAGCACGCACAGGATGACCCCGGCCGTCAGCAGGATGGAAAAGCTGCCGCAGCGCAGCTTGGGATTCTTTTTCAATTGCTGAACAAAATTTTTGCATTTTTTCATGGCTCAGGCCTCGCTCCAGCGCCGGGCATCCAATACCCTTACGCTTAAAAACAACATGATAAAAATGAAGGCAAGATTGAAAAATACATTGGACAGGCTCAATTGCCCCTGAGTGAAGGGAGCAAAGCGCTGATAGAGGCTGATAAACTGCAGGGCAGAGCTGATGGCCTTCACAGAAATGGCGCTGGCCGCCACATCCGCAAACCAGACCAGCAGATTGACCCCCATCCCTGCCACTGCTGCCGTCATCTGATTGCGGGAAAAACAGGAGATGAAAAGATCCAGTGCAATGAAGGCGCAGCCCTGCAAAAGCAGGCCTAAAAAGCCAACCAGCGTTTCAGCCAGGTATAAGGTGCCATAGATGGCCACGATCAGGGCATAGATGAAGCAGGAAGCAACTGCTGCCGTCAGCACAGTGCAGGCGGCAAAGAATTTCCCCGTTACCAGCGCCGTCAGCGAACAGGGGGAGGAATAGAGCATCTGATCGGTATGCTGCCGCTTTTCCCCGGCAATGAGCCGCATGGTAAGAACGGGGGAAAGCAGCATCCATACATAGCTCATCTGGGAAAGAAAGCTCAGCATATTCCCCGAACGGGCAGCCAGATTACCTACCCCGAAAAAGATGCTGGCCAGGGAGAGAAAAACGCCCATGAATACATAGGCAGCGGGCGTATAGAAATAACTCTGGATTTCACGCCGATAAATGGCTTTCATAGGCCCGCCTCCTTTCTGGAATCATTTGAGGTCAGCCTTCCCGGCCGGTTGCCTGCAGGAAAATATCCTCCAGGCTGTCTTCCACCGGGGTCAGGCGCAGCAGGGGATACTGCAGGGCGGAAAGCAGGGTAAATAATTCCCGTTCCGCCGGGGCATCCCCCGATACATGCAGGATCACCTGGGTGGTGCCGGGATCACTGCCCCGTTCTACAGTAACACGCTGTACGGATTTTAAAGAATGCAGGGCGGGCAGCAGCGCCCCTTCCCCGCAGGCAATCAGCGCCCGCAGCCGTCTTTCACCGCATTGCAGGGCCCTGAGGGCACTGTCACAGATGATTTTACCGTGATGGAGAATAATGATTCGGTCGCAGAGGGATTGCACCTCGCTGAGAATATGGGAGGAGAATAATACGGTATGCTCCCCGGCCAGGGAGCGGACCAGACTGCGCATTTCGCTGCTTTGCCGGGGATCCAGGCCAGCTGTGGGCTCATCCAGGATGATTACTTCCGGGCTTCCGCACAATGCCTGGGCCACCCCCACCCGCTGCCGGTAGCCCTTGGAAAGATTGCCGATCTTGCGGTGCATCACATCGGTAAGCCCGGTACGCAGGGCGACTTTTTCAATGTGATCGGGAATGGCACTCTTTTCCACTTCTTTTAATTCACAGGCGAATCGAAGATAGGATCGGATGGTCATTTCATCATACAGTGGAGCCTGCTCCGGCAGATAACCGATCAGGCGCTTGGCCAGCCGGGGATCGGTCATCACATTATGGCCGCCGATGGAAACACTGCCGCCGGAGGGGGCAAGGCAGCCGGTCAGGATATTCATAGCGGTGGTTTTGCCGGCGCCATTCTGGCCCAGCAAGCCCAGAATCTGGCCTTTAGGCACCGTAAAGGATACATCGCGCAGCGCCTGATGCACGCCATACCGCTTGGATACCCCATCAAAGGTGATCATACGGGTATTTCCTCCCTGGTGGATTACAATAAAGCGGCCGCTTCCGGCCCGAATCTATTATAGCATAGGTACAGCCGGATTGCATGAACAATTTGTTAAGGTAAACCATATTGCCTGTGAAAAATACTGGATAATTGCAAAAAAAAGATTTAATGAGAACATTTGATCCCGATACTTTACGAATTCAGGAGAATATGCTATAATATGCAAGCCCCTTTTTCCCACAGGGAAAAGCAGGATGAATTTTCTCCTGCTGACAGGATGGCACGAGGATAAGCATATGATGTATCATAACAAATCTGTAAAAATGAACATGAACGTCAATGATCTGAAGATTCAGCGGCGGGTGCTATGCTTTTTGTGTGTGGCATTGCTGGTGGGCTGCGTGGTGATGGGCACGCTGATGGGGCGCAACAGCGCCTATCGCAATCAGGCCAAACAGCAGTTTTCCCAGCGGATGATCAGTGCTGTTGCCAGCGCCATAGATGAGGTCAACCGTATGTCCGGCGTGGCGGCGTCCAATACCACCGCACGGCTTGCCAGGGTGCGCCAATATGTTTATCATATGGATCAGCTCAATGAACTGAGCATCCAGCTTGCAGGCGGTGAAAGCGGCCGGTTGATTTCTGCCAATGCCCTTAATACGCTCTTCAATGATCTGGATGCATTTGAGGCGCTGGTGCAGGGCAGCAAATCTTCCACCATGGATATCCGTACCCAGCTGCTGGATCATCTGACCATGCTTCAGACCGCACTGATTGGCAACTAAAAAAGCAAGAAACCCCGCCTTTCCATTATTTTGGACAGGCGGGGATTTTTTATGGCAATTGCATATCGGGAAGATCAATCAGCCATTGCAGCATGCGCACATTGGTATCGAAAATATCCTGATATTTCTGCACGTCTTCAAAGGCGGCAATGCAGATCATTTCAATGCCCAGGGCGATGAGGGGGGCGGCCTGCTTTTCCTGATTGGTCAGGGGATGTACTGCGTCATAACCCAGCAGAATTCCCTGGAAAAAGGAAAGCCAGCATTCCTTTTCATCAAAGCATTCGGATAGCACTGCCGTAGCGGCATAGCAGGGATCATAAAGGCGGATGTTGTTTTCTGCCAGATCAAAATCGATGAAGCCGATACGTCCGTCTGCAATGCCGATCAGATTGCTGGGATTGGGGTCCCTGTGGATGGGCCCCCGGGGAAGATGGGGAAGAAGGGCGGTAATGGCTTCTTCATACTGCAGCAGCCAGGCAGGATCCACAATCTGGTGCTTCCGCACCTTGGGCAGTGCCCAGTTTTTCAGGGCGGAAAGCAGATCCTGCTGATCCACGACAGGACAGGGATCCATCCGATCCAGCGCCTGATGCAGATAATGCAGGGCGCTGCCGACAGCCTGACCGGAAGATAGGGGATGGGACGCAATCAGATTCCTTGCCTGAAGGGGCTCTCCCGGGATGGCCCGGCTTAGCACAAAATACAATCCTTTGCATTCGAAAATGTATTCTCCCTGGGCATCCGGAAGGGGTATGGCGGCAGGCAAGCCTTGGGCGTCCAGTGCCATGGCCAGATCCACCTGCATTTTGCAGGGGGCAAAATCGGTATAGGCCTTGAGCAGGTATTCATTTCCTGCTTTTTTGCAGGCCTCGTGCATTCTGCCGCTGCCGGGGAAAATAATGGGGGAAAGGGGCAGATCCATCCCCCAGTGGCTGAGGGCCTGCTTCCATTGTACGTTGGAGATCATGGGGTATTTTTCCTCCTTTAGGATCAGGGCGCTGGGGGCGATCACCCGGTAACGCCTGATATATTCGGAGGGGGAGCAGCCGTAGGCCTGCTGAAAAGCCTTGAAAAATCCGGCGTGGGTATCAAATCCGTAGCGCAGGGCGGCGTCGATGATGGATTCCCCGCAGCTGATGGCATACAAGGCGTGCATCAGCCGCCGCCGGGTACGATATTGCATCAGGGGCATGCCCACAATTCTTTGGAACAAACGTGCAAAATGCCAGGGGGAATAGCCGTATTGCCCGGCCCACTCCTCCAGGGATATATCGGCGCACAGGGTGTTTTCCATTTCGTGAAGCAATTTCTGTATGCATTCTACAGCATTGTTTTCCACGGCGCTGCCTCCCTTCCGGCACCATCATATCAGGAAATGCTGCCTTTTCCCTTTCCTTCCTTGCTTAATTCAAGAAAAAACCCCAGGCATGTGCCTGGGGTATATTGTGATAGGATTATTCCACCGTGATGCAGTTGCAGGGGCAGACGGCAGCGCATTCGCCGCAGCCGGTGCATTTTTCGGGCAGGATGCGGGCATAGCCGTTTTCTACCACGATGGCATCATGCTGGCAGGTCTTCTTGCAGCGGCCGCAGCCGATGCATGCATCCATGCAGGAGGCCTTGGCAACCCGTGCCACGTCGCTATTGCGGCAGCGCACGATCACTTTTTGGGACAGGGGCATCAGCTTGATAACGCTGCGGGGGCAGGCCTTTACGCAGGCACCGCAGGAGGTGCACTTGTCGGGATCGATCACGGCAATGCCGTTCTTCATGGTGATGGCATCGAAGGCACACTTATCCTGGCAATCGCCCAGGCCAATGCAGGCAAAGCGGCAATCCTTGGGGCCGCCGGCAAGACCGGCAGCGCTGGCGCAGCTCTTGTATCCGTCATAGAGATAGCGATCCTTGGCAATGCCTTTTTCGCCCTGGCACAGCACACGGGCAACCAGCTTTTCAGATACCTCAGCTTCCTGTCCCATGATTTTACCGATTTCCCTGGCGCCCTTGGCACCAGCAGGGGAACAGCCGTTGATGGGGGCCTTGCCGTCCACTACGGCCTGGGCAAAGCCATCGCAGCCGGGATAGCCGCAGGCGCCGCAGTTGGCGCCGGCGACGCAGGCACGTACCTGTTCCACCCGTTCATCCACTTCCACATGGAATTTCTTGCTGGCAAAGGAGAGAACCGCACCGAAGATCAGCCCGAGGCCGCCCAGCAGCACGACAGCATAGACAATGGTCATCATATCATTTTCCTCCTTACACCAGGCCGCTGAAGCCCATGAAGGCAACTGCCATCAGCCCGGCAGAGACCAGGGTGATGGGGAAGCCCTTCATGCAGGCGGGGATATCCGCATTTTCCAGCCGTTCCCGTACGCCCGCCATCAGCACGATGGCCAGGGTGAAGCCCAGGGCGGAGAAGGTGCCGTTCAGCACGGAATAGAGCATATTGTAGCCGCTGTTGACATTCAGGGTGGCTACGCCCAGTACGGCGCAGTTGGTGGTGATCAGGGGCAGATAAATGCCCAGGGCGCTGTAGAGGGTGGGGCTGGATTTCTTCAGGAACATTTCCACGAATTGCACCAGCGCAGCAATCACCAGAATGAAGGCGATGGTATTCATGAAGGTAATACCCAGGGGAACCAGCAGCCAATGATAGATCATGTAGCAGAAGAAGGAGGCAATGGTCATTACGAAGGTAACTGCCAGGCCCATGCTGACCGAGGTGCCTACCTTATTGGATACACCCAGGAAGGGGCAGCAGCCCAGGAACCGGGAGAAGATGAAGTTATTGGTCAGAATGCAGCTGACCATAAACAGCAGGATATTTACGATCTCGTTCATGCCGCCTGTTCCTCCTCATGCTTCTTTTTGGTTTCCAGTTTCTTAACGATCAGATTGAACAGCCCCAGCATCAGCCCGAAGGTGAGGAAGCCGCCGGAGGCCAGCACGATCAGCAGCATAGGCTGATAGGAAGCGCCCAGAATGTTGACGCCGAACACGGAGCCATTACCAATCAGCTCGCGGATGGAGCCCATCAGCATCAGGGCCAGGGTAAAGCCGATCCCCATGCCCAAGCCGTCCACGGCGGAGGATACGGGGGTATTCTTGCTGGCAAATGCTTCGGCACGGGCCAGAATGATGCAGTTTACCACGATCAGGGGAATGAAGATGCCAAGGGCATCATACAAAGAGGGGATGAAGGCCTGCATCAGCAATTGTACCATGGTAACGAAGGTGCAGATAACCACGATGAAAGCAGGGATGCGCACCCTATCGGGAATGAAATTGCGCAGCAGGGAAATCACGAAATTGGAACAGATCAGCACGAAGGTGGCCGCGGCGCCCATGCCCAGGCCGTTGATGGCGCTGGTGGTTACGGCCAGGGTGGGGCAGGCGCCCAGCACCAGGCGGAAGGTGGGATTTTCGGTGATGATGCCGTTAAACAGCACCTTTCCCATGCTCTTTTTTTCGCTCATGCCTTTTTTGCCTCCTTTTGATGGCCGTAGATCTTCCGGGGCAGGAAGCGATCGATGAGGGGCGTTGCGATATTCATCAGCAGAATACCGTAGGTCACGCCTTCAGGATATGCGCCGAACTGACGGATGAGGGATACGATCAGGCCGATGCCGAAGGCATAGATGGCCTGGCCCCAGGGGGTCATAGGATTGGTGACATAATCGGTGGCCATGAATACCGCGCCAAAGAGCACGCCGCCGGACAGGATGGCAGCCAGGGGATCGGCGCCGAACATCCAGGAGAAGAGGGCAACACTGCCCACCATCACCACAGGGATCTGCCACTGGATGGTCTTGGTAATCAGCAGGAACAGGAAGCCGATCAGGATGGCGGCCTTGCTCACTTCACCGATGGTGCCGGGAATGTTGCCCAGGAACAGATCCATCAGCTGCGTGCCGGGCTTTACCAGGGGAGTGGCGGTAGCCACGGCATCGATGGAGGAATCAAAGAAGGTGGGCGCCACATAATTGGTCATGTGCACCGGCCAGGAGGCCAGCAGCACGGCACGGGCCGCCATGGCGGGATTGAGGAAATTATCGCCCAGGCCGCCGAAAAGCTGCTTTACGATGATGACGGCAAAGGCGCTTCCGATCATAGCCAGCCACCAGGGGGCGGTAGCGGGCAGATTCAGGCCCAGGATCAGACCGGTGACCAGGGCAGAAAAATCATTGATGCGGACGGGCTTGCGGGCGATTTTCTGCCACAGGAATTCAGAGAGTACGGCGCTGGCCATGGAAATGCACAGCACCAGCAGGGCGGGCAGGCCGAAGGCGTATACACCGGCGGCGGCAGCAGGCAGCAGCGCGATGATTACAAACAGCATCAGCCGCTGGGTAGTAACCGGATGATGCACATGAGGGGCGGTGGATAATCTCAGGTTCATTACTTGGCGCCTCCTTTCGCTTTTGCCTGGGCGGCCAGCTTATCCTTGGCAAATTTAAAGGACGGGGT
This sequence comes from Clostridia bacterium, assembly GCA_017395685.1. Lineage (GTDB taxonomy): Bacteria > Bacillota > Clostridia > Christensenellales > Aristaeellaceae > RUG563. The sequence goes on from JAFQOD010000013.1 coordinate 127,025, forward strand.
CAGCCACCGGCGGGAGGGGCATGCATATGCACAGGAGCCGCACAGCATGCAGTCATTCACATGCAGTTTATCAGCCGCTTCAAAATCGCTCTTATCGGCGGCCACTTTGATCAGATAGGGGTTGAGGCCGATGGGGCAGGCGGCAACGCACCGGCCGCAGCGGATGCAGGGGCTTTCTTCCTTGCTTTTTCCCTCTTTTTCATTGAGAACCACGATGCCGTTGGTGGATTTGGCCATGGGCACGTAGATATTGGGAATGCAGATGCCGGTCATGGCGCCGCCGAAGAAAATCTTGCCCGGTTCCTGAGAAAAACCGCCGCAGGCGCCGATGGCGTCTTCCACGATGGTGCCGATGCGCAGCTTCAGATTGGAGGGGGTGCGCACGCAGCCGGTAACGGTGGTGATACGGCTGATGAGGGGTTTGCCGTCGATGATGGCATCAGCGATAGCAGCGCAGGTGCCGGTATTGAGCACCACCACACCGCAATCCAGGGGCAGCTTGCCGGCGGGCACCTGACGGCCGGTGACGGCTTCGATCAGCTGTTTTTCACCGCCCTGGGGATATTTGGTGCGCAGGGCCTGGATGTATACCCCCTGGCGGCCTTCAGCAGCCTTCTTCATGGCCTGGATGGCATCGGGCTTGTTATCCTCGATGGCGATAATGCCCTTTTCCACGCCGGTGGCCCGCATGGCAGCCCGCAGGCCATCCACGATGCGGCGGCCGTTTTCCAGCATCAGCCGGTGATCGGCGGTAAGATGGGTTTCGCATTCGGCGCCGTTAACCAGGATGGTATCGCATTTGGCACCCTCTTTGAAGGTAAGCTTCACATGGGTGGGGAAGGATGCGCCGCCCATGCCGGTGATGCCGGCATCCCGGATGGCGGGAATGATCAGGGAGGGATCCACCTGCTCTACGTTGCCCAGGGGCTTTAATTCGCACCAGGTATCCGCAAAGTCATTTTTGATGGTAACGGCCATTACCGGTTCATTGCCCAGATAGGGAATCTTATCCACGGCGATGACCTCGCCGGATACGCTGGCATGCACCGGCACGCTGACGAAGCCGTTGGCATTGCCGATTACCTGGCCCATCAGCACCTGATCCCCCTTTTTTACGCAGGGGGTGGCGGGGGCGCCGATGTTCATGGCCATGGAAATGATTACGGTGTCAGAGACGTATTCCCGGGTTTCCAGGTTCCGGGTGGGCGCTTTGCCGCCGTGCTGGGAATGCAGGGGATGTACGCCCCGCTTGAAGGTTTTTTTCATCATAATCGTTCAGCGCCTCCATTCTTTATTGCTGCGCCTGGGAAAGGGCGTATGCGGCGTTGATGGCGTCAACCACCGCCTGAGAGGTGATGGTGGCGTTGGTAATAGCGTCAATATCGGAAAGGGCGATGGGGAGGGCCTTGCCCGCAAACTGGGCGGTGAAGGCGTCTTCCTTGGCTTTGCCGCCCAGGAAAGAGGTTTCGGCAAAATTTTCATCCCCTACCGCGATGGATACGATGGTATTGCCGTCCAGGGTGACACTGACGGCTACGGGGCCGGCATAGCCCTGGGCAGAAGCGGAATAGGTGGCATAATCGGGGGCAGCTACGCCGCCGCGGGAAGCTTCATAGGCCTGATTGACGGCATCCACAACTGCCTGGGAGGTGAGGGTGGCATTGGCAATGGCGTCAATATCGGAAAGGGCCAGGGGCGGTTCCTTGCCGATAAACTGATTGGTAAAGTCAGCGTTCTGCACCTTGCCGCCCAGGAAGGGGGTCTCATTAAAGCGATCATCGCCAATCTTCAGGGAAGCGATCCTGTTCTGATCATCCACGGTGATTTCCACATAGACGGGACCGGCATATCCCTGGGCTTCCCCAGTGTAAATGTCGGAAGGGGCAGCGGCGGGGACTTCTGCGCCGGAAGTAGCAGCGGAAGTGGCGTCGGTCACGGCATCCACGGCAGGGGCAGCAGCATCAGCACCGCAGGCGGCATTGATGGCGTTGACCACGGCCTGGGAGGTGATGGTGGCATTGGCCACGGCATCGATATCGCTGAGCGCAATGGGAGGAACCTTACCGGTGAACTGATCGGTGAAGGCAGCTTCCTTCACTTTGCCGCCCAGGAAAGGCGTTTCGGCAAACTGATCATCACCAATCTTCAGAGAGGCGATCTTGCCTTCAGCATCCAGGGTGACTTCCACATACACGGGGCCGGCATAGCCCTGTGCGGAGGCGGACTTTACTTCCCCGGCAGCAGCGGCAGCGCCGGTGGCAGCGGAAGTGGCATCGGTCACGGCGTCCACGGCAGGGGCAGCAGCATCAGTACCGCAGGCGGCGTTGATAGCGTTGACCACAGCCTGGGAGGTGATGGTGGCATTGGCCACGGCGTCGATATCGCTGAGCGCAATGGGGGGCACCTTACCGGTGAACTGATCGGTGAAAGCAGCTTCCTTTACCTTGCCGCCCAGGAAAGGCGTTTCGGCAAACTGGTCATCGCCAATCTTCAGAGAGGCGATCTTGCCTTCAGCATCCAGGGTAACTTCCACATACACGGGGCCGGCATAGCCCTGAGCGGAGGCAGACTTTACATCCCCGGCAGCAGCGGCAGCGCCGGTAGCGGCGGAGGTGGCATCGGTCACGGCATCCACGGCAGGGGCAGCTTCAGCGCCGCAGGCGGCGTTGATGGCATTGACCACAGCCTGGGAGGTGATGGTGGCATTGGCCACGGCATCGATATCGCTGAGCGCAAGGGGAGGAACCTTACCGGTGAACTGATCGGTGAAGGCAGCTTCCTTTACCTTGCCACCCAGGAAAGGCGTTTCGGCAAACTGATCATCACCAATCTTCA
>JAFQOD010000014.1 GCA_017395685.1 Clostridia bacterium
CACTGAATCCCACAGATTGTATTTCATGCTGGGATTTCGGTAGATGTTTTCCAGTTCCAGCTCCTGAATAATACCGGTTTCACGGTTTTCCAAGCCTGCCGCGCCGCGCACCCACATGCGGATTTCGCTGGATGCATTGCCACCAAGCATAGGCCGATCCTGCATCAGCAGCACCTTTGCCCCATGCCGCGCCGCAGAAACTGCAGCGATCAGGCCGGAAAGGCCGCCGCCAATAACGCATATATCCGCAGTATGCAGCTGCCTGGATTCAGAAATATTCATATCTATCGCTCCCTGTTTTCTAATAGTGAAACGCCGCCCGGATGGACGGCGAAAATGATAATTAACCTTTTACACCAGATGTAGCAATGCCTTCAACGAAATAGCGCTGACAGAATATGAAGAGCAGCACAACAGGAATAATGGCGCTGGTAGCCGCCGCCATATTCAGATCATAGCGCTGCAGATCATCCAGCATATACCAGCGAATGACCTGGGAAATCGTATACATATTCTTTTTTACCAGGAAGATCAGCGGCGTCATATACTCATTCCAGCAGCTGATAAAGGAAAGCACCATCAGGGAAATCAGCGCGGGTTTAGTCAAAGGAAGAAGGATTCTGGCGAAGATGGTGGGATGGCCTGCACCATCAATCTTGGCAGCCTCCATCAGATCATCCGGCAGCCCCATATAGAACTGACGAAGCATGAAAATGGAAGTAGCATTGAAGAAATGAGGCAGGATAACCGCCCACAGATTGTTATACAGTCCCACGGTTTTGAAAAGGATAAACCTGGGAACAATGGTTACTTCAGTGGGCATCATCATGGTGGCCAGGAACATCATGAATACAACGTTTTTGCCCTTAAATTTGATCTTAGCAAAAGAATATGCTGCCATAGAACCGATTGCCAGCTGACACACGGTGCTGATCAAGGTGATAAACGCCGTATTGCCATAGGCGTTGAGCATGCTCACTTCAGGATCCGTCCAGACGGTGACAAAATTATCCCAGCGCCATACAGAGGGCAGCCAATGCCAATCGACTGCGAATACTTCGTTGGTATTTTTGAGGGCGGAGGTGATCATCCAGATCATCGGCAGCAGAAAAAGCAGCGAAAAAATCCCCAGAACAAAGGTTTTTATCACAGCCCCGATCATATTGTGCCGTTTCATTTTTTCTGCCCTCCTCTCAATAATGGACCCATTTCTTCTGGCCGAAGAAATTGATCGCTGTGAATACCATGATAATCGCCAGCAGAATCACCGATTCAGCGGAGGCATAACCGTGTTGATAGGAACTGAAAGCTGTTGAATAAATCTCCTGTACAATGGAAGTATTGGATGTGATGGATGATCCCATAGTAAACACGTTGACGGAGCCAAAAATTTTGAATACGGCAATCATGCGCACAATCAGCAGATAGAAGGTAGTAGGCGATACCAAGGGAAGGGTAATCTTCAGGAACTGCTGTACGCCGCTTGCGCCATCGATGGTGGCCGCTTCATACAGCGTACGCGGCACATTCTGCAGCGCAGCCATATAAACGATCAATACATATCCAAGTGCCGTCCAGATTACCAGCAGACTGATTGGCAGCTTTGTTACTGCGGCATCTACCGTCCATTTTACCGGCGCATCGATCCAGCCCAGATTAAGCAGGAAATTATTGACCAGGCCGTCTTCACGGAACAGAAATTTAAAAACCGCACCAAGTGCGACAATAGACGAAATGTAAGGAATGAAAAATGCAAGACGCAGAATTTTCTTGGCATATACTTTGCCATTGAGCAGATATGCCAGCACAATACCAATGATGATGGCCGTAGGCACAGTCGCAATGGCATAAACGAATGTATTCTTGATTGCCGCCACAAAGCGGCGGTCCTTGAAGGATTCGACAAAGTTTTCAAGGCCGATCCATTCAATGTAGTTGCCCAGCTTGGCAATGGATTTAACTTTCAGAAAATTGAATTCGGTAAAAGAAAGAATGATTGTAAGGAAAAAAGGAAAGGCGATAAAAAGGCAATAGCAAATCAGCGCCGGGGATACGAAAGCATATCCGGCGAGGTTTTCCTTTCTCTGTTGTCTGTTGACAATTTTTCTACTCATGGCAATTCCCTCTTTACTCATCGTATCCCGGTTTTTCTACATTCACAGATGTGGGGAATGCTCCCGGCGGCCAAGGCCGCCGGGAGCAAGGAAATGATTAACGTTCGCTTTCGATGGCTTCATCCGCAATTGCTGCGGCTTCCAGCATGGCTTCTTCAGCAGTCATGGTGCCGTTGAGGGCATACATAGCATATTCGGTCAGGGTGGTGTTCACCTTGGAATAAGCAGTCAGCTCATCTTCATAGTACTGGGGATTGGTGGCAACGCCCACAACACGCTTGAAGGATTCCACATCCACGAACTTGGCGGCTTCTTCTTCAGAACCGAACAGCAGATCCAGGGCGGAACCGGCAACGGTGCCAGTCCAGTTGGGCTGATGGCCGGCAGCAACCAGATACTTCACGCCGTAGGTGGAATACCACTTCAGGAAAGCCCAGCAGGCCTGGAATTCCTCATCGGAGCGGCCTTCGGGAGTGGTGCAGATGCCGGCATGAGAGAAGGGCACAACGCCGCTCATATAGTTGACCTGACCCTTTTCTTCAACAGGCCAGGGAGCGAAACCGGTGATGAAATCAACACCGTAGTTTTCGGTATCGGGCAGGAAACGAACCATGTTGGGGTTCACGGTGGAGTTAACAACCCGTTCCACCAGGAAGGTCTGCTGGCTCTGCAGGTTATCGCCGCGATAGGTGGCCTTGGGGAACCAGATCTTGTCTACCAATTCAGCCTTAACTTCGCGTTCCAGGGCCTTGATGATGGCGGGATTGTCGAAGGAAGAGGTGCCGTCTTCATCATAGTAGGCATTCTTGCCGGCCACAGAGCCGTAGCAATAGGTGAAATAGTTGACAGAATGATAATCGGAACCGCCATATACCTTTACGGAGCCGTCTTCATTATACTCGGTCATCGCCTTGGAAGCGGCCAGATATTCATCCCAGGTCCATTCGGTGGGCAGTTCGCCCAGACCGGCCTTTTCCCAGGCATTCATGTTGATGGAAACATAGTAGCTCAGACCGCCGCAGGGGAAGGTGTAGATGGTGTCATCCAGTTTGAAGGCTTCAGTGCCCCAGTTGGCAACCAGCTCGATGCCTTCTTCTTCAACCAGTTCGGTCAGATCTTCATACAGGCCGGCATCCCAGCGCTTGTAAGCGTTGGACAGGCCGAAGGAAGCCAGAACGTCCACTTCGCCCGCCATGATGGAGGTGTTAACGGACAGGTTGCCGTCAGAGTTGTTGTTGTAGGTGTTCAGGGTAACTTTGATGTTGGGATACACGGTGTTGAAGTCCGCG
>JAFQOD010000015.1 GCA_017395685.1 Clostridia bacterium
GGCTATCCCATGGGGGAATATCCGGCGGATGCGGTCACTGTGTCCCATGGACATGGTGATCACAACTTTACGGAAAAGGTGACGGGCGTCCCCCGGAAAATCGACGCCCCCGGGGAATTCCTGATTGCCCCGGATGTGAAGGTCACCGCCATCCCCTGCTTCCACGATGAGGCGCAAGGGGCGCTTCGGGGCGCCAATCTGATCATGAAGATTGAAATGGATGGGCTGACGGTGGCGCATCTGGGGGATTTGGGGCATATGCTGACGGAAGAGCAGCTTTCCGCCCTGGGACAGGTGGACGTGCTTCTTATCCCTGTGGGCGGGCATTATACCATCGACGGAGCCGCTGCCTGCCGTGTGGTGCATGCCATTCAGCCTCATGTGGTGATTCCTATGCATTTCAAGCAGCCGGGCATTCACGATGGCTGGCCGATTACCGATGAAAAGCCCTTCCTGCAGGGCATGGGCGCCGCTCAAACGGAATGCCTGCCCCTGCTTCGTATCACCAAAGAGGATCTTTCCCAGCAGCCTCCGGTTGCGCAGCTTTCCTCTCAGTAAAGGCATAAGAAAACGGCAGCTTTGATGCTGCCGAATTTTGGTGGTCATATTAAAATTTCTTCGTCCAGTCAAACAGCCAGGGAATGCTTGCAGGGTACCGCTCCGGGAAAGCTTCCCCCAGCAGGGCCAATGTTTCCAGCGTGGCGGTCAGGGAATGCAGCTGATCGTAGGAAGAGGGAGGATGGGCGGAGAAATGGGCGTCCATGGCGTCGGCCGCACGCAGGAGGGCGGGAAGCCTCTTTTCCAGCGGATAATGAATGAGATTTCCAATACGCCAGATGAGGAATACGGCGTCCATGGTGAAGTATTCCGGCAGATCCATGAAATGCTCCCAGATTCCCGAGGGCTTTTGCAGGGCAATGGCGGTTTCAATCATTTGGTCGGCATGGGGCGGGATGCGGCCGAAATTGATATAGATATTGGTATAGGCGAAGGATCGGCTCATATTGGGTAGATTGGCGTCCAGATTGCGCCAGTTGAAGCTCCAGCATCCAGTATCCTGATCCTGCTGGCGATCCAGATGGGAAAAGAGGGTATCCAGCCAGGCGGAGGAGGGGGCGGATTTCAGCCCTGCAACGATAGCCAGCACGTCATGATGGCTGGAGGATTCCCCTTTCCAATCAATGGCGGAAAACCATTGATCCAGCTGCTCTGCGGAAAGGAGGGGAACAAGATAGGCGGGGGTGCTTTCCAGGCTGCAGCCGTAAATATCCAGCGCACGGCTGACCACGAACAGGGCATGGCTTGGCCCGGCGCAGTATTTGGGATGACGGGCGGGATCGTGGATGAAACGGCCGTCGGGCTGCTGCTGGGATTTCAGCCAGCTGCTGGCATCTTTTCCGTATTTGCCGATTTTGTCATGGGCTTGCAGTAAGTGATAAATCCAGGCTGCATTGGAGGTGCTGAGGATGCTTACCCGGCCCTCGGGCATATATTTGTGGCCGCCGCCGATGGATTCATCAGCCCACAGGGCGTCCAGATAATCAAGTGTATGCCGGCGCATCTGATCCAGATGGATGCTCATTTAATACACTCCTCAGTGATTTTAGGCTTCTGGTATCATTATACGAAGATATGCAGTTGCCTATTGGAATAAGTATAAATCACGGAATTTAAAAAGTCAATGATTCCGCCCTTTTTCCGGAGAGGCCTTTAAGAAGGAAAAAGAAAATATCCTGACGGAGGCAGGAAAGCCCCCAAATACGGCGTATCTTTCATGGGAAAGGCAATCGTTCCGAAAGGAGAAAAACATGAAA
>JAFQOD010000001.1 GCA_017395685.1 Clostridia bacterium
GCGCAACTGCTCTATAACTTCGCTATACTTTGAGATATCTGTCCATTTTCGTTTCTCCATAAAGTTACCCCCTGACGTAGTTCTATTATCCTACTTCAGGGGGCTTTTTGTCTATTGTTCGTTTTTACTGGTTCTGTTCATTATGCAAGGCGGCTCACTTTTTGCTTATTTTTCGGGATAGAGAATGGTGCCCATATCATCGCCATTCAGCACATCCAGAATGGATTCAGGCTGGAACAGGCCAAATACCCGCACGATGGGCATCTTATTTTCCGCACAGAGGGCGAAAGCGGCACTGTCCATCACCTTCAGCCGCAGATCCTGGGCCTTTTCATAGGTGATTTCCCGGATCAGGGTAGCGGTGGGATCCTTCTTGGGATCGGCGGTATACACACCATCAATATTCTTGGCGAGCAGGATGGCGTCCGCACCCACTTCCACGGCACGGAGCACAACGGCGGTATCCGTAGAGAAGAAGGGATTGCCGCTGCCGGCAGCAAAGAGGGTCACATGGCCCTTTTTCATATGCTTTACAGCATTCTGTGTATTATATACTTCACACACCCGGGGCATTTCGATGGCGCTCATCACAACGGCCTTGCCGCCGGCGCGCTGCACCGCATCCCGCATGGCCAGGCAGTTGATTACGGTGCCCAGCATGCCCATCTGATCAGCAGTTACCCGATCCATTTCACCGCCGGAACGGCCGCGCCAGATATTGCCCGCACCGATCACCACACCCAGCTCAACGCCCATATCCACGATCTGACAAAGCACCTTGGCCACGTGATCAATAATGCCATGATCGAATAATTTTCCGTCTTCCCCCAGCATTTCGCCGCTGAGCTTAAGCAAGACCCGCTTATATTTTTTATCCATTTTATACCTCCTTGGCATAAAAAACAGGCGGCGCAGGGCCGCCTGTTTTATGAAAAATTACTTCCGGGTCATTTCGGCGATTTCAGCCGCCAGGTTGGATTCCTTCTTTTCGATGCCTTCGCCGCATTCGTAACGAACAAAACGACGGATAGAGATCTTTTCGCCGGAAGCCAGGGTGGCTTCGTTTACCAGGGTGCCCACGGTGATATCAGGATTCTTAACGAAAGCCTGTTCCAGCAGGCAGTTTTCGCTATAGTACTTGGAAATGCGGCCTTCCACCATGCGATCAACGATCTTTTCAGGCTTGCCTTCGTTGAGAGCCTGAGCACGCAGGATTTCCTTTTCCTTTTCCAGGGCGGCGGCGGGCACATCTTCCTTGCTGATGTAGAGGGGGTTGGCAGCGGCAATCTGCAGGGCTACGTCATGGCACAGGGATTTGAAGGTTTCGGTCTTGGCAACGAAGTCAGTTTCGCAGTTAACTTCAACCAGAACGCCGATCTTACCACCCATGTGGATATAGCTTTCAACAGCGCCTTCAGCGGCAACACGGCCAGCCTTCTTGGCGGCAGCGGCCAGGCCCTTTTCACGCAGATAAGCAATGGCCTTTTCCATATCGCCCTCAGTTTCATTCAGGGCCTTTTTGCAATCCATCATACCAGCCTGGGTGCGTTCACGCAGTTCCTTAACCATCGCAGCAGTAATAACAGCCATGGGAAATTCCTCCTATACGATTTGATTTGGAAAAGAATTATTCGGCGGCCACTTCTTCAGCGGCTTCTTCGCTCTGTTCGCCCTGCTTGCCTTCCAGGATGGCATCGGCCAGCTTGCCGGCGATCAGCTTAACGGCGCGGATGGCGTCGTCATTGCCGGGGATTACGTAATCCACTTCGTCGGGATCGCAGTTGGTATCTACGATAGCAACGATCGGAATGCCCAGGGTGCGGGCTTCGGCGATGGCGATGTGTTCCTTGCGGGGGTCAACTACGAAGAGAGCGCCGGGCAGCTTCTTCATTTCGCGGATACCGCCCAGGTTGGCTTCCAGCTTTTCCCGTTCATGCTGCAGCTTGATAACTTCCTTCTTGGGCAGCACTTCGAACTGGCCGGACTGTTCCATCTTATCGATGGCATTCAGGCGTTCTACGCGGGTGCGGATGGTACGGAAGTTGGTGAGCATGCCGCCCAGCCAACGATTGTTTACGAAATACATATTGCAGCGCTTGGCTTCGGATTCAATGCTTTCCTGAGCCTGCTTCTTGGTGCCAACGAATAGCACGGTCTTGCCTTCCATGGCCAGATTGCGGATGAACATGTAGGCTTCGTCAACCTTGCGAACGGTCTTCTGCAGGTCGATGATGTAGATACCATTGCGTTCGGTGAAGATGTAGGGGGCCATTTTGGGGTTCCAGCGGCGGGTCTGATGACCGAAGTGTACGCCAGCTTCCAGCAGGTGCTTCATAGAGATGACAGCCATTTTGAGTTTCCTCCTTAAAATTGTTGTATCCTCTGCAGGGATCATCTTTTTTTGCCACCGCTTGCGCGGCACAGGCAGAAAAATCCCCCTGCATGCGTGATCCGTGAAATTATAACACAATTACCGGGGATTTGGCAAGTGTTTTTCCTGTGTTTTTTCTCATTTTTTCAAATTTTAGCCCCAATCCCCTTCTCCGTATTGTGACCAGGAATAGATGATAGCTCCTTCCCGGTCAATATAGCCGCAATTTCCATCCCATACTACATAGGCAAGACCATTTTTGAAGGGCTGTGCCTCCTCATAAACGGTAGGCAGGGCCAATTCCCCCTGCTCATTCAGATACCCGTATAATCCCTGCCCGTCCATAGGCTTTACTACCGCCAGCCCTTCCGAAAAGGGGGATCCCTCCTCCATCGTGCATATCCAGATGCCATCAGTGATATCGTTTCCTTGCCGGTCAATCAGCCCATAGTGCCGCTGCTCATACCACATGGTTCCCTGATCCATTTGCCATTCCATATACCAGGCAAGGCCGTTATCCATAAAGTTCCACAGCCAGAATATGTTTTCTTCCTCCAGCACGAATTCAATTTCCCCATCGGTATTCATCGCAGCCGGTTTTCCCTGATAAAAAACAGAAGTGAGTCCCTCTTTAAAATCATAGCCTCCGTTTTCCTCCGGCCGGGCAGTGATGCCTTCCAGGATATTGCCATTCCGATCCATGTATTGATTGTAGTTGACCACCGCAAATCCTTCATGAAAGGGATATACTGTGCCCTCATACCCGGTTGCCAGTATGATTTCCCCTTCCAGATTCATATAGCTGGCGATATGATTTTCATCGTAAACCGCTATCAAGCCTTCCGATACCCGGCTGTCATGCTGTTCAAGGAAATATCCCTCCGGTGCATGAAGGATTGCGCCATCAATACCGATCAGCACCCATTCCTCTCCATTTCCATCTTCATAAGGAAGGGATGCCAATGCCCAGCCATTATAGAATGCATCTGCATCCCGAAACTGGCAGGGGATCACCATTTCCCCGGTTTCGGGATCGGCATATCCTGCCATTTCATTTTCATCCCACACCAGGATGGGGCTGCCCTTTTCATTCCACAGATGGATTTCCTGCCACTGAAATGGAGAGAGGAACCCTGTTTCCATATCGAAAAATGCCATTTTTCCGCATTCTTCTGCCTCTTCATCCCATGGATACAGAATTCCCAGGATGCCTGTCTCCCGGCCGCCGGTCACATCCCCGCAATCATTGCCGTTGATGGTATAGCAGGGCTGCAGAACAAAATTCCCCTGCCGGTCAATGAGGCCCCAGCAATCATGATCATATTGATCCTTTTCCCCATCTACGATCGGATAGACCTTCACCTGGGCATAATTGCCGAAAAACTCCAATGCCGCATCAAACTGCGGAGCAATGATAAATTCCCCTGTCCGGTCAATATACCCCCACAGGTCATTTTCCCCTTTTGCAGGAAAGAGTGCAACCGATTCTCCCAGAGAAATGATCGGGATCATCGCAAGGAGCAGCAATAAAATTGCAAATTTTTTCATTTTTATCCCTCCCAATGAAAAAACGATGCAGCAAAGGAAAATGCTGCATCGCCTTCCAAATCACTGCCTGTTCAGATAATCAATATATTCTTCCAGGCAATAGCCCAATTCTTTGATTTTCAGGCTGTGCTCCTTCCCTACATAGCGCACATGCCATTCTTCGCCCATAAAGCCGGTAATATCCTGCTTTTCATCGGTATAACGGAGAATAAAGCCGTAATCCCAACAGTTTTCCAGGATCCACAGATACTGGGCGGTATCGCCGAAGAATTCACCAGGCACATTGAGATCAAAGGCCAGGCCGGTATGATGCTCGCTCTGCCCCGCATCGGCCACAGTAAGCCGGGTGGCGGAAACCGCCTGGGAGCGGCTCATATCCCTTTCTTCCATGTATTCTTCCACCTGATTATCAAAAATCCGTTGCTGATATTTCAGGGTGCGGTAGCCCTCTGCCAGCTTCCAGGGCTTGAATCCTTCCACACGGGCAGCATTGATCATTTCGGTAAGGGCAGTTACGGCCTCCCTGACCCCCTGGACGGAGCTGTCGCTGTACACATCAAAGGCATTCCCTGCGATATCCTTTACCCGCACCAGATCAGCGGGCACAAAGCCGCTCTCCACGGGATGCTCCCGATTGACCAGCAGGGGCGCGCCATCGGGAATGACGTCATTTTTCTTCATGGGCTTGGCCCGGTCGGAATAGAGCATGGAAAGGGTCTGGGAGCCGGCAATGCCATCCGCATCCAGGCCATGCTGGCGCTGGAAAATCTCCACGGCGGATTTGCTGCCGCTGCCGTAATCTCCATCAATCGCCCCGGTATAATAGCCCAATTGCTGCAAACGAAGCTGCAGATCCGTTACCATCTGGCCTTTTGAGCCGACAGACAACATGCTGGGCGTAGGCGAAGGAACGGGGGTGTGGGTAACGAAATAAGGATCCCTGGTTACGATCACAGGGCTCACGGTCGCCGTGGGAACGGGAGAGGGAATGGGCGTTACCGCTGCTTCCTTTTCGTAATCATCCCAGGCATTGAGGGCGCCCACGCCCACCATAAACAGGGCGATCAGCAAGATCACCATGATGATAATAAACAGATAAGGGGAACGGCGGCGCCTTCTGCCGGTATGCTTCCTTTGTGACATGGTACCCTCCCAGCAAGTGTTTCAACGAAAAAATTATACTGTTTTTTTCTGCTTCTGTCAATGGAGGGCCAGCCACGCCTCCGCTTCTTCCCTGGAGGAAAAGCCTATGCCCATCCGTAAATCCTCCTGAATTTCCGGTGCAAATTCCGTAAGTTGCCTTCCGTATGTATGCTCCACTGCCATGCCGTCGCCATATACATTCCGGGAGAGGATGATTTCCCCCGCCTCATTGTTGGTCAGCACCCAATGCATGGGACAGTATAGCCCGATCTCCCGATGCATTTCCATATCCGATTCCGAAAAGCTTTCAATATTCCATACATCATAATAAGCCTGCACATCAGAAAAATATGCCCCAACAATCTCATCCGGCGGGCTGATACGCCGGGTGACACTGTGGCCGCACCGGGTAAAGCCCATGGTCTGCATGATCACGCAATCCGGCCGGATCCGCTGGCCTGTCTCTGCAGCGCTGGATGCAGTGCCCGGCGTGGGCAGGGCCTCGGGCAGCCTTATTTCGGCCGCCTCCCGAGGCCCGCCAGTCATCAGGGCAAAGCTGAAGCAAAGGATGGCAAGGGATAAGCCCACCACCCTGCCGGGACGCAGAGCATCCATCATTTTCCGCCACCTTATTTTCATCACAATCCCTCCCCGGATATCATGCCCGTCTTGCGAAAAATCCATGCCCATGATATAATATGAAAGTTAAAGAGGGAGGATGAAAATGAAGAAAGCGGTTATTTTCGATTTGGATGGCACGCTGGTCAATTCCCTGCCGGATATCTCCGCTGCCATGAATCGTGCTTTGGAAAAATCAGGGCTGCCCACTTTTGAGGAAAATGCCTACAAATATAAAGTAGGAAACGGCGTATTCAAGCTGGCCGAGCGTGCCGTTGGCGATCATCTGGATTGCCTGGAACAGGTGCTTGCCACTTACATGGCCGATTATGCCCAGAATTGCCGGGTGGATTCCTATGTCTATAAAGGTATTAAGGAAATGCTGCTGGGGCTGAAGGAACTGGGGCTGAAGATCTGCGTGTTTTCCAATAAGGATCAGGCAGATACCGAAAGCGTGATCGCCTATTATTTCCCGGATATTGATTTTGATGTGATCCGCGGCCGGGTGGATGCAGTGCCCCTGAAGCCTGCCCCTGACGGCGCCCTGATCATTGCGGCGCAGCTGGGCCTGAATACCAATGAATGCTGGTATGTAGGCGATACCAGCATGGATATGAATTGCGGAAACAGTGCCGGAATGGAAACAGTGGGGGTGCTCTGGGGCTTCCGTCCCCGGGAGGAACTGGCCGCCAGCGGTGCACAGCATATCATTGTGGAGCCCAGGGAACTGCTGAATCTGGTCAGCGCGTAAATAAAAAACAAGCACTGCTGCAATTGATCACAGCAGTGCTTTTCTTTATCCCTTTATTCAATGGTTTCCAGCCATTTTTCCCCTGCTTCAACGGCCGCCAGCACCCTTTCCGGGGCGGGCCCGCCAATCAGACTGCGGGCAGATACGCAGGTATGCAGGGAAATAGCCTCGTACACATCCTGATCAAAGGAACTGCTCAGTGCCTTCAGTTCCTCCAGCGGCATTTCATCAATGGCGCAGCCCCTGGAAAGGCACAGGGCCACCAATTGGCCTACCACGCTGTGGGCATCCCGGAAGGGCACGCCTTTCTTCACCAGGTAATCGGCGCAGTCAGTAGCATTGGCAAAACCGTCATTGGCGCTTTTTTTCATGGTATCTGTGCGGAAAGTGGCGCTGGCCAGCATTTCATGGAATACATGCAGGCATTTGACCAGGGTATCCCGAGCATCAAAGAAGCTTTCCTTATCTTCCTGCATATCCTTATTGTAGGCCAAAGGAATGCCCTTCATGACGGTAAGCAGAGCCATCAGATCGCCGTATACACGGCCGGTCTTGCCACGGATCAATTCTGCCACGTCGGGGTTTTTCTTCTGGGGCATCATGGAAGAACCGGTGGAGAAGCCGTCATCCATCACCATAAAACCGAATTCCAGGCTGCTCCACAGCACGCATTCTTCGCAGAAGCGGGAAAGATGCATCATGCTGATGGAGGCCGCCGCCATATATTCCAGCAGGAAATCCCGGTCGCTGACCCCATCCAGGCTGTTCATGGAAACGGAAGACAGGCCCAGCTGCTCTGCCACGAATTGCCGATCCAGGGGATATGTGGTGCCGGCAAGGGCGCCGCTGCCCAGAGGAGATACATCCGCCGCTTCCCGGGCATGCCGGAAGCGGATGATATCCCGCTTGAACATTTCAAAATAGGCCAGCAGATGATGGCCCAGGGTGACCGGCTGCGCCCGCTGCAGATGGGTATAGCCGGGCATTACATCCCCGGCATGCTTTTTTGCCAGCTTCAGCAGCGTTTCTTCCATTTCGCACAGCAAGGCAATGGTTTCATCACAGCAATCCCTGGCATACAGATGCATATCCAGCGCCACCTGATCATTGCGGCTGCGGCCGGTATGAAGCCGTTTCCCGGCATCGCCGATCCGCTCCGTCAGCAGGCTTTCCACATGCATGTGGATATCCTCGCTGCTGGCAGGAAAATCCACTTTGCCCGCTTTGATATCCTCCAGGATTGCGGCAAGACCTTCCTGAATGGCCGCCTCATCCTCGGCAGAGATAATGCCCTGCCTGGAAAGCATCTTTGCATGGGCCTGGCTGCCCCGGATATCCTGGGCATAGAGCCGCTTATCAAAGGAAATAGAGGAATGAAAATCATCCATCAGCTGGCTGGTTTCCTTTTCGAATCGTCCGCCCCAAAGCTTCATAGGTCATGATTCCTTTCATCAATCTTTTGCATATATTTTCCGTAATACCAGCCGTTGACGCCGTTTTTCTTCACATAAGCCCCAAGAGAGCATTGGAGAATGAGGCTCATTTCCTCCCCCGGCGTTACCGGCAGCACATAATCACTGATGTCATTGCAGGCCTGCCTGTCATTCATCTGGAACAAATGACGGGTAGGCACCCGCATGTTATGGCCTTCATGACGGATCAGGGAAATTTCTTCTCCCCGTTCCAACACATCCACATAATGGCGGCCCCACTGGATCAGGTGGCCGGGGCCCTGATCCCTTTGTTCCTCCAGCGCCGTAATTTTGGGCAGTTTATCGGTGCAAATCACCTGATAATTTCTCACTTTTCCTTCCGGCAGAATGAGAAGATTCACCTGCCCATCCCCTTTCACACCGCAGCCCCCATCCAATGAAATGATATGCCGCATTTCATCGATCAGAGGCCGGTAATCGGGAATGCCCACCCGGTACAGCGCAACAGGCCAATGGCCAACGATCACCCATTTTTTAAAGGACAGGCCTTCAGCCATGAAATCATCACGTTTCAGATAAGGGTATTGATCGGTGCCTTCCAGCTCGTCAAGACGCTCATGAGGAATGCCGCCATGAACAAAGATCATTTCTTCCGTTTCCAGAATAGAGGGCAGGGTTGCCAGGAAATCAATCTCCTTTGCATATCGATCCTGTATTCTGTGGAAAAAGCTTTGCACATCCATATCGGCGTTCAGGGGTTCCCCCATTTCTGCCGCCATTTCCAGCAGGATGGAATTTCCCCACCAATTGGCACAGTCCAAAGAATTCTGGATGATTTGCCGCTGAGCCTCTTCATTTTCTTCAATCAGGTGATGATAGCGCCACCAATCCACATTGCCCATCAGCGGATATACCTCGCCTTTTTCCCGAAGGTTCATCACCATCCGAAGGCTTCCAAGACTATCGGGGCCTTTTTCCAGCATATCCCCCACGATCACCAATCGATCCTTTTCCGCAGAATAGCCAGCCTTTTCCAATGCCTCCATGAAAAGAAAGCCATGGGCGTGAATATCCGATACAATCATCAGGCGTTTTCCATCCCGAATAGATACGCGCTGAATTTTCGTTTCCATATTTCCTCTCCAGCGATAAGTTTCACCCGGCTATTATAGCAAAAATTACTTCTACAATCAAGCAAAGGAAAAGCCGGATGAAAATTTCTTCATCCGGCTGAAATAATGAATCAATTATTTTTCCGCTTCTTCCTTGGCCAGGGCCTGCACCTTCATGGGAAGGCCGAACAGATTGATGAAGCCTTCGGAATCGTGATGGCTGTACAGATCCTCGCTGTCGCCGAAGGTGGCGATCTTTTCCATATACAGGCTGCACTTGGCGGTAACGCCGGCGCCCATGCAATTGCCCTTATACAGCTTCAGCTTGGCGGTACCGGTCACATTCTGCTGGGTGCTGGTAACGAAAGCGGAGATGGCTTCCCTCAGAGGGGTATACCACTGGCCGTTGTATACCAGATCGGCAAATTTCAGGGCTACCTGCTGCTTATAATGCTGGGTTTCCTTATCGATGGTGATTTCCTCCAGATTGGCATGGGCAGCATAGAGCAGGGTGCCGCCGGGGGTTTCGTATACGCCGCGGCTCTTCATGCCCACCAGACGGTTTTCCACCATATCTACGATGCCAACACCGTTGCGGGCAGCAATTTCATTGGCCTTTTCCAGCAGCGCAACAGCATCCATTTTTTCACCGTTGATGGCAACGGGCACGCCCTTTTCGAAATCCACGGTTACATATTCGGGTTCATCGGGGGCGTCTTCAGGCTGAACGCATACCAGGGGCACATGCTTGGGCATTTCCAGCTCGGGATATTCCAGTTCGCCGCCTTCATGGGAAAGATGCCAGATATTCTTATCCATGGAATAGGGGCGCTTTTTGGTAACGGGCACATCAATACCGCGGGCCTGGGCGTAATCGATGGCGTCTTCACGGCTCTTGATATCCCAGATGCGCCAAGGAGCGATAATTTTCATATGGGGATCAAAGGCCTTGATGGTCAGTTCAAAACGAACCTGGTCATTGCCCTTGCCGGTGCAGCCATGGCAAATGGCAGTGCAGTTTTCCTTATGGGCGATTTCCACCAGCCGCTTGGCAATGAGGGGACGGGCAAAAGAAGTGCCCAGCAGATACTTGCCTTCATAAACGGCGCCGCACTGCAGCGTGGGCCAGATAAATTCTTCAACAAATTCTTTGCGCAGATCTTCAATATAAAGCTTTTCAGCGCCGGTTTTCTTGGCTTTCTCGTGGAGAGGCTCCAGCTCCTCACCCTGGCCCACGTCGCCCGCCATGCAGACCACGTCGCAATCATAGTTTTCTTTCAGCCAGGGAATGATGATCGAAGTATCCAGACCGCCGCTGTAAGCAAGCAAAACACGCATCTTAGCCATTGAAATTTCCTCCAAAATCTTAGTACGCCGGAATTATACACCTGTTTGCATAAGAATGCAAGCCTTTTTGAGAATTTAATTTTTATTTGTATCTTTTTATGCATTATTCAATCGTTTATGCATAAAATGCATGATTGACAAAAGCCATCCCTTGCTGGTAGAATAAATGGTAATAAATTTTCACCACCATACAAAGGAGCGATTGAATATGAGCATGACTTATCCTTTACATATTGCCGGCCTCGTGCGTGATCTTCCCCTGTGCCCGGTAAATGACAAGCTGTATATCGGCGCTTTCGTCATCTTCGGCGATGTGGAGCTGACCCAGGCCTGTGCCCGGGAGCTGCTGAAGGTTGCCCCCGAATATGATGTGCTTATTACCGCTGAATCCAAGGGCATTCCCCTTGCCTATGAAATGGCGCGCCAGGCCGGGCACAACGAGTATCTCATCGCCCGGAAAGTGCCCAAGCTGTATATGGAAAACGTATTCACCGTCAACGTCAATTCCATCACCACCGAAAAGCAGCAGACCCTGTGCATCGATCAGAAGGATGCCAACGCCATGAAGGGCAAGCGGGTGCTGATTGTGGATGACGTCATCTCCACCGGCGAATCCCTGCGGGCTGTGGAAACCCTGGTGGAAAAGGCCGGCGGCAATATCGTGGGCAAAATGGCCATCCTGGCCGAAGGCGACGCCCAGAATCGCCCCGATCTGATCTATCTGGAAAAGCTGCCCCTTTTCAATCCTGACGGCTCCATCATGGAATAAACTTCATCAAGCAAAAGCCGCGGCTGCCAAATGCACGCCGCGGCCTTTTATTGCTCATATCCCGGAAACGGGCAGGGCTTGAATGTTTTCTCCCCTGCTTCGATTCTCCGGTTCATTTCCTTCAGCACCCCATCGCACAAAGCCTTTGTGCCCGGAAGATCCCGGCACCATTCCCGAACCACCCTCTTCCCTTCCCGGATGGCTGCTTCATACTGTTCCTTGCTCAATTCGCCGCTTTTATAGGCCGCATCCAGTTCATCCCTGTCATCGATCATCAGATCACCCTGAGGGGTAAAAATTACATCCAGGTATTGATCGATGAAAACGGCCACCCCATCTATGTCATACGCAATCCCGTCAATGATATCGGCATACCAGACAGCCACCTGCCCATCGGGCAGATATTTAGCGGTAATCATATGTCTGCGGTCGTCAGGGATCAATTGCAGCCAGCACATGCCCGGCCCTGCCACCATTACTTTGCCGGCCTTGGGCATCTGCCAATATTGGGGCTCGCCATCCAATAAGCGGATCAGGCAGGCGAGGCCGCGGAAGCAATCCGTCTCCACCCGCGTCTGATAATAAGGAAAAAAGTGAAAGCCCCACCTGTCCCTGTCCAGCCGCTTGCGCTTCATTCCGGCATCCTCACTTTATCTTTTGCAATATTTTCGTGATTTGAATACGCAAAAAACCACCGTATCTCAGGTGGTTTCATGCGGTGCCTTAAGGTAATCAGGCTTCTTCCACGTTTTCAGTATGCACATGGGGCAGCGCACGCTGCACATAGCCGCTGCGCAGGCAACGGGTGCACACATTCAGACGCATGGGGCGGCCTTCCACAACCACGCGAACCTTCTGGACATTGGGAGCCCAGGTACGGTTGCTCTTGCGGTTGGAGTGGCTCACGTTGTGGCCAGACATCAAGCCCTTTTCACACACTTCACAAAACTTGCCCATTTTACTTTACCTCCCCAGGGGAATTGCTCTTGTGGTAACGCGGAGAAACCGCGAAACAGCCATAATTGACAGCTTGGCTATTGTAACATACCTTGAACAAAAATGCAAGCCTTTTTTTTAATTCCCACAATATATTGTTGCATTCCGGATTGATCAGGGACTAAAGATGGATTTTTCAAGAAATTTTCGGCTTTTTCCTTTCATTCGACAGAAAAATATGCTATACTGAATCAATAAAATGATGAAACGGCGGGATAATATGCGCATTGCAGAATTGCCAAGAGACCAATTCGATGGCTATGAGCTGGTATTTTCCTATGATTCCAGGGCCTATTATGATCTGAGAATCCGGCAGACGGAAAATTTCTTTTCCGCCGAATTTGTGCGCACCCCCTGCCCCCTCATTCATAAGGAATTCACCGATAAGCTGTTCGCCCCCTACTGGGATGATCCCCATGCATACGGATTATGGGATGGCCGGGAATTGCTGGCCATTATGGAAGTAACCCCGGAGAGATGGAATAACCGGCTTCGGATCACCAATCTATTTGTCCGGGAGGGCTTCCGCCGCCGGGGATACGGATCCCTGATGATGACCAAGGCCAAGGAAATCGCCCGATCCCAGGGCAGGCGCGCCATCATCCTGGAAACCCAGAGCTGCAATTCAGCCGCCATCGGCTTCTATCTGTCCCAGGGCTTTTCCCTGATGGGGTTCAATGCCTGTGAATACAGCAATCAGGATATTGAAAAGCATGAAGTACGGATGGAAATGGGCTGCCTGATCTGAAAAAAAATATCGCCGCCTGTCTTATCTCTGGACTGTTCCCTGAATAACGGACAATAGAAAAAAGACGCCTCCTGTTGTAGAATGGAAACTACGCCAGGAGGTGTTTTACATGTCAAGAGAGTACACAAAGATAGAAGAATTGGTAGTCCTAATCGAACAAAGGCATGA
>JAFQOD010000016.1 GCA_017395685.1 Clostridia bacterium
GAAAAACCTATTTTTACGGTCGTAAATTGATATAGGAAACAAAATCCTTTTGCTCCTCGCCGCCGCACATGTCGCCGGCTGCGGATTCAAAGTCGAAGGGCTGCGGCCCTTCGACGCATCCCAGGGGTTTTTTGACAGTCTAAAAGCTGCTTTCCCAGCAGCTTTTTTTATGCTTCCGTTTCAGCATTCACACGGCAGCCATCTTTTTTTCAATCAGTGCCCGGATCTCATCGGGGCTCATTGCCTCCAATTCCTTCATCGCCATCCGGTCAATCCTTTTCTGCAGCATCCGCTTGCACGGCCCATAGGGAATCAAGGAAAGAACGCCGGCCGCCAGGGAAAGGATCAGCGCCGGATCTTCTTTCATTCCGATGCCATCCAGCAGCGCAAAGGCAATCAAAGCGGCGAACAGGGCAAAACACATTTTGCATGGCCAAGTGGTCATGATGGCCAGCGCGCGGCTCCAGGCGGTGGCCTTTTCAGAGAACGGATAATGCTTATACTGATAATGAACGGTCATAAATTCCTCCTGCTGCACCGGCTTTAGCCTGGGGATCAGGCCTTCTTGGCGGAATGGGCCAGGCCCAGCCATACGCCGCCGATCCCGGTCATCACCAGGCTGGTGGTTACATCCGTTTCACCGGAGAACAGGCACACAATACCGCACAGCACCAGCAGATAGGGCAGCCACTTGAGAGATACAACGAACATGATTTTTTCCTCCTCATTTTTGCTTTCTTTTTTCTTGGGAAGGGTTGCTTCCCTCCTTGCAAGGATATGGTAACACCGCTGGCCCGTCCCCAGGTCGCCAGGCTGTCGACAAGCGAAAAAATGCAGAAAGAAAAAAATGACGGCGCTTTTTCAGGCTTTATGCCTGCTGCCCTTCCATCAGTCGCCAGCTGAAAAAGCCGTACAGATCATTGAGCAGGAAGGCCGCAAAGCAGATGACCACGGAGTAATAAGCGGCATAGGCCCGGGCCGCCATCAGCCACAGGATGATCAGCACCCCATCATTGGCCGCATAGGAAAGGGCAAAATAGGGGCTGCGCCGGAAGGTGAGATAAGCGGCCAGGAAGCTGGTGGCGATGGAAAGGGTGGAAAAAAACAGATTGGGCGTATCAAAAAAGCGCAGGATGAAATAAAAAATCCCGGTTACGGCAGCGGTGAGCAGCAAAGAAAATATCCATTCCCCGCCGCCGATGCGGTTGACTGCCACCTGGCTTTTCCTGCCCTGATAGGGATGCCTCAGCCAGCTGATCAGCGCCGCCGCAGCCATGGGCAGCGTCATGCCAAGATAGGTAATCATCTCCCCCCAATACCGGAAGCCATAGGAAATCACGCCGTAGAGCAGGCTGAACACAATCATCAGCACCTGCCCTGCGGGATGGCCCTTGGCATTGAAAATCAGGGATGTCACCCCGATCAGGGATGCGGCCAGGGTGAGCAGATTTTCCCCGTCAAAGAGAAAAAAGAAGATCAGGATGACCGACGCCGATCCCAGCCATAAGGCATATTCCTGCCAGGAAAAATAGCGGATCCATTTGTTCATGGGCTTCCCTCCTCAAAAAAATAAGCATCCGCTGCGCATCTTCAAAGACCTAACGATGCGCCGCGAATGCTTCCATGCATTCCTACCCGGTGGCAGTTGCCTGTATTATAGCATAAGAAACAAAAAATGCAAGCATCCTTTTCTTTTTCTCCGGAATATTCCCTTTCATCCGCCGCCCATTACGGAAAATGCGGCCTGTGTGCAAAACAAAAAAACATATTGATTCACAAAAAAGAAGCATTCCCGAAGGAATGCTTCAGACCGTTGACAAACCAACCATACGCAAAAACACTTGCAGCATAGTAGGCGAAGAAATGCAATCCGCAGCGGCGGCATGTACGCCGCGAGGAGAAAAATTCTGGAGAATCATTTATGATTCGGGAAGAATTTTTCATTCCTATCAGATTTTCTGCCCGTGCTGCGAAGCAGCA
>JAFQOD010000017.1 GCA_017395685.1 Clostridia bacterium
CGAGGGGACCCGTAGGGTACCCGAAGGGCGGAGGGATTAATTCCTCCCTTGTCAAAGGGAGGTGGCCTGAAAGGCCGGAGGGATTGTCCCCGTATCTCAGGGAACGCAATCCCTCCACCGCTATCGCGGTCCCCCTCCCTTTCACAAGGGAGGCTTTTGGCGACTTTTCTTCCGAATGATGATTTGGCGAGGAAGAAATAAATTACTGCCTCCCTTGTGAAAGGGAAGCTTTTTTAAATCCATAATTCAATCAACCGCCCATCATTCCACATACCCGAAATCCAGCAGGGTGAAGCGCTTTTTTTCATCCCCTTCCGCCATGCGGATTTCGATGGTATGGGGCCCCTCCCCGGAGAGGGAGAGCAGCTGGGTAACGGGATTGCCCCAGGCGCTCTGGGAATAGCCGGGCAGGGTCATCTTCACTTCCCCATCCACCAGGATTTCCGCCGTGCCGCAATCCTTGCTGTTTTCCTGCTTGAATACGATGGTCATCCGTCTGGCGTTCAGCTCCAGGATCATGGACTGGGGATCATCCTTATAGGTTCTGTGGCACCAGCCCTTATCATAGGAATAGCACCTGGCATTCTGATAGGGGAAATCCCCCTCGGTGATAATCCGGGGATCCCCCTGGCGGATATTCTTGATGCCCTCCAGCATTTTTCCGTACCGGGTGAACCGGGGCATCTGGAAGGGGACGGGGGATTCCTTTTCCGCCTGGGCGAAATAATGGGCAATCAGCTCGGCCAGGAAGGCATGGCCCTGGGTGGAGGGATGGGCATAATCCGGGGAATAATCGCCCCAGGCAAGCGCCCCCTGATCCATGGCCGGCTTGAGGGCGTCCCGGACGCTGATCATGCCCAGCTTATACAGCGTGCCCACATTTTGCATATGCTCCTGGGCGGAATAGCCGTTTTCCAGGAAGGTGAAAATCAGGATCACCGCCGGCTGGCTTTCCGATTGCAGCAGATTGCGGATCAGGCTTTCATATACCTGCTGACTGATCAGATCGCTGCCGTCATTGACCGCGAATTCCACAAATACGATATCCGGCTGATGGCGCAGCACATCCTTTTCCAGCCGGGTGGCCCCCAGCAGGGAGGGGGTGCCGGAAATGCCCGCATTCACATAATGGAGCAGGGCGGGATCGGCCATATATTTTTCCGCAAAGGCCCGGGCGGAAAGGGCGGCATAGCAATTCGTCTGCTGGGGAGATGCCAGCGCCCCTTCGGTGATGGATCCCCCCAGATAGGCGATGGTCACCTTATCCCCGTTCCTGGCCTTATCCATGGCCCGGTGCAGCCGCTCCGTATTGCCCACCGATACCAACGATCGATCCACCATTTCCTGGGTAAATTTGGATGCTTCCCCCTGGGCGCCGGTGCACAGCAGACAGCCGGTGCACATCATGGCCAGCAGCATTTTCCACTTTTTCTTCATATAAATACCGATCCTTTCCTGTCCATTTTTTTCAGTATACGCCGGATAGATTTTTGATGTCAAGGGATACAATCCCTCCACCGCTAAAGCGGTCCCCCTCCCTTTCACAAGGGAGGCTTTTGGTGGCTTTTCTTCCGAATGACGCTTTGGCGAGGAAGAAATAAATACTGCCTCCCTTGTCAAAGGGAGGTGGCCGAAGGCCGGAGGGATTGTGCCTCCCTTGTCAAAGGGAGGTGGCACGAAGTGCCGGAGGGATTGCGCCTCCCTTGTCAAGCAGAGATAACGAAAGAACAGAGGGATTATGCCTCCCTTGTGAAAGGGAGGCTTTTGGCGGCTTTTCTTCCGAATGACGGTTTGGCGAGGAAGAAATAAATACTGCCTCCCTTGTCAAAGGGAGGTGCCCGAAGGCCGGAGGGATTGCGCCTCCCTTGTCAAAGGGAGGTGGCCGTAGGGCGGAGGGATTGTGCCTCCCTTGTGAAAGGGAGGGGGACCGCGATAGCGGTGGAGGGATTGCCGCCCGGCGAATGTGCTTCCTTATCACAGGCTTTTCTTCACTTCATCATCTATATACAGGCAAACGCCCTCAAAATTTTTATTC
>JAFQOD010000018.1 GCA_017395685.1 Clostridia bacterium
ACCTATTTTTACGGTCGTAAATTGATATAGGAAACAAAATCCTTTTGCTCCTCGCCGCCGCACATGTCGCCGGCTGCGGATTCAAAGTCGAAGGTGACGGAGCCGAAGCGCCGCCTGTGGCGGATGAAGCGAGGCGGAGGACTCGGCCGAAAAGGAGAATTGCCCCTGGAAAGGGGCAAGGCGACTATTGAGGACGCGGAACTGCGGCCCTTCGACGCATCCCAGGGGTTTTTTGACAGTCTGAGTCCCGGCCTTTCGGACCGGGACTTTTTTGTTTCAAAATTTCATTTTATCGTTCCGCTGGGAAAACAGTTGATTTCCTGCAACCAAGAAAAATCCAGTAACTGTTTTCTTTGGGAGAGTGCGAGGGCCGGAATTCGCCGCCGCCTGTGGCGGAAGCAGGCGAATGCAGGCCCAATGAGGCACAGAGCCTAGCACGGCGGGATGTAAACATCCTGCCGTGTTGGGCGACAATGCCGAATTGTGAGCGAAGAGGGTATTTCTTTTTCAAAAGAAATACCCTCTCGCATAATTATTATTTATTTATTTATTGCTTTGCCCGGCTGGCGGCCTTGGCACGCTGCTCGTGGCTCAGCTCCCGCTTGCGCATCCGCAGGGATTTGGGGGTGATTTCCAGCAGCTCATCGTCATCGATGAATTCCAGGCATTCTTCCAGCGTCAGGGGATGGACGGATACCAGGCGCAGGCTGTCTTCAGAGGAGGAGGCATTGCGCATGTTGGTCACATGCTTCTGACGGCATACATTGACCACGATATCGCCGGGGCGGCTGGATTCGCCGCAGATCATGCCGTGATAGACAGGGGTCTGGCTGCCCACGAAGAGGGTGCCCCGCTCCTGGGCATAGAACAGGCCGTACTGGGTGGTATCGCCGGTTTCATAGCAGATCAGGGCGCCCACATTGCGGTGGGGGATATCCCCTTTATATTCTTCATAATGATCGAAGACGGCGCTCATGATGCCTTCGCCCCGGGTATCGGTCATGAATTCGCTGCGGTATCCGAACAGGCCGCGGGAGGGAACCAGGAATTCCAGCCGCACCCGGTCGGAGCCGGACATGGATTCCAGGGTGCCCCGGCGGCGGCCGATCTTTTCGATGACGGCGCCGGCATAGGCCTGGGGCACATCGGCCACCATCCGCTCAATGGGCTCCTGACGAACGCCGTTTTCCCAGCGGTAGATCACTTCAGGCTTGCTCACCTGGAATTCGTAGCCTTCCCGGCGCATGGTTTCGATCAGGATGGAAAGATGCAGTTCACCCCGGCCCCAGACGTCAAACTGATCGGGGGATTCGCCTTCCTTCACCCGCAGGGAAACGTCGGTTTCCAGTTCCCTGAACAGGCGGGCGCGGAGATGGCGGCTGGTAACGAACTGGCCTTCCTTGCCGGCAAAGGGGGAATCGTTTACAGAGAAGGTCATGGTGACGGTGGGCTCGGTAATGGCCACAAAGGGCAGCGCCTCGGGGGTGGCGGGATCGCACACCGTATCGCCGATGGAGATATCGGCAAGGCCGGTGAGGGCCACGATATCGCCCATGGATACGGATTCTGCGGGCACCTTCTTCAGCCCTTCGTATACGGACAGGGCGGTAAGCCGCCAGGGAGGAGAGACCTTTTCGCTCATGGCGTTGGTGCGCACCACCATGGTGCCGTCCCGGAGGGTGCCCCGGGTGATGCGGCCGATGCCGATGCGGCCCACATATTCATTGTAGTCAATGGTGGAAATGAGCACCTGGGCAGGGCCGTCGGGATCGCCTTCGGGGGCAGGAATATACTTCATGATGGTATCAAACAGGGGCTGCAGATCTTCACCGGGCTTTTCCAGATCCAGGGTGGCGGTGCCCTTCCGGGCAGAGGCATAGATGATGGGGCGATCCAGGGTTTCGGGATCGGCGTCCAGCTCGATCAGCAGATCCACCAGTTCATCCACCACTTCTTCGCACCGGGCGTCGGGCCTGTCCACCTTATTGATCACCAGCAGCACGGGCAGCTTCAGGCCCAGGGCCTTCTGCAGCACGAAACGGGTCTGGGGCATGGGGCCTTCAAAGCTGTCTACCAGCAGCAGCACGCCGTCCACCATCTTCAGCACCCGCTCCACCTCGCCGCCGAAATCGGCGTGGCCGGGGGTATCCACGATGTTGATCTTATAATCGCCGTAATGCACGGCGGTATTCTTGGCCAGGATGGTGATGCCCCGCTCTCTTTCCAGATCGTTGGAGTCCATCACCCGCTCCGCCACCTGCTGATTCTGGCGGAAAACGCCGCCCTGGCGGAGCATCTGGTCCACCAGCGTGGTCTTGCCGTGGTCAACGTGGGCGATGATGGCGATGTTGCGAATATCATTACGAATCATAAATCATTTCTCCCTCTTTCAGTCGACATAAAAGCCAACACTTTATTGTATATCCAAACTGAAGGATTTGTCAACCATCCCCCGCTTGAAAGAGGAAGATAGACGGAAATTTTTATGATCATACCGGAGGGATTGCTCCGGCATGCAGGGAAAGAAATCAATGCACCACCCGATGGGTGTGGCGCATGCGCTTTTTCTTTGGCAAAAGGGAAAACAGATGCATTTCATCCTTGGCTTCCGGCTGCTTTTTGCCCATGATCCTCACCTCCCCTTATCAATTTTGCGCAGGAAAGGGCCAATCCATGCAGGGGGAAAAAGGCCGTTTCCAGCCTTGCAGGAAAGGGAAAATTATGATATGATGATCCCATCGGCCGCTGATGCGGCCATCCCGGATTTTATCACCACAGCCATTTGGAGATGATCAGAAATGTTGAATATGCACATTTTCCTGGTGGGTATGGCGGGCGCCGGTAAAACCAGCCTGGGCAGGCGATTGGCCCAGAATATGAATCTCCGTTTTGTGGATACCGATCAAAGGGTATCGGAAATGATGGGCGGCATGACGGTCAATGAGATTTTTGCCGCCTTCGGGGAGCCTTTTTTCCGCAATGCGGAAACGGGCGCGCTGATCGAACTGGTAGGGCAGCCCCCCTGCATTGTTTCCACTGGCGGGGAATTATGCACCTTTTCCGAAAATGTGACCATCATGAAAAATCATGGGGTGATCATCCATATCGACCGGCCCCTGGATCAGATCATTTCCGATATCAAGATGGACCGGCGGCCCCTGCTTGCCGGCGGCACCCATGAAGATGTGATTGAGCAGTATAATCATTGCATCGGCCATTACCGGGCGGCGGCGGATTATCGGCTGGATAATTCCAAGGGCTTTGTGATGGGGGTCAAGAATCTGACTGAGCTGGTGGACGGCATCATCTGATCCAAACAGAACAATGAAAGTACAGCGCCAGCAGGACGGGGCCCTTGACGGATGCGGGAACTTTATGCTATTCTGAGATGGAATTCTGTTGGAGGATGCTGGAATGCGCAACATTACTTTGCAGGCGGCTTATTTTTATTTTAGCTTTATCGGTTTTACCGGTAAGGCATGCTGCCGCGCGTAAAAGTTTCATCCTGATAACAGGGGCTTTGCGGTGCATGTCACGGCAAAGCCTTTTTCTTTTCAATGAATAAACGAATGAAAAACGGAGGGCTGTTTTTATGATCATTATGCTGAAGCGGCAGGCGGATGAACGTCAGGTGAATAATCTTACTTCCTGGCTTAAATCCATGGGCTTTGATATTCATTTTTCCCAGGGCGCTTCCCATACCATTATGGGCCTGATCGGCGATACCTCCCGGGTGGATATTGACGTGATCAAATCCCTGGGCATTGTGGAAAATGTGCAGCGCATTCAGGAGCCTTACAAGAGCGCCAACCGCAAATTCCATGAGGAAGACAGTATCGTGGAGGTGGGCGCCGGGCTGAAGATCGGCGGCGGGCATTTCCAGGTGATCGCCGGCCCCTGCTCGGTAGAGAGCGAAGAGCAGATTGTGCTGGTGGCCAAGGCCGTAAAGGCCGCCGGGGCCGGGCTGCTGCGGGGCGGCGCATTCAAGCCCCGCACCTCTCCCTATGCCTTCCAGGGCCTGCATGAAGAGGGCATCCGGCTGCTGCTGGAGGCCAAGCGCCAGTCAGGGCTGCCCATCGTTACCGAAATCATGGATGCCCATCATCTGAAATATTTCGAGGATGTGGATGTGATCCAGGTGGGCGCCCGGAATATGCAGAATTTTGAATTGCTCAAGGAACTGGGCCAACTGAGAAAGCCCATCCTGCTGAAAAGAGGCCTGGCCAATACCATCCAGGAATGGCTCATGAGCGCCGAATATATCATGGCCGGCGGCAATGAGCAGGTGATCCTGTGCGAGAGGGGCATCCGCACCTATGAGACTGCCACCCGCAATACCCTGGATCTTTCCGCGGTGCCGGTGCTGCATAAGCTGACCCATCTGCCGGTGATTGTGGATCCCTCCCATGCCACCGGCATTGCCTCTCTGGTCAAGCCCATGGCGGTGGCGGGCGCAGCCTGCGGTGCAGATGGGCTGATGATTGAGGTGCATAATGATCCCACCCATGCCCGGTCCGACGGCGCCCAGTCCCTGACCCCGGAAGCGTTCCAGGATGTGATGAATGCGGTGAATGCGGTGCGTCCCTTCGCCTGCAGGTGAGGTGAAAAAGCCATGATCTTTGGCATTGTGGGCCTGGGGCTGATCGGCGGCTCCCTGGCCAAATCCATCAAATTTCATGCCGGGCATACGGTATACGGCATTGATCTGAATGAAACCACCCTGCTGCAGGCGAAAATGGTGGGGGCCATTGATGAGAAGCTGACGGAGGAAAACCTGCCCCTGTGCGATGTGGTGCTGGTGGCCCTCTATCCCCAGGCTTCCGTGGATTATATTCTGGCCCATATGGATCTGTTCAAGGAGAAGGCCCTGGTGATTGACTGCAGCGGCGTGAAGCGCTTTGTCTGCGATCGGCTGTTCCCCGCTTTCCAGGGGCATCGGGCCATTTTCATGGGCGGCCATCCCATGGCGGGCAGGGAGCGCAGCGGCTTTTCCTTTGCCCAGGATGATCTTTTCGAAAATGCATCCATGATTCTCTGCCCCGCCCCCCATCAGGATGGGGAAACGGTACGCAGAGCCAAGGAAATTTTTCTCTCCATCGGCTTTGGACGGGTGCGCTTTGCCACCCCGTATGAGCATGATGAGATGATTGCCTTCACATCCCAGCTGGCCCATATCGTTTCCAGCGCCTATGTGAAAACCCCGCTGGCAGCCAAGCACAAGGGGTTTTCCGCCGGCAGCTTCAAGGATATGACCCGGGTGGCACGGCTGAATGAAGAAATGTGGACGGAATTATTCATGGAAAACCATGATCTTTTGCTTTCCCAGGCAGAGGCGCTGGCAGACAGGGTGACCGAATACCGGGACGCTCTTCGGGCCAGGGATGCGGACAGGCTGAAGGCCCTGCTCCGGGAGGGAAGGGAAATCAAGGAAGCGCTGGAGGATTAAGAAATGAAGCGTGTGCGGGTGGAGGCCAGCGGCAGCTATGATGTTTTGATCGGGCCGGGGCTGATGAACCGGGTTGGGGAGCTGGCTGCTCAGGTGATCGCCCCCTGCCGGGCAGC
Organism: Clostridia bacterium; assembly: GCA_017395685.1. Lineage (GTDB taxonomy): Bacteria > Bacillota > Clostridia > Christensenellales > Aristaeellaceae > RUG563. The sequence continues at coordinate 5,563 of JAFQOD010000018.1, forward strand.
TATCATCACCGATGATATCGTGCAGGGCCTGTATGGGGATCAGGTGAAGGAAAGCCTGGAAAAAGCGGGGTTTGCCGTGGAGCTGTGGGCATTTTCCAATGGGGAAAAGCAAAAGACCATGGAAACGCTGACCCGGGCCCTGTGCTGGCTTGCAGAATCCGGCTTTTCCCGCAGCGATCTGATTGTGGCCCTGGGGGGCGGTGTGCCGGGGGATCTGGCCGGGTTTGCCGCGGCGGTTTATTGCCGGGGCATGCGGTTTATCCAGATTCCCACCACGCTGCTTGCCGCCGTGGATTCCTCGGTAGGGGGCAAAACGGCGGTGGATCTGCCCGCAGGGAAAAATATGGCCGGCGCCTTCCATCAGCCGGAACTGGTGATCTGCGATACGGAGGTGCTGGAGAAGCTGCCGGCGGATCTGCTCCGGGATGGGGCTGCCGAAATGCTGAAATACGGCATGCTGGAGGATGAGGCATTATTTGATCTGATGGCCTCCGGCGCATGGATGACCCAATTGGAAGAAACGGTGGCAAAATGCGTATCCATCAAGCGGGATTATGTGATGCAGGATGAAAAGGATCACGGTCTGCGCCAGTTCCTCAATCTGGGCCACACCTTCGGCCATGCGGTGGAAAAATGCTCCGGCTTTTCCCTGACCCACGGCCAGGGGGTGGGAATCGGCCTGTGTATGGCCGCAAGGGCGGCCGGCGTGGAAGTAGAATGGGTGGAAAAGGGCGTTCATGCCTGCGGGCTGGAAACGAAATCCCCCTATGCCGCCAAGGTGCTGGCGGAAGCGGCCCTTTCCGATAAAAAGCGCAAGGGCGGCAGGATCACCCTGGTGCTGCCAGTAAAGCAGGGCGAATGCCAGCTGAAGACCATTTCAGTGGATGAATTGCCCCATTATTTTGCCAAAGGAACAGGGAAAGAAGCATGCAAGTAACCATTCAGCCGGGAAAGCTGCAGGGAAGCGTCACCATCCTGCCCTCTAAATCCCATGCCCATCGGCTGCTGATCGCATCCGCCCTGGCGGAGGGGGAAACCCGCATCCATTGCCCTTCGGAAAATGCGGATATCGCTGCCACCATCCGATGTCTCAATGCCCTGGGGGCCGGCATCACAAGGCAGGGGGAATATCTGATCGTCCGGGGCGGTATGCCCATGGCGGGGGCAGGGGCGGCCCTGGATTGCGGGGAGAGCGGCTCCACCCTGCGGTTTCTCATTCCCTTATGCGGCTGCATGAGCAGGGAAATTACCCTGACCGGCCATGGCCGGCTGCCCAGCCGTCCCAACGGCCCCCTGCTTTCCGTAATGAAGGAAAATGGGGCTGAGCTGGAGGGAGAGGGATTGCCGCTGAGGATAAAGGGCGGCATGAAAAGCGGCTGCTTTGCCCTGCCTGGGCATATCAGCAGCCAGTATTTTACCGGCCTGCTCCTGGCCCTGCCCCTTTTATCGGGGGAGAGTGCCCTGGAATATACTTCGCCCCTGGAATCCATGCCCTATGTGAATATGACCCTGGATACCCTGCGGCAGTTTGGCATCCGGATCGAGGAAATGGAGAATGGCTGGCGCATCCCCGGCAATCAGCGGTATTGCTCTCCCGGAATGGCCCGGGTGGAGGGGGATTGGTCGGCGGCGGCCTTCTGGGTGACTGCCAATCACCTGGGCAGCGCCATTGATCTTCAGGGCCTCAATCCCTTCTCCCCTCAGGGGGATAAGGCCATCGGGCAATTGCTTAGGCGGCTGGGGGGCAAGATTGATGTGACCGATACCCCCGATCTGATGCCCATCCTTTCCGTTGCTGCGGCAGCCTGGCCGGGGGAAACGGAAATTTGCGGTGCGGCACGGCTGCGCATCAAGGAATCGGATCGGCTTGCCGCCATGGCGGGGGTGATCCGGGCCCTGGGCGGAAATGCCCTGGAAACGCCGGATGGCCTGATCATCCGGGGGGGAAAGCTCCGGGGCGGCGTGGTGGACGGCATGCATGATCACCGGGTGGTGATGAGCGCCGCCGTTGCCGCCACGGTATGCGAGGGGCCTGTCACCATTCTGGGCGCGGAGGCGGCGGATAAATCCTATCCCGGCTTTTTCCGGGATTTTGCATCGCTGGGAGGGATCGCGGATGTCCGGTAACTGCATTGGTGAAAAACTGAAGATCACGGTGTTCGGCCAATCCCACGGCCCTGCCATCGGCGCAGTGGTGGAGGGCTTCCCGGCGGGGATCACCCTTGACTGGGATGCGCTTTCCTTCTTTATGGCCCGGCGTGCCCCGGGGCAGAATGCCTGGAGCACCCAGCGGCGGGAAGCGGATCGGCCTAAAATCCTTTCCGGGCTGAATGAGGATGGGGTGACCAGCGGCGCGCCCATTACCGCCGAGATTGAAAATACCAATATCCGCTCCTCCGATTATCCCGATCTGCACACCTTTCCCCGGCCGGGGCATGCGGATTTTGCCGCCACCCTGAAATACGGGGATCAGTGGGATCATCGGGGCGGCGGCCCGTTTTCCGGAAGGCTTACGGCTCCCCTTTGTTTTGCGGGGGCGCTGTGCATCCAATATCTGAAGGAAAAATACGGCGTTGAAATTGCTGCGCACATTGCCCGCATCGGCAGCATTTCCGATGATGTGCCGGATACAGTGCATCCAGCCCTGCCCCTCTATGAGAAGGGGGCTTTCCCGGTGATCAATTCCCAGGCCGGAGAAAAAATGAAGGAAGAGATTGAAGCGGCCCGGCAGGCGGGGGACAGCGTGGACGGCCAGATCCGCTGCATCGTCAAAAATCTGCCCGGCGGGCTGGGCGGCCCCCTGTTCCAGGGGCTGGAGGGGAAATTATCCCTGGGCCTGTTCGGCATCCCTGCGGTGAAGGGAGTAGAATTCGGGGAAACGCTGCACCGGGGCAGCGAAAATAACGATCCCTACTGTGTGGAGGAGGGGCGCATCCGCACCCTCACCAATCATCACGGCGGCATCCTGGGGGGGATATCCACCGGCATGCCCCTCCATTTCACCGTGAAATTCAAGCCCACCCCCTCCATCGCCGTGCCTCAGCAGACGGTGAATACCAAAGAAATGATAGAAACAGAAATGGCCCTCCGGGGCCGGCATGATCCCTGCGTGGTGCCAAGGGCGGTGCCGGTGGTGGAGGCGGTCACGGCCATCGTGCTGACCGATATGATTTTACAAGGAGCGTGAAGGAAAAATGGAACTGGATCTGAAGGATATCCGCAATCAATTGGACGCCATTGACGACGGCATGACCGAATTATTTGCAAAACGCATGCATCTGGTCACCCAGGTGGCGGAATATAAAAAGGAAAAGGGCCTGCCCATCCTGGATACGGGCCGGGAGCGGCAGATCATCAACCGGGTATCCCTGGCTGCCGGGGAAGAGCTGGAGCATTATGCCAAGCTGATGTATCAGACGCTGTTCAATGTTTCCAGGGCCTATCAGTCTGAAAAGATCCGCCCCACCTCCTCCCTGATGGAAAAGCTGGAAAAGGCGGCCGCAAATGTGGAAAAGAAGATCCCCGGCCGGGCGCTGGTGGCCTGCCAGGGCACTGAAGGGGCCTATTCACAGAAAATCTGCGATCAGATGTTTGAATTTGCGGATATCCTGTATATGAATACCTTTAACGATGTATTCAATGCGGTGGAAAGCGGCATGTGCCCCTTTGGCATCCTGCCCATTGAAAACAGCACCGCCGGTTCCGTCACCCAGGTGTATGACCTGATGGAAAAGCATCATTTCCATATCGTCCGGGCTGCCCGGCAGCGGATTGAGCACCGGCTGCTTTCCCTTCCCGGGGTGAATATGAAGGATATCAAAGAAGTGGTATCCCATGAACAGGCCCTGCGCCAGTGCAGCGCCTTCCTGGCCGCCCATCCCGGCATCAAGGTGACCGCCATGGAAAATACCGCCGTGGCCGCCAATTTTGTGGCCACCTCCGGCAGGCGTGATCTGGCGGCCATTGCCTCTCAGGAATGCGCCGCCCTTTACGGCCTGGAAACCCTGTCCGATTCCGTCAGCGATACGCCCAATAATTCCACCCGCTTTATCTGCATCACCAAAGAACTGAAGGTGTATGAAGGGGCCGATAAGATTTCCCTGATGCTCAGCGCCGCCCATCAGCCCGGATCCCTTTACCGGCTGCTTTCCCATATTTCCGTAATGGGCCTCAATCTGACCAAGCTGGAAAGCCGGCCCATGCCGGGGAAGGATTTTGAATTCCGTTTCTTCTTCGATATCGAGGCTTCCATTCTGGATCCTGCCGTCCGGGGGCTGATCTGCCAGCTGCAGCAGGATTCCGATCAATTTGTATTCCTGGGCAATTATGAGGAGATGCGATAAATGGAATATGGGCTGATTGGGGAACGGCTGGGCCACAGCTATTCCCCCCGGATTCATGCCTGCTTCGGGGATTATGATTACAGGCTGTATCCCATGCCCCTGGGGGAATTGCAGGAAACGCTGGAAAAGCGGCAATTCCGGGGCCTGAATATCACCATCCCCTATAAAAAGGATGTGCTGCCCTACTGCGATGAAATTTCCGGTACGGTGCGTCAGGTGGGCAGTGCCAATACCCTGGTGCTGAAGGATGGCAGGCTGTATGCGGATAATACGGATCTGCCGGGTTTCATCTCCATGCTGGACAGGGGACCCATTCCCCTTGCCGGGAAAAAGGTGCTGATCCTTGGCAGCGGGGGCACCTCTCTTACCGCCCAGGCGGCCTGCAAGCAGCTGAAGGCCCGGGAACACATCGTAGTATCCCGCTCCGGGCCGGTCACCTATGCGGAGATGTACCGGGATCATACTGACGCCGATGTGATCATCAATGCCACCCCGGTGGGCATGTATCCCGGTAATCTGGTATCCCCTGTGGATCTTTCCTGCTTTCCTCATCTTTCCGGGGTGGCGGATGTGATTTATAATCCTGCCCGCACGGCCCTGATCCTGGATGCAAGGGAAAGGAAGATCCCCTGCATCGACGGCCTGTGGATGCTGGTGGCCCAGGCCTGGCATGCGGCAAAACAGTTCATCGGCCGGGATATTCCGGAGGAGAAAATCCAGGAGGCATACCAGACGGTGCGCAGGGATTGCCTGAATCTGGTGCTCATCGGCATGCCGGGCAGCGGAAAAACCACCCTGGGGAAGCTGGCGGCGGAGAAACTGGGCAAGCGATTCATCGATCTGGATGCGGAAATCGAAAAGGAATACGGCCCCATCCCCGAAATTTTTGAAAAGCAGGGCGAAAATGCCTTCCGGGAGCTGGAAAGCGCCGTATGCGCAAAATTCGGCAAGGAAAGCGGCCTGGTGATTGCCTCCGGCGGCGGCGTCATCCTGCGCAGGGAAAATGTGCGTGCCCTTTCCCAGAATGGGATGATGTGCTGGCTGCAGCGGCCGTTGGAGGCATTGGGCACCCAAGGCCGTCCCCTGTCCCAGGGGGGATTGAGCGCATTGGAAAAGATGTGGCAGGTGCGAAGGCCCCTGTATCAGGCCTGTGCTGATTTTATTGTGGAAAATACCGGGGCGCCTGCCCAGACGGCTGCCCGGATGGTGGAGGGATTCAATGAAGCTGCTGGTGATTAACGGGCCCAATCTGAATATGCTGGGCATCCGGGAAAAGCATCTCTACGGCGCCGATACCTACGAAACGCTGGTGCAGCTGATTGAGGATACGGCAAAGCGGCTGGATGCAGAAGTGGAAATTTTCCAGAGCAATCATGAAGGGGCGCTGGTGGATAAAATCCAGGAAGCGTATGGAAATATTGACGGCATTGTTATCAATCCTGCCGCCTATACCCATACCTCTGTGGCCATTCTGGATGCCCTCAAGGCGGTGAGCATCCCTGCCGCCGAGGTGCATATCACCGATGTATCCAAGCGGGAGGAATTCCGCCGCATCAGTTATGCCGGCATGGCCTGCCAGGCCCATTTTATCGGCCTGGGGCTGCAGGGATATGTAAAAGCGATGGAATATATCGTGGAAAACTGTAAAAAGTAAAAGTGGAGAAATCTGCCCTTTCGGAAACCGAAATGTTGGTTGAACAAACAGATCGGTGGAGAACATAGGGTGGATTTCTTTTTTGATTCAAAAAATTGTGGGGAATGATGGATGGATTGTCTGCGAAGGGCGCAGGGGATCGTCCCCGGAAAACAGGATTGACAAACCCAGGGGATTCTTTTATACTAAATAGGGTTTAATAATTGATTTCATCGTTCTATACAAGGAGGCTTGCATATGGGCATCTTGGGTATGTGGATGTGGTCGGATAATATTTATCGGCGGGGCGCTGAGCATGTATTTTCCCACTGCAAGGATGCAGGGGTGATGGATATCTATCTGCTGGTGAAGGGCATGCGGGGCACCACCGCCTTCCACAGCCCCCTGACAACGCCCAGTGTGAAGGAGAGGGATCTGCTTCAGGAGGCGCTGGATGCCGCCCATAAGCGGGGAATCAGGATCCATGCCTGGTTTACCTCCGCTTCGGATTCCATTTATCAGGCAGCCCATCCCCAGCGGGGCCTGTATCATTTTGAGAAGGGCCTGGGCCGGGAAATCGTCAGCATCGCCAATGAGGATTACCTGCATTACATGGAAGATGTGGTTGCCGATATGGTGAAGCGGTATGATGTGGATGGGGTGCATCTGGATTATATCCGCTATAATCATCTGATCTACGGCTGGTCCCAGGAGGATCTGGCCCATTATGCCGCCCAGGGCGTGAATACCGATCATGTGGTGGAACTGATGAAGTGCACCTTCACCGGGGATCAGCCGGATGCAGAATGCATCTTCAATGCCTACCGGGCGGGGGATCAGGATGTCATTCGTCTGGCTGATGCCCGCCGCCAGAATGTATTCAAATTCGCCTCCGGTCTTACCGGCGCTGCCCGGGCTGTGCGGGGGGATATCTGCCTGAGCGCTGCCCTCATGCCTGAAGGGGCCTATGATGATCTGGCCTTCTCCGCCCTGCATTACGGCCAGAATTATGTGGATGCTTCCAGGCTGTATGATTACGCCCTGCCCATGGCCTACAGCAAGGCCTATGGCAAGGGGCCGGAATGGATGAAGATGGTGGCCAGGGGCACCATGCGCTATGGCGTCACCCCGGTGATGGGCCTGCATGCCTATGAACAGGGCACCGGCGCCACCCTGCTTGCGGATAAGCGGGCGGTGGAGCATATGGAAGGCGTCAAGGGCGTATGCCTGTTCCGGGAGGGGGCCACAGCCCTGGCCTGGGCAGAGGAAAAGGGCATGCGGCTGTATAATGCCCTGGAAGAGCCCATTGTGAAGATATCTGCCAGGAAGGGCGATGAAGAGGCGAGCATGGAAATGAATATTGCCCCCGGGGAAGATATTCACATCAATTTGCCCTTTACCCCCGATTGCGCCGGCGTGTTCATCGAAAAGGGCGAGGCCAGCGTATATCTTGCGAATGTATAAGCAGGCATCAGAAAAGGCTGACGGGAATGCCCCTTCAGCCTCAGAATGCTGACAGACCCTGTAAATACAAATGGCTGCCAATCGGCAGCCATTTTTGCTTTATGCTTCTTTTTTCTGTTTGATCAGCCATTTATCGCCCAGCAGCAGCAAGGCCGGCAGCAGCGACAAAATCAGCACGATGGAGATGATGGTGCCCCGGGCCAGCAGCATGCCGATGGAGGAAATATAATAAATGCTGCAGATCTGGCCTACCAGAAAGCCTGTGCCGGCCATGATCACACCGGAGGTAAGGATGGTGGGCAGCGCCTTTTCCAGGGCCAGGGTCAAAGCCTCCTTGGTGGAATGGGCAGCCCGATGGCCCCTGTATTGATCGGTGAGCAGGATGGCGTAATCGATGGTGGCCCCCATCTGGATGGAAAGGCAGATAAGATATGAGATGAAAAAAATGGATTCATTCATCAGCCGGGAGATGCCCATGGTGATCCAGATGGCCCCTTCGATAACGAGCACCAGCAGAATGGGCAGCTTGATGGAACGGAAGGAGAGGGCCACAATCAGCAAAATGGCGATCAGGGTGATGAAATTCACCTTCATCAAATCTCCTTCAAAGGCATTGCCGATATCGAAGGAACTCATGGCGATGCCGGTGAGATAGAAATCATCCCCGTAGATGCTGCGCACAGCGGCCATGATTTCCTCGATCAGGAGGCGGTAATGGGTATTGCCGGCATCGGTGGGCATGAGCATGATGCGGGTGTAATTCTTGCCGTGGAAGGTCTTTTTGGCCAGGGCCAGGGTTTCCTGCAGCTGCTGGATGGTTTCATTACCGGCTGCCAGGGTCCCTGCCGATTCCAGCAGCCGATCCGCCCGGACGGAGGGACCCAGATTGTTCGCCCCGAAAAAGAGGCCCACCACCAGCGGATTCATCCCCGTCATTTTGGCCACATCCTGGGCGGTGTAGTATTCCAGAGCGGCGGCGCCGGTGGTTACCATGGCCAGCACATCGCCGATGCCCTTTTCCCCCTGCACCTCAATGGCCCGGATCTTTTCGCACAGCGCCCGCTGCTGATCATAATCCGCATCCTCTTCCCCAAGGGGTACCAGCAGCGCCAGGGGATCGGAGGAGCCGAACAGATCATTGATTTTTTCGCTCTGGGAGCCTTGGGTGAGATGGCCGCTGTCAGTGAAAAAATAGCTGTTGCCCGTCTGCAGCACGGCGCCTGCAATGACCAGCACAATCAGCAGGCAGGCAATGGCCCTGCGGCCTTTAAAAATGCCCCGGGCCAGCTTTCCGCCCCTGAGCTGCAGCGGGCGGTGCCGGGTGGAGCGCAGGGCCTTATGGAAGATCAGGATCAGCCCCGGCATCAGCAGGAATACCGCCAGCATGCTGATCACAATGCCCTTGGAAAGCACAACGCCGATATCAAAGCCGATGGTAAAGCTCATAAATGCCAGGGAAAGCAGCCCGGCAACGGTGGTCATGGCGCTGGAGGAAACGGGCATCAGGGAATGAACCAGCGCCTGCTGCACGGCGTCCCGGGGGGAGAGGCCCTCGTCAATATGGGCATTGTAGCTGTGCAGCAGCATAATGCTGTAATCAATGGACAGCGCCAATTGCAGCACGGCGCATACGGAGAAGGTGATGAAGGATACGCTCTCGAAAATGAAATTGGTGCCCATATTGATCAGCACCGATACGATCAGCAGAATCAGGATCAGCAGCGGCTCAATCCAGGCATGGGAGGTGATCAGCAGGGCGATTACCACCACGATCATGGCAATGATCAGCACCAGGGGGATTTCCTCGGCCACCCTGGATTGCATATCGATCTGCACCGCCGCCTGGCCGCCCACCAGGTAATTCCCGTATTCGGGGAACATGCCCCGCAGCTGACGGATGGCATCATTGATATCGCATTCGTTCAGCGCCAGGGTGATCAACTGATAGGTGACGCCATCCTGCTCCTTCACATCCGTTTCGGGATTATGGCTGGCCATCAGCACCTGGGGCAGGGCGTTGAGCCGGCTGACAACGGATTGCAACTGCTCTTCCGACAGATTTTCAAACAGCATCTGGGCCTGCTCATTGGAGCCGAATTCCGCCTGCATGGCCTGGAAGCCCCGCTGGGTCATGGTATCGGCAGAAAGATATTTTGTCAGATCATAATTGATATTTGTTTTCAGGATCATGGGGGCAAGAAGCAGGGCCGCCAGGATCATCAGGATCATGATAAGCTTATGCATTTTTACAATGGATGCCGCCAGCTTTTGTTTCATAAAATCATCCCTCGGTGCGGTGAGAAATCTTCACAGCCATTATATCCCATTTTCCGGCAAGATACAATCGGATTTCCCCGATTATCACAATCAGGATATAGAAAAACCGCCCGATCAGGGCGGTCAAAAATCATTTTTTCAGGAAATCATCGATCAGGGCAACGGCCTGGGCCATAGGATCGGCCTGCATATCCAGCCAGATGAGATTTTCCGTCTTTTTGAACCAGGTGACCTGCCGCTTGGCGAATTTTTTGATGGCCTTTGCCAGATCCTCCACCATCAGTTCGTAGGGGATTTCCCCCAGCAGATACCGGGTGAGGAAGCGGTATTCCAGGCCCAGCTTCATCAGAAATTCGGTGCTGGCCCCTTCATCCATCAGGCGCTGCACTTCTTCTACCATGCCTTCCTTCAGCCGCCGCTCCAGCCGTTCATCGATCCTTTCTTTCAGGATTTCCCGGGGCCAGGTGACCCCCAGCCGCAGCACATCATATCTGGGATTGCGCCTGCCCGGCTGGTAATCATCCGCCGCCAGCCTTTCCAGCGCCCGCATCACCCGGTTGCGGTTTTTGGGCTCGATCTCCGTATCCGGCAGCTTTTCCTTCAGCATTTCATACAGCGCCGGGGTTTCAAAGGTTTCCAGATAGGCCCGGTATTCCAGATCCGGGGTTTTATCGGAAAGCTCATAGCCGTCTGCCACGGAATCCACATATAATCCCGTGCCCCCCACCAGGAAGGGGATTTTCCCCCGGGCGTGGATATCATCAATGGCTTGATAAGCCAGGCGCTGAAAATCCGCCATGGAGAAAAAATCCCCCGGCTGGCAGATATCGATCAGATGGTGGGGCACGCCCATCATTTCATCGGGGGTGATTTTGCCGCTGCCCAGATCCAGGCCCTTGAATACCTGCCGGGAATCGGCGGAGATCACCTCGCCCCCGTACCGGGCCGCCAAATGGACCCCCAGATTGCTTTTTCCCGATGCATTGGTGCCCGCGATCACGATCAGCTTTTGTTTCATGCCTGCGCCGCCTTCCCCCTCAGATTCCCATCCATTTTAGCATAAGTTATATTTTCTGTAAAGGAAGGATCATTCATCCATTACCACTGCATGGGGCTTACGCTGAACAGGTCAAACAAGACTTCATTGCTGGGGCTGCTGTCCATTTCTCTTTGCAGATGCCGGGCATAGGCGTAATCCCTGCCGTCCACCCGATAAATGCAGCAGGAATCGGTGGCCAGCAGCAGCTCAATTTCTTTTCCGCTGGATAATGTGAGCAGCAGCGCTGCCGTGAAGGGACAGCCGGAAACCGCACCGCCCTTATCCTCTGCATGGGCAAGCAGTGCGGACAGCTGATCCAGTGTGTTGGGATCGTTGCATGGAATCGTGCTGTTCTTGAGAATCAGCTTAGCGGAAATAAGATCATTTGTCATCTCAGGGCGGAACCAGGTCTGCTTTGCCGTATCCCGGGGCGTTTTCCGGATCCAGCCTGCGGCGCCCCGGAGGCTTACGCAAACCCAGCCGCGGATGCTTCCGTCCTCATATTCCGTCAGGATGGGCAGCTTGGTATTCTTTTCAAGATATGCTATCCTTGGCGCCATGACGTCCGGATAGGCGTAAACCTGCATATCCTCATCGCAAATATACCAGCTGGGATCCATCATCAGATATTCATTTCGTACCCAGCCGGTTTTTGTGCCGTCTGCATAATAGATTTTGGCGTATCCATCCCAGCTTTCGATTACCGGGATGGTTTTGCCGGAATAATACCGTGTGTCTGCCGCCTTGCCTCCCTGATCGCCCCGCTGATCCAGGATCGTCAGGCTTTCGCAGAGAATGACGGCAGGGGTGCATTCAATGCCCGTCCAGGCTTTGAAATCTTCATCCACGCCTGACGGGGGAAGAATGGAGGCAAGGGCAGAGGGAAGGGCAAAAAGAAAAGCGAGAAAAAGCGCCATGATTTTTTTCATGATGGCAGTCTCCTTTTAAGCGTATTTGCCAATAAAACGCAGAAATATGGAAAGTTCTTCCCGGATACTTCCTCATTGAATGACTTTTTTCTTTTGTTTTCGCCTTGTATGGGAGGCTTTTCCATGATATAATAAATTGTGGCATTGTGCCCACTGAAAGGAATGAAAGTATGTTTATCGCCAATGGCTGGAAAGATTTTGAGGTGCTGGATACCGGAAACGGCGAAAAGCTGGAGCGGTGGGGGGAATTCCTTCTTGCCCGGCCCGATCCCCAGGTGATCTGGCCCTGCGCTCAGGAAAGATTATGGCATAAGGCCCACGCCCACTATACCCGCAGCGAGCGGGGCGGCGGTGCATGGGATTTTAAGGAAAAGCTGCCTGAAAAATGGATCGTGACCTACGGCGATCTGAAATTCTATGTGCGGCCCACCGGCTTCAAGCATACCGGCCTGTTCCCTGAGCAGGCCGCCAACTGGGATGCCATGGCGGGGATGATCAAAAAGCGGCCCGGGGCCAAGGTGCTCAATCTGTTCGCCTATACCGGCGGCGCAACGCTGGCCTGTGCTGCAGCCGGCGCCCATGTGACCCATGTGGATGCCGCCAAGGGCATGGTGCAGTGGGCCAAGGAAAACCGGGAGCTTTCCAATCTTCCCGAATCCTCCTTCCGCTTTATTGTGGAGGATGCCCTGGCCTTTGTGAAGCGGGAAATCCGCAGGGGCAATCAATACGACGGCATCGTGATGGATCCCCCCAGCTACGGCAGAGGGCCCACCGGCGAAGTATGGAAGCTGGAAAATGAATTGTTCGGCCTGGTGGAAACCTGCGCCCAGGTGCTGAGCAATGATCCCCTGTTCTTCTTCATCAACAGCTATACCACCGGCTTCCAGCCTGCCGTTTTGCAGAATATCCTGCAGAAAACCGTTTCCGTCAAATACGGCGGCATCATCGATTCCCAGGAATTGTGCCTGCCCGTCCGCTCCGGCGGCGTGCTGCCCTGCGGTGCTACGGGACGATGGCTAAGTAAGTAAAAAGCAGGGGAAACCATTCTTTTGAAGGCAAAAGAACGGTTTCCCCTGTACCCCTTCCAAGAAAACCTGTACTGGATTTTTCTTGGGGTTAAGAAAGCAGCTGCTTTCCCAATGGAGCGATAAAAAATAGTGAAAAGAAGCAAAAAATGCTCCCTTGTGCAAAGGGAGCTGTCGCGAAGCGACTGAGGGATTGTTCAGCGGAAAAGATACTATACAACAGTGGAGGAATGAAAAGCGATGGAAAAGCCCACCATTCTGTTTGAAGATAATCATGTGGTTGTTGCTGTAAAGCCCCCGAACCTGCTGACCCAGGGGGATAATACCGGGGATGCAAACCTGCTGGATCAGGTGAAGGAATACATCAAGGAAAAGTATGAAAAGCCCGGCGAGGCCTACATTGGCCTGGTGCACCGGATGGACCGGCCTGTGGGCGGCCTTTTGTGCTTTGCCCGCACCAGCAAGGCGGCATCCCGCCTGTCCGAGCAGGTGCGGACCCATGAGCTGAACCGGCAGTATATCTGCCTGGTGGAGGGGGACGCCCCCGATCAGTTCACTTATGTGGATTATCTGGCCAAGGATGTGGAAAAGAATATGGTCACCGTGGTGCCCGCCTATCGCAAGATTGAAACCGGCGCCAAGGAAGCCATCCTCCACGGCCGCACCATCGCAAGGCGGGACGGCCTTTCCCTGGTGGCCATTCAGCTGGAGACCGGCCGCGCCCATCAGATCCGGGTGCAGATGCAGCATGCCGGCTTCCCCCTCTGGGGCGATAATCGCTACGGCAACGGCAAGCGGGGCCAGCAGATTGCCCTGTGGGGCTTCCGCCTGTCCTTTGCCCATCCCATCACCAAGGAGCAGATGCTCTTTATCGCCCCCACTCCCGAAGAAAAGCCCTGGCTGTTCTTTGAACGGGAAATCAAGGGCCTGGAGAATATCTGGCCTCAGATCAAGCCCGCCGTTACGGTGGAATAAGGGAGAAGCATTATGAAAAAGCTGATGATCTGGCTGCTGCTGTCCGCAATGATCTGTATGCCCTGCCTGGGCGAGGAAGCGGGCCAGCCCTTTACCCTTCGCGGGGATATCACCTTCGGCCTGTCCATGGATGAAGTGATGAATGTGGAGGCGGCCCGGGGCATTGAACTGACCGATTCCGTGGAAGAATACGCCCGGGAGATGCGGGTTATGAGCAGTATTGGCCCCATGAGCGTGGGCTATGGCTTTGATGCGGATAATTGCCTTGCGGAAATCGTTTATGTTTTCATGGATGTGGCGGCGGCCGCTAGGGGGGACGAGATTGAGCTGGATTACAGCAAGTATGATCTGGCCTGGGCTCAGGCTCAGTATCCCATGCTGGAAAAAAGCCTGTGGGAAAAGTACGGCCCCGCCCAGGAAAGCCAGATCGTGACCAACAGCTATATCGACTGGTATGTGAGTGGGTCTTACAGCGATGAATGCCGTATCGAGGAATGCAACCGCCGCCTTGTGCCCTGTCAGGAAGGCTATGTGGTGATCGAGCATATGATTATCGGTGATCGCGGCCTGTATTTCAATATCGTCACCTATGAATATATGACCAACGCGGCTTATGAAAATAAGCTGAATGAAAAGTTAGTGCAGGATTATCTGAACGGGATCCTGTAAGCAGGAGAGAATAAAATGAGCAGCCCTGTGCAATTTGAACTGATCAAAACCTGTAAGCAGTCCGGCGCCCGCCTGGGCGTGCTGCACACCCCCCATGGGGATATTCCCACCCCCATTTATATGCCGGTGGGCACCCAGGCCACGGTGAAGGCCATGACTCCCCATGAAATGGAATCCCTGGGCACGAAAATCATGCTGTCCAATACCTATCATCTGCATCTGCGCCCCGGCGAGGATATCGTGGCGGAGGCAGGCGGATTGCATAAATTCATGAGCTGGGATCATCCCATCCTCACCGACAGCGGCGGCTTCCAGGTATTTTCCCTGGCGGGGCTGCGCAAAATCACGGAAGAGGGCGCAGCCTTCCGCAGCCATCTGGACGGGGGCAAGCGCTTCATCAGCCCGGAAAAATCCATGGATATCCAGCAGGCCCTGGGCGCAGATATCGCCATGGCCTTTGACGTATGCAGCCCCTATCCCTGCGATCATAAGACCGCAGAAGAGGCCATGCACCGCACCCATCGCTGGGCCGAGCGCTGCAAAAAACATCATACCCGCCAGGATCAGGCGCTGTTCGGCATCATTCAGGGCGCTTTCTATGATGATCTGCGCATTGAATCTGCCAAGGTGCTCACCGATATGGATTTCCCCGGCTACGGCATCGGCGGCCTGTCGGTAGGCGAACCTAAGCCCATCATGTATGACATGCTGGAAAAGATCGAGCCCTATATGCCCAAACACAAGCCCCGGTATCTGATGGGCGTGGGCACCCCCGATTGCTTCCTGGAGGGCGTGCTTCGGGGCGTGGATATGTTTGACTGCGTGCTGGCTACCCGCATCGCCCGGAACGGCACCGTGTTTACCCGGAACGGCCGTCTGGTTGTGCGCAACGCCGCCTATGCCCATGATTTTGAGCCCCTGGAAGAGGGCTGCGATTGCTATGCCTGCAAGAATTTCTCCCGGGCATACATCCGCCACCTGATCAAGGCGGAGGAAATCACCGGCGCCCGGCTTACCTCTATCCATAATCTGCGCTTCCTCATCCGCATGATGGAAGAAATCCGTCAGGCCATCATGGAGGATCGCTTCCTGGATTACCGGAAGGAATTCTATGATCGCTATGATATGACCCGGAATTTCTGATACCGGTGGATCGGGGAACGGATAAATATCCTGAAAAAATGGCAAAAGCCAGGCTGAAATGCCTGGCTTTTTTCGTTGATCATGTAATCCGGAAGGGGAAGGGGAGTGCACTGCTTTTCCCATTCATCCGTTTATCTTTTTTTGTAGAGGATCAGCTCGGGATTTTCCCCGTTTTTTTCATAGCTGCATACCAGCAGAAAATCCATATTGGCAGCGATGCCAAAGCATCGTTCGCCCCCGAAAATACAGGGCAGCTGATTGCCAAGATAGGTCGACGGATCATCCAGGAATTTTACGGAAACGCCGTTGGGCAGGGTATATTCCAGATTGATAAAACTGCCCGGAAGAATATGGAGGCTTTTTACCTCCGGCATTCCGTCGATATGGAGTGCATTGAATTCCTCAATGATCTGCTGCTTGAATGCTTCGAATTTTTCTTCCCCGCCGATCTGGGCATACCGCTTCCAGAAATCCATGGTGAATTCCCCGTCGTTGTAGCACCATTTGCAGTAATCTTCGTTGAATACGCCGTCGATTTCCTTGCTTGTGGTGGAATCATCCAGGGTCATGCCGCAGCAATGGCAGATCATCTGCCGGGGAGAGCCCAGCAGCGTATTGATGGAAACATCGAATAATCTGGAAAGCAGCTTCAGCGTTTCGGTATTGGGGATGGTATCTCCTCTTTCCCAGCGGGAAACCGCCTGCCGGGTTACGAATACCTTTTCGGCCAGCTCCTCCTGGGACAGGCCCTTTTTATTTCTGAGCTCATGGATGATCGTCTTGGGCTCCATTCATTCTCACCTCATATATATTGTATTCCAGGATGAAGGGGATGGCAAGCAACCCGCTGTTGCCTGCTATATAGCCGGGCGATGGGACAGGGAAAGCATACAGAAATGCCGCACGGAAGCGTGCGGCAATGAAACGGGATATATGCTTTATTTTCTGGGGAAAATGCCCCGGTCGCCTTTGCAGATGTGATTTTCCGGAACGGTTCCCCGGACGGAGGAGAGGGGATAGACGGCGGCATGCCTGCCCAGCACCGTGCCGGGGTTCAGCACGCTGTTGCAGCCCACCTCCGCATAATCTCCCACCATGGCCCCCAGCTTTTTGCGGCCGGTGGAATATACCTCATCCCCGCTGCGGACGGAAACGGGGGTTTTATCGCTCTTTACATTGGATGTGACCGCCCCGGCCCCCAGATGGCTCTTATATCCCAGAATGGAATCCCCCACATAATTGAAATGGGGCACCTGCACGCCGTCAAACAGGATGGCGTTTTTGATTTCCGTGGAATTGCCCACCACCGCCCCATCGCCGATCAGGGCGCTGCCCCGGATGAAGGCGCACTGCCTGACCTCGGTTTTATGGCCGATGATGCAGGGGGCGCCGATATGGGCGGAGGGGGCGACGGATGCATCCCGGGCAATCCATACCCCGGGGGAGGGCTGATCATATTCCGCCTCGGGCAGGGTTTTCCCAAGGGCAAGAATAAAATCCTTGATGTGATCCAGTGCTTCCCAGGGATATTCCGTTTTTTCCAGCAGGGGAGATGCCAGGGAATGGGAAAGATCGAACAGATTTTTTGTGGTAATCATGGGCGCATCCCCTTTCAGGCCTTGATCAGACCGGCCTTTTTCATGGCCTGGATGATGTGATCCACCGCCTTGTGGCACATTTCTTCGCTGCCGGCCTCCGCCATCACCCGGATGACGGGCTCGGTGCCGCTTTTGCGCAGCAGCACCCGGCCGTCCCCGTGGATCATTTCCTCCGCTTCATGAAGGGCGGATTGCACATCGGCATGCTGCAGGGCGGCGTCCTTATCGGTTACCCGTACATTTTTGAGCACCTGGGGATAGCGTTCCATGGGCTCTGCCAGCTTGGAAAGGGGCAGCTTCTGATCCAGCATGGCCTGCATCAGCTTGATAGCGGTGAGCACGCCGTCGCCGGTGGTGGCATATTTGCTGAAGATGATGTGGCCGCTCTGTTCCCCGCCCAGCAGATGCCCGCCGGCCCGCATGCACTCATATACGAACCGATCGCCCACCTTTGTCTGGATCTGATCGATCCCCGCCTTTTCCAGTGCCTTGCCCAGGCCCCAGTTGCTCATAATGGTGGATACCACGGTATTGGTGGTCAGCTTATCCCTGCGCTTCATATAAGTGCCGTAGATGTAGAGGATCAGATCACCGTCGATCAGATTGCCCTGCTCATCCACTGCCAGGCAGCGGTCGGCATCCCCGTCAAAGGCAAAGCCGATATCCAGGCCCTTTTCCTTTACGAAGGCCTGCAGCTTTTCGATGTGGGTGGAGCCGCAGCCGTCGTTGATATTCAGGCCGCTGGGCTGATTATGGATCACATGGGTTTCCGCTCCCAGGGCGTCAAATACGGATTTGGCAATCATCCAGGTGCTGCCGTTGGCGCAGTCCAGGCCCACTTTTACCCCTTTATAGGAATGGGTGGCCAGGGAAATGAGATAGCCGATGTAGCGGTTGCGCCCGGCGGCATAATCCACCGTGCGGCCGATCTTTTCACGGGTGGCCAGGGGGGCTTCGGGAAGCAGCCCATCCAGATATTTTTCAATCTGATCGGTTACTTCCTCTGCCATTTTTTCACCGTTGCCATTGAGCAATTTGATGCCGTTGTCATAATAGGGATTGTGGCTGGCGGAGATCATAATGCCGCAATCGAAATTTTCACTGCGGGTGACATAGGCCACGGAGGGCGTGGTGGTAACGTGAAGCAGATACACATCCGCCCCGGAGGCGGTCAGGCCTGCGGCCAGGGCGTATTCAAACATATAGCTGGAAAGGCGGGTATCCTTGCCGATCACCACCCGGGCCTTGTGGCCTCTTCCATAGTAATAGCCGATATAGCGGCCCACTTTAAAGGCATGATCTGCTGTCAGATTGATATTGGCCTCCCCCCGGAAGCCGTCTGTGCCAAAATATTTACCCATCAGAATCCTCCTGCATGTGGCGGCATGGCCGCTGCTTGCTTTTATTACGTCTATTATAGTATGCCGGAAAAAGCGAAGTCAACCCTTCGAAATATATTTGTTATTTGCTGGAAAAAGCAGGAAGAATTGCGATCAATTCTTTCAAAAAACTGCAAAGAATGAAAGAATCCAGCAGAAATATTGAAAAACAGAAGAAGTAAAAAGGCATGCCGGAAGGGCATGCCCTGC
This sequence comes from Clostridia bacterium, assembly GCA_017395685.1. Lineage (GTDB taxonomy): Bacteria > Bacillota > Clostridia > Christensenellales > Aristaeellaceae > RUG563. The sequence goes on from JAFQOD010000018.1 coordinate 24,247, forward strand.
AAAATCGCGGATTATTGCCTGGGGAGGAGGGGCAGATTGATTTCAGAATAGGGATTTTCACCGGCCATGACCAGGGAGCCATCCTTTTTCAGCCCCAGGGTATAATGTGAATCGGCCGCAACGGCCACAATATCCTGCCACTGGCTTACCTGGCATTGGCCGGATTCATTCCTGCCTGCAGCCACTACGGTACCATCCCTTTTCAGGCCGACGGAATGGTAATCCCCTGCAGCAACGGCGATGATATCCTGCCAGGCGCTTACTTCGCATTGGCCCAAATCATTGCGCCCTGCAGTCACCACGGTGCCATCCTCCTTCAAGCCGAGGGAATGGCCGCTTCCGGCAGCGATATCAATGATATTTTCCCAGGAAGTCACTTTGCACTGGCCGTAGTAGTTATACCCTGTAGCCACCACCGTGCCATCCGCGCACAGCCCCAGGGTATGTCACCAGCAGGCAGAAATATCAACAATATCCTGCCATTTTTCCACATTGCATTCTCTTTTATAATTCCAGCCCACTGCGGATACGGTGCCGTCTTTTTTCAGGCCTGCGATATGATCGCTTGCAACCACAACGGCGATCATATCCTGCCAGTCATCCACCTTGCATTTCTTGGCAGATACATCCCCGGCGGCATATACGGTGCCATCCTTTTTCAGGCCGGCAAAAAGATCGGAAGTGGCGGAAACCGCCCGTACATTCTGCCAGCTTTCCGTGGGGCTGGTGATGGAATAACTGCCGGTGGAGATGACGGTGCCATCCTCCAGAAGAAAGCCAACGGTATCCCATCCGGCGCCAAGACGCCCTTCATACAGGTGATCATAGCGGATATCCCAGCAGCGCTGCAGGGCATCGTGATAGGGAACAGCCCGCTGGAAGGCGATGGCCGCCTGCCTGTATTCTTTTTCGCCCAGCAATTTTTCGGCCAGGGAATAATAAATCATCTGATACCGTTCCCGGGCATTCTGATAACCGTCAGCGGCTTTGAATGCCAGGATGGCCTCTTCTTCTTTTCCCTGGGCCATCAGATCCTCGCCCTGGATATAGAAGGGCTGCAGAATTCTGTCTTTTGCATCGGTATAGTTTTCTGCTTTCCGGAAGGCGTCGGATGCACCGGTATAATCCTTACAGGTCAGCAGATGCTCCGCCTGGAGATAGTAGGTCTGCAGAATCCGTTCCCGGGCGTCGGCATGGCGGCCGGCATTCCTGAAAGCGAGGACAGCGCCTTCATAATCCCCTTCGCCCAGCAGCCGTTCGCCCCAGGCATAATATGTCATCAGGCAGCGTTCGGCAGCATTGGAATAATCGCCTGCTTTTTTGAAAGCCAGGATGGCCTCTTCTTCCTTTCCCTGGGCCAATAGATCTTCCCCCTGGATATAGAAGGGCTCATAAATCCGGGCTTTGGCGTTGGAATAGTGCTCAATCTTCCGGAAGGTATCGGATGCCCCTTCATAATCCTTTTCTGCCAGCAGATCTTCTGCCTGTATGTAGAAGACCTTATAGACCATATCCCTGGCATCAGAATAGTTTTGTGCTTTCCGGTCCGCCGCAGCCTGATAAGGTAAGGGCCAGTGCGGCAAGGAGCAGGATAAGGAATAAAAAACGGATTCTTTTCATGGCCATCCTTCTTTCGTTGATACTGCCTTCATGGTATCAGAGAAAAGGGGAAAATGCAATATTTCCGGCGGACAGGGCTTTTCATTTAAAAAGCTTCCTGCCGAACAGGCAGGAAGCTGAGGAAAGCAATTGATCTTTTGAATCAGGCAAAGAACAGCTTGGAAAGGGTCATGGGATCGATATATTCGCCGTCCTTATAGACGCGCATGTTGCCGGAGGCGATTTCATCGATGAGCATGACTTTGCCATCCTGGTCATAGCCGTATTCAAATTTGATATCATAGAGGATCAGGCCCTTTTCCTTCAGATCATCGGCTACGATCTGGGTGATTTTCTGGGTCATTTCCTTTATGGTATCATACTGCTCATCGGTCATGACCTTGAGGGCCACCAGGGCATCCTTGGTTACCAGGGGATCGCCCTTTTCATCATCCTTGAAGGTCATTTCCACATAGGCGGGCAAATCGGCGCCGGATTCAATATAGGCCCCGTAGCGGCGAATGAAGCTGCCCACCGCCTTGTGACGGCAGATCACTTCCAGGCCGTGGCCAAAGGGCTTGGCGGCCTTGACTTCCATGGTGGTATTGGTAAGATCGGCGCTGACATAATGGGTATAGATGCCGGCGGCGTTGATCTTTTCAAAGAAATAGATGGACATGCGCAGGTTCACATCGCCCACGCCCTCAATGGTCAGGCCCACGGAATTTTCACCGGGATCAAATACACCGTCCTTGCCAGTGCAGTCATCCTTGAATTTCAGCAGGCAATTGCCGTTTTCCAGGGCATACACATTCTTGGTCTTCCCGGTATAGATCAGCTTCAGATTTTCCATGATCCGTCCTCTCCATTTCTTTTGCTTTCGGAATTTGCCATCCTTGTATAGTATACCCGGGGATGGAATCAAAGACAATGTCTTCCCTGTGAAAAACTGGTTCAGATTTTTCTATCTTCAGGGTGTTTCATCATTTTTTCTGACCAGGGCCATAATATCCTGATAACGGGAAAGAATATAATCATAATTTTCTTTTTTGTGGGGAATGCTACATCGGCTGCAATCCTTGAAGCCGTTTTCCGTGTATGTAAAAGCGCCGCCGCATTTTTTGCCCAGGGCATACAGGGGGCAATAGCAGAACAGGCAATTGAAATCCGCTTCCGCAATGCCGGGATGGCAGGGGAAGTATTCGCATTTCACATTCTGGCAGAAGGCATAATGCCTGGATGGTTCGCACATAATCTGTCCGCCGTCCTTTTCAGAAGAATCATCGCTAATATTCCTTTTTTTCTTCCGTTTTCCTGCCGGATGCATGCATAATGGGTAAATTTCCGGGAAAATTATGAAAAGAAGATTACAAATCCACATAAAAGCAGGAGAAAATCATCACGGCCTGCTTAAATTTCTTGAAAATGTTGCCAAAATGATTGAAGTTGCCTTCTTTTGCCTGTATAATAACATATGATATAGGTGGCCTTTGTCCGCCTTTTTAGGGATAGCCATTGGACAGCCTATGATTCATCTTGTTGCTCTGAGCAATGGGACAGGAGGATTATTGTGAATCTGAAAACCATTAAAATGATGAAAGCCGTCACATCGATCATGGTTTGCGTGGCCATTCTGTTTGCCTTCCTTATTTCCGGCATCAGGATTTTCGGCATGCAGGTGTACGGCGTGCTCACCGGCTCTATGGAGCCTACTTATCCCGTGGGATCGCTGATTTATGTAAAGAAGCTGGGGGCTAATGATCCCCTGAATATTCAGGATGTCATTACCTTCCAGATCGATAACCGGGGCACCATCGCCACCCACCGTATTGTGGAAGTGGTACCGGATGAGAATAACCCCTCCATCGTGCGCTATCGCACCAAGGGTGACGCCAATGATGTGGTGGACTCCAATCTGGTGGATCGCAGCAAGATTATCGGCAAGGTGGCCTTCTCCGTTCCCGGTATGGGCAATGTGGCGGATTATATCCAGAAGCCTCCGGGAATTTATGTGGCTATTCTGATCAGCGCCCTGATGATCGGCTTCGTTTTCTATACCGACAGCGCAGCCGCCAAGCTGAAAAAGAAGGAAGGCCAGCCGGAGCAGCCCAAGGCCCTCAGCCCCCTGCAGAAGAAGATCAATGAGCTGAGCGTGAAGCTGCTCAAAAAGCCCCTCTTCAAGGAGCCGGCCCCTGCCCCCCTGCCCTATATGCAGCAGAGCTATCAGCAGCCTTATGTGCAGCAGGGCTATGCCCAGCAGGGATATCCTCAGCAGGCGTATCAGCAGCCCCAGTATCCCCAGCAGGCATATCAGCAGCCCCAGCAGGGCTATGCCCAGCAGGGCTATCAGCCCCAGCAGAATTATCAGCAGCCCCAGTATCAGCAGCAAGCCTATCAGCAGCCTCAGCAGTATGCTCCCCAGGGCTATCCCCAGCAGGGCTATCAGCCCCAGCAGGCGTATCAGCAGCCCCAGTATCCTCAGCAGGCATATCAGCAGCCCCAATATCCCCAGCAGGCATATCAGCAGCCCCAGCAGTATGGCCAGCAGCCGGATTATTCCCAGCAGTATGCCCCTTATCAGCAGGGCCAGCCGGATTATTCCCAGCAATACGGCCAGATGCCTGCCCAGGGCCAGCAACCCCGCCGTTCCCGCCAGGATCGGTTCCATTCCCAGCAGTAAAGCGGCCCATACAAAAAATCACCGGGCAATTCTGCCTGTATAAAGGATGAACCCATGAAGAAACGACTGACTGTCAAGCATCGTGCCCGCAATTATTATGCGGCCTCCAGGCGCTCCAGGCGTTCTGCCCGGCGCTGGCTGTATATCGGGGCGATTGCTGCGCTGTCAGCCGTTCTTTTTTTCAGCGGATTCATGCTGATCCGCTATTTCGGGGATTATTTTTCCTCCCGGAAAGCGGCGGAGGAACTGCGCCGGATCAATCAGGCAGCGATGGAGGCAGAGCAAGCCCTGCAGACTCCATCGCCTACCGCGCTTCCTGTTGCAGCCGTCCCTGCGGCCACCGCCGCCCCCACGCCCACCCAGGGTCCCTCCCTGGTGCTGCCTTCCATGCGGTATCCCACCAATTATTATGCCATCGTCAGCAGCCGCTTTAAGAAAATCCAGGCCCAGAATAAGGATATTATCGGCTGGCTCACCATTCCTGAGGTGATTGATGAAGCGGTGGTGCAGCGGGATAATGAATATTATCTGCGCCGGGATTACCGGGGATATCACAATCAGAACGGAGCCATCTTCCTGGATGAGAATTGCAAGCTGACTACCCGGCCCTATACCCTGATGCTATACGGCCATAATATGAAAACCGGGGCCATGTTCGGCAGCCTGCGCAATTATGAAAACAGCACCTTTTACCACCATAATCCCTTCATTACCTTTGATACCGCCTATGAAAACGGCCGGTATGTGGTATTCGCCGTGGGCACCATCAGCACGGTGGCAGGGAACGGCAAGTATGTGAATTTCGCCAAGCTCAATTCCTCCACCATCCCCTGGCGGAAGGAAGCACTGGAACAGCTGATGAAGCTGTCCGTCTATTATACCCCCATCGATGTGCAGCCGGAGGATCAACTGCTGCTGCTGATGACCTGCGTGGATGATACCACGGAGCGCAGAGTGGTGGTGGCCAGAAGAATCAGGGATGGGGAAAGCGAAGCGGCGCTGCAGACCATGGTAAATCGCACCATTCTGAAATAAATGCAAAACTCCCCCGGTGCTTTTCATGCATCGGGGGAGTTTTTTGATCCGGATGATCAGATGGAATGATTGTCAATGGCTTCAAAGGCAAAGCCGTTTTCCAGGGCATATTTTTCCGCCGTGGAACCAGGGTATCCGTGTATGATCAGATTACGGCAGCCGGAGAAGGGCGTTCTGCGGCCGGAGGGGATAATGAGGGTATCCGGATTGAGGAAATATACATGCTGCAGGGAAACGGCGCCGGAGAAGCTGCTTTCCAGGCGGGTGAGAGAGGCGGGAAAGACGATTTCCTCCAGGGCGATAGCGGAATTGAAGCTGTCCCGGATTTCCCGGCAGCCTTCCTGCAGGGTGAGCCGGGCCAGCCGGCGGCAGTTATTGAAGCCTTCCCGGATGGTATGAATGGGGGAGGGAAGGGCAAGGGAAGAAAGGCTGACGCCGTCAAACCCCGTGATTTCCCGGAGCAGAATATCCTCTGGGATGGAAAGGGAGGAAAGGCGGCTGCACTGGCTGAAGGCCTGATCCTCCAATGCAATCAGATCAGAGGGCAAATCAACCGCCTGCACCCCCGAACCGATGAAAGCGGCGCTGCGGATGTGATGGAGGGTTCCGGGAAAGCGCATTTCCTCCAGATCGGGGCAGTACTGGAAGGCAGAGGATTCAATTTGCTGAACGAAGAGGGGGAATTCCACCCGGCGCAGGGGGCTTTCGGAATAATACTGGTTCTGGGTCAGCAGCATGGATCCGGCATTGGATTTGCTGTGGAGGGTGCCGGTGGTGGCCACCTTGGTAATGGGCAGGTGATGGATGGTATCATAGGCGGCGCAGATGGCTTCTTCGGCATGATCGGTATCAATCACGATGGTGCCCGGCTGATTGGGATCGGCAAAGGTATTCCAGCGGGAGGCATCCTCAAAGGGGAAGCCGTTTTCAGCCGCATAGGCCTGGGCCGGGGAGCCGGGCTGGGAGGCGATGATCAGATCAGGGGTGAAAATCATCTGATTGCTCCGGAATGCCATGGGATCGATGGCGGTTTGCCCGGGGATGTGGATGTAGCGCAGTGCGCTGCAATCCAGGAAGGCTGCGCTGCCGATTACACGGATTGTGGAGGGAAGATGCAGATATTCCAGGGATGTGCAGCCCCAGAATACGCTGCTTTCAATCTGCTCTACGCCTTCCGGAATGACCACGGTGCTCAGGGAAGGGCAATTCATGAACATTTTGCTGCTGATGATTTTAAGCGATGCCGGCAGATGAATTTCCCTCAGATACGGGCACATATAGAAGGCTGATTCGCCGATGGAGGTGACGGATCCGGGAAGGGAAATAGATTGAATGGCGGATTGTGCAAAGGCGTTTTTTTCAATGGTGGTGACGGATTCGGGCAGAATCAGGGAAGTGCCCTGATAATTTTCAAAGGCATTTTCCGCAATGGTGGTGACGGCGTTTCCGTAATGGATTTCCGTTCCGGCTGAAAGCAGAATGCCGCCGCTCCAGGGATGAATGGTTTCCATGGGGCCGGGAAAGGTGAGGGAAGAAATCCAGTTGGGGGCATCCTGCCCCAGGGCATCCGGCAATACCTGGGTGACGGGAAGGCCGTCGATATAGGACGGCAGCGTAACGGAGGATAAAAGCTGCTGATAGGGCGCCATCATATTTTTCAGTTCTTCGGTTTCATAATTGCGCCGGTATAAAACCAGGGTCACCCCGGTTACATTGGCTTCCGTGCCAAATTCCGTGCGCTCCCCGAAGGGCAGGGGCCGGCCCATTTCTTCAGCCAGGGCCAGGATCATCCGGCCGTTATCCTGCCAGCTGCCCCAGATGAAAAGATCCTTTGATGTTCCTTCCAGGGCGCTTGGGTCTATTTTCTGCAGAGAGGCAGGGAGATACAGGGTATGCAGGCTGCCGCAATCAGCAAATGCATCGGCGCCGATGAAAGTGATTCCCTCCTGCAGCGTCACCGATTCCAGGCTGCTGCAGCCCTGGAAGGCATGATCCGGCAGGGAGGGAATGCTGCCGGGAATGGTGATGCCCTTCAGATCCTGCTGATAGCGGAAGGCATCTGAGGATAGGGATGTGACGGGAATGCCCAGCCGGGCAGAGGGAAGCACCCATTCGGTCTTGTGATCTGTGGGGCGCATGATATGGAAGCCGTCGGGCCGCAGGGAATAGAGCAGCCCTTCTCCCAGCGGCAGCCCGATGAAAAAATTGCATATCAGCAGGGTAAGCAGTATGGCCCCTGCGGAAAAGCTCACCAGAAATCTGCGGATGAATCGCTTCCTTTGCAGGATTTCTTCCGGCAGCGGCAGATGATACAGCCGGGAGCGCAATTCTTCCATGCTCTGGATTCTGTTTTCCGGATGCACGGCCATCCCCTTTTCCAGGATGCGCTTCTGATCTTTCCGGATGGGCAGCCCCGCCAGACCGGGCAGGGCAGAATGCATCTGCCGGAGGGGGGCTTCCGGGGCCGGTTCGCCATTCATCAGGGCATAGAGGGTGGCGCACAGGGCATACACATCCGTCCAGGGGCCCTGATTGCTGTTTTTTTCATATTGCTCCAGAGGGGCAAAGCTGCGCCGCAGCAGCACCGATTGATCCTGGCCGGATGCCCGCCGCTCCATCTGGGCGGCAGCGCCAAAATCGATCAGCTTGACGGCGCCATCCTCCATCACAAACAGGTTATCCGGGCTGATATCCCGGTGCAGCACCCCCTGCTTATGACAGGCGATCAGGGCGTCAATGGGCTGGCGCAGCATGGCAAGCAGCCGGGAATATGCAGGCTTTTCCCGTTCGTAATAGGCGCCCAGGGTTTCCCCCCGCAAATATTCCATTACAATATAGGCGGTATCATTGGCCTCGAAATAATCATGCACGGATACAATGCCGGGAACGGAGGAAAGCATGGCCAGCAGCTGAGCCTCCCGCAGGAACCGATCCAGGCCGATGCGGAACAGCGCCAGATTTTCATCTCCGGGCAGAAGCAGCACATCATCCGCTTCATCGATATCCCGGGTGACAAAATCCCGGGGGAAATATTCTTTTACGGCCACCGGCATACCCAGCACCTTATCCCAGGCGGCATAGGTGATGCCAAAGCCGCCCGCCCCGATCACAGCGCCCAGCAGATACCGGCCCTTCAGCACCGTTCTTTCTTCCAGTGCAAAAGGATAAGCCGGGGCAGCCTTGGGATCAAAGCCGCAGCTTCCGCAGGGGCCGCCTTCTTCCAGGGGCCGCATGCAGCGGGAGCAATAATGCTTTTCTTTGATGATCATTTCCATTCCTCCATATCCATGCCCTGTAGTATTCTATGTGTTTTATGGTTTTTCCTCTATTTTCGGGGCGGCTGTTTCCGGGATGGGAGGTGCGCAAAAATTGACAAGCCGGGGGGATTGCCGTATAATACAGGGGACAGGAGGCGTTTTAATGGCACAGGATTTTTCCAAAAACCCTACGGAAATGGTGGTTCAGGCTATTTTGGAGGGAAGAGATATCAAGGAATTCCTGGGCAAGGTGCGTATGCCCACCGTGCCCGAATTGCTCAATGGCTTTATGGGCCGCCGGGATATCAGCACGGAGGCTTTATTTGAACAGGCGGGCATGAGCCGTTCCTTCGGCTTCCGGGTGCTCAATGGCAGCCGCGCCCCCAGCCGGGATGCCCTTCTGCGGCTGGCCTTTGTGCTGGAGCTGAAGATCGATGAAACCCAGCAGCTGCTCAAGGCCGGGGAGGAGGCCACTCTTTCCGGCAGCCGGATGCGGGATATGATCATCATGAAGGCGCTCAATGACGGCGCATCCCTGGGGGATGCAGAGGATATTCTGCAGCAATCCGGGATGGAGCCGCTGCTGGCGAAATAAACAGAATGCATATAAAAAATCCAATTCTTATTGAAGAATTGGATTTTTTTATGGGATATTCCAGGCAATTCATCCATCAGGTATGCAGGGTGAATCCGGCAATGGATAGGGGCCCGTGGCCCTCGAAGGTAAAATACAGGGCCTGAATGCCGTCAGGCAGGGCGATGGGGGCGGAATATTCCATCCAGGCGGTGCTGTTATCCGGGATTTCGATGCGGCCCAGCACATCTCCGTCCCAGGATGTGCGGACGGCCACCGTGCCCCGGGCATAGCCCCGGGTGCGGATGGACAGGGCCTTTACCCCCTTGCAGTCAAAATATTTGAAGCCGCAGGAGGAGCCATCCCGCAGACAGCATACATAGCCGGGATTTTCATCCCCGTCGCCCCCATCCTGGGTGATCTTGGGGAAACGGCTGTCCATCCAGCCGCTGGTGCAGTCGGTATAAATGCATTCCTCCCGTGCAGTGAGGCTGCAGGCCAGATAGCCGGGATAATAGCCTTCTCCGGGCAGGGGCGTGCCGCAACAGGAGGTCATTTCCACCTGGGGGATGCGGCCTGCCGCATCAAAATAAATCTTTTCAATGCAGCCCTGCCGGGAAAAATTGGTGCCGTGGGTATGGCGGTGATAGAAGATATACCATTGATTTTCAATTTGGATGATGCTGCCGTGATTGTTGGCCCCGTAATACATGGGCTTGTCGGCGGGCTTATAGGAGGAAATGCCCATATCGTTGTTGCTGATGATCACGCCGCCGAAACGGAATCCCTCCACCGGCGAATCGCTGACGGCATAGCACAATTCATACATCTTCGTGGACGAATAAATGAAATAATACTTTCCATTATATTTGCGGATGGAGGGGGCCTCGAAAAATTCATGGCCCTCATAGCCGCTGCCCGCTGCATAGGGGGCGCTGGGGGCGATGAAACGGGTTTCCTCCCGGATGGTAAGCATATCCTTTTCCAGTACGGTGACCATGGGCCCGTGGCGGCTGGGATCGGGATGGGGGCAGAAGCCGGTATACAGATAGGTGATATCCCCTTCCGTCAGCACTCCGGGATCAAACTGGGGATCATCCCCGGGCCTTTCGCCCAGTAATCTGCCTTCTTTATCGTGCACATAGCCGTAGAACTGATATTCCCCCGCCGGGGTATCGCATACGGCCACGGAAACGATGCTGATTTTATCCAATACATAGAAAAGATAGTATCGTCCGTCCGGGCCCTTGGTTACATCCGGGGCATAGAGGCACATCCGCCCGTCGGCATTCCGGGGATCCTGGGTCTTGCGGTAAATGACACCCTCATACCGCCAGGAGCCCAGATCATCCACCGGGGCGGACCAGCAGACATAATCATTCAGGCAATAGCCCCAGCCGTTGAATTGATCGTGGGAGCCGTAAACATATACCCGCCCGTCAAATACATAGGGCTCTCCGTCGGGGATATATTCCCAGGAGGGCAGATAGGGATTGACCATGGGCTTCTTTTGCATATCATCTTCTCCTTAATATAATCTGAACAGGCGGATGGCCCGGCGTGCCAGCCGGTAGACAGGGCCTTCCATCGCCTTTTGTACATTTTTCAGTTCCTTGCGGATTTCGATCTGCTGGGGGCAGTGCTGTTCGCATTTGCCGCAGCCGATGCAGTTGGCAGCGGAGGTGGGATTCTTCCGCAGAGCGGAGCACATCACATGCTCCTTCATGCCGCTGAACCAGCCCTCCGCATATCTGCGGTTGTAGGCGGAGAAGGCGCCGGGGATATCCACGCCCTTGGGACAGGGCATGCAATAGCCGCAGCCGGTGCAGCCCACTTTCATTCTGGCATTGATGGCCTGGCTTACCAGGGAAAGCATTTTGTGATCGGCATCGGTCATCTCCCCGGCGGATACATGGGAGGCCGTTTCCGCATTATCGGCGATCATTTCCAGGCTGTTCATGCCGGAAAGCACGCAGGTGACCGCTTCCTGATTCCACAGCCATCGGAAGGCCCACTGGGCAGGGGTATGGGATACGGAATGGGCGGCGAAAATCTTTTTTGCTTCCTCCGGCAGATGGTTCACCAGCCGGCCGCCCCGGAGGGGTTCCATGATCATGACGGGCAGGCCCTTTTCATGGGCATAATGCAATCCTTTGCTGCCCGCCTGGGAATGCTCATCCATATAATTGTATTGGATCATGCAAAAATCCCAATCGTAAAGATCCACCAGCTGGCAGAAGCAATCCGCATTGCCGTGGTAGGAAAAGCCCACCTGGCGGATGGCGCCGCTTTTTTTCTTTTCTGCCAGCCATTCCTCGATGCCAAAGGCATGCAGCCGTTCCCAGGTCTTGGGATCGGTGAGCATATGCATCAGATAATAATCGATATGATCGGTACGCAGCCGGCGCAATTCCTCCTGGAACAGTTTTTCCAGCCCTTCCGCATTGCGCAGCAGATAATGGGGCAGCTTGGTGGCGATATTCACCTTGTCCCGCAGGCCGTTCTTTTCCAGGATTTCGCCCAGGGCGGCTTCACTGCCGGGATAGATATAGGCGGTATCAAAATAATTGACGCCCTTTTCGACGGCGGAAAGAATCTGCTTTTCTGTTTCCTGCATATCGATTTTTCCCATCCGGGTGGGAAAGCGCATGCAGCCGTAGCCCAGAATGGAGAGGGGATTGCCGTAGCGGTCAAGACGATAATTCAAAATATGTTCCTCCGCATGCAATGAATTTATATTTTTCTTTCATTATTCTATCGGATTATCGGGCGGGATGCAACTGCTTTCTGCCTCCGGCCCGGCAAAATAATGGGCGGATGCATACAGATACTGCCGCTCAAAGGCGGCAATGGCCTGCCGGCTGATTTTTCGGAAGGGCAGCAGCATGTCAAAGGCATGAAAGCCGGTGGGATATACATGGCAATGGGCGGGGACGCCTGCCTTCTGCAGATTTTCCGTATAGGCAAGGGTTTCGCAATAGAAGGGCTCCTTGCTGCCCACAAAAGTGTAGGCAGGGGGGAGAGCAGCATAATCCTGCTGCCGGGCAGGGGCCGCATAGGGGGGAGGGGCGCCTTTTATATTCGCCAGGTATTTTTTCCAGGCGGCATGATTGAAAAAGGTATTCCAGGGAAGGCGGTGATTGCGGCTGGAGGAAGGGGTATCCCGGTCATCCAGCATGGGATAGAGGGGCATCTGGAAGGCAATGGGGATCTTCCCCTGATCCCGGGCATACATGCACAGGGCCGCCGTCAGCCCGCCTCCGGCGCTTTCCCCGCCGATCATCAGCTGCCGGGGATTGATGGAAAGTTCCGCTGCGTGATCATAAAGATAGGAAAGGGCGGCATAGCAATCCTGAAGGGCGGCAGGATAGGGGGCCTTGCCCGCCAGGCGGTATTCGGGGGTGATCACCACGGCGCCGTATTTTTTCACCAGGGCAATAGCCCTGGAAAAATAGATCATCCCGGCCATTCCGGTCACATAGCCGCCGCCATGGATCCAGAGGATGCCGGGGGTCTGCTCCCGGGGCTTTTTTCGGGCGGCAGGGCGCAGAATCAGCAGCTTCATCTGATAATCTCCGGATGGAATGCGCCGCTTTTCTATGGTATAGGCTTTCTTCATAATATTTTTCCTCCCGGCAAGGCCTTGAACAGGGAAAGATGTATATCCATATTATACAGGAGATGGTGCAGGGGCACAACCGGAAAATCCGCCGGGGAAAGATTCTTTATCTGATGCGGAAATGCTTGCAAAAAATGCTGTATTTTCCATTCAGGGGCAGACAAACGGAAAAGAATCATGTATAATAAAATAAATACGATACAGAAAGAAGGCTTTTGACCGTGAAAAAATGGATTGCTGCAATGCTGATGCTGCTGCTTGCCTTTTCCTGCACTGCGCTGGGGGAAGAGGCCGGATTTTCCCTGTATGTATCGGATTTTTCTCAGGGGTTTGATGGCTGGTATCCCCGCAGCACCGGGACGGCTGCCCTGGAAAGCCGGGATGGGGCCCTGTATATCACCGGCCGCACCTCTTCCTGGAATTCCCCCGGCAGGGATTTTGATCTGCAGCCCGGCATCAAATATCAGTTTTCTTTCCAGGTGATGCAAAACAGCGTGGATTCTGCGGAATTCATGATGTCCGCCGCTCATTCCAAGATGGGCCTGGAATCCTATGAAAATCTGGCCAAGGGCAAGGCCCCCAAGGGCGCCTGGGTCACCATCAGCGGCAACTATACCCCCAATGCCTACGATAACTATATCTTATATGTAGAAACCGTAGGAAACGGCACCCTGGATTTTGCCATCCGGAATGTGCGGGTGGAATCCATGGAAATCAAATATGATATGACGCTGCCCTCCCTGAAGGAAGCGTACAAGGATTATTTTGATTTCGGCGCCGCCGTGGTGCAGACCGAGGCCCGCAATCAGAAGCTGATGGATTTCTGCGCCAGCCAGTTCAGCATTCTGACCCCCGGCAATGAACTGAAGCCCGATTCCGTGTTCGATGTCAATGCCTCCCGGAAGCTGGCCGCTGCCGATGAAACGGCGGTGGCGGTGAAATTCGATGCCGCCAAGCCCCTGCTGGATTATTGCCAGAAAAATGGTGTGAAGGTGCACGGCCATGTGCTGGTATGGCATAGCCAGACCCCCGATGTCTTCTTCCGGGAAGGATACAAGAGCACCGGCAAATATGTGAGCCGGGAAGTGATGCTGGCCCGGCTGGATAATTACATCCGGCTGGTGATGGAATACACCGATACCCATTATCCCGGAGTGATCGTATCCTGGGATGTGGTGAATGAGGCAGTATCCGATGGCTCCAAGGAGCTGCGGGAATCCAACTGGACGAAGGTGGTAGGCCAGGATTTTGTCAATCGCGCCTTTGAAATCGCCCGGAAATATGCCCCTGAAGGCGTAAAGCTCTACTACAATGATTACAATACCCCCAATGAGCCCAAGCTCACCGGCATCTGCAATCTGCTGGACAGCCTGATTGCGGAAGGAAACATTGACGGCTACGGCTTCCAGTGCCATTATTCCTCCAACAGCCCCCTGCCCGCCATGGTGCGCTCCGCCATGGACCGGATTGCAAAGAAGGGCATTCTGCTTCGCGTCAGCGAATTGGATGTGGGCATCAGCGCGGATAATTCCATCAACCGGATTTTCCAGGCCTCCCGCTATAAGGAACTGATGAAGATTTTCCTGGATTATGCCGATCAGATGGAAGCGGTGCAGGTATGGGGCATTACGGATGATAAGAGCTGGCGGGGCGATGAATTCCCCCTGCTCTTTGACGGCCGGGCCAAGCCCAAGGATGCCTTCCATTACGTTCTGGATGCCGTAAAGGAAGAATAAACGCAAAAAAATACCAAAGTCTGCGTATCATGCCCCCGGGTTTTATCCGGGGGCATTTTTGATAGAAAAAACGCCTGTTTTTTTCTTTGCATAAACAATTTCTGTACAAATTAAATTGTTTTTACGTTTGAATGTCGAATTTGTATCAAATTTCCCATAAAAAATAGAAAACGAGAAAAAACAAGTGGATTTTATCAAAAACATAGTAAAAAATCTCATGGCTAAATTCTTTTCCTGACAATTGGAAATTCCGGGAAATAATAGAGAATGTGCAAAAAACGGAGGATGAACTTTGTACAATCTTGACAGATATGCACAAAATATTTATAATTGTCATATTAGTTGTGTATAGCTATGTTCTTTCGCTTGCGAAAAAATGCTTTTCTATGCATAACTGAATAGGTTCTGTTCTATCATTTTGATGGAAACATCAAAGCAACAGGAGATGGCGTGCTTATGCAGAAAAAACGGTTGCGTATCCTTGTTTGTATTGTAATCGTGGTCGTTGCGATTGCAGGGATTAGCTTACTGAATCAAGGCGTGCTGAATTTCCACGAAAAATACGATGGCGTCGATCTGGCCACGGATGTGGGCGGTATTGGCCGCGATGATACTTATGAGGCTTATCAGAAGGCTCATGAGGGCGTTGCCAATGGGAAGGAAGCCATCGCAGTGGATGTGGCCGTATTTGAGGGCGACGGACGGCTGGAGGCAGATGCATCCGGCAAGCCCCAGGTGTATACCGCTGACGGCGATTATACCACCTGGAAGGTGAATGTGCCCGAAGATGGCCTTTATGCCGTCAATCTGGAATATCTGACGGTGGAATCCCGCGGTGTGGATATTGAGCGTGCCCTGTATATCAATGGGCAGCTTCCTTTTGCCAACGCTGAAAAGCTGCGCTTTACCCGCCTGTGGATCGATGCAGGCGAGGTGCGCAAGGATAACCAGGGCAATGAAATCCGTCCCAGCCAGAAAGAGCGCTTTGATTATCAGACCGCCTACTGCCGGGATGATATGGGCTATGAAACCGAGCCCTATTTGTTCTATTTTGCCCAGGGCGAAAACACCCTTTCCCTGAAAGCGGTGAATGAGCCCATGATCATCCGCGCCCTTTCCCTCACCCCCATGACCGGTTACCGGACGTATCAGGCTTATCTGGATGCCCAGCCCAAGGTGGAAATGACGGAAACAGCCCGGAAGCTGAATCTGGTGATCGAAGGCGAAGATGCCCAGGTCCGCTCCTCGCCCTCTCTCTATGCCAGGTACGATCATGCCTCTCCCTCCACCGTGCCTTATGATGTATATCACACCATTCTCAACTATATCGGCGGCGATCCCTGGAATACTGCCGGGCAGTGGATTGAATGGAGCTTTGATGTGCCCGAAGACGGCTACTACAATATTTCTGTCAAGGCCCGCCAGACCTATTCCCGCGGCGGTCTTTCCTGCCGTACCATTTATCTGGATGGGGAAGTGCCCTTTGACGCCCTGTCTTCCGTTGCCTTCTCTTATGATACCAACTGGAAGCTGTATACCCTTTCCGATGATGCGGGCACCCCTTACCAGTTCTATCTGGATAAAGGCACCCATACCATCCGGGCCGAGGTTACCCTGGGCGAGATGGGCGAAATCCTCAAATCCATGGAAAGCAGCATCTATCGCCTGAACCAGATCTACCGCAAGATCCTGGTGCTCACCGGCGTTACCCCCGACCGTTTCCGTGATTATAAGCTGGAAAAGGTTTATCCCGAAGTCATCCAGGCCATGGATCTGGAATCCAAGCGCCTGTATAAGCTGGTGGATGATACGGTTGCCCTCACCGGCCAGAAGAACGACCGGGTGGCCGTGGCGCAGACCCTGGCCGTGCAGCTGGAACAGTTTGTGGAGCATAATGAGCGCATCACCCAGTCCTTCAGCAATTTCAAGGATAATATCACCAGCCTGGGTACTGCCATGCAGAACATGGCCGAATCCAAGCTGGATATCGACCAGATCTTTATTACCGGCGTGGATGCCAAGGCCGAAATTCCCAATGATAATATCTTCACCTCCCTCTTCCATGAAATCCGGGCCTGTGTTGCCTCCTATAAAGTGGATTACAACGCCCTGGGCGATATCTATGACGAGGATGCAGAGGATGTAATCGAAGTATGGATCGTGACCGGCCGTGACCAGAGCACCGTGCTCAAAACCATGGTGGACGATTCCTTCACCCCCAAGACCAACATCAAGGTAAATGTTAAGCTGGTTGCCGCTGATGCCATTCTGACCGCCGTTGTTGCCGGCATCGGCCCTGATGTGGTGCTGAGCGTGGATGGCTGGTTTGCCGTAAACTATGCCATGCGTAATGCCGTTGAGGATCTGACCCAATTTGAAGATTACGAAACGGTGGTAAAGCCCTTCTACAACAGTGCCCTGGAAACCCTGACCTACGATAACGGCGAGCACAAGGGCGTTTACGGCCTGCCCGAAACCCAGATTTTCTCCGTGCTCTTCTATCGCGAGGATGTTATGGAGGATCTGGGCCTGGAAGTGCCCCAGACCTGGGATGATCTGATCGCCTGCCTGCCCACCATCCAGGGCAACAACATGTCCGTAGGCGTTCCCTTCCCGGATATTTCCAATGTGGATATGTCTGGCTTCAACTCCCTGATTTATCAGAACGGCGGCGCCATCTATGCGGATAACAAGCAGCGCACCGTCATCGACAGCGAAGAAGGCGTGGCCGCCTTTGAGCTCTACACCAGCCTGTACAATGACTACGGCCTGCCCACGGTATTCGACTTTGTCAGCCGTTTCCGTTCGGGCGAAATGCCCCTTGGCGTGGGCCAGTACAGCCTGTATAACACCCTCACCGTATCCGCCCCCGAAATCCGCGGCCTGTGGGATTTCACCCTCTACCCCGGCACCTTGAAGGCGGACGGCACCATCGACCGCAGCGTGCATTCCAGCGGCGTATGTACCATGATGATCGCCACCGATAATGAAACGGTGAAGCAGAATGCATGGGAATTCATGAAGTGGTGGGTTTCCGAAGAATCCCAGGTACGCTTCGGCCGTGAAATGGAAAGCGTTCTGGGCTCCTCCGCCCGGTATGCCACTGCCAATACCGAAGCACTGCAGCAGCTGGCCTGGTCCAGCGATCAGCTGAAGGTGCTCAATGAGCAGCAGGCATGGAGCCGTGGCTTCCCGGAAATCGCCGGCGGCTATTCCACCACCCGTCATATGACCAACGCCATCCGCAAGGTCATCAATGACAAGGATGATCCCCGGGAAACCCTGCTTACCTACACCCGCACAATCAATGAAGAAATCGAGATCAAACGGCGCGAGTTCGGCTTGCCCATCGACGGAGAGGAGGATTAAGAGATGAGCAATACACAGCTTAGTTTCACCCGTCGGTATCTGAATATGAAGGCCGACAAGCTTCATTACGGGCTGGCCAAGGCGAAGAGGATGAAGGTATGCTATCTGTTCCTGGCCCCCTACGCCATTCTGTTCCTGACGTTCTTCATCCTGCCTATCTGCACCTCCATTTTCTATGGCTTCACCTACTACAACATTCTGGAAAAACCCCGCTTCATCGGCATGCAGAATTACATCAACCTGATTCTGCAGGATGAGGTATTCCTTACCTCCGTAAAGAACACATTCGTCATTGCCGTGATCACAGGCCCTGTGGGATATATCCTTTCCTTCATGTTCGCCTGGTTCATCAATGAATTGCCCAAGTGGCTGCGGGCCATTGCGGTTGTGGTCTTCTACGCCCCCAGTATTTCCGGTAATGCCTACAGCATCTTCTCCATCATCTTCCGGGGCGATGCCTACGGCTATCTGAACTCCATTCTGCTGAATCTGGGCTTCATCGACGCCCCCGTTCTGTGGCTGACCAATCCCGACTATATCATGCCTGTATTGATCTTCGTTATCCTGTGGATGAGCATGGGCACCGGCTTCCTTTCCTTCGTTGCCGGTTTCCAGGGCATCGATAAGAGCATGTATGAAGCCGGCTATGTGGACGGCGTACGCAACCGCTGGCAGGAACTGTACTTCATCACCCTGCCCTCCATGAAGCCCATGCTGCTCTTCGGCGCGGTTATGTCCATCACCTCCGCCTTCAACGTCTGCGACGTGCCCAGGGCGCTGGCCGGCTATCCTTCCACGGACTATGCCGCCCGTACGGTTGTAACCCACTTGTTCGACTACGGCTTCAGCCGCTTCGAAATGGGCTATGCATCCGCCATTGCTACGCTGCTCTTCCTGGTGATGATTTTGTGCAAGAAGTTCATTTCTTCTGCACTGGAAAAGGTGGGTACCTGATATGAGTGAAATGATGATCAAATCCAGCGGTACCCTGGTGATCAATGGTAAAAACGTGCGGGGCGTACTGGAATGCGCCGCAAGCAATGCCCGCTTCATCACCAAAAAGGGCGAAACCGCATTCGAATTCGAATTTGCCCACATCCGCGCCCTCAAGAATGTGCGCAACGGCGGCATGAGCTCCACCATCACCATGAAAATGGCGGATGAGAAGGAATATGTGCTCATGCTCAATGCCGGCGTAAAGATTTTCAATCATATGTACGCCGCTTGGCCCGGCAAGCCCACCCAGAAGAGCCGTGCAGATGAGCTGCACCGCCTGGCGGAACTGCGGGGCGAAAAGATCGAAAAGCCCAAGAAGCATAAGATCCACCGCCGTCATCCCAATCGCTCCATCGGCGGCGACATCATGATCTATATCATGCTGGCGCTGGTGGCCTGCCTGATGGCCTTCCCCCTGGTATTCGCCGTCAGCTCCGCCCTCAAGCCCCTGGATGAATTGTTCCGTTTCCCGCCCACCATCTTCCCCCAGCATCCCACGCTGGATAACTTTGCCGATCTGTTTGTCACCATGGGGCAGAGCTGGGTGCCCTTCAGCCGGTATCTGACCAATACGGTGCTGATCACCTTCCTGGGCACCCTGGGCCATCTGATCATTGCCTCCATGGCGGCCTTCGTGCTGGCCAAGTATGATTTCCCCGGCGGCCGGTTCTTCTTCGGCGTGGTTACCACCTGCCTGATGTTCTCCGGTTACGTAACGGGCATTCCCAACTATGTGATCATGAGCAAGCTGGGCATGATCGATACCTACTGGGCATTGCTGCTGCCTGCCTTCGCAGCGCCTATCGGCCTGTTCATGATGAAGCAGTTCATGGAAGGCCTGCCCACTGCCCTGATTGAGGCCGCCCACATCGACGGCGCCAACGAATTCCGCATTTTCTGGAGCATCGTGATGCCAAACGTCAAGCCTGCCTGGCTGACCGTGATCATCTTCAGCGTTCAGAGCCTGTGGAATACCAGCGCTGCCACGGTTATCTATTCCGAAGCGAAGAAGACCCTGGTTTACGCTTTGCAGCAGATCCAGGCTGGCGGTATCGCCCGTACCGGTCAGGCTGCGGCAGTTACCGTGGTGGTTATGGCTGTTCCAATCGTTATCTTTATTATCAGCCAGAGCAAGATCCTGGAAACCATGGCCAGCTCTGGTATCAAGGATTGATAAAACAGGTAAAGAATGCCGGCCCCTATACTTTATTGAGATAAGGAGGGAAAACCGTGAAGATGATGCATCGGCTTGCAGCAATGCTTCTTGTGATCATCATGTTTGCTTCGATCAATACTGCCCAGGCTGCGGATGACGGTTACGCCCAGTCATATACCTATAATTATGACTATTGGAGTGATATCCGGGAATCCCCGGACGCATATCGGGTAGCGGATGTGATCTATGTCGGGGAACTGGGCCTGGATACCGCCATGAGGCGCCCCCAGAGCCTGTATATCCGCAACAATGATATCTATGTATGCGATACCGGCAACAACCGGATCCTGCAGATCCGCAAGGAAGATCAGGGCTATTCCCTGGTACGGGTCATCGACGCCGTTCAGGGCTGTGAGCCCGCCACTTTCAACACCCCCAATGACGTGTTCGTGGATGTGGATAACAATCTCTACATCGCCGATACCAATAACGAACGCATCATCATGGTGGATGAAAACCTGAATTTCCTCAAGCAGTTCACCAAGCCTACTGACGAAACCTTCGATCAGAGCATGAAATTCCTGCCCTATAAGCTGGTGGCGGATGTATCCGGCCGTGTATTCACGCTGGTGACCAACGTGAATAAGGGTATTGCAAAATTCGAAAGCAACACCCATTTCACCGGCTTTGTCGGCGCCAACAAGGCCAAATATAATCTGGCAGATTATATCTGGAAGACCTACTTCTCCACCAAGGAGCAGCGTGAAAAGCAGGAATCCTTCGTTCCCACCGAATATGCCAATCTGTATATAGATGAAGAATCCTTCATCTATGCCACCAACATTGTATTCAGCGAATACGATCTTCTGTGGGACGTGGCCCAGCCTATCCGCCGCCTCAACGGCATTGGTAATGATATCCTGATCAAGAATGACCGCTATCCCCCCATCGGCGATCTGTACTGGGTGGAAGGTAATGAGCAGTACGGTCCTTCCAAGCTGGTGGATATCACGGTGCTTGACAATGATATCTACGTCGCTGTGGATCGTACCCGCGGCCGTATCTTCGGCTATGATTCCCAGGGCATCATGCTGTGGGCATTCGGTACTTCCGGCAACAATGAAGGCGCTTTCAACTCTGCCATCTCCATCGATCATATGGGCAAGGATCTATATGTTCTGGATCAGAATGAAGGCAATATCACCGTTTTCACCACCACGGAATACGGGCAGTTGATCTATGATGCCAGCGCCGCTTACCTGAAGGGTGATTATGACGGATCCGCCGAATACTGGGAAAAGGTGGTTGAGCAGAATGCCAACTACAATCTGGCATTCATCGGCATCGGCCGTTCCCTGATGCGGCAGGACAAATTTGAAGAAGCCATGGAATATTTCGAAATGGCCCACGATCGTGAAAATTACGGCCGGGCATTCCGCCTGTGGCGTAAGATCTGGGTGGAAGAAAATGTTGTATGGATGGTTATTGTCCTGGCTGTGCTGCTGATTGTTCCCATTGTAAGAAAGCAGATCAAGAAAAGGAAAATGGAGGTGGAAATGTATGAGCGCAACCAAGTTGCTAAATAAAAGCGCCAAGGCTGCTGCCCGCAAGGAAAAATGGCGCCGTTATCTTTCCTCCCTCAAGTATGCCAAGCATACGATGTTCCATCCCTTTGACGGCTTCTGGGATCTGACCCATGAAAAGCGGGGATCCTTCGGCGCCGCCACCACGTATCTGTTCTTGTTCCTGCTCACTCACGTGCTGAAGCTGATGTATACCAACTTCCAGTTTATTACAGCGCCGCTTCAGTATATCAATGTATTTGAACAGGCGGCCTCCCTGCTGCTGCCCTTCCTGATCCTGTGCCTGGCCAACTGGGCAGCCACCACCCTCTTTGATGGCAAGGGCCGATTCATTGATATCTATACGGCCATGTGCTATGCGCTGGTGCCCTTTGTGATCATCCAGCTGCCTCTGGTGTTTATCAGCAATATGATCTCCTTTGATGAAGCGGCCTTCTATACGGTGCTCATGTCCGTTTCCGTGGTCTGGTCTGTGATGCTGGCCTTTGTGGGCCTGATGCAGGTGCATGATTACACCCCGGGGAAGACCTTCATCTTCCTGATCTTCACGATTCTGGGCGCCCTTATCATCATCTTCCTGGCGCTTGTATTCTTCAGCCTTCTCAGCGATGCAGCCAGCTTCTTCGTTTCCATGTATCGCGAGACCGCATTCCGCTTGAATTAAGGAGGGCAAGTGAGCATGAAAAAGAAGAAGTTAATTGTACGCTTGCTTCCCTGGCTGATCCTGCTGGCGGCCTTGGCCTGCCTGGTGATCTTTGTGGGCATTCCGCTGTATGGCCCCAAGCCGGCAAGCACCCTGGAAAAGCCTGCGATTTACAGCTATGAGGGGAAAGAGAAGCAAATGACCATGGAAAATGATCATTTGCTGTTCGAATTCGATCCTGCTACCACCTATTTCAAGGTGACGGATAAAAAGAGCGGCCAGGTATGGCGCTCCAATCCTGAAAATGCAGATAAGGATCCCCTGGCCATTTCCAGCAACAAGGAAATGATGCAGTCCACCTTCATCGTCACCTATACCACCTCCGGCGGTAACGTGGATTTCAACAATTTCAAGTATTCCATCCAGAATGGCAACTACGAAATCATTCAGCAGGATGATGGTTCCATCCGGGTGAATTACGCCGTAGGTAAAATTGAAAAGACTTACCTGATTCCTACTGCCATCACCAAGGTGCGCTACGATGAAATCACCTCTCAGATGAAGAAAGCCACCGTAAAGAAGCTGAGCAGTAACTATTCTCTGTATGAGCCCTCCAAGCTGGATTCCAAGAAGAACAAGGATGAGATCATTGCCCTCTATCCCGAGGTGCTCAATCAGCCTTTGTACATCCTCAAATCCGGCACTTCTGAAACCAACAAGAAAAAGATTGAGGGATACTTCGCTGAAGGCGGCTATTCCCAGGAAGATTTCGAAATCGACCAGCAGCTGGTTGCCGGCAAGCGGGAAACCAATGAGCCCGTATTCAATGTGAGCATGGTTTACCGGCTGGATGGGAAGGACCTGATTGTGGAAGTGCCCTATTCCGAAATCCGGTACAGGGAAGCCTATCCCATCACCCAGCTGGCGGTGCTGCCCATGTTCGGTGCGGCAGATAACACGGAAGAAGGCTACATGTTCATTCCCGAGGGCGGCGGCGCCCTGATCGCCTATAACAATGGCAAGCTGAGCCAGAATTCCTACTATGCCAACATGTATGGCTGGGATTACGCCACCATGCGTGAACAGGTGATCAATGAAACCCGCAATATCTTCCCCGTGTTCGGCATGATTCGCAAGGATGCATCCTTCCTGTGCATGCTGGAGGGCGCCACCTCCTATGCCGGCATCCAGGCGGATATCAGCGGCCGCTACAACAGTTATAACTGGATGGGCGCGAAATACAACGTCATTCATTATGACAAGTATAATGTATCTGCCAAGACGGCCCAGCTGGTATACGTGTATGAAAAGAATGTGCCCGATGATACCATCATCCAGCGCTATCGTTTCATGGATACCGGCGATTATGTGGAACTGGCCAATGAATACGGCGAATACCTGCGTGCCTCCAATGAAAAGCTGAAGGATGCGGTCTCCTCCGCTGATGTGCCTGTTTCCGTGGAAATGCTGGGCGCCATTGATAAGACGGTTGTGAAATTTGGCCTGCCCATTGATTCTGTGGTGGCTACCACTACCTTTGCCCAGGCGCAGCAGATGCTGGAAGAATTGAAGGCCAGCGGCCTGAATAACCTGCAGGTGCGCATGAGCGGCTGGATGAACGGCGGCATCAATCAGAAGGTGCTTACCAGCGTGAATGTGCTCAATCAGCTGGGCGGCAAGGAAGATATGAACAAGCTGATTGCAGCGGCGAAGGAAAAGAATGTGCCTCTGTATTTTGACGGCATCTCCTGCTTCGCCTATGACAGCGGCATTACGGAAGGCTTTATTCCTTTCAATAATTCCGCCCGCTATACCACCCGTGAACAGGTCAAGATCGTTCCTTACGATGTCGTCATCTATCAGGAAGTGGATTGGTTTGATCCCTACTACCTGGTGCAGCCTGCCTACGCCAAGGAAGGCGCCAATCGGCTGATCGCCCATCTGAAGGAAGCGGATGCCGCCGGTATCTCCTTTAGAGATATTGGCTACCTGCTCAGCGCTGACTATAATCCCAAGGCGCTGGTCACCCGTGAAGAGGTGAAGGCCATGAACATCCAAACCATGAAGGATGCCCATGATGCCGGCCAGAGCGTGATGGTTCGCATGGGGAACGATTATGTGCTGCCCTATGCCGACATCATCACCGATATGGATCTGACGGGCACCCGCTATTCCCTCATCGATCAGACCATTCCCTTCTATCAGATTGCCATCCACGGCATGAAGGATTACACCAGCGAATCCCTGACCACCACCGGCGATATGCGGCAGGAAGTGCTGAAAGCTGCTGAATACGGCAGCGGGCTGAATTTCACATTCATTGCGGAAAATGCCAAGATTCTGCAGGATACCTTCTATTCTGAATACTTTGGCAGCAATTACGCCAGCCGCGCTGATGAAGTGACCGCCCTTGCTCTCAAGTATCAGCAGGATATGGCCGGCCTCAATCAGCAGAAGATCGTTGCCCATCAGCAGATCACTGATACCCTTACCATGACCGGTTACGAGGACGGCACTCAGGTATACGTGAACTACAGCAAGCAGGATTGCGAATACGACGGCATTACCATTCCTGGCTACAGCTATCATGTGGAAAGGGGGAATTAAGCGATGAAAAAGGAAAGAGTGCTCCATGAGCACTGGTATGACGGCTTCCTGGATACTTTCAAGATTTATATTCCCGGCAATTCCACCTATCATACCATGCGTGCCCGCAATGCCCGTACCGGCACCTGGTTTATCCTGCCTTTCATCATTGGCTTCATCTTCTTCATGGGCAAGCCCATGATCGAATCCTTCATCATGAGCTTCAATAACGTGGTGCTGGTTCCTGGTCAGGGCTATGAGCAGACCCCCGTTGGCCTGAGCAATTTCAAGCATGCCCTGCTGGCCGACCCGGAATACAATAAATTCCTGGTGGAAGAGATTGGCCAGATGGCCATCAACACCATCGCCACATTGGTGCTCAGCTTCGTGGTTGCGGTGATTCTCAATCAGAATTTCAAGGGCCGTCTGGCCTGCCGCGCCATCTTCTTCCTGCCGGTTATCCTTTCCTCCGGTGTACTGCCCGGCATCGAACATCAGAATGAATTCTATGATATGATGGCCGGCCTGGCCCAGAGCGTGGAAGAATCGGGCGGCGTGGATATTTCCGCATCACTGCAGGAATTGCTGGCTGTTTCCGGTGTGGGCGCCGGGGTATTCGATGTGGTATTTACCATGATCGATTCCATTTACGATATCGTAATGGCCTCCGGTATCCAGATCATCGTATTCTTGTCCGGCCTGCAGGCCATCTCTCCCTCCCTCTATGAGGCGGCGGATGTGGAAGGCTGCTCTGCCTGGGAATCCTTCTGGAAGATCACCTTCCCCATGGTCAGCCCCCTGCTGCTGGTCAATTGCATCTATACCATCATTGACTTCTTCATGAAGAATGATAACAAGGTAATGGAATTGATCTATCAGGTAACATACCAGGATATGAAGTTCGGTATTTCCGCTGCCATGAGCTGGATCTACTTCGGTATTGCCCTTGTCTTTATTGGTGTCAGCAGTTTCATTATCCGGAAGGCGGTGAAATCCTATGAGTAAGAGCAAAACGGTATTCATCGGCGCCAATAAGAGCTTCTGGGATCGTAATCGCCGCAGCGAAGGATATCTGCTGCGCCGTGAGGCAAAGCGGATTTGCGTATCCGTGATTCGCGGGCTGCTGATGTTCGGCATGTGCTTCATGATCATCCAGCCCATGCTGATGCGTTTTTCCACCGGCTTCATGGTGGAAAAGGATTTGTACGATTCCACGGTTGTGCTGCTGCCCCGGGAAGTGACGTGGGATAACTACAAGATCGTATTCGATCTGACCAATTTCCCCAAATCCATGCTTAACACCCTGTGGACGTCCCTGCTGGTATCTGTGCTGCAGGTGGCGGCATGCACCTTCGTATCCTATGGCTTCGCCCGGTATGATTTCCCGCTGAAGAAGCTGTGGTTCGGCTGCGTGGTTATGCTGATCGTGGTGCCCCCCACCACCATCCAGACCTCCCTGTATATGAATTTCGCCGCCTTTGATATCTTTGGTATTTTCAAGGCCCTTACCGGGAAAGCCGTGAACCTGCGCACCAGCATTACCCCCTACGTATTGATGAGCCTGACCTGTATGGGCTTGAAGAACGGCCTGTACATTTACATGCTGCGTCAGTACTTTAAGGGCGTTCCCAAGTCCCTGGAAGAGGCAGCCTTTGTGGATGGCTGCGGTACGCTGCATACCTTCACCAAGATCATGCTGCCCGACGCCATGCCTACCATCGCCAGTTGCTTCCTGTTCAGCTTCGTGTGGCAGTGGACGGATTTGTTCTATACCCGCAATTTCCTTTCCACCTATACCATTTACTCTGTGGAGCTTAGCTCCATCGTCAGCCGCATGAGTCGCTATTTCTCTGCGGACGCCAATGTGGCCGTGGTTGTGCCCGCCGGCCGTCAGCAGCAGCTGATTTCCATCGGCGTGCTCATCTGCTGTATCCCCCTGATCATCCTGTATTGCTTCACCCAGAAGACCTTCGTCAAATCTCTGGCCATGACCGGCAGCAAGGAATAATAATACATTCAATACGCAAATTATGGCTTGATAAATTGTCTGGTTGGGTGTATAATGGTTCTATCGTACTCGGCTGTGCCGTATATCCCATTGTAACTATATGAACGACCTGTTTTCTTGGCGTTCATATGGAAAATAAAAAGGAGGAAACCACTATGAAGAAACTGGTTGCTCTGCTTCTGGCTGTCATGATGCTCTCTGTGAGCGCCATGGCTCTGGCTGAAGCCCCCGAAGGTTATCCTGAAGTTGTTGCCGAAATGGTTCAGGCTGAAAAGCTCGAACTGACCATCTATGACTACTGGTCTGGCGAAGGCGCCCGCGCCGAAGAACCCACCGAAGAACAGCAGGCTCAGTACGACTATCGCGATTGGATCGAAGCTACCTACAATGTGAAGATCCATCAGAAGCAGGCTGGCGACTGGGGCACCTGCGCTCAGGAAATGATCAACTTCACCTCCGCTCCCGATGGCAGCCTGCGCGCCTACATCATCGAGCCCGGTAAGGTTGCTTCCCTGATCGACAATGGTATCGCTGCCAACTGGGGCGATTATGATTTCTCCGATGAAAAGTGGAATGAATTCACCATTGCTACCTACACCAACCAGGGCCGTGTATACGGTGTTTCCACCGGCGTTACCGAACCCCGTGGCTGCATCTATTTCAACAAGCGTCTGCTGGAAGAAGCCGGCATCGATTGGGAAACCATCTATGACATGCAGGCTGAAGGCAAGTGGACTTGGGCCGCTTGGGAAGAACTGCTGAAGAAGACCACCCAGGATACCGACAACGACGGCGCTGTCGATAAGTGGGGCGTCTCCGGTTCCGGCGATGATATGTATGTTCTGGCCATCTACGGCAACGGCGGCTCTTTCTTCGATCTTGATGAAAACGGCAAGCTGTATCCCTCTATGAACACCAACGAAGCCATCGAAGCCATGAACTGGGGCAAGACCATCCAGGCCAACTACTGGAAGCACACCCCCGCCGACGCCAGCTGGGATTGGTACAAGCAGTCCTGGAAGGCCGCTGAATTTGCTTTCTATGTATATCAGACCTACGGCGGCTTCAACGATGGCAGCGAAATGGCTGACATGGAAGACGAATGGGGCTGCGTTGCTTTCCCCGTTCCCAACGAAGGCGACCAGTACATCCACGTTGCTTCTGAAAACGTAACCCTGATCCCCAACGTATATTCTGAAGAAGATGTTAAGAAGATCGCTTTCTTCTATGATCTGTGGACCAACCCCACCCCCGGCTATGACGATGAAGACGCCTGGATCGGCAACAAGTACAACTACACCGACGAACGTGCTGTAGATGAAACTTATGCCATGCTCCGCGGCGAAGAAACCGTTCGCATCAACCGCGCTCTGTCTCTGGGCACCCAGAACGACGTGCTGGGCAGCAGCCTCCTGTGGGGCCTGGCTGGCGGCACCCCCGCTGAACTGATCGAAGCCGGCATGCCCGCTTGGCAGGCCCTGTGCGATGCCTTCAACGCGAAGTAATCATCGCATTGGCTGAAATCAACAGCTCAATTATCCGGGCGCTGTGTGAAAGCACAGCGCCCTTTTTATATGCCATGATTTGATATTTTCTGATAGGATTTTGATAATTTACAATATGCAAATTATACGCATATTTATGCATGGATTACATACAAAAAATGCTCTCCGTAAAGGAGAGCATTTGAATTTTTTCTTGAATTTGGATTACAGGGAATACAGATCGGTGAATTTTTCCTTCAGGTATGCCACATAATAGGCGGCGTCAAATTTGCCCTGGAAGGCCTTTTCCATCAGCACGCCGGGGGTATAGAGGCAGCCGTGCTGCCAGATATTTTCTTCCAGCCACTTGCGTACAGGGCCCAGATCGCCCTTTTCCACGCTGCCATAGACATCGATGGTTTCCTGCATCTTCCTGAGCAGCTGGGCGCCGTAGGCGGAGCCCAGAGCATAGGAGGGGAAATAGCCGAACATGCCGCCGGACCAATGGGTATCCTGCAATACGCCCCGGGTATCATCAGGCACATCCACGCCAAGATATTCCTTGTAAAGCCGGTTCCATTCCTGGGGCAGTTCCTTGGAAGTGATTTTGCCGTCGAAGAGGGCCTTTTCCAGCTCATACCGCACCATAATATGCTGGCAATAGGTCAGCTCGTCAGCCTCCGTTCTGATCAGAGAAGGATGGCTTTCATTGAAGGCCTTGTACAGCATTTCATCATCAATGCCCTGAAGCTCAGGAAACAATTTGCGCAGTTCCGGCGCAATCAGGGATACAAAGGCCCGGCTGCGGCCGATGATATTTTCAAAGAAGCGGGATTGGCTTTCGTGTACGGCCATGGATACGCCGCCGCCCAGGCAGGTATAGGCGAATTCATCCTTTACGCCCATATCATACATGCCGTGGCCGCCTTCGTGTACCACGCTGTAGAGGGAAGAAAGCAGGTTATCTTCATGATAATGGGTGGTGATGCGGCAATCATACTTGGTGAAGCCGGTGGTGAAGGGATGCTCCGTTTCGGCAATCATGCAGTGATTGCGATCCATCCCCAGCACCTGCATCAGATAATCGGAAAGCTGCCGCTGTTTTTCGATGGGGGCATGGAAGCGCATGAAAGAAAGATCAGGCTGATTCTTGGAAGCGCATACGGCCTGGATCAGGGGCACCAGGCTCTCCCTCAGGGAAGCAAAGAAAGCATCGCAGGTGGCCCGGGTTAAGCCCTCTTCGTAGCTGTCCAGGCAATGCTCGTAGGCGTCCATTTCCGGATGGATATAGGCGGCAAAGCGCTTGTTGGCTGCCACGATCTGATCGATGTAGGGGGCAAAGGCGGGATAATCATTTTCTGCCTTGGCCTTGTGCCATACATTTTCCGCTTCATTGACCAGCCGCTGATAGGCAACGAATTCCTCCATAGGGATTTTGCGCATTTCCACCAGGGATTTACGCATGAGGAATACCATCCGGCGATGGGCTTCATCCAATTCATCCTGGGCTTCCCACAATTGATTCAGCAGCTCTTCGGTCTCCTGGCAGGTGGTCAGCTTATAGCTTTCTTCGCTGAGGATGGCCAGGGTTTCCCCCCGGTTCTGGGCGGTACCGGCAGGGGCGACGGTCACGCCGTCAAAATAGATCAGGCCCATAGCATGATGATAGGCCGCCATTTTGCGCTGCAAAAGATCCAGCGCGGATAATGCTTGCTGTAATTCCATGGATATATCCTCCCTTCGGTAATGATATCATTATAGCTCATTTTCCGGAAAAAGGCAATGCGGATGGTTGGAGAACAGGGCATAAAGAAAGCCCGGCCAAAGCTGGGCAATGCATCAATCCTCCAGATGGCTGGGTTTTTCCTCGGGCATGGGCCCTTTTACAGCGATGGCAAATTTGATGGGCACGCCCCTTGCCGAATACATCAATTCATGCTCGCTCATATAATTGGGGGTGAAGCCGCTGGCATGGAGATCCCGGGTGATATAGCGCACCTGGAAGCCGCATTCGGCGAAATATTCCAGAGAATCATCAAAAAGCTGATCATCATCCGTTTTGAACCAGATTTCGCCCCCGTCCACCAGGAAATCCCGATACTGCATCAGCTGCCGGGAATGGGTGAGGCGCCGCTTTTCATGCTTTTTCCGTTTGGTCCAGGGATTGCAGAACTGGATGTAAATCCGATCCACCCGGTCGCCGGAGCCCAGGTATTTATAGATATATTCGATATGCAGGGCGCTGATGATCACATTTTCCACGGGCTGGCCCTGATAGGCGGCCTCAATATTCCGCCGGGCGCTGCCCAGCACATCCCGTACCAGATCGATCACCAGATAATTGATATCGGGATTATCCCGCACCATCTGGGCGGTGGATACCCCTTTACCGCAGCCCAATTCCACATGCAGGGGGGCCGGATGGGGGAATTCCTCCGCCCATTTTCCTTTGCAGCTTTCAGGAAGCTCCCGGTAATAGGGGCAGCTTTCCAGCTCAGGGCGGGCCCAGGTTTTTCTTCTCATATGCATGGGCGGTGATACTCCTTTGATTTGCAAATCTGTGGCGCAATGCCGTAAATAGAAATACGATGTATTCCTGCCGAATCCTGCCGGAATTCCAGAGAAAAATGAAAATTCCGGCGGAAAATGGATCCCTGAAGGGGAGAAAAAAAGGGCTGCCCCGGAATCACCGAAGCAGCCCGTGAATGATTTGAATAACGATAGGGAAGAGGATCAGTGCATGAAACGGCCGCCGGTGATATTGATGGATTGGCCGGTGCAATCCTCAGCGGAAATGGTGAGGAAAGCAACCACGTCAGTCACATCTTCCATGGTGGCGAAGTGGCCGAGAGGCACCTTCTTTTCGTACATGGCGTTTACTTCCTCTTCACTGATGCCCAAATCACGGGCATAGGTCTGTACCACGGTGCCATCCCACATGCCGGTGCCCCGGATGATATCCGGGCAGACACAGTTGACATGCACATTATGTTCGGCGTATTCCTGGGCTAGGGACTGGGTCAGAATGACGATGGCGCCTTTGGAGGAGCCATACACGGTCATCAGCTTGGAGCCGGTTTTGCCGGTTTTGCTGGAGAAATTGATGATCTTGCCTTCCCGGGCCTCACGCATGGAGCGAATGGCGCCCTGGATGCAGTTGACCGTACCGAACACATTGATGGAAAATACCCGCTGCCACATATCGGGGGTGGTATTTTCGAAGGCGCAGCTGCCGCCCACGCCGGCGCAATTGACCAGGGCATATACCGGGCCGGCTTCGGCCACAATGGCGTCAAAGCAGGCGATAACGGCGTCGTGATCCGTTACATCCAGGATCTTTCCGGTGGCATCCCAGCCCTTTTCACGAAGGGCCTTAGCGGATTCCAACACCGTTTCACT
Organism: Clostridia bacterium; assembly: GCA_017395685.1. Taxonomy (GTDB): domain Bacteria; phylum Bacillota; class Clostridia; order Christensenellales; family Aristaeellaceae; genus RUG563. The sequence goes on from JAFQOD010000018.1 coordinate 55,971, forward strand.
GTAATCCAGCATATAGACCTTGGCGCCGTAGGAGGCATACCGGGTGGCAACCTCCAGGCCGATGGAGCGGGCAGAACCGGTTACAACGCAAACCCGTCCCTTGATATTATCAGGATTCAAGCTCATGATCCAAAATCCTCCTTACCAGCAGGTGTAGCCGCCATCAATGGACAGCACAGCGCCGGTGATATAGCTGGCAGCATCAGAGGCCAGGAACAGGGCGGCGCCGGCGATATCCTCCGGCACGCCTTCATGACCCATGGGGGTCATTTCACGCCAGATCGGCACAGCGGGATCGTTGGGATCGATGAAGCGATGCTCGGTGATTGGGGTGCGGATGTAACCGGGAGCCACTGCATTGACGCGGATGCCCCGCTTGGCCCATTCGCAGGCCATGGATTTGGTCATCTGGATGACGCCGGCCTTGGAGGTGTTGTAGTTGCACTGGCTCAAGGGCTTATTGACGATCAGACCGGACATGGAGGCCACGTTCACGATGGCGCCCTTGCCCTGCTCCAGCATGATCTTGGCGGCTTCACGGGAGAAGAGGAACTGGCCGGTGAGGTTGATATCCAGCACCCGCTGCCAGATTTCCAGGGGCATTTCAGCGGCTTCAGCACGCTTGGAGATGCCGGCATTGTTGCACAGGATATCCAGATGGCCTTCGATCTGCTTTACGCTTTCCACGGCAGCGATTACATCGGCTTCCTTGGTTACGTCAGCCTTGATGAAGCGGAAGTTCACGCCTTCCTTTTCAATCAGTTCCTTGGCGGTTTCAGCGGCCTTTTCATCCAGACCGGCAACCACGATATGGGCGCCTGCCTGGGCGTAAGCCTGGCAGATAGCCAGGCCAATTCCGCGCTCGCCGCCGGTGACCAGGGCCACCCGGCCGGTGAGCTTCATGCGTTCAAAAATGTTCATGCTGCATTACTCCTTAGGAAGGGGAGCGGGCTTGTTGACCATGGCGGCACAAGGCGCATCCTTGTTGTCGGTTACGATAGCGATCAGGCGGCTGATGCCCAGACGAACGGCGCCGGCCTTGATCATGGTATCGGCATCTTCACGGCAGGTGACATCGGCAGCGGCCTTGATCATCACCTTATCTTCCACGGTGCGGCGCATCAGGATCACGTCCGCAGCGCGGGCACCGCGGGTGCCCATGCCGGTGGAGGTTTTGATATAGGTGGCGCCGCCTTCCTGGGCCAGGGCGGTGGCAGCGATCTTTTCTTCACGGGTCAGGTAGCAGGTTTCAATGATGACCTTTACAGGGGCGCCCTTGGCGGCCGCGACAACGCCCTGAATATCCTTCAGATACAGTTCGTAGTTCTTATCCCGCAGAGCGCCGATGTTGGAAACCATATCGATTTCTTCTGCGCCGTTGGCGATGGCTTCGGCGGTTTCAAAGGCCTTGACAGCGGGGGTGGTAGCGCCCAGAGGGAAGCCGACGGAAGCGCCGGTATTCACGCCGGAGCCTTCCAGTTCCTTCTTGACCAGGGGAATATGAATGGGGTTTACGCTGACGGCGGCAGCGCCGTATTCGATGGCTTCCTTGCAGAAAGCGGAGATAATTTCGCTCTTGGTATAGGCGCGCAGCACGGAATGATCGCAATACTTGCCGTAGGGCTTGGTCATTTCAACTTCGGGAAGCACCGGACGATCGATTTCATCCTGGTTGACACGGGCGATCGCAGCTTCGATTAATGCCGCAAGACGTTCATTTTCAGTCATGGGAATCATTCTCCTTTTGTGGCAGATATTTATTCTTCAACAGGCTTTACAATAACCTTCAGGCCGCCCTTGCTTTCAGCAGCAGCCAGCGCCTCGTTGAATTTGGAGAGGGGGAAGGAATGGGTGATGATGGGCTCGATTGGCAGCTTGCCGGAGGAGATCATATCCAGGGCCATCTTGTGATGACGGGGCATAGCGCCGTGAGCGCCCACTACATTCAGTTCCTTATAGTGGATCACATTGGTATCATACTGGGGAACCAGCGTGCCGGAGGGCAGGCCGCCGAAATAGCATACGCGGGCACGAATGGCAGCCATTTTCAGGGCGTCCACATGGGTGGGCCAGGCAGAATTGGCGGTGATGATGATATCAGCGCCGCGGCCGTTGGTTTCTTCCATAACCACGTCAACGGGATTTTCGTTGGCGGAGCATACATACCGGTCAGCGCCCATGCGCTTGGCCAGCTCAATGCGCTTTTCATCCAGATCGGTCATGATAATCTTGCTGACGCCCAGATGATACAGCACGGGGATCATCATGCAGCCTACGGGGCCGGCGCCGATGATGACGGCTACGTCATTCATCTTGGGCTGGATGCGTTCCATACCGTTGAGGATGCAGCCCAGGGGTTCGGCCAGGGCGGCCAGCTCATAGGATACGTGATCGGGCACTACGTGGATGGGGCCATTGGCAACCATGAAGCCGGGGAATACGCAGTATTCAGCGAAGCCGCCGGAAATGGTGTAGCCCACGCCGTTCAGATCATGGCAATAGGTGCCCAGGCCGATTTCGCACATTTCGCACTTGCCGCAGGGGGAATCGGCGCCGACGGCAACCCGCTGGCCCACCTTGAACTTGGTCACCTTGGAGCCAACTTCAACGATTTCACCGGAGATTTCATGGCCCACTACCTGGGGAGGGGTGATCATGCCATGGCCGTGATGATAAATGCGCAGGTCGCTGCCGCAGATGGCGCAGGCATGCACTTTCACTTTAATGCCGTCTTCGGGCAGCTGGGGAATCGCTACATCCTTTACCTGAATATTTTCAATGCCTTCATATACTGCTGCTCTCATGTTCAATCAATTCCTTTCGTATTCAGTCATCAGCGCCAGCGGGCGTCCAATTCATCGGCAGTGGGTTCGCATACATCGGGGGTCAGGCCGGGCAGATAGCGGCAGGCTTCCTTCAGCACTTCCGCACACTGGCCATAAATACCGGCCATGTGATGGATGTAGGGGCCGTATACCAGCTTGTGTTCCCACTTGGGCCAATTGCCGACTTCCATCCATACGTAGGTGCCTACGTTCATGGGGCCGTCGATGGCCTTGCCTTCGCCGATAAACAGGCTGTACTGCCCGTTCACGCCGTCAAAGCGGCAGACGGTCAGTTCGCCGTTCTTCAGGCCGAAGTGAAGATCGCCGCAGCAATCGTTTTCGCCGGTCCAGTGATCCACGATCCGCTTCTTCTCGCCCTGCTTGGCCAGGCAGCCAGGGAAGGGGCCGCAGTGCCACAGCAGTTCGCAATTGTCATTTTCGGGATGGCGGATGGTCAGATCAGCGAAGAACTGGGGCTCGGTATCGCCCATGGCGGCCTGCAGCATCCGGGCGGAAATGGCGCCGTGGATATCCGTTTCGCAGGCTACGGGGAAGCCTTCTTCGCTCAGCATGCCGTGAACGGCACAGGGCCAGGCGCCGGTGATCTTCTGCATATCCGTCCAGCATTGTACGGCGGCGCAGGTGGCGCGCAGTTCCTTGGCCAGGCGCTGGATGGCAATCTTCATGGCGGCCAGGCGCAGGGCGGCGTCGGTGGGATCCTTATGTTCCACGCAATAGCCGCTGAGGATGGAAGCGGTCAGGGCCTGCAGCTCTTCGCTGTTTTCCGCGATGATGGCGTCCATCCGGCTGCCTAGTTCGGTCACGCTTACAGGCAGCGTTTCGATGCCGAATTTTTCGCTCAGTTCGCCCTCATTGCATACAACGCTCAGGAAGGGATCGGGGCGCAGGCCGATCTGCAGGATGCGCATGGTGCGCACTGCTTTCACAACCCGGGCCACACGTACGAACCGATCGAAGCCATTGAGGAAATATTCGCTTTCGGGATCGGTATTGGTGAGATAAGTAAATTTGACGCCATAGCGCTGCAGTACCTTGCTCAGGGCAAAAATGCCGCACTGGCTGTCACGCATGCGCAGGCCCACTGCGTCAGGGCCTTCATCCCGGGGGCCCCACAGCAGCACGGGAACGTTAAATGCACGCACGACTTCGCAGACGGGGCCTTCCTGGCCAAAGTTGCACAGCGGAACGAACAAAGCATCAATTTCAGCATTCCGGAATTTTTTGATGATGGCGGGCACCTGATCGATGGACCAGATCAGACCTTCTTCATTCTGATCATCAATATCCACGATTTCCAGGCCGTCGCGCTGGATCAGGGCCTTGACCTTGTTCCGATACCGCTGCGCTTCCTCACGGGAGAACATCGTCCGTCGCGTCGGCAAATATCCGATACGGATGGTTTCTGCTTTCATGGCTGTTCCTCCTGTTTGTTTGGGAGCGCTGCACGGATGCAGCGCCCCCAATAATAGTGATTGATTACTTGGCGTAGTTGGTTTCTGCGCATTCAGCGGCATACAGAGCAGCCACTTCTTCCGCATTCAGGGCCTTGGAATAAATGCTGAAGTTATCGAACTTGGCGATGGAATCAACGCGGGTGTAGCCGATATCCATGAAGGAAGAGCCAAGACGGAAGGTCTTGTTGGCAACGCGGTCAACCTGTGTGAAGTGGGTCTGATTGGTCTTCACGTTCAGCATTTCGAAGTTGCCGCCCTGGGCCTTGCCGGTACGGCTGCTGTAGGTGGATGCCAGTTTGCCGTCAGCATAAATGCTGATTTCATCATCAGATACCACAGCGGTCAGATAAACCCAGGTCTTGGCGGGCAGCTTATAATCACAATTGAGCTGGCCGCGGTAGTCAATGTTATAGTGCACGGAGCCATCCTGCCACAGCATGAGGAAGATGGCGGGCCAGGCATCGTTGGCAGAGACGGAGTAGATGAACTGATCGCCGATCGTGAAGTTGTCATAGTTGACCCAGGTGCTGACGGTCATGGCGTTGGTGCAGCTGGCAATGGCGTAATCGGGCAGTTCCAGATGGCCGGCCTTGCGGAATTCACCGCCGGGCAGATCCAGGGCACCGTTCTTGATCTGGGCGTTGTTGTACAGGGTGTACATTTCATCTTCGTTATCGAAGGTGAGCTTTACGCGCAGGCCGTCTTCGGGCACAACGGGCAGTTCGATTTCAGCGGGCTGCTGAGTGGGATCGGCTTCAGCACCGATGGGCCAGGCAGCGGCGGGGCAGGTGAGGCTGGCGAAGAGCTCGGCAGCTTCAGCATCATCCAGGGCCACATCGTATACGCGGTAATCATCATACATGGCCATGGAATCGTTGGTCAGTTCATAGTAGAAATTGTAGGTGGGGGTGCCCAGGAAGCCGGAGGGCATATTGATCTTATCCAGTTCATGGTAGTGGGTGGTGCCAACGTCAACGCCGTTGATCTTGTACCAGCCGCAGTTTTCGAAAACATTGGCGGCCCCGTCATACTTGGCAGCGCGAACGCCGTTGAGATAGACGGTCATGGAGGTCTTGGAGATGCTCAGGCTTACATGTACCCAGCCATCGAAGGGGAAGACGGGCTCGGTCACCATGATGCCGCGGTTGTCAAAGTTGATGCCGATCTGGCCATTGGGCAGAACGCGGCCGATGAATCCGGGCCAGGAATTGCCGTTGGCGAAGGATACGAAATAGGTATTGCTGTTGGTTTCGGCGGGAACATACAGCCACATGCTGATGGTGGTTTCCTTATCGGTATCCATCAGGGCAGCAAAGGGCAGTTCCACATAACCGGAGCGCATGGCGCCGCCGGGCAGCTTCACAACGCCGTCTTCCAGAACGGCGCCGCCGTTGAGCAGGAAATCTTCATCTTCAGAATCAAAGGTTACCTGGAGAACGGGTTCCGCGGCCAGGGCAACAGCACTGGTCAGCAGCATGGCTGCAACGAGCAGCAGGGCAACAAACAGTTTCCGTTTCATTGTGGTTCCTCCTTGATATTATGATTTGTACAGCCTTGTATGGCTGTTACATTCCACTGGGGAGAGGGGCTTCAGCATTGTAGGGCAGCGGTTCGCCGAAGACGGGCATATCCCCGTCCCAGGTGAATTTCTGCATCCGTACGCTCCGCCCGGGGATGCCGGTATGGGAAACGCGGTTGGCATGGTATACGATGTAATCTTCCGTGCCATCCGGGGATTGGATGAAGCTGCAATGCCCCGGCGCATAGGAGGTGGGCACCTGGGAGAAGACGGGGGAATCGGATTTGATCCAGGCATCCGGATCCATGATATCCCCCTGCTCGGGCCGGTAGGTAAGTAGGCCCAGGCAGTAATAATCATCCCAGCAGGCGCTGGCAGAATAGACTACATGGAGGGTATCGCCCTTTACCAGGCCGGCAGGGCCTTCATTGACGGGGAATACCATCCGCTCCCATTCATAGCCGGGGAAGGAGAGCATCACCCGTTCGCTGTCAATGGTGCACGGATCGCTCATATGGGCCAGATAGAGATTCTGCTGAATGCGATCCTCGCCGTACCAGCCGCTCCATACAAAGTACAATTCGTCCTTGTACTGCAGCACCGTGCCGTCAATGGCCCATTGATCTGAGGGATCGGTGATCTGGCCCATCATGACGAAGGGATCGGTGGGATCCTGGCTGGTGCCCTTGAGCACGAACATCCGCTGGAAATAATCATTTCCTGCGCTGGCTGCTACGTAGATATACCATTCGCCCTGAATGTAGTGCAGCTCAGGCGCCCAATAGCATTTGGAGTAATTGGTGCCGTTGGGGGCGGTATAGACGTAATTGGTGTTATAGCGCTGCAGCAGAGTGGGATCGGCAATGAGGGATACGCCCACCTGGTAATCCGTGGAGTAGCAGTAATAATACTTGCCTTCATGCTGGACGACCCAGGGATCATTGCCGGTGGCCGCCACGGGATTGCGGAAGGTGGTGCGCTCTGCCGCAAGGGCAGCGGGAATGATCATGCACAGGCACAGGCATAGCGCAAGCATGGGGCGAATCTTCATCAGCATCCCTCCTTCTTGAAGCGCAGCACATTCCAGGATGCCTTGGGCAGGGTCACGGAGGCCACGCCATCCTTCATGGCTACATCGTTGATGGATTCGGGCACCACATTGCGGGGATTTTCGGGGGTATTGTAGGCGTCCAGTTCGCCGGTGAGCAGGATATGCTCAATGGGTTCATATTCGCCGAAGCCCTGGAGGGCGAGGGAAATGGGCATATCGTTGTTGACGTCCTTATTGACGGCAAATACGGTCAGTTCCTTTTCATCCTCGCTGACTACGGTGACGCTGTCCACATAAGGCACATTCTTATAATCGGTGCAATCGAAGGCGGGGCCTTCCACACGGGTTTCATAAGCGGTGCCGCGGCCGTACTTGGATACATGCAGATAGGGATAATAGGTGGTATGCACATAGCAATCGCCGCCGGGGAGGGAGATGATGGGGGCCAGCACGTTCACCAGCTGGGCTACCAGGGCCATCTTTACCCGGTCACAGTGCTTGATCAGCGTCAGGAAGCAGCTGCCGAATACCAGGGCATCCAGCATGTTGTAATCTTCTTCGGACTGGGCAGGGGCCTTGGTCCAATGGACGATCTTGGTATCGGCTTCGTAGGAATGATACCATACGTTCCATTCGTCGAAGGAGAGCATGACATCCTTCTTGCCCCGGTGCTTGGCCTTTACATAATCGCAGATGCCCACCATGGTGCGGATATACTGATCCATGTGCATATTCCGGGCCAGGAAGTTCAGATCATCCCGGGGCACATTCTTGTAGTAGGCATGCAGGCAGATATAATCCACATAATCATAGGCGCGATCCAGCACCTCAGCATCAAAGGAGGGGAAGGTGGGCAGATCGGTGGCAGCGGAGCCGGACAGCACCAGCTCGATGGAGGGATCCACCAGCTTCATGCATTTGCCGGCCTGGGCAGCCAGATTGCCGTATTCCCGGGCTTCCTTCTGGCCCATTTGCCAGGGGCCGTCCATTTCATTGCCCAGGCACCATACCTTGACGTTGTAGGGATCCTTGCCGCCGTTTTTGATGCGCAGATCGCTCCAATAGCTGCCGCCGGGGAAATTGCAGTATTCCACCAGCTCACGGGCGTTGTCGATGCCCTGGGTGCCGAGGTTTACGGTCATCATCACATCGGTATCCGCTTTTTCGGCCCAGCGAACGAATTCATCCACGCCGATTTCGTTGGTTTCAATGATGCGGGCAGCCAGTTCCAGGCGGGTGGGGCGCTGATCACGGGGGCCGATACCGTCCTTCCAGTTATAGCCGGAAACGAAATTGCCGCCGGGATAACGGACAACGGGCACATCCAGGGCCTTTACGGTTTCCAATACGTCTTTACGCCAGCCTTCTTCATCGGCAGTGGCGTGGCCGGGCTCATAAATGCCGGTATAGATGGCACGGCCTACATGCTCAAGGAAGGAACCATAAATCCGTTTGTCCACCTGATCGATCGGGTATGCCTTGTTTACTGTAATGCGGGCTTTTTTGTTCTCCTCCATGGCGCGTCATCCTCTCTTATGTGATGTTTATTTTTCCCTGGAGATTATTGAGCGGGCTGAGCCTTGGTGTGGCTGAACAGCCAATCCAGTACGGTATTATCCATCCGGATGGGAACGAACAGGCCGTGGCCGTAGCCTTCGGCGGTATAGTAGGTGACATCGCCGCCGGCTTGCTGGACGGCGTCTGCCAGGCGCTTGGAATCGGCATAGGATACCAGCGTATCCTGGGTGCCGTGATAGACGTAGATGGGGGTTTTGGCGATATCCGCAGCCTTTTCGATGCTGCCAACGCCGCAGAAGATGACGCCGGCGGCAAAGGTATCGGGATAGGTAGCCAGCAGATACCAGGTGCCGTGGCCGCCCATGGAATAGCCGCTCACATACATTCTGGTTTCATCAATGAAATCCATCTTTTTTACTTCATTGACCAGGGCAACCGTTGCCTGCATATAGACGGTTTCCTGAATATCATCATAGGGCAGCATACGCCGGGGATAGGTAAGGGGCTGTCCGCTGCGGATGGGTGAATAGGTGATCCAGTAGTAATCGCTCTGAGGGGCGATGATGATGCATTCCCGCTTCTCTTCGATCATCTTGTGGCAAAGGGTGAAATCGCCGGAAGCGATGGGCTTTTCATTATCGGTGCCCCACATATCCCTGCCGTGGAGGAAGAACATGACGGGATATTTCTTGCCCGCTTCGTAATTTTCTGGCAGATAGATCTGATAGGGGAGAACGGTGCCGTTGTGGATATATTTTCCGGCGGTGAAATTGCCGATGTTCAGGGAACCGAGAGGGGTGCTGGCCCGATGGTTTTCCCGCTTGGCCTTGACCCATTCATTTTCGGGCAGTGCAGCCTTTTTGCCGTTGAGGGTATCTGCGTCAATTTCAAAGGCAGTGAAGGAGCCGCCCCGGACGGTATACTTCAGCAGCCCCTTGCTGGTCTGCACGGGCTTCTTTTCTACGGCTTTGTTATTGAGCACAGGGGATTTGGAAAGATCGAAATGATAGCTTTCGCCCATGCCGGTGACGGCGCCCTTGAGATCCACGCAGGCGATACCGTTCTGAACGGTGAGCACCAGCTCCAGATCCTTTTCACTGGTCAGATCCCAGCCGTAATAGGAGGTATTATACTTGACCTTCTGGATGCCCTTGAATTCTTCGGCCACCATGTTGCCGATATATTTGGCATCCACATACTTTTCCAGATAGATATCGCAATTATCCGGCTTCAGCCAGCGAACCACCAGGGAATAAAGGGTGTTGCTCTCGGTGGCATAAAAATGAATGCTGCTGTCCAGGGCGCTTCTTCCGCCCTTGCGCTGGAGCACAGCGCGGATGCTGAAATCATCCTGCACCTGAATGGGCTGATTTTCCAGGGGCAGGTATTCGATGGGCTCGGCTTCTGCCTGTACCTCTTTGGCAGCGGCAGCAGGGGAAGCAGCGGGCTCGGAGACTGCTTTGGGTTCCTTGCTATGGCTGAACAGCCAATCCAGTACGGTATTATCCATGCGCATGGGAACGGAGATGCCGTGATCATAACCGGCAGCAGAAATGAAGGTGGCTTCGCCGCCGGCTTCCTGCACCGCTTCCGTTACCGCCTGGGCGGCAGGATGGGATACAATGTCATCCAGGTCGCCGTGGAAAACGTAAATGGGGGTCTTGGCGATCACATCCGCCATTTCAATGCTTCCCGAGCCGCAGGAGATGATGGCAGCGGCGAACAGATCGGGATAGGCCGCCAGCAGATACCAGGTGGCGTGGCCGCCCATGGAATAGCCGCTGACGTAAACCCGGGAATCATCGACGAAATTCGTTTTTTTCATTTCATCGATCATGGCAAGCACGCCCTTGAGATAAGCGGATTCCTGGGCTTCACTGAAGGTAACCAGGCCCCGGGGACGGCGGACGGTGCCGCTGCGGTCCGTATCATATTGCACCCAGTGTTCAGGGGTCTGGGGAGCAATGACGATGCATTCCCGGCCTTCTTCGATCATCTTGCGGCACAGAACGAATTCGGAGCCGGTGATAATCTGCTGGTTATCCGATCCCTTGAAGCCGGCGCCGTGGAGGAAGAGCATGACGGGGTATTCCTTGCCCTCTTCATAAGAGGCAGGCAGATAAATCTGGTAGGGGATAGAAATGTTTTCGTAGCGGTAATTCCTGGCGGTGTAATCGCCCACATTCAGATCGCCAAAGGGGGTGTGGGCAGTGCGGGCTTCGATCCGGGCCTTCATCCATACGTCTTCCGGAAGCATGGCTTTTTCTCCTTTCAAAGTGGCAGCATCCACCCCGATGAATTCAAAGGAGCCGCCCCGGATGGTATACTTCAAGGGGCCCTTGGTCATCAATACAGGCTTTTTTTCGGTGAATTTATCCGCCAGCCAGGGGGCTTTGGTCAGATCGAAATGGAGGGTTTTGCTCACATTGGAAACATTGCCGGTTACGGTGACGGTGGCAATATGATCCCGCACCATCAGCACCGTTTCCACGGCGGTTTCCTGGCTTGCATCCCAGCCGTCATTGGTGCTGACATAGCCGGCCTTCTTGGCGCCGTCAAATTCTTCAGCGATCAGGCTGCCGATATATTGCCCATCCACATATTTTTCAAGATAGAAATCCAGGCGGGATGCACGCATCCAGCGAACGGCCAGGGAAAAATAGGTAGCGCTGCCGTCGGCATAAAACTGGAAGCTGCTTTCCAGGGGAGCCCTGGCATTTTTTCGCGCCAGGATGGCCTTGACGGCAAAATCATCCTTCAGCTGAATGGCCTCATCTTCCACGGCCGCAAATTCAACGGCATCCGCCTCATTGGCCAGGGCAGGGGCCATTCCCAGCAGCAGTGCGATCAGCAGGAGCATTCCGATCCGAAGCGATTTACACATCTTTTTCACCCGTCCTTTGCAATATTGACAATAAAAGGGGAGAAAAGGGGATTATTTGGCAGGCTGTTCTTTGCTTTGCCGGAACAGCCAATCCAACACATTGTTATCCATCCGCATGGGTACAAACAGGCCATGGCCGTAACCTTTGCCAGTATAGGGGGCAACGCCTCCGTCTGCTTTCTGCACAGCCTCAGCCAGCGCTTCGGCAGCGGGAAAAGATACCAAAGTATCCTGGACGCCGTGATATACTATGGAAGGGAGCCTTTACGATTAAATCGGCCAGTTCGATGTTTCGGATGCCGCAGAAGATGCTGCCGGCGGAAAAAGTATCAAAATCCATACCGAAGTATGTAAAAGAGCCGCCGGGATGGAATATTTCAGCTGGCCCTTGCTGGTCAGCACGGGATTTTTCTTCGTAACTTTCTTATTAACTCCAGGGAATTTGGGAAAAAAGAAGCATCATGCACAACAACCCGATACGCATTTTTTCACCTCATGTAATATTTTGCTTGAAGCGTTTGCGGTATTCGCTGGGGGGCAGACCGGTATTCTTCCTGAAGAGGGTTGCAAAATAATATTCGTTGCTGAAACCGAATTCTGTTGCGATTTGCTTGATGGGCATATTGGTATTGATCAGCGCCTGCTTGGCATGATCCAGCCGGATGGCCCGGAGCCGCTCCACAAAGGTCATTCCCCGGGCGCTCTTATACAATCGTGCCAGATGGCGATAGCTGATATTGACGGAAGAGGCGATATCCTCTACGGTAATGTTATTGCGGAAAAAGCGATTGAGATACAGATCCACCTGCTCGGCGATATTTTCCGCCTGTTTTTCATAGGCGATATCCTGGGCCGGCTCCGCATCATCCTGGCACATGGTCAGCAGCCAGTTGATCAGCACCGCCTGCTGGGCATACAGGGGCTTTCCTTTCAGCTCCTCCAGCATATCCATCAGGCGGCTGGGATGATCATATAAAACAGTAGAAAGCCCTTCCGTGATCCGGTCGTGGCAGTTCATGCATTCTGTGGTGCTTCCATGCTCCACCGGGCTTTTTTCCAGCAGCAGACGAATGGAATAGCACTGGCATTCATTGTCATCGACGTAATGACTGTGGCTGAATCCGGGGGGGATGACAACGCATCGCCCGGCGGTGGTAATCAGATGCCGGTCATTTACATAGGTAAAAACCAGACCCTTGCGCACATGAATGAATTCATAGCAGGGATGCATGTGATTGCCGGGAACCAGGCTGTTTTGCCCTGAATAATTGCTGGCATCCACGATGGTGAGGCGGATGTCATTGAATTGCACGGGCCGCATGATCATGCTGTACAGGTTGCTGAGGAGATGTGCCTTTTCGTGGGTCATATCGCCCCTCCTGATTGGTCGGGATTATACTGCATTGAAAGCGACGGCATACACCTTGTCATAATCGATATTTTCCGGGCAGGCGCCCATCTGCTGGATGCAGAAGGCGCTGGTGGCCGCGCCGTATTTGACGGCCTTTTTCAGATCCCATTTATGCTTCAGGCCCGTCAGGAAACCGGCATTGAAGCTGTCGCCGGCGCCGGTGGTATCCTGAACGGCCACCACCTTGATGGGCAGGCATTCAAAGGTCATCTTGGCATTTTTGATCAGGGATCCCTTGCTGCCCTGCTTGATGATGACGTTTTTGACGCCCATGCGCAGCAGCTCATCGGCCATTTCTTCCGGCTTTTCCCGCTTGGTGATCCATTTGGCTTCATTTTCGCTGGGCATGAAGAAATCCAGATACTGCAGGCTGGGCATGATCTTTTCCCACTGGCCGTTGGTGCACCAGGTAACGTCCATGGCGGTGATTTTGCCACGCTTCTGGGCGGCCTGCAGAATGCGGGCTGCGCCGTCCCCGTCGAACCGGGGCAGCTCATAGCCGCCGCCGATAAAGACGATACCACTGTTGCAAAGCACATTCATATTTACGTCGTCAGCGGTGAAGTGCTCATTGGCGCCGCCGCAATAGAGAAATTTGCGCTCGCCGCTGTCGCTGACCAGGCAGATGGCGGAGGCGGTGCTGGCAATCCGGCTCACCTTCACGCTGGTGGTATCGATGCCCAGGCCGGCCATACGGCCCTTGAGATACTGGCCGAACATATCATCGCCCACGGCGCCGGCAAAGGCCACACGGCTGTTCAGTCGGCTCATGCTGATGGCTACGTTCAGGGCGTCGCCGCCGTTCATCATCCGGGTTTCATCTACATGTACGGCGTCATCATCGCCGAAATCTACTTTTTTGACAGGACGGACCAGAATATCAACATTGGCCTGCCCGATACACAATACATCAAATTCTTCGGTCGTTGCTTTCGTCATGGCTGTTTCCTCCGCTTCATCCACTTCTATATTTGTGCCACCGGCACCGGGGCCAGCGCTTCAATATTTGGCATTATCTGGTCACTTTTTGGCCAACATGCTCAATTAGCGCATGATAACTGGTTTCATTATAGTCTACAGGGGGATTAGATGCAATGTAACATACTGCCATAAACTTATAATTATCTGCCATGATACATGTGCTGTTGCCTGGAAAACAAGTCTGTCAGTACTCCTTGCAATCCGTGGCAGGATTTTATAAATCTCTGGCAGATTTGTTTATTGTGATTCACGGCTGTTTCCGTTAAAATTCTATATAGAATGTCGGATTTGGTCGTTCAAAAGCCGTTACGTTGTAGCTTCCGGCAGAAAAACATTAAGGAGGTAGCATTCATGAAGAAAAGGATTCTTGCAGGGTTACTGGCACTGGTATTGTTGCTCACCGTTGCGCCTTTTGCAATGGCAGAGGATAAATATGATCCCCTGGGCCGCTATGAGGAACCTGTTACCATTCGCATTATGCGTGAAAAACAGAATATCTGGTTCCCTGAAGGGGAGAGCATTTATGATAATGTGATCACCCGCTTCATCGAAGAAAAGCTGAACATCCGCTTTGATATCGTATGGGCTGTGGAAGACGGCCAGTACGGCCAGCAGATCAACGGCGCCATGGCCATCAACGATCTGCCCGATGTATTCCAGGTGGATGCCTCCCAGCTGTTTCAGGCCTACCGCGCCGATCAGATTCAGCCTCTGCAGGAAGTATATGATCTGTATGCTTCCGAAGAAGTGAAAGAAATTCTTTCCTATAATAATAACCTGTTCTTCTCCAAGTCTTCCTTCGACGGCAAGACCTACGGCTATCCCCGTACCGATGACTTCGCCAGCGGCACGCCTATTATGTTCATCCGTCAGGACTGGCTGGATAACCTGAACCTGAAGGCTCCCACCGATCTGGAATCCTTCATCGCCGTATGCGATGCATTCACCAACAAGGATCCCGACGGCAACGGCCTGCATGATACCTACGCCCTGGCCATGGACAGCGCCGGCAGCTACAACATGTATTGCCGTGCCTTTGCCCATATGACTGGCAATGTGGCGGACGCCTGGCTGGAAGGCGAAGACGGCACCCTGTACTATACCGATATTCAGCCCGAAACCAAGGAATGGCTGAAGGTGATGCAGGATTTCTACGCCAAGGGCTATATCAGCAAGGAATACATTTCTCTGGGCACCGACCGTATGGCCTATGAAATCTCCGGCGGTAAGACCGGCATCATGATGGGCTATTTCTGGACTGCCCTGTATCAGCCCCAGATGAGCGTAATCGCCAACCCCGATGCCAAGTGGGTTGCCTATCCCATCCCCGCCTATCCCGATGGCAGCTATCATGTGCAGGCTGATAACTCCTGCTACTCCTGGCTGGTGGTCAATAAGAATTTCGAGCATCCCGAAGCCCTGATCAAGCTGCAGAATCTGTGGTATGAAATGTGGCGCGGCTGCTATTCTGACTGGTATCATGGCCTGAATGCCACCACCTATGCGGAAGCCCAGGAAGACTTCAAATACTATCCCCCCTTCTGGTGGGATCCGCCGCTCAAGAATTTCGAAATCGGCGCAAACCTGCGCAAGGTATATGACAGCGGCAATATGGATACCTCCTTCATCGATGATGACCCCGAAGCCGTGAAGGCCTTCACCGTGATGGAAGATTACCGCAACGGTAACAAGGAAAATTACTACGGCTGGTCTCATTACACCAACAACATGTATGCCTGGAACGTTGTGGAAGATGTATACGGCGGCACCGATCCTTCCCGTTACATGATGAGCCGCTCTCAGGCCCCCATGACCTCCAAGATTGCCCGCCGTCTGCCCCTGGTGGATTCCCTGCGTACCGAAAGCTTTGACAAGATCATCATGGGCGCCGATCTCGATTCCACCTTCGATGCCTTCGTCAAGCGCTGGAATTCCGTTGGCGGCAAGGATCTGTACAAGGAATACAATGCCTGGTACAAGGAAAACAAGAATGTGTACTGGCCCGATTAATCTCGTGCGCTGACCGAAAGGTTAACAGCGGGGCGTGCCCGAAAAAAGGAGCGCCCCGCTTCGTGCACGATAAGAAACGAGGTTCAATTTATGATAAGAAGTGCTGCGGCCCCCCGTCGGTCGCTTCTTGCACGCAGCAAGATCAGGGAAACATGGCCGATGCATCTGATGATGCTGGGGCCGGTGATCATGATTTTCATATTTGCCTATGTGCCCATGGTGGGCATCGTGATCGCATTCCAAGATTATATCCCTACCAAGGGCTTCTTCGGTTCTGAATGGATTAATTTTGAAAACTTTGAATACATGTTCATGCTGCCGGATATCTGGCAGATCATCGGCAATACGCTGATCATTTCCGTATTGAAAATCGTTACCACGATCGGCGCCAGCATCATTTTTGCCCTGCTGATCAGTGAAGTCAAGAGCAAGACCCTCAATAAGGTTTCCCAGTCGGTCATCCTGTTCCCCTGGTTCATTTCCTGGGTTATCCTGGGCAATATTTTCAAGGATGCCTTCGGCCTGAACGGCATGGTCAATCAGCTGATCAAATCCCTGGGGGGGAATGAGGTCTTTTTCTTCGGAGAAAACGGTCTGTTCCGCGGTCTTCTCATCGGTACCAACATCTGGAAAGATCTGGGCTACAACATGGTAATCCTGCTGACGGCCATTTCCGGTATCGATCCTACGCTGTATGAAGCCGCTACCATCGACGGCGCCAATAAATTCCAGCAGAAACTGAAGATCACCCTGCCCAGCATCATGCCTATGATCGTCCTGCTGTTTACCCTTGCCCTGGGCGGCATCCTCAATGCCGGCTTTGAGCAGGTGCTGGTGCTGTATAACAATGCCGTGCTGGATTCTTCTGAAATTCTGGATACCTATATTTTCAAAATCAGTTACTATGAAAGCCAGCATTCGCTGGGCACGGCTGTGGGCCTGTTCAAATCTGTGGTGGGCACCATCTGCCTGTGCACTTCCTATTTCCTTGCCAATAAACTGGCAGGATACCGTATTTTCTAAGGAAAGGGCGGTGCATCCTTGTGAAGAAAAATGTCAATCGCAATCACATCAAGGAAAGCCTGGCCTACCGGATTTTTACGGTATTCAATACGGGCTTTATCCTGCTGTATATGATCATCTGCCTGGTGCCTTTCATTCATATGTTTGCTCTGTCCACCAGCTCCGTGGCGGCGGCCAATGGCAATCGCGTAAGCCTGTGGCCGGTGGAATTCACCCTGAGCGCCTATACCGAGGCACTTTCGGATAATC
Source organism: Clostridia bacterium (assembly GCA_017395685.1). Taxonomy (GTDB): domain Bacteria; phylum Bacillota; class Clostridia; order Christensenellales; family Aristaeellaceae; genus RUG563. Next base: position 72,917 of record JAFQOD010000018.1, read on the forward strand.
AGATTCTCTCCTCTCTGAAAATGTCCGCCCTCCGCGTGGTGCTGGGCGTGGCCATTCAGATGCTGTTCACCATCCTGGCGGCCTATCCCATGTCCCGGGAGAATAAGGCGTTTCCCGGCCGCAAGGCATATGTGGTGTATATCGTATTCACCATGCTGTTCAGCGGCGGCTTCGTGCCTTCCTATCTGCTCATCGTCAGCCAGCTGAAGCTGGCCAATACGGTCTGGGCGCTGGTGCTGCCCAATGCGGTGCCTGTATTCAATCTGATCATTCTGATGAATTTCTTCCGTCAGATTCCCAAGGAGATTGAAGAGGCCGCCATCGTGGACGGTGCCGGGCATATGACGCTGCTCACCCGCATCTATCTGCCCCTGTCCATGAACGCGCTGCTTACGCTGGTGCTCTTTGCCTGTGTTGGTCACTGGAATGCCTGGTTTGACGGCATGATCTATATGAGAGACCCGATCTACTATCCCATTTCCACGTTCCTGCGCGTTACTTCCGATCGCATCCAGAATGTATCCACCATGGAAGATGCCCGTCTGCTGATGCGTATCTCCCCCCGTACGATGATCATGGCCTATACCATCATCTGTACGCTGCCCATCGTATGCGTTTATCCTTTCCTGCAGCGCTATGTCAAGAGCGGCCTGGTGCTGGGCAGCGTAAAGGGTTGACGATTGCGAAAAATCTGGTATTCTATATCTATATAAGTTAAGCGTTCGTTTAACGCCTGACATAGGTCCCCAAATACCATGAATTGGAGGAACTCCCCATGAAGCAACATTCCTACTTCAACATCAAGCGGTTGGTTGCACTTACCGTGGCGTTGATGATGCTCATGACGAGCACCGTCTCCGCTGATGTTCTGTATGTGGATGAGGGAAGCATTACTGTGCACAGCAATACTTCCTACACCCAGAATGCGGAGCAGAAGGATGTTACCAACACGGAAGAAGGCATCATCATTACCAATAAGAATAAGGATGAGGCCACTTCCAATACCATTACGATTGACGGCGACGCCAGCGTAACGCTGAAGGATGTCAATATTTCCTCCGGCAGCGGCAGCGCCCTCAACGTGGCCAACGGCGCAGATGCGACTGTTGAGCTGGACGGCGACAACACCCTGAATACCAGCAAGCAGAGCAGCGCTGGTCTGCAGGTGAATGAAGGCAATTCCGTCACCATTACCGATACGGATAATGATGGCGGCTCCCTCACCGCAACCGGTGGCCAGTGGGGCGCCGGTATCGGCGGCGGCTGGGGCCAGGATGGCGGCAATATCACCATCGAAGGCGGCGACATCACTGCTAAGGGCGGCGACGCTGCTGCCGGTATCGGCGGCGGCTGCGAAGGCTCCGGCGGCGATATCACCATCAATGGCGGTACTGTAGATGCTACCGGTAATGCCAACGGCGCCGGCATCGGCGGCGGCTGGCACGGCGAAAACGGCGGCGATATCACCATCAATGGCGGCGAAGTGACTGCCCAGGGCGGCGTCAACAGCGCTGGTATCGGCGGCGGCCTCTGGGGCGATGGCGGCAACATCACCATCACCGGCGGCGACGTAACCGCTAAGGGTGCTGACGCTGGCGCCGGTATCGGCGGCGGCCAGAGCGGCGATGGCGGCGTGATCGAAATCACAGGCGGTACCGTGAATGCCACCGGTTCTGTAGGCGGCTACAGCGGCGCCGGCATCGGCGGCGGCTGGTCTGGCGAAGGCGGCGATATTACCATTTCCGGCGGTGACGTAACTGCCAATGGCGGCATCAACGGCGCTGGTATCGGCGGCGGCTGGGGTGCCGCAGGCGGCGATGTGACCATCTCCGGTGAAGATACCAAGGTTACCGCCAACGGCGGCTGGCAGTCTGCCGGCATCGGCGGCGGCGGCGGTGCTGAAAAGGGCACTGACGGCGGTTCCGTAACCATTTCCGGTGGTACTGTAGTGGCCAACGGCGGCCAGGAAGCTGCCGGTATCGGCGGCAGCGCTGCTGAAAACAATGCAAATGAGGGCGGCCAGGGCGCCGATGTAACCATTACCGGCGGTAACGTAACTGCCACCGGCGGTCTCAGCGCAGCCGGTATCGGCGGCGGCATGAATGGCCAGGGCGGTTCTGTTGAAATTTCCGGCGGTACTGTCAATGCTGTCAGCAAGGAAAACGCAGCTGCTATCGGCGGCGGCAGTAACGGCGACGGCGGTGAAATTGAAATTTCCGGCGGTAATGTAACTGCCACTGCCGGTAACCTGGGCGCTGCCATTGGCGGCGGCTGGAATGCTGACGGCGGCGATATCACCATTTCCGGCGGTACTGTGGATGCCAATGGCGGTTTCCTGGGCGCTGGTATCGGCGGCGGCTGGAACGGCAACGGCGGTGATATCGACATCACTGGCGGTACTGTGGATGCTACCGGCGGCGACGGCGCTGCTGCCATCGGCGGCGGCTACGGTGATACGAAGGAAGCCGGCACCGGTAATTCCGGCGACATCGATATCACCGGCGGTAACGTAACTGCTACCGGCACTGGCTGGAGCGGCGCCGGTATCGGCGGCGGTGCTTTCGGCGAAGCTGACGTAACCATTTCTGGTGATGATACTGTAGTAAATGCCCAGGGCGGCGCCTTTGGTGCCGGAATCGGCTCCGGTGCCAACTCTGACGGCAACAGCACCGTGACCATCGAAGGCGGTACTGTGACTGCTGTGGGCGGCACCAATCCTGAAAACAATGGCGGCGGCGCCGGCATCGGCGGCGGCCAGTTCACTGACGGCGGCGAAATCAATATTACCGGCGGTACTGTAACTGCCACCGGCGGCCAGTACAGCGCTGGTATCGGCGGCGGCCAGGAAGGTGACGGCGGCAATATCACCATTTCCGGCGGCAATGTGACCGCCAATGGCGCTGATGCCGGTGCCGGCATCGGCGGCGGCACCACCGGTAACGGCGGTGTGATCGAAATCACCGGCGGCACGGTTGTGGCCAATGGTTCTGTAGGCGGTTACAGCGGCGCCGGTATCGGCGGCGGCTGGACTGGCGAAGGTGGTGATGTGACCATCTCCGGCGGTGACGTAACTGCTAACGGCGGCATCAACGGCGCTGGTATCGGCGGCGGTTGGGGCGCTAATGGCGGTGATGTGACCATTTCCGGCGATGATACCAAGGTTACCGCCAATGGCGGCTGGCAGTCTGCCGGTATCGGCGGCGGCGGCGGTGGCGCCACCGGCGGCGAAGGCGGCACTGTGAATATTTCCGGCGGTACCGTTGTTGCCAATGGCGGCGGCGAGGGCGCCGGTATCGGCGGCGGTGCTGCTGAGGATAATAACAATGCCGGCGGCAACGGCGGCGAAATCAATATTTCTGGCGGCGACGTAACTGCTAATGCCGGCACCAAGGGCGCTGGTATTGGCGGCGGCATGAATGCCGACGGCGGCGAAATCAACATCTCTGGCGGCGATGTAACTGCCAACGGCGGCGATGCCGGCGCTGGTATCGGCGGCGGTAATGCCGGCAATGGCGGTGAAATCAATATCACCGGCGGTACGGTTACCGCCAACGGTTCTGTGAACGGGCAGTGTGCTGCCGGTATCGGCGGCGGCTGGAATGCTGACGGCGGCGATATCAATATCTCCGGCGGCGAAGTAAATGCCAACGGCGGCTTCCTGGGTGCTGGTATCGGCGGCGGCTGGAATGGCGACGGCGGTGACATCGACATCACCGGCGGCACTGTGAATGCCAACAGCGGCGACGGCGCTGCTGCCATCGGCGGCGGCTACGGCGATAATGCGGAAGCCGGCACCGGTAATTCCGGCGATATCGACATTAGCGGCGGTACCGTAAATGCCACCGGCACCGGTTATAACGGCGCTGGTATCGGCGGCGGTGCCTTCGGCGAATCTGATGTAACCATTTCCGGTGATGCTGTTGTGAATGCTCAGGGCGCTCAGTTCGGTGCTGGTATCGGCTCTGGCGCCAATTCTGACGGCACTGGCTCTGTCACCATCGAAGGCGGCGATGTGACCGCCAACGGCGGCCATCTGGGCGCTGGTATCGGCGGCGGCCAGAATTCTGACGGCGGCAATATCACCATTTCCGGCGGCGATGTGACTGCCAACGGCGCGGATGCCGGTGCCGGTATCGGCGGCGGTACTGAGGGCGCAGGCGGCACCATCGAAATCACCGGTGGTACTGTGGTAGCCAATGGTTCTGTAAATGGCTGGAGCGGTGCTGGCATCGGTTCCGGCTGGAATGGCGGCGACGGCGGCGATATCACCATCTCCGGCGGCGACGTAACTGCCAACGGCGGTATCTACGGCGCTGGTATCGGCGGCGGCTGGGGCTCTGACGGCGGCGATGTCACCATCGAAGGCGGCAATGTAACTGCTCAGGGCGGCGATGCTGCTTCCGGCATCGGCGGCGGCTGCGAAGGCGCAGGCGGCGATCTGACCGTTAACGGCGGCGATGTAACTGCCACGGGCGGCAACAACGGCGCAGGCGTTGGCTCCGGCTGGACCGGCGGCGCGGGCGGCACTGTCACCGTAACCGACGGTACCCTCACCGCTCAGGGCGGTAGCAATTCTGCCGGTATCGGCGGCGGCTACAAGGGTGACGGCGCTATCGTGGAAATCACCGGCGGTGAAGTAAATGCCTCTGGTAAGGGCAAGGGTTATGCCATCGGTAAAGGACAGAGTGGGCAGGAAGGCGGCAAGACCACCATTTCCGGCGGTGTGGTCAATGTTTCTTCCGATACGGATAAGTATTATGTATCCGGTTCCCTGACCATCACCAACGGTGCCAAGTTCTACAAGCATAAGATGATTGCGGCTCCCAAGCCTGAATTGGTCACTGAAATCATCGTAAACGGCGCCCGCACCGGTGCTATGGTTTATAACCTGGATACCATGGAAGCCATCCCCTTCTACGTTTCCTATGAAGAAAGCAATTCCGGCCGTCTGATGGTGATCAGCGCGGATAAGGCTCCCGCCAACATGGCTGTGAAGCTGACCAAGAATCTGCTGAACGTGATGAAGAGCGATAACATCAAAGCCATCGCGCTGCAGAAGGGCGATGACTATGTGATCGTGAAGCGCACTGATCTGGCTTCTGCCCTTAAGAACAAGAATAACGTAATGCTGGCCATGACCAGCCCTGCCTATTCTGTATCCGTGAAGGGTGTGCAGGAAGACAGCGATGTGAAGGCCTTTGCTTTCCATACCTCCAACGGCACCCAGGCTAACTCTGTGCTGAAGTTCAAGCTCTACAAGAACTCTGCGAAGATTGCGGCCAGCAGCTGGCAGTAATTGCTGAAAGCTGTAGAAACTAAATAACAAGAGGCGCTCATCCAAATGGATGAGCGCCTCATTTTTGTTTATTCAGCGGGGATTCTTTTTATACTGCTTTCTATATTCACTGGGGGAAAGACCTGTATTTTTCCGGAACAGAGTGGCAAAATAGTATTCATTGCTGAAGCCGAATTCCGTGGCAATCTGCTTGATGGGCATGCTGGTGCTGATCAGCGCCTGTTTTGCATGATCCAATCGGATGGTGCGCAATCGTTCGGCAAAGGTCATACCCCGGGCGCTTTTATAGAGCCTTGCCAGATGCCGGTAGCTGATATTGACGGAGGATGCAATATCCTCTACGGTAATATTGTTGCGGAAGAAACGATTCAGGTAAAGATCCACCTGCTCGGCAATGTTTTCCGCTTGCTTTTCATAGATCATTTCCTGCGCCGGTTCTGCCTCATCCTGGCACATGGCCAGCAGCCAATGGATGAGCACAGCCTGTTTGGCATATAAGGGCTTTCCCTTCAGATCCTCCAGCATTTCCATCAGCCGGCTGGGATGATCATACAGCAGGGTGGATAGGCATTCCGTAATCCGGTCATAGCAATTCATGCTTTCCACGGTATTGCCATTTTCCACCGGGCTTTTTTCCAGCAGCAGACGGATGGAATAGCATTGGCAATCATCATCATCTGCATAATGGCTGTGAATGGCGCCTGGAGGGATGACGATGCAGCGCCCGGCGGAAGTGATGAGATGGCGGTCATTGACATAGGTGAATACCAATCCCTTCCGGACATGAATGCATTCATAGCAAGGATGCATGTGATTGCCGGATACCAGGATATTCCGCCCGGAAAAATTGCTGGCGTCAACAATTGTAAAGCGGATATCATTGAACTGCACCGGGCGCATGATCATATTATACAGATTGGAAAGCGGATGGGATTTTTCATGCATTCCGCCGGCTTTGCTTTCATTGTGGGATGCATTGGTCTTATCGGTACCGTTTCTGGAAGCCATTTCATCACCTCCTTTTGTTTTTATTTTCTTGTAGGCATGAATTTTGCGAAATTTGCTTCTTTTAATATAAATTGGTTGACATATTTTCCAATCCATACAAAAAGGATGGATGGATGTCAATAATATAGCATAAAAAAAATCGAAAATCAATGAGGTTTAGTGCCGGATTTACAATATTCTGCCATCAGAGATGCATCACAGGCGGAAGAATACAGGAAGACCTGTTTAAAAAAATGGACATGTCATGATTTTATAAGTCCATGTCACGATTTCAGATTGCTTTTCTATTTGTTTTCCTGTAAAATGCATATTAGAGAAAAGCATCAGATCTATTCAGAAAAATGCAAAGGAGAAAACCGGATGAAAAAATTGTTGGGCTTTATCCTTGCAGCAATCATGCTGTGCAGCGTATCAACAGTATTTGCGGAGGCGAAGGTTATGACGTACACCAACCCCATTGCTACCCAGGCCGCTGACCCTTATCTGATTCAGCATGGTGATACCTATTATTATATTTATACCCGAACCACTTATCTGAAAGTGGCTAAAGTAGATGATCCCACGCGACTGGATTATTATGATGTAACCACTGCCAAGACTGTATATACTGCGCCAGAAGGCACCATGTGGTCCAACGATTATTGGGCCCCTGAACTGCATTATATTCAGGGCGAATGGTATATCTATGTGGCGGCTGATGATGGCCTGAACGACAATCACCGCATGTATGTGCTCAAGGGCACCAGCCAGGATCCCCGTGATCCCTTTGAAATGGTGGGTAAGGTGACCGATCCCAGCGACAAGTGGGCCATTGACGGCACGGTGATGCAGTATAAGGATGAATTGTATTTCATCTGGAGCGGCTGGCCGGGATATGTGAATGAACGCCAGAATCTCTATATTGCTCATATGAGCGATCCCTGCACCATCGACAGCCAGCGCGTGATGATTTCTGCCCCTGTGAATGACTGGGAATGCCGCGTCTATCCCATCAATGAAGGGCCCCAGATTCTCATCAAGGGCGATACCGCCCACATCATCTATTCCGCCAGCGCTTCTTGGGAAGATGATTACTGCCTGGCCGCCCTGACCTATCGGCCTGAGCAGGGAGATATTATGGATCCCAAAGCCTGGATCAAGACCGGCCCGCTCTTTTCCAAGGCGGAACAGGCCTATGGCCCCGGCCATTGCAGCTTCATCAAATCCCCTGACGGAACGGAAGATTACATCGTGTATCATGCCAACCGCATTTCCCATACCGGCTGGTCCGGACGCAGCGGCCGCATGCAAAAATTCACCTGGGATGGGGATATGCCCGTCTTCGGCACCCCCGCAATGTGCGGTGAAAAACTGCCTGTTCCCTCCGGTACTACCCGGTAAAAAGGGGAAGGGATATCCAATATGAACTGAAGCGGCGCTTCGGAGCAAACTCCGGGGCGCCGCTTTTCGATAGGATGATGGAATTTTTTATTGTCCGGCAGGAGTTCTTTGTGCAGGAGCCGAATAAATGATTGAAAGATATGGTGAAGTCTGCCTATCGGCAATTTTTAGCGGGGGTCGAGGAAAAAATGAAACGTTTGCTGGCATTGTTGATGTGCATGTTTCTGTTCATTGGGCATGCAGGGGCCGAACGGCTGCCGGATGACCAACTGATTACCTATTACGATCAGGCAGTATTTGTCGGGGATTCCATCAGCGAACTGTTTCGTTTTTATGTGAATGGCGTGGTGCGCAAAGAGCACCCGGATTATTTTACCGGCGTCAAATTTTATGCGGCTCATGGCTATAAGCTGGCCACGGCTGCGGCTCCCCGCCCTTCCCATACCGAAACCAATATTTCCTATAAGGGAAATGCCGTTTCCGTCCGCGGATTGATGGAGCGGACCCAGCCCGGGAAGGTATTCATTCTGCTGGGCCTGGGCGACAGAATCGGGGATAATATCGAAAAAGGCATGGAATATGTGGAGGCCATTGTTTCCACGGTTGCAGAGGTTTCCCCGGATACGAAGGTGCATTTCTTCTCTTTGACACCCATAGATGCAAACGTGGAAAAGAAGGCACCCAACCGCCAGAGCAAATGGGATGCCTACAATGTGGCCCTGGAGGCGAAATGCAAAGAGCTTGGCGTATATTATATCGAGATTGCTGCGCCGCTCAAGGATGAAAAGGGCCTGCTGGCCCAGTCCCTGGCCACGGAGGATGGATATCATCTGAATAATGACGGCAATGCCATTTGGGTGCAGATGCTGCTGGAATTTGCCCAGGGCCAGTATGACGCTGGATTGTGGGCGCCTGCGGGAAAAGAATAAAAGATGGATGATAGAAAGGGAGAACAGATGATGAAAAAAATAATGCTGATTGCGCTGAGCGTACTGATGGTATGCATCCTGACCGGCTGCGGCGGCCAGAAAGAAGCTGCGGTAGATTCTACCGCGGATGTGGCCCTGAAGGAATTGGTGGCCCGGCATATTACCAAGGCCGGCGCTATGATCGAAATGCCCGAAACTGATCTGGAAGATTATATCGGCATTGAGCCTTCCATGTATAAGGAAGCCGTTTATCTGCAGGAAGGCACCCTGGATGGGGATGAGGTGCTGGTGATCCGCGCTGTGGACAGCAAAGCGGCAGACAGCGTTGTATCCTGCATGGAAAACTATCTGGCCCAGCGGCTGAAGGAAACCCAGAATTATCTTCCTGAAGCCTATAAGGTACTGAAGGCCACCGGTGTACAGCGCAAGCATAATACCGTGGCGCTGATCGTGATGGAAAAGGCAACGGATGTGACCACTGCGCTGCTGGCTGGAGAATAATATGGTCTTTTCATCCTTTACTTTTCTGCTTTTGTTCATGCCGTGCGTGATCCTGCTCTATTGGATCATGCCTCCAAAAGGGCGGATGCCCTTTTTGTTTGCCGCATCCGTATTATTTTATGGATGGGGTAATCCTGCCTGGCTGCTTCTGCTTACGTTTACCATGGTGCTCAATTGGGGCGGCGGGATTGTGATGATGCGCCGGGGGCAAAGGAATAAGCCCCTCTTCATTCTCCTGATTGTGCTCAATGTGCTGCCGCTGCTGGTATTCAAATATGCCGGCTTTTTGCGGGATACATGGAATCAGCTGCTGCCCTTCAAGCTGGATTTTGAAACGCCGCAGCTGCCGGCCGGCATTTCGTTTTTCACCTTCCAGGCCATGTCTTACCTGTTTGATGTATATCGGGGTGAGGCGAAGGTGCAGAAGAATTTCATTATTTTCAGCACCTATCTTTCCATGTTTCCTCAGCTGGTAGCGGGCCCGATTGTCCGCTATATTGATCTGGAAGAGCAATTGATCCAGCATCCCCGGCCCGGCAGCGCAGAAATGCGCCAGGGCTTCCAGCGGTTCGCGGTGGGCTTGGGGAAAAAGGTGCTGCTGGCGGATGCCATGGGTAGGCTGTGGAGCCAGATGAACGGTAATTTCGCCCAGGCGGGCGCATTGGGCGCATGGATTGGGCTGCTGGCCTTTTCTTTCCAGATTTTCTTCGATTTTTCAGGCTATTCGGATATGGCCATCGGCCTGGGACATATGATGGGCTTTACCATGCCTGAGAATTTTGACCGGCCTTACCGTGCCCGTACGCTGACCGAATTCTGGCGGCGCTGGCATATGACGCTGACGGATTGGTTTAAATCCTATGTGTATATTCCTCTGGGCGGCAGCCGCAGGGGGCGTATCCGCAGGGATGCGAATGTGCTGGTGGTATGGGCGCTGACGGGGCTGTGGCATGGCGCAGGCTGGAATTTCGTATTGTGGGGCCTGTATTTTGCGGTGCTGTTGGTGCTGGAAAAGCGTTATCTGCTGAAAAATCCCCGGTGGGAAAAGATTCCCGGGGTGCTTCGGCAGGGGCTGACTTTTCTAATGGTTATGTTTGGCTGGGCGCTGTTCTCCGGTTTCGGCCAGGAGCTGGGGGCGGCCATGCTGGGCCGGTACGGCTTTGCATCCTCTGACGCCATCATGACCTGTGTGGCCTTCCTGCCGCTGCTGCTGATCTGCTGCGGGATCAGCTTCCTTCCCATGCCCAAGCGTTTCCCGCTGAAGCGGTTTGCCGCCCCGGTGCTGATCATTCTGTGCCTGGCTGCGCTGGCGGCCCAGGGATTTGCGCCCTTCGTGTATTTCCAGTTTTAAGGGGGGATTTGTATGAAAAAGCATATCTTCCGCTTGCCCGATGGGCTGGCAGTGGCCATTGGACTGGGAATATTACTGGCGGCGGGGCTGTTTGCCGCCTTCTGGCCGCAAAATGATTTTTCAGATGTTGAACGGCGTTATCTTGCAGAAACCCCTGCCGTTCCCTCCCTTACCCAATGGAAAACCGATAAGGAAGTGGAATCCTTTATCTCGGATCGCATTCCCTTCCGCAGGGTGATGGTGGGCATCGACGCCCTTTCCCAGATGGTGACCGGGCGGCGCACCCAGCTGGATACCTGGCCGGTGGGCGGCGCATTTCTGGAAAAGCCTGTAGCGGTGGATGAAGCCGTTTTGCAGCGGCGTCTGGAACAGATGGAGGCATTGGCCGGGAAGACCGGGGCCGCCTCATGGCGGATGATTATCCCCACCAGCCATGGCTATCTGAAAAGGACGGAAATGAGCAGCCTGATGCAAAAGCTGTATGAGGCGGAAGGAAAATTGTATCATGCCCTTGCACAGACGGATGCATATGTGCCCCTGGGCGATGATTTCAATTCGGATCATGCCTATTATAACACCGATCATCACTGGACGCTGCAGGGCACCTATGCCGCATACCGGGCCTATTGTGTGGCGGAACAAATGCAGCCCCTGGCATTGGATGCATTTGAACTGACCCGCTTTGAGGGATTCTATGGCACCACGTACAGCCGATCCGGCTATCCTTTTGCACAGGCGGATACCATCGAATGCGCAGCACCGGCGGGCAAGGTGAGCCTGACCATCCTGGATGATGGAAGAGAATATGATCAGCTGATTTTCCCTGCGCGCGCGGAAACCTACGACGGTTATGCAGTTTATCTGGATGGTAATCACGGCATGCTGGAGATTGCCAATGAATCCGCCCCTCAGGGAACACTCCTGGTATTCAAGGATTCTTTTGCCAACAGCCTGCTTCCGCTGCTGAGCGCGCATTACAGCCGCATCATTGCGGTGGATGCCCGATATTATGCCGGGAACTTTTCTGATGCTGTTGAAATCGCCGGGGCTGTGGACCGGGTGCTGTACATCTATTCGCCGGATAGCTTGCTGCACGATACCACAGTGGCCCGGAAAATCGGCCGCTGAGAATGAATTGAACTGCAAAAAGAACAGGCAGACGCCGGAAGGATGATCATCCGGCGCCTGCCTGTTTTTGTTAAAGAAAATCAGCGATAGACCGCATTATTTTTTTATTTCAGAGAAATCATGCCGAGATACATAGCCTGATGAAATTGCAATAATCCTTGTCCATTCGGATTGTTTAATCCAGGAATTCCTCCCGCAGCTGCACCTTAAAGTCACGGGCGATGGCGCGCAGCTCATCATCCTGGATGGTTTGCAGTTGGGGAAGGCCTGTGGCTTTTTGCAGCATCCAGATTTGCGCGGCTTTTTCGATGGTGTGCATCAGGCCGAAGGTAATATCGAAATCGGGGCCGGAGGCGAACAGGCCGTGATGGGCCCACACCGCCGCATCAAATTCCTCCATCTTTTTGCAGGTGGCCAGGGCGATATCAGCCCCGCCGGGGACCATCCACGGCACCACGCCCACGCCTCCGGGGAATACCACAGTGCATTCGGTGGCGCTCTTCCACAGGGCACGGGTGAAATCCCGATCGGTCAGGGGCAGTACGAAGGTCATGGCGATGATATTCGCCGGGTGGGCATGGTAAATGACGCGGTGCTCACCCTTCGTGGCCTTGGCACGGACGCAATGATTCATATAGTGGCTGGGGAATTCGCTGGTGGGTCTGCCACCGTTTTTCAGGCCCCAGCGGATGCGGTAGGAATCGCCCTGATCATTGATTTCCACCACGCAGATGCTATCCTCGGGATCGGTGATAACATTGCGGAAGAACTTGCCGCTGCCGGTGGAAAGAAAGTAAGAACCAACCAGATTCTTGCCTGTGACGCCCATGGGAATCCAGGGCCGGAGGGCTGCATCGAAGAAGGGGGTCATTTCGGCCACCTCGGATTCGGTGAGGCGGTAGGTGAGATTGCCGCCGTTGCGTTCATGCCAGCCCTGATGCCAGCCGTCATCGGCCATGCGGATGTATCTTTGGACGATCGGGATGTCGAGCATGCCCATTGTGGTATTCCTCCTGTATCAAATCGATTACACGCGCTTCAGCTGAACTTGTTTTTCATACTCCAGTATTTTCTGGAACCACTGGCCGTCTTCGGGCTTGCCGCAGCGGCGGCAATATTCATTCCAAATTTCACCGAAGGGCAGGGTCTTCATTTCTTCCTGTGCCACCATCAGGGCCGTCCAGTCATCCTGATCCTGCATGGCTTTATGCTTGCTGGCGGGCGTCAGCAGCGCCATCAGCAGGGCCTTCTGCACATTGCGGAAGCCCACCACCCATGCGCTCACACGGTTGATGCTGGCGTCAAAATAATCCAGTGCGATATGCACCCTGCCCTCCAGGCCGCCGCAGCGGACGATTTCCTTGCAGATTTCCCTGGTTTCATCATCCAGCAGCACCACGTGATCGGAATCCCAGCGGATGGGGCGGGTGATATGCAGCGCCAGTTCGGGGAAGAAGGCCAGCAGCGAGGGGATTTTATCGGATACAACCTCAGTAGGATGATAGTGGCCGTTATCCATCAGCGGGATGCACCGGCCGGGATTCATGGCGGCGTAGGCCAGGGAATATTCAGCGCTGCCCACGGTATAGGCTTCCACGCCGATGCCGAAAACCTTGCTCTCCACGCAGGGCTTGACCTTGTCAAAATCAAAGGGCTGGGAGAGGATCTCATCCATGGCTTCCTTGTAGCGCACACGGGGGCCCAGGCGATCGGCGGGGATATCCTTGAAGCCGTCGCCGGTCCAGATATTCATGATGCAGGGCTGGCCCAGCTCCTCGGCCAGGTATTGAGAAATGCGGATGGATGCCTTGCCATGCTCAATCCAGAAGCGACGGGTTTCTTCATTGGGGGAGGAAAGGGTCAGCGGATCGCACTTGGGATGGGAGAAGAAGGTGGGGTTGAAATCGCAGCCCAGGCCGCGCTTTTTACAGAATTCCACCCACTTTTTGAAGTGCCGGGGTTCCAGCTTGTCCCGATCCACCCAGCCGCCGTTTTCTTCATCAAAGATGGCGTAGCACGCATGCAGATTCATCTTGGGGGTGCCGGGGCACATGGCCATGGCCATATCCAGATCGTCCATCAGCTCCTTAGGGGTGCGGGCACGGCCGGGATAGTTGCCGGTGGTCTGAATGCCGCCGGTCAGGGGGGCGCTGGGATCGCCGTCAAAGCCGCGGACGTCATCGCCCTGCCAGCAGTGCAGGGATACGGGCACCTTCGCCAGTTTTTTCATTGCGGCCTCTACATCAATGCCAAGGGCCTCATATTTTGCTTTGGCCTGTTCGTATAAAGTCATATTGGATCATCCTTTCCGCATATCGATGCTGCCTTGGGAAGATATTCCCTGATTTCAAAGCTGCCGGGGAGCGCAGCGCGGAACGCCGAAAGATCGGCAAATGCGCCGTCCAGGATCATCTGCGCTGCCAGATTGCCCAGGGCAGTGCCCTCGGTGGGGCCGGCATAGACGGGCAGGCCGGTCACGTCCGCGGTCATCTGATTGAGCACCACATTTTCACTGCCGCCGCCGACGATATTCACGCTGGTAAAGACCTTGCCGGTGATGCGGCTCATCTCCTGGATGGATTTTTTATAGCACACAGCCAGCCCCATCGTGACCGCCCGAAGGATATCGGGAAGGCCTGCCGGCTCAGGCGCACCTGCCTCATGCAGGGCGGATTTTACCTCTTCCAGCATGCTGGCAGGGGCCAGGAAACGGTTGTCCGCCGCATCCACATACGCAGGATAGCTGGATTTTGCAGCCATCCGGGCCATCTCGGCGAAGGAATGGGCCTTATGGGTCTCCTTATGGATGCACTGCAGCATCCACATCCCCATGATGTTCTTCAGGAAGCGGGTGGTGCCGCCGTATCCGCCCTCATTGGTGAAGCCGGCGTTCAGTGCGGCAGCCGTTGTGACCGGGCCGGGCAGCTCGGTGCCCAGCAGGCTCCAGGTGCCGGAGGAAAGGAAGACCGCTCCCTCATCCTTTGCGGGGACGGCCATATAGGCGCTGCCGGTATCGTGGGTGGCGGGCAGAATGACAGTGGAGGGGTAGCCCACCTCCGCCGCTATTGCATCCGTCAGTGGCCCCAGTACGGTACCGGGGCTGACCATGGGGGTGCGGAACCATTTTTCCGGGATACCCGCAGCCATGCAGATGGTCTCCGACCAGGTGCCGGATTCCCCATTGCACAGCGCCCCGGTGGTGCAATTGGTCCACTCATGGGCCTTTTTGCCGGTGAGGATATAGCTGAGGTATTCCGGCATCATGAGGAAATCATCCGCTTCCTCCGCATATTCAGGATGTTCCTTCAAAATGGCCATCATCTGATACACGGTGTTGAAGGGCTGCTTGGCAATGCCGCAGAGCCCGAAATGGAAGGAAAAGGGCATGATCTTTTCCAGCAAAGCATCCATCCCGTCGGTGCGGCTGTCGCGGTAATGTACGGCGTCGCCCAGCCGATGGCCCACTTTATCCAGCAGGATGAAATCCACGCCCCAGGTATCGATGCCAATATAAGCGGGGGTGAAGCCCTGGGCCTTTGCCGCTTTGAGCCCTGCGATCAGATGCTTTTCAAGGCTCTCGATATCCCAGCAAAGGTGGCCGTTCTTTATTTCAGTACCGTTGGGAAAACGATAAACCTCCCGGGTATTGATTTTTCCTTCCTCCAGCCAGGAAACGATATGCCGGCCGCTGGAGGCGCCGATATCGATTGCAAGATAAGTTTTCATTCTGTCACTCCGTCAGAAGCATGTGCTGCATCCATTCAAAAAAGTATTTGCGTTTTCCATATTTTATCACAGTTTTTCTTTTCTGGATAGGTGCAGAAACCCAAATATCCATGCACTGAAAACCAGATCATTTCTGATTGGTATGGAGCCGTATTTGTTTTGCCGCATGATCACTGCACAAGCGCAGAGAAAATCCCCATTCCGGAGATGATTCTGCTCCCTGTAAAAACAACTGTAAGAAGCATATCGGAAAGAAATGCGCAGTAATTGGCAGGGACTTTAACAAGGAATTCCTGCGTTTTATCCGGTTGATTGTTTTGAATCAATGGTGTATTTGGCCATATAGAACCCGGAAAATTCAGATAAACAGGAGTTTTATGCACAAAAGTGCTGCAATATGCCCATTTGTTTCTTTATTATTCGATAGTGGTGGTATATAGTATGATTATATGATTACACCCTTTTATCTGTATGCTGATAAACTGGGTGTAAACCCATGAAGTTTTATATATTCACCTGGGAATATAAAGGAGGAGGTTACTCTATGAAACTGAAGCAGAAATTCCTTCGGGTACTGCGGATCAGTCTGGCGCTGTTTTTGGCGCTCACCCTGACCCCTGCAGCTGCTTTGGCAGAAGTCGTTCTGGATCTGACGCAGGGGAATGTGGTCATCAAGGATGACCAGAATTATACCCACGGCAGCGAGGATAAGAGCGACGGCGACGGCAAGTATGTCATTACTTCCAATGGCACAACCACCGGCAACAACGTCACCATCAAGGAGGGCGCTGATGTCGAGGTGGTGCTGAAGGATACCAAGATTGATACGACTTCGGACGGCCAGAATAATGAGGCCGCTATTGAGGTTGAGTCCGGCGCAAAGGTAGAGATCGAACTGGACGGCACCAATACCGTCAAGAGCGATAACAACCAGGCCGGCGTATCCGTGGAAGCGGGCGCTGAAGCGACCATTAAGGATGAGAATGGCACGGCCGGCTCCCTGACCGCTCAGGGCGGCGGCAACGCCGCCGGCATCGGCGGCGACAGCGGAAAGGATTTCGGCGAAGTCACCATCGAGGGCGGCAACGTGACCGCTACCGGCGGCGGCAGCGGCGCAGGCATCGGCGGCGGCTCCATGAAGAAGGAGAACAATGCCGTGGCCGATCCCACCAGCGGCACCATCAATATCACCGGCGGCACGGTGGATGCCAATTCCGGCGACTGGGCTGCTGGCATCGGTACCGGCAATGCCCATGACACCAATACCGACTCCGATATCACCATCAATATCTCCGGCGGTACCGTGACTGCGGATGGCAAGGGCCAGGCTGCAGGCATCGGCGGCGCTAACGGCGCCTCCGGCGGCACCATCAATATCACCGGCGGTACCGTGACCGCCAACGGTTCCGGCGGCGGCGCAGGTATCGGCGGCAGCAATACGGACAACAAATTTGCCAGCGATGCGGGCGATATCACCATCACCGGCGGTACTGTGATTGCCAACGGCAGCAACGATGCTGCGGGCATCGGTACCGGTAAGAGCAACGTGGGCCACGAGGGCAGCATCGAAATCGGCGGCACTGCCGATGTAACTGCCCAGGGCGGCGGCTGGGGCGCAGGTATCGGTACCGGCAATAGCAGCGATGCTGTGCTGGATAGCAAGCTGAGCATCGAAATCACCGGCGGCAGCGTAGATGCAACCGGTAAGGACGGCGGCGCCGGCATCGGCGGCTCCAACGGTGCTGACGGCGGCGATATCACCATTACCGGCGGCGAAGTGACTGCCCAGGGCGGCAGCGCAGGCGGTGCCGGTATCGGCGGCGGCGACGGCGCGGATGGCGGCGAGATTACCATTACCGGCGGTACCATCGAGGCTACCGGCGGCGCAAATAACGGCACTGGCGAAAATAACGGCGGCGCCGGTATCGGCGGCGGCAACCGGGGCGAAGGCGGCGACATCACCATCACCGGCGGCGATATTACTGCTACCGGCGGCGGCACCCAGCAGGGCTGGGGCGGCGGCGCTGGCATCGGCGGCGGCCACGGCAATAACGCCGGTACTGTGAAGATTGAAGAAGCGGAAGACAGCACCCTGACGGTTGAAGCCCAGGGCGGCCGCGGCGCAGCTGGTATCGGTAATGCCGGCAGCAAAGCCGGCGGCGAAATTACCATTGTAGATGCTGACGTGACCGCACAGGGCGGCGCCTGGTCTGCCGGTATCGGCGGCGGCGACGGCGGCGGCGCAGTGGATAGCGTCTATATTGAAGGATCCACTGTAACTGCTACCGGCGGTTCTGCTCATGGCGCCGGCATCGGCGGCGGCCAGAATAATTATGTTGAAAAGATCACCATAAAGGATTCCGAAGTAACTGCTCAGGGCGGCAATAACGGCGCCGGTATCGGCGGCGGTGCCAATAAGGGCGCCGGCGAAATCCTGATTCAGGGCGAAGATACTGTGATCAATGCTACCGGCGGTGGCAATGCTGCGGGTATAGGCGGCGGCAATAACGGCGACGGCGGTGAAATCACCATTGAAGACGGCACCGTGACCGCAACCGGCGGTGTCAGCGGCGCTGGCATCGGCGGCGGCAATAACGGCGCGGGTGGCGATATCACTATCACCGGTGGTACCGTCGAGGCTACCGGCGGTGCGAATAATACCGATGGTAGAAACTATGGCGGCGCCGGCATCGGCGGCGGCAGCGGCGGTACAGGTGGCGATATCACCATCACCGGCGGCGATATTACCGCTACCGGCGGCGGTACTCAGAAGGGCTATGGCGGCGGCGCCGGTATCGGCGGCGGCAACGGCAATAATGCCGGCACTGTGAAGATTGAAGAAGCGGAAGACAGCACCCTGACGGTTGAAGCCCAGGGCGGCCGCGGCGCAGCTGGTATCGGTAATGCCGGCAGCAAAGACGGCGGCGATATTACCATTGTGGATGCCGATGTGACCGCACAGGGCGGCGCCTGGTCTGCCGGTATCGGCGGCGGCGACGGCGGCGGCGCAGTGGATAGCGTCTATATTGAAGGCTCTACCGTAACTGCTACCGGTAATGGCCAGGGCGCCGGCATCGGCGGCGGCCAGAATAATTATGTTGAAAAGATTACCATCAAGGATTCCGAAGTAACTGCTCAGGGCGGCAATGGCGGCGGCGCCGGCGTCGGCGGCGGTGCCAACAAGGGCGCCGGCGAAATCCTGATTCAGGGCGAAGATACTGTGATCAATGCCACCGGCGGCAGCAATGGCGCTGGCATCGGCGGCGGCAATAACGGCGCCGGCGGTGAAATCACTATTGAAGACGGCACCGTAACTGCTATCGGCGGCAAGGACAGCGCCGGTATCGGCGGCGGTAAGGGCGGCGCTGTGGGCGATATCACCATTGAGGATGGCACCATCACCGCTACCGCCAACGGCAGTGCGGCTGCAATCGGCAGCGCTTATGGCGGCGCGGGCGGCGAAATCACCATTGAAGGCGGCACCATCGTTGCCAACGGCGGTTACAACTCTGCCGGCATCGGCGGAAGCGGCTACTGGGACAGTGGCAAAGGCAGCGCTGTCGGCGCAGGCGCCGGCGATATCACCATCTCTGGCGGCGATATTACTGCCACCGGCCAGGCTGAATCCGTAGGTATCGGCGGCGGCCGCGCATCTTCTACTGAAACGAACATTGAAATCAGCGGCGGTACCGTTGATGCGACCGGCGGCAGGGCTTCGGCCGGTATCGGCTGGAACGTGGGTTCCACCGGTGACGGAATCGGTACCATCACCATCTCCGGCGGCGAAGTGACTGCCCAAGGCGGCAGCCCTGACAGCGGCAGAGAAGGCGGCGCAGCCGGTATCGGCGGCTCCCAGAATGTCGCTGGCGGCACCATCAATATCACCGGCGGCACCGTGACCGCAGAGGGCGGCTATGGCGTCAACTCCAGCGGCGCTGGTATCGGCGGCGGCAACACTGCAGCCAGCGGCGATATCACCATCAGCAATGCGACCGTGAACGCCACCGGCGGTAAAACCTCCGGCTGGGGCGGCGCTGCCGGCATCGGCTCCGGCGGCCGCAACGGTGCTGTGGGCAAGATCGTTATTACCAATGATTCTCTCGTAACTGCTTTGGGCTCCCATGGCGGCGCCGGTATCGGCGGCGGCAACAATGGCAACGGCACCAATGGCTCCATTAAAATTGAAAACTCCACCGTGATCGCTACCGGCGGTAATTATGGCGCCGGCATCGGCGGCGGCACCAAGAAGAGCGTTGCCGATATCACGATTAAGGATTCTGACGTGACTGCCCAGGGCGGCCAGGATGCCGCAGGTATCGGCAGCGGCCAGCAGTCTGCCAATGTTGGCAAGATCACCATTACCGGTGAAAATACCGTCATCAATGCTACCGGCGGCGCTGCCGGCGCAGGCATCGGCGGCGGCCTGGATACCGCAGGCGGCACCATCAGCATCACTGGCGGCACCATCAATGCCACCGGCGGCTACAGGGCTGCCGGTATCGGCGGCGGCCTCAATGGCGGCAGCGGCGATATCACCCTGACCGACAGCAATATAACTGCCACCGGTACGAACGGCAAGGATATGGGCTATGGCGGCGGCGCTGGCATTGGCTCTGGCTCCCAGGGCGAATTCGGCAGCATCACCATCGACGGCGGCATCATCGTGGCCCAGGGCGGCGATGACGGCGCTGGCATCGGTTCTGCTGGCATGACCAAGGAAGGATTGAATATCGAAGGGAAAATCACTATCGTTGACGGTGATATCACTGCCACCGGCGGCAACTGGGGCGCCGGCATCGGCACCGGTAACGCCAACAATACCGCACGCAAGACCGGCGTTGAGATTGTGATCACCGGCGGTAATATTGAGGCGCTGGGCGGTGAGCTGGCTGCCGGTATCGGCGGTGCCCATGGCTCCTCCGTCAAATCCATCACCATCACCGGCGGCGACGTCACTGCCACCGGCGGCTATGAATCTGCCGGCATTGGCGGCGGCAAGAATTCCTACAGCGGCAAAATCAAGATTACCGACGGCAATGTCCTCGCAACCGGCACGCTGGGCAAAAATGTGAACTGGAACGGTGGCGCCGGCATTGGCGCCGGCAACGGCGGCATGCTGGAAGATATCACCATCACCGGCGGTAGCGTGACCGCTCAGGGCGCCAATAACGGCGCCGGTATCGGTACCGCAAGCCTCTACGAAAAGACCAATACAGATGCAGAAATCACCATTACTGGCGGTACTGTCAATGCTGCCGGCGGCCAGTGGGCTGCAGGTATCGGTACCGGCAACGCCAATGAAAACATCACTGACAGCAAATTGACCGTCAATATCTCCGGCGGTATCGTGAATGCCAATGGCGGCAGCGCTGGTGCCGGCATCGGCGGCGCCAATGGCAGTTCCGGCGGCACGATCAATATCTCCGGCGGCATTGTGACTGCGATTGCCTCCAATCAGGCTGCCGGTATCGGCGGCGGCCGTTTCGGCAACGGCGGCACGATCAACATCTCCGGCGGTATTGTGGATGCTCAGGCCGGTATGGCTGCGGCTGCCATCGGCGGCGGCTATAAGGGCGCCGGCGGCAACATCACCATCACCGATGGTCACATCACCGTGGATGCACGGATCGGCCGGGGCCAAAGCGGTATCAATGGCACGCACAATGTTTCCATCAAGGGCGGCACCATTGTTTACAATATCCCCCCCGAACCCTATGAACTGGTGGGTGAGCCTTCTGTAACCCTGAACGATGGCCGCGTCATCACTGTGAATGAGGGGGTGCAGAATCGTGTAGCCATCAATGGCACTCAGGTTGAAAGCTGGGTCATTAACCCCCTGACTGAAGCCCTGAAGGAATTCACTCTGGGCCTGGTGCTCAGCAATGACGGCAATTCGGCTTTGCTGGTCGTCAGCGTGGCCGACGATAAGCAGGCCCAGAATACCCCCAGCGCACTGCTGATTGGCAACGATCTGCTGGCGCTGTGCGCTGATTCCGGTATCTCCGCCGTTTCTCTGGTAATGAATTGCGGCGTTGTGGCTGCCAGCGTGGAAGACCTGAATTCCGAAGCCTTTGCGCAGGGCGCTGTGGCGCTGAACCGCCGTATCGATCCCGCCAACATGGATATCCGCCTGGGCATGTACAGCGATGGCCAGATGGATAACGGCATCACCACGGTAAATCATAATACGCTCAAGGGCTATGTATCTGTGATCTGCAAGGGTCAGGAAAGCGATCTCACCAGCCTGGTATCCATGAATGTAAACAGCATGCCTCAGCGTCCTGCTCACTTCTTCCCCCTGAATGCTTCCAGGTAAGAAAGAAGAAAGGGCAGAAACCCTTGACAGGATCTTGTGATCCATGTAAGTTATCCATACAGGATGCGGCCTCATCCGGTCGCATCCTGTACTTATATTCAAATGCTTTTGCACAAGGAGGGGAACGCATCATGAAAGCAATTCTACGCCTTGATACCCGGCAGGTTATCAGCAAGGTGGACGACAGAATTTACGGTACTTTGGTAGAACATATGGGCCGCTGCGTATACCATGGTATCTATGAGCCAACCCATCCCACTGCGGATGATATGGGGTTTCGTCAGGACGTAATGGAGTTGATCAGGCCCCTGAATATCCCGCTGATCCGTTATCCCGGCGGAAATTTTGTTTCCGGCTACAACTGGGAGGATGGCATCGGCCCGGATCGTGAGCCCACGCTGGATCCGGCCTGGCAGCAGATGGAGCCCAACGAAGTTGGAACGGATGAATTCCATGAGTGGGCCCGGCGTGCCAACGCAGGGGTCATGATGGCAGTAAATCTGGGTACCAAGGGGCCAGAGGAAGCCATGAACCTGCTTGAATACTGCAATCTGCCTGTTGGAAGCAAGTATGCCAACAAACGGGCAGCCAACGGCCATCAGGAGCCCTATAAGGATAAGGTTTGGTGTCTGGGCAACGAAATGGACGGCCCCTGGCAGATCTGCCACCGTAAAGCGGAGGATTACGCAGCCGTGGCACGCAAAACAGCATCCTTGATGAAAATGATCGATCCTGAAGTAGAGCTTGTGGCCTGCGGCAGCTCCTGGCACGGCATGCCCACCTTCGGCAGCTGGGAGCGTATGGTGCTGAAGGAAGCCTATGACAAGGTCAGCTTCATTTCCCTGCACCACTATTTTGTCAATAACGGCAAGAATCAGCCGGAATACCTGGCCTCTGCCGAGGAAATGAGCAGCTTTATCAGCGAAGTGGCGACCATCTGCGATGCGGTAGGCGCCGAGCTGAAATCCAAGAAGAAGATTCATCTCTCCTTCGACGAATGGAACGTGCAGAATATCATTCATGGCTGGCCGGATAACAAGAGTGACCTGTGGACGATCGGCCCCCGCCGTGAGGAATATATTCCCACCATGGAGGATGCGGTGGTATTCGGCAGCCTGCTGAATACGCTGATCCATCATTGTGACCGGGTGCATGTGGCTTGCCTGGCACAGCTGGTGAATGTATGCGGTATCATTATGACGGAAAATGATGGCGCTTGCTGGGCCCAGACCACCTATTATCCCTTCCTCCATGCCTCCGCTTACGGCCGGGGGACGGCGCTGAGGGAGGAACTGGATTGCCCCGGCTATTATGTCAAGAAGTACGGCGATGTGAAGTATCTGTCCACTTCCTCTGTCTACAATGAGGAAAAGGGGGAGGTCACCGTGTTTGTATCGAATCGCAATCTGGAAGAGAATGGGCAGCTTACTGTAAAGGGCCTGGAGGATTATGAAATGTTTGAGCATATCGTGCTCTCCTCCGATGATCTGCAGGCATCCAATACGCTGGATCATCCGGATCGGGTGGTGCCCCATCAGGCGGCTGTGGAGCAGGGGAGTGTAACCTTGAAGAAAGCCTCCTGGAATGTGCTGCGTTACAGAAAGATAAAAAACTGATAGGAGGCTGAATGATGATGGAAAAGCCGATTACCATTGCTGTTGCCGGCTGCGGCAGCCGGGGATTGGAAGCCTATGCATCCAAGGCGTTGAAATACAGCGACAGAATGAAAATTGTGGCCGTTTCCGATACCAATCCAGGCCGCCTTGCACGGGCAAAGAAAATGTTTGGTCTGAATGATGATCAGTGCTATGACAGCGCAGAAGCCATGCTGGCCAAGGGCCGCCTGGCGGAGGTGCTGTTCCTTTGCACCCCTGACCGGGATCACTATAAAGAGGCAATGACCGCCCTGGCCCTGGATTATCATCTGCTGCTGGAGAAGCCCATCTCCATGTATGCCAACGAATGCCGGGATATTGAGCGCCTTGCCCTGGAGCGCAGGCGCCAGGTGGTGGTATGCCATGTGCTTCGCTACACGGTATTCTATCAGAAGCTGAAGGAGATCATCGATTCTGGCGCTATCGGCGATGTGGTATCCGTTCAGGCTATTGAGGCCGTGGGGCATTGGCATCAGGCCCATTCTTTCATTCGCGGCAACTGGCGGAATGCCGGGCTTTCTTCTCCCATGATCCTGCAGAAATGCTGCCATGATATGGATATTTTGCTTTGGCTGACCGGTAAGCACTGCAAGCGGGTTTCTTCCTTCGGAAGCCTGAAGCATTTCAATGCAGAGCATGCCCCTGAGGGTGCACCCGCCCGCTGCACCGACGGCTGCCCTGCCGCCGATACCTGCCCCTACAATGCCGTGCGCTTCTATATGGGCCGTGCGGAAAGGGGATGGCTGGGCTGGCCTGTAAATGTGCTGGATCCCAATCCTACGGTGGAAACCATTGGCAAGGCGCTGCGGGAAGGGCCCTACGGCCGCTGTGTATACCGCTGCGACAATGATGTGGTGGATCACCAGGTGGTAAATCTGGATCTGGAGGATGGCGTGACGGTGAGCTTCACCATGTGCGGCCACACCAACTACAACAATCGTGAGATCCGCATCATGGGTACCCGCGGCGAAATTCGGGGGGATATGGAAAAGAAGGCCCTGGAGGTGCTGAAATTCTGCGGCGAACAGGATCAGGCGGAAAAGGAAATTGTGGATATTACCAAGTTCACCACGGATTTTTCCGGTCACATGGGCGGCGATGTGCGCATGATCGATGATCTGCTGGATCTGATCACCGGCGAGGGGGATGGGACGGCGCTGTCCGATATCACCAAGTCTGTGGAAAGCCATCTGGTGGCCTTGGCAGCAGAAAAATCCCGATTGAATAATGGCGCCGTGGTGGAAATCAGCGAAATGTAATGGGATGATCCGAAGGATTTGCAAAAAACCAAATTAATTAAGCAGATCAATGTGCCGCCTTTACAGGCGGCATTTTTGCATAAAGAAAAGGAGGCGATCTGAGATGGATTGCCTCCCTGCTTATGCCATGGAATTATAGGATTATTCTCCGATCAGCTGATATTCGACAGTGATGTTCGTTTCGCCGCCGCGGCCGCGGTTGCCCTTGCCGGGTGCGCCGGACAGGGTCAGATTACCGCCGGAGATGGTCAGCGTGCCGGCGCCGCCGCGATAGCCGCCGCCGATGGAAGCACCGCCGTCTTCGCCGCCGTGGGCCTCAATGGTGCCGCCGGTGATGGTCAGTACGCCGGAATCGGAGTTGATGCCGCCGCCGATGCCGGCCGCCCGCTTTCCGCCCACAGCAAAGATGACCGTGTCATCGCCGCTGATGGTGATGGTGCCGCCGCCCACGTTGGCGCCGCCGCCGATACCCGCTGCCAGCTCACCTGCGGTGGCAGTGATATTGCCGCCGGTAATGGTGATAACGCCCAGATTGGTTTCGGGAGAATCGCCGCCGCCGATGCCGGCGCCGTATGCGCCTGCATTGGCGATGATGGTGCCGCCGCTGATGGTGATGGTACCGGCGTCGCCTTTGCGCCCGCCGCCGATAGCAGCAGCGTTAGCCTCAGCGGGAATGGCGGTGATGAAGCCGCCGGTGATATTGATCACGCCGCCGGAGCCGCCGTTGGCGCCGCCGATACCGGCGCCCTGAGAGCCGCCGGTGGCCTTCACGGTGCCGCCGTTGATGTTCACGATCAGGCTGGACAGCAGGGGCTTTTCATTGGCATTGCCGGAGCCGATGCCGGATGCCCAGCTGCCGCCCACAGCGGTGATCAGGCCTTCGTTGATGGTGATTTCACCGCTGGCAATCTTGTCTTCATTCCAGGAACTGCCGCCGATGCCGGCGCCGTCATTGGCGCCCACAGCGGTGACGATGCCGTTGTTGATGGTTATGCTTTCCAGGGTACCGGATGCGCCTGCGCCAATACCTGCGCTGCCACCCCAGTTTTTATCAGCCATCTTGGAGCCGGTAGCCATGACAACGCCGTCGTTGATAACGATGATGCCGCTGCTGCCCTTGTTACCGCTGCCAACGCCTGCGCCCTGGAAGCCGCCGGTGGCGGTGATGATGCCGTTATTGATGGTGAGGGTGCCGCCGGGGAGGGTTTCCCTGCCGCCGCCGATCCCTGCCGCCTGATTACCGCCTGTTGCGGTGATATCGCCGTTGTTGATGATGATCTCACCGTAATGGGCTTTCAGGCTGCCGCCGATCCCGGGGGCGTTATCGCCGCCCTGGGCAACAATGGTGGTTTTGCCGCCGTCAATCACGATCTTGCCGCCGGTAGCAAGGGAACCAGCGCCAATACCGGTGCCGTTGCCGCCGCCGGTAGCATTGATTTTACCGCCGGTAATGACGATTTCCAGCAGGCTTTCGCCCATGGTGTTGCCGCCAAAGTCGCCGGTGCCGATGCCTGCGCCCCACTTGCCGCCGACAGCAGTGATCTTGCCGCCGGTAATGGCAATGCGGCCGCGGGTATTTTCAGAATTCCAGAAATGATATGCGCCGCCGATGCCTGCAGCGGTTTCGCCGCCGGTGGCCTTTATGGTACCGCCGTTAATGGTGATGCTGCCAATGGCCGTACCTTCAGCGCCGCCGATGCCAGCGCCGCGCTCGCCGCCGATGGCAGTGATATTGCCTTTGTTAATGGTGAT
The DNA here is from genome assembly GCA_017395685.1 of Clostridia bacterium. Classification (GTDB taxonomy): domain Bacteria; phylum Bacillota; class Clostridia; order Christensenellales; family Aristaeellaceae; genus RUG563. The sequence continues at coordinate 99,218 of JAFQOD010000018.1, forward strand.
ATGAATGCCGGCGGGATTCTCGTTGGATGCGCCGTTGGCCAGGCCGATGCCAGCGCCGTGCTTGCCGCCGGTGGCGATGACCGTGCCGCCGTTGATGACAATGTTGATATCGGAATTCAGGCCCTTATCGCCGGAATTGCCGCCGCCGATGGCAGCCGTCCAATCGCCGCCGGAAGCGGTCACAAAACCGTCATTGATGGTGATAAGGCTCTTGCCCACGCCCTGATAGCCGCAGCCGATGCCGCAGCCGGAGTCTTTGTGGCCGATGGCATTCACATTGCCGCCGTCGATGGTAATATCACCGGCTCCGCCTTTATGGCCGCCGCCGATGGCAGCAGCGCCATTGCCGCAAGTAGCGTTGACAGTTTTTGCGTTCAGATAAATTTCACCGCCGCCGCCCGCGCTGCCGCCGCCGATGCCTGCGGCACTGGAGCCGCCAAAGGCATCAATCTTGGTGCTTTCGCCGATGATTTCGATGTAGCCCGGAGCGGACCCTTTGCCGCCGCCGATGCCTGCGCCATTGGCGCCGCCGTTGGCGATCAGGGAAGCATTTTCAATAAAAATGGCGCTGTTGCCGCCTTTGGATTGGCTGCCGTTCCCTACGCCGGCAGCGTTTTCGCCGCCCACAGCAGTGACGATTGCGCCTTCGCAAATGGTGATAACGCCGGCGGTGCTGGTGAAGCCGCCGCCGATGCCGGCGCCGTTCAGGCCGCCCGCACCCTTCACAGTGCCGCCGGTGATATTGATGATACCGGTATTCACGCCGCTGGCAGAGCCGATGCCCGCTGCATCTTTACCGCCGACGGCATTCAGGGAACCCATCCACTTTCCTTTATCATCCTTGGCGCTGGAAACGGTGATCTCAGCGCCCTTGGGGACAGAGATGGCAGGGGATTTGGAGGCGCCCTGCAGCATATTTTCGCCGGAAAGGCTGATGGTGACCTTGGCGCCGGACTTCACATCAATGGCAGCGCCCTTGCTTGCAGTGATGGAAGCGCTGTCCAGCACGATGCTGACCTCGCCGGCCCCCTGGGCGATGGTTACACTTTTTTCGCCTGTACCGGTGATGGTATATACGCTGTCTTCATTCACACCGGCAGTGCCGCCCTGGGTATAATGCTGCGCGTCGGTGATGATAATGGGACCGGCAGACAGATCCAGCGTTGAAGCCAGAACGGTCGCAGGGAACAGGATCATGCACAGCGCCAGAACGATCCAAAGCCTACGTATGATCGTTTTCATAGAGAACCTCCTCTTTTATAATGCAAAATTGTGAAACAATTCCTCATTCTCCTTCAGAGGAAACAAATAAGATCTGCACAGGAATCATACCTTTTGCTGTATGAAAACGGGCAGAATATTTCAGCTTTATTATAGCCTTTTTCCATCGGGGAAATAAAGTAACAAGCGTGCATTCAATAGCACGAATGTGCATATAATTTGAATTTTTCATATATTTCTGGTCAGTATTATGCCTGATACGCTATGAAACATGAAAAGCACCGCTTTTTCAGCGATGCTTTTCAATCAGCCACTGTACTGCTTCCAGCAGATTGGCGGCCACATATTCGGGCTGATACTGCGCCCATTTTTCCCGATCGCAGCCCAGGGCCTCGTCGCCTCTTCCGGTCATGACAAGAATCAGCTTTGCCCCTGCACGCCCTGCCGCCGCCATATCCGTCCACCGGTCGCCGATCATGTAGCACTCGGAAAGATCCAGATTATATTTTTTCTGCGCCTGGAGGATCAGCCCCGGCTCGGGCTTGCGGCAGTTGCAGTGGTCAAGGGTATCGTGGGGGCAGATGAACCAGTCATCCGCACCGATGGCTGTAAACTCAGCATCAAAATCATATCCGCCGTCAAGCCCCCGGGCGATGCAGGATTGGTTGGTGATGATGATGGAGCGGAAGCCGTGCTCCCGCAGCAGGCGGAAAGCCTCCGCCGTGCCTTCGTAGGGATAGTAATCCGTGGGATACTTGACATAATAGCCGCCGCCCATGGTACCGTCCCGGTCAATCATGATGGTGGGTTTTATCATGCTTGCCTCCCGTCAGCTTTCATCGGAGGTTTTCCAGCGGCTGGCATACTGTTCCGGGGTCATGCCAACATATTGCTTGAATACCCGTGTGCAGTAGGTGACGGAGGAAAAGCCGGCGGTGTAGCTGGCTGTTTTTACCGGTGCGCCCTTGGTCAATTCTTTCTGCACGATGGAGACGCGGATTTTGTTGATCAGCTGCACTACGGACAGATTCTTTTCTGCGCGGATGGTGTGGCAGAGCTTGGAGCGGCTCACCGCCAGGTAGCGGCAAATATCATCGATGGTGATCCTGTCCTGAATATTGGCGCGGATATATTCCTCCGCTTTCTTCACCAAGGGGATATCCAGATATTTCACCAGGCCATTATAGTACAGATAGCCTGCAATGGCTTTCAGCATATGGGAGGCGGCCTTCATTTTATCCGGGGTGATCAGCGGGAGCTTGCTATAGAGCATGGACATGTTGTCAAAATCCAGGCCGTATTGTTCAAACATCTCACGCTTTTCGCTCAAAAGATTCTTCTGCGTCAATTGCACCTGACCGATCATGAAAAAGCCAAGCAGCACATCATCCTGCACCACGGGATAAATGTATTCTTCCAGGCCTGCATGGCATCTGAATACATGCCCTGTGCGGCTCTTTTGCGCCTGGGTGAGTGCCTTCTGGTCGCAGGCAATGCAATTGTCTTTCAGGGAAGGAATGCTCTGAATGCGGCTGCAGAAAGCAGAATTATCCTCACGGGAGCAGGTGACCCGCTTCTTGCCGTCAGGGGACCAGTAGGAGATGCGGATCTGCGTTATCGTATAAAAATCTGCAAGAAAAGACGATAGCTTGTTATAATCTATCAGCACGCCGGCCATGGCCTTCTCCTCACTTTCGATCATATAGCTCAAAAAGGAAAGGAACGCGGGCATATTTACCGCTGTTTTTAGGATAGCATCTTTCACTCCGTTATGTCAAGTTACATAAAACTGCCATTTTTGTCCTTTTTTTATAACATAAAACTGTTGATTTTGCTGAAAAATCAAGGGTTTTCAGGCTTTCCGGCTGTTGAAAACCGGGTATTTCCACAATCATGCAAGATGCAGCACAATTGTGCATTTTCTTTTAAAATGTATGCTTTGCAGCAGGAATTTCCACTGATCGGGAGAAAGGATGTATCATCCATTTTCCTGCAAAGGAGGCAAAAGAGATGGCCGTAAATAAATATGTGAAGATTGCGGCTCACCGCGGCATGACCGGCTATAACATACCTGGCAATACGCTTGCAGCCTTTGATCTTGCCATTCGCTACGGCGCAGATGTGATTGAACTGGATGCAACCAAGAGCGCCGATGGCACACTGTTTGTGTTTCATCCCCAGACGGAGCGTGTGGCGCTACGAAAGAATGTGGATATCCGCAGAATGAGCGATGCGGAAATCCGCTGCGAGGTGCTGTGCAATGAGGGCGGCGATCGCACGGTATTCGGCATTCCCACGCTGCGGGAAGCGCTGGAGCACCTGCGGGATCGCTGCATCATCAATATTGATAAGTTCGCCGATAACCCTGCTGAAATCGCTGCGCTTGTACGGGAAATGAAAATGCAGGATCAGGTATATGTGAAAAATATGAATGTGCCGGAGAATCACAGGATTGTGGAGGAAGTGGCATGGGATCTGCCTTACATGCCCTTCGTCCATCATACCGATCCCTGGTGTGAGGCCCTCAATGCCAACAGGCGTATCCGTTATGTGGGTGTGGAAGCTGTTTTTGACAAGGAAGAGGATGAGGTCGCTTCCCGCGGGTACGTGGAAAAGCTTCATGCCATGGGTAAGGAAGCCTGGGCAAACGGCATTGTATTTGACTATAAGCGGGTTATCGCTGCCGGTCACAATGATGATGTTTCCATGCTGGAGGATGCGGATCAGGGATGGGGCTGGCTGGTCAATCAGGGCTTTGATATCATTCAGACCGACTGGGTGCCCCAGCTTAAGCAGTATTTGATCAGTCGGGGCATATCCAAATAACGCACGGAGGACGGGAAAATATGGTTCGCAATATTGTATTTGACTTTGGCAATGTGCTGGTTCGTTTTGAGCCGGTAAAGTATATTCTGCCCTTCGTGGACGGGGATGAGAAGCTGGCCGAAAAGCTGAGTGACATGATCTTTCTTTCCAAGCCCTGGAAGGCAGGGGACAGGGGACTGATGGGCCGTGCAGAGATTATCGATGCGGTGTGCGCAGCTCATCCTGATCAGGCTGAGCTGATCCGCAGGATCATGGTGCCCTGTGATGAGATGCTTACCATGCCGGAGGATACCCCTGTGTATCTGAATGAACTGAAGGAAGCGGGTTACAGGCTGTATTGCATCACCAATACCAATGATGCGGCCTATACTTATATGCTCAGAACCCACAAGGTGCTGGGTGAGCTCCACGGGGGTCTGGCATCCTTCCAGGAAGGGATCCTCAAACCTGAACCGGCCATCTTTGAATTGCTGTGCAGCCGCTATGGCCTGAAGCCTGAGGAGTGTGTATTTGTGGATGATATGCCCGAAAATACCGCTGCCGCCGAGGCCTGCGGCTTCCAGAGCGTGACGCTGCCCTCCGCCGACCGTCTGCGGGAGTGCCTGGGCGCATATCTGGCAGGACAGAAATAACCATGAAAAAGAACCGCTGCAGAAAATGCGGCGGTTCTTTTTGTTTGCGCTTATTCCTCAGTCAAATCGTAGGTATACAGTTTGGTATCTCCTTCTTCCGCCTGGAAGCTGACCAAGGTGCCGTCCGTCCATACGGAAAGGCCCTCATTTATGCTGTAAAAGTAGCTGTGCATGCTGTAAATATCCAGTATCTTGCTGATCTGCTTCCAGGGCTCGTAGTCGTTTGTAACAAATGTCACATAGGGATACACGCAATCCATGAAATCCTCACCCATCTGATTGCCGTGATGAGGAGATTTCAGCAGGGTGGATTCCAGGCCGTCCATGCCGTAGAGGTTTGCCAGCTCTGTCTGCGAGGTGTATTCCACATCGCCGGTAAACAGGGCGGAAAATTCGCCGTAGACGAGGCGGAACACCAGGGCATAGTCATTCTGCTTGCCGGCAAAATCCGGATCCATCATCTGTTCGTCTACAGACAGGTCGCTGTCGGGCATGGGCCACAGCACGTCAATATGCACATCGCCGATATCCAGCGTATCGCCTGCCCGCAGCCGTTCCTCCGTCATGTTCAGCTCGGTCAGCTTTTTGAAATAGCTGGGAGCTTGCATGGCGTTTCCGATTTCCGGGCTCCAGTTGGCGCCCATGACCCGGCCGAAGGTGAAATGTTCCGTCAGGCCGGCAAAGGCGCCGATGTGATCCTGGTGATGGTGACTGCAGACAAAGTAATCGATATGTCCGGTTACGCCCAGCCCATGGAGCCATTGGGTAATGCGGTCAACGCAGTAGAGCATGCCGCAGTCCACCAGCATGGTTTCGCCGTTGGGAAAGATGATAAGGGCGCAGTCACCGTCTACAGATTCCTTTACGCCGGGAGTCAGGCTGCAGAAATGAATCTGCAGCTGGCCGACTTTCTCTTCCGCGAAGGAGGAAAGGGGGAGAGAGAAGCACAGGATCAGGAAGGTAACGAGGGAAATAATCTGTTTCATAGTCGATCTCTCTTTCTAAAATAATCAGTTCAGTTTTTCGGTGATGGTTTCGCCGCTTTCGGTGGTTACGGTGACCACACTGCCGTCAGTGGCGATGCTGATATGCCCTGCATCGCCGGTGCAGTACTGGTGAATGCTGAACTCCCTGAGCAGATTCCTGATCAGCCCCCAGCTGTTGTGGGCAGTGTAGACAGCGATGACGGGCAGCACCGCATCCATGAATTCGGGGGTGTTGGATGTCTCTGTGATGCCGTGATGGCTGACCTTGAACAGAGTGGATTCCAGCTGATCGATCCCATACAGATCGAGGATTTGCTTTTCCGCCCATATTTCGATATCGCCGCCGGTCAGAAAGGAAAAATCGCCGTAGGTGAAGCGCATCACGCAGGAGTGGTTGTTCTGCAGCCGGCCCATGGAGACGGGATCATTGAGGTCAGCCAGATCATTTTCCAGGATAACGCTCATGGCCGCCAGCTGCTCATCCATGGACAGGTCGCTGTCGGGCAGGGGCCAAAGCACCTCCATGTGCACATCGCCAAAATCCATGCTGTCGCCGGCGCGAAGCCGCTCCTCTGTCAGGCCAAGACGGCGGAGGGTTTTGAAGTAATCGGGCACCTGAATGGCATTGCCAATCTCCGGGCTCCAGTTGGCGCCCATGACCCGGCCGAAGGTAAAGTGCTCAGCCAGGCTGGCAAAGCCGCCGGCATGGTCGTCATGATGATGGCTGTTGACAAAGTAATCGATGTGATCCTTTACGCCCAGGCTGTGCAGCCAGTCTGCCACGGTCTCATAAGCGGGCATGCGGGCGGTATCAATGAGCATGGTTTCTCCATTGGGAAAGCGGATGAAGGTGCAGTCACCGCAGTTGGAATAGATATCCTTCACCACAGGAGAGGTGTTGACGAAGTGAATTTCCAGCTGTCCTTCACCCTCTGCCAGGGCGGGAGCGCACAGGGAGAAGCACAGGATGAGTGAAAGCAGAAAAATGAGCAATCTTTTCATGGGAGGTCTTTCCTTTACTCAAACTCGGTCAGGTCGAATAATTCGCCGGGGGCGCCCTTTTCCGGAAGGGCCTGCACATGGGTACCGTCGGTCACGATGGTGATGTGGCCATGATTGCCGGTGATGTAGTTTTCAAAGCAGTGGGTTTTGAGGTATTTCAATGTGGTGGGGCACCAGTATTGGGGCGCGGTGGTTACGGAAATGATGGGCTCCAGCGCCTCTACATAGTCCTCCAGAGGCGTGGTGTAGGAACTGCCGTGGTGGTTCATTTTATAGAAGCTGATGCCGCCGAGGCTGTCGGGGTCATTCTGTAGCAGATACTCCTGGGAAATGGGCTCCGTATCGCCGGTCCACATGGAGGAGAACAGGCCGTAATCCATACGGAATACAAGGCTGTAAATGTTCAGCATGTTTGCGTCCGCCTGACCGAAGGGATCCTTGTCCAGATCGGGCTGATCGGGCAGGGGCCAGAGCACCTTGATATGCACGTCGCCGATATCCAGGGTATCGCCGGCGCGGAGCCTGTTGGTGGCAAGGTTGTAATCGCTGAGGGCGTTAAAGTAATCAAAGTGGGTGCCCACATTGAATTTTCCCCACTGAGGTTCATAAATGGCGCCGAAGGTGTAGCCCGCATCCAGCAGGTTCCGCACGCCGCCCACGTGATCCTGATGATAATGGGTCAGAATGAGATAATCGACGGCCTTGGGCGCACCGATGGCATTCAGCCAGTTGATAACATTCTCAGTCATGAAATCGAAGCTGGTATCGATCATCATGGTCTGGCCGCCGGGCAGGAAGAGAAAGAAGCAATCCTGGCTGCCGATGGAATGATCGCCGTTCATAAAGGGCGTGTGATCAAAGATGTGGATTTTCATTTCCGGGGCGGCATCCTCCGCAAGGGCGGGGAGAAACATGGAAAGGGCGAACGCCAGGGCAATGACAAGCGTAATCAGTTTCTTCATGGTAATATCTCCTTTATTCATGTTCCTTAGTCAAGGGTAAAGAGCTGGCCCTGACCGCCTTTTTCGGTGAAGGCCTGCATGGTTTTGCCGTCGGTTGCAATGCGGATGTGCCCTTCTTTGCCGGTGAGGTAGCGCTCCCTGCCGTAGGCGTCCAGATACCCGCGGGTGACGGGGCACCAATAGGCGGGCGCCATGGTGACGGTGACCAGGGGAGCAGTGAGGGCCATGAACGCCTCACGGGGGGTGGAATAAGAGCTGCCGTGGTGCATCATTTTCAGAAGAGAAATGCCGCGCAGCTTCTCCGGGCAGCGGGAAAGCAGCCAATCCTGGGAAATGCCATCGGAATCCCCTGTGAGCAGGGCGGTGAAATTGCCCCAGGTCATCTTTACCAGCAGGCTGAAAATGTTGGCTGCATAGTCGTCTCTGTCGTAGTCCGGGGAGTCCGGCGCATCCGGCAGGGGCCAGAGCACCTGGAAGAATACGCCGCCCAGCGTGAAGGAATCGCCTGCCCGCAGCCGTGTCTCCCGCAGCCCGTAATCCTTCAGGGCCTGAAAATAGTCCGGGTGGATATTGCAGTTTTTCAGTCCCCAGACAGGGCTGTAAATCACTCCGAAGGTATAGCCCGCCTCCAAAAGGGCGCGGAAGCCGCCGATATGATCACTGTGATAATGGCTGATGACCAGCACGTCGATGGCCTTGGGCGCACCGATGGAGGCCAGCCAATTGAGCGTACGGGACGCAGTGAAATCGAATCCTGTATCTACCAGCATGGTTTTTCCTTCGGGCAGGAAAAGGAAGGCACAGTCCTGCGCACCGCCGCGCCAGTCCTTGGGCATGGCAGGGTTGTGGTCAAAAAAATGAATATCCATACGATCCTCCCGTCAAGGTTGCGTTATAGATCAAAACGCCGGGAAACGGACTTCTCTTTTCCCCAGGCAGCGGTGAGGGTGTGCCCGTCGGTAGCGAGGGTGATTTCTCCGTCCACGCCGGTGACCAGATCCAGCGCGCCCACTTCCTCCAGCGCTTTCTTTTCCCAGGGGGCCCAACGTCCATCGCCCAGGGCAATGGACATGCGCGGGCGTACCGTACGGATGTAGGCGGGCATACCGCTGGTCTGCACATAGTGGTGCGGGATCTTGGTTACAGTGGCGTGAAGCTTTTCTGGCGAGTAATGATCCAGCAGGAATTGCTCGGTTTCCATGTGCATGTCGCCTGTGAACAGCATGGAAAAGCTGCCATAGGTCAGGCGGAATACATTGCTGAAGATGTTGCCCATCTCGCCCCGGAGGGTGCAGAAATTCTCCTTCTGGAAGGAGAGTGCCTCGGGGGTCATGTCAGGCCAGGCGGTGAGGGGCTTTTCATACATGGAGCGGATGAGCGCGTCGTTGCACTCGTCCTGCATGTCGGGGAAGGGGAACAGCACCTCGATGTGCACATCGCCCACGTCCATGGTATCGCCTGCGCGCATGCGCCGCTCCGTGCAGCCCACAGCGCGGATATGCTGCTGATAGCCCTCGTCAAACGTCCGGTCGAACTGGGGCCCCAGGTAGTGCAGTACGGGGATCTCCCGGGCGATCTGCGCAATTGAGCCAACGTGATCGATGTGATAATGACTGGCCCAGAACCAATCGATTTTCTCAACACCCAGGGAACGCAGCCATGCCGTAATATGCCCTGCGTACTCCGGAAGGCTGGAATCCACCAGCATGGTTTCACCGGTGGGGAATGCGATCAGGCTGCAGTCCCCATGGGCGCCGGGCCTGATCTGATGGGGCCGCATGTCCAAGAAATAGATTTTCAGCGGGATGATAGACATGGAAGCCCCTCCTTTATCAGAAACCGTCGATGGTTTCGGTTACGCGCTCGTCGATGCCGTAGGTCACGTCCAGCACCTCGCCGTCGGTGACGAACTCAATATTGCCGTCAAGGCCGGTTACCAGATCGAGCATGACCAGTTCCCGGATGGCCTTCTGCCCCCAGGAATTCCAGCGGCCGTCGCCCAGCGCCACGGAAATCCAGGGCTCCACCGTATCGATGAAGGCGGGCATGCAGCTGGTATCCACGAAGTGATGGGGCACCTTGAGCACAGTGGAATAAAGCTCATCCGCAGTGTAATGATCCAGCAGGTATTGCTCGCTCTCCATGTGGATATCGCCGGTGAAGAGCATGGAAAAATTCTTGTAGCTGAGCTTGAAGGTGGTGCAGAATACATTGCCCATTTCGCCCTGCTTCACACAGTAGTTATCCTTCTGGTGTTTGTAGGCCTCCTCAGTCATTTCGGGATAAGCAGGGAGGGGAATATTGTACACCTGATCAATCAGCGCCTGATCGCACACATCCTGCAGCTCCTGATAGGGATAGAGTACCTCAATATGCACATCCCCGATATCCAGGGTATCGCCCTCACGCATGCGCTGCTCATCAATTTTCTTCATTTGAAGGAAGTGCTGATAATCCGGGCTCTGATAGGCGATGTCAAACTGAGGACCAAGATAGTTTTCCACAGGAATGAAGTCCGCCAGGAGCTGAATGCTGCCCACATGGTCAATGTGATAATGGCTGGCCCAGAAATAATCCAGCTTCGTCACGCCCAATTCGCGCAGCCAGTTGAGGATGGTCAGGGCATATTCAGGGCGGCTGGAATCCACCAGCATGGTTTCACCGGTGGGGAAGACGATCAGGCTGCAGTCCCCATGGCTGCCGGCCCCGACCTGAACAGGCTTGAGATTGATACAATAAATCTGCAGCTTGCCGGCGTTTTTTTCCAGCAGGGTGGACTCCTCCGCCAGGGCGGGCACAAGCAGGGAGAGGAATAGCAAGAAAGCCAAGAATGCGGCGGTCAGCTTACGCATAGGGGAATCCTCCTTTATCCACTAAAAATCAGGGAAGTTCGAAGATCTCGGGCTCCCGGGTTTCACAGGTGATGGTCATGGTCTTGCCGTCGGTGACAAGATCCACATGGCCGTCCTCGCCCACGATGTAGTGCACCATGCTGATACGCTTGATGCGCTCGGTAGCGTTTTTGCCGTAAATCCAGCGGGCAAAGGAAAGGGAAGCGTAGGGCTCGATGGTGTCCAGGAAAATCTGGGAGTTACCGTCATCATTGCCGTGATGAGCGGCTTTATAGAAAGAGGACATCATGCGGTCGCCGTGGAGAGCGACGATCTCGGCCTCGCTGCGTTCAAGCACGTCAGCGGCAAACAGGGCGGTAAAATCACCGTAGATCATCTGGAATACCAGGGAATGCTCGTTCAGCTCCTTGCTGTCCATATTTTCCATGGAGCTGGGCACATCATCCGGAAGAGGCCACAGCACATCGATGACTACATCGCCGATGGTGAGGGAATCGCCGGAGCGCAGCACCTTTTCTTCAATTGTTTTGCCCCATACCATGGCAATGAAATCCAGATCGACGCCGATATTGTTGTCGCCCCAGCCGTTGGTGTAATATTCGCCGAAGGTGTAGCCGGCCTTCATCAGATCATCCACGGTGCCGGTGTGATCCTGATGATAATGAGTGCCGATAAAGTAATCGATGTGTTTCGTATCCCCGATGTGGGATTCCAGCCAGGCGATGGTGTGGCTGGGGTCGATATCCAGGCCGGAATCGATGAGCATGAGCTGCCCGTTGGGAAGCTCTGCCAGGGTGCAGTCACCGTGAACATAGGGTTCGGGGCACACGGGACGCTGGTTGAGGAAGTGGAGCTTCAGCTCAGGGGCGGCCTCACTTTCTGCGAAAGCAGGAACATACAGGGAGAAGGCCATTATGATAACCAGAAGCAGAGAGGCGAACTTGCGCATATCAGAATCCTCCTTGATATTTTAGATTTAATTACAGTTTATAGATCTTGGGTGGGAAGTTCTCACTGGATACTGTGAAAGTTTTTCCGTCTGTAACAAGCTCCACATTGCCATCTTCGCCCACGATAAAATGCTTGTCTGTGAGGCTGCGGATGCGGGCGGTGGCGTTCTTGCCGTAGACCCAGCGGCCGAAGGCAAGGGAGACGATAGGGCGGACTGCATCCAGGAAATCCTGGGAGTTGGAATCGTCATTGCCATGATGCCCTGCCTTGAGGAAGCTGGAGGGGAGCTTTTCACGATGCATTGCCAGCACGCCGGCTTCGCCTTCATGAAGCACATCTGCGGTGAAGAGGGCGGAGAAGCTGCCGTAGGTTGTTTTGAACATCAGCCCATAGGTGTTGAGCATTTTTGCGTCTGCTTCCATTTCCGGGGTTTCAGGAGCGTCCGGGCGGGGCCAGAGCACCTCGAACTTGGCGCCGGAAACGCTGAAGGAATCGCCTGAGCGCAGCACGGTTTCTTCCAGACCGGCTTTCTTGAGCCCTTCAAAGAAGTCGGGGTCAGCATTGCAGTTATTCCTGCCCCAGCCGGAGGTAAGGACCTTTCCGAAGGTATACCCTGCTTCCACCAGCTCGTGAAAGATTCCTACATGATCTGCGTGGTAGTGAGTCGCAACAAAATAGTCAATGTGGTCGGTCACGCCATGTGCCCGGAGCCACTGCAGGGTCAGGTAGTAGGTCATGTCGATACCCACGTCAATCAGCATGGTCTTTCCATCGGGAAAACGAATCAGCGTGGTATCTCCATGCACATAGGGGGCAGGGCATGCCGGAAATTGGTTGAGGAAGCTTATTTTCAGCAAAGAGACCGTTCCTTTCTTGCGGCACGTGCAAACATGGATACAGTGCCGTTGCGGTATGCGTTGCCGGGTAGCGGAAACAATGGGCGAAGCCGCCGATGCGTTGACGCAGGGCAGATCATTCGTAGGTTTCGATGGTGACAGGATCCGTGGCAGAGGAGCCGTAGGTCATCATTTCACCGTCGGTCACAAGGCCGAAATAGTCATGCTGATAGATAGGGAAAAAGTCCGCACCCACATAATTGCGGATTTTTTTCATGGAGAAATCATCCACCGTATGGGTCATGCACAGGGTGACCCAGGGAAGCACCGTATCCAGGAATTCCGGTTCGCAGCCGTGCCAGGCATTGCCGTGGTGCTGGAGCTTCAGAAAGTCGCTTTCAAGCCCTTCCGAGCCGTAGAGGCTCATGAGCTCCATTTCGGTGGCCTTCTGGATATCGCCTGTGTACAGGGCGGAGAATTCACCGTATGTCAGGCGGAACACCAGGGAGTGATTGTTGCCCATGGCGCCAAAACCGGTATCCACATCTGTATCAGCCATGGCGGCCAGCTGCTCATCCACGGTCAGGTCGCTGTCGGGCAGAGGCCAGAGCACCTCCATGCGTACCACGCCGATATCCAGCGTGTCGCCTGCGCGGAGCCGTTCCTCAGTCATATTCAGCCGCTCCAGGGCCTGGGCGTAGGTGCGGTTCTTATCCTGGGCTGCGATGCCCAGCTCCGGGCTCCAGTTGGCGCCCAGCACCCGGCCGAAGGTAAACTGTTCAGACAGGGCGGGAAAACCGCCCAGGTGGTCTTGGTGATGATGGGAGCAGATGAAATAATCGATGCGGTCGCCCACGCCCAGCTCCCGCAGCCATGCCGCAACCGCATCGGCAGCGCAACTCAGGCTGGCATCCACCAGCATGGTTTCACCCGTAGGGAATACAATCAAGGAGCAGTCGCCGTGGGATTTCATCCAGGCGGTGTACTCGCTCAGGTCACAGGCATAGATCTGCAGCTTCCCCATATTCTGCTGGATCAGGGAAGGCTCTTCCGCCAAGGCGGGTGCGGCCAGGGTTAACAGGAGAATAAGGCAGAGAAACAGAGATAGCACACGGTACAGCATGGGATATACCTCCCTGAAGCGGTTGATAAAGAATACCCGGAAAAAAGTGTGTAAGCGCTGCCTCTCTGCCGCAGGCATGCGATGCGGAGCGGCGATGGCCTGTAAAAAAGCCTTATCTGCGGATGGAAACGCCGTAAATCAGCAAAGTATAGTTATCCTCCAGCGAGCGTACCCGGATTTGCCTGAGCACTTTGCTGTTGTCAGCAGGCACAGTGTACAGGTTTACAAGATAACGGTCGAAGTTGGGGTGGTAGGTAAAGCGCAGCGCCTGCTCCACATAAGGGGCGATGGGATTCACACGGGAGGGACCATGGTGGGTGAATACGCTGGTAAGCTCCAGGCCGTTGCGCAGGGGAATGATGCGGCTGCTGCCGTCATCGTATTCCAGCACGTATTCTGCCAGCAGATCGCCCTGCCTGCCGTACACCGGGAACCCCTTGCCCATGGTTACATTGCCGGCGAAGTAAATTGCGCCGGCCCTTTCATTCACGGGGATGATGATTTCTTCCTTGGCAGCAAGGGGCGGGCCTGCGGGAATATTCACCGGCAGGTTGCCAAGACTGCCCAGTGCATCCTTCATTACCGGGCCGTGGGTCATACGGCGTCGCACCTTGTGGGCGTAGCCGTATTCCTTGTAATCATCCGCCTGGGCAAAGAGTGCCTGCCAGATTTTGGCCTGGCGTTCCTTATCCTGGGCGGCCCAGATATCCAAAGGAGAAATCTCTTCGGGCCGCTCTACGCAGATGGCGGGCTTATGGATGGCATAGGGCGCTGCAGGGGGCGCATCGAATTCCCGCAGCATCTCAATATAGGTATCCAATACCGGCAGGGGATTGCGGTGGATATCGACCAGGCCTTCGTACAGGATGCCGTTTTCACAGTCGGGGGTGACACGGCCAAATTCGTACATATCGGCCCAGACCCAGTAGCAGCAGCCGGCCAGTACGGCGCCGCCGTCCTTGCGGCGCCAGGCTCTGAACATGCGGCGGAGGAAGCGACGGGTCAGCTCAGGATTATTGCGCATAAAGTGGCCGCCCCATTCGGTAAAGACCAGGGGCATATCCCGCAGGGATTCCATCACATCCTCCAGGGTGGTTTCGCCGCTCTTGCGGGCGTATACACGATCCATGTACCGGCCGTATGGATGCATGGTATAGAAATCAAAGCCATAGGGCTTGAAGGTTTCCTGTACATCCTCAATGGGCCTGCAGTTGGCCCCGGAAACGGGACGGGTGGGATCCAGGCTTCGGCAAAGATCGGAGGAGACCCGGAGATATTCGGGGGTGAGCCTGCATTCGTTGAAGCTGAGCCAGAAGGCGATGGATATCCGGTTGCGGTCACGGATGACGCAGCGGCGCATGGCCTCCAGGGCACCGGAAACGGTTTCGGGGTTATCCATATCGCTCCACCACAGACCGGGCTCCTCGCTGACCAGCAGGCCGATTTCGTCCGCCAGCTCCACGATATGGCGGTGGTGCGGATAATGCACCAGGCGCACGAAGTTAAAGCCGCAGGACTTGATCATGCGCATATCCCGTTCCATCTGCTCATAGGTGAGGGTGTGGCCCTGATCGCCCCACATATCGTGGCGGCAGATCCCCTTGAGAAACAAGGGGCGTCCATTGAGATGGAAACGCTGGCCAACAATGCGGAAATCCTTGAAGCCTACCTTCTGGGTCAGAGAATCGTCGCCTGCGCAGACTTCCAGGGTATAAAGGCAGGGCGCATCCACATCCCACAGAACGGGCTGATCCACAGTGAAGGTGATCACCGCCCGGCCATCCCTGGCCTCTGCGGAGGCGGAAGCGACCTGGTATCCGCGGCGGTTTTTCAGCAGGGCGGATACAGGAGCATCGCCGCCGGAAAGGACCACGGTGACCTGGCACTCAGCAGATTGATATCCTTCCGTAAGGGTTGTGCGCCAGACCACATCATCGATCATGATCTGATCGGTGCAAAGCAGGTATACTTCACGGATGATGCCGCCGTAATTCTCCCAGCCTTCGGAGGGGCCGAAGGGCAGATTCATATCCTCAATTTCCACCTGCAGAGCGTTCCCGGTGGGGCGCAGCAGTGCGCTTATGTCAAAGGAATAGAAGCTGTAGGGAACCATCACCCCCAGCTGCACGCCGTTGAGGGTAACGGTTCCACGGTAGGTGATGCCTTCAAAACAGAGATGCACCCTGGGCTCTTTCGGGGCATCGAAGGTACGGGAGTAAAGGGACTTGCCTACGCAGACCGCAGAGGAGGGCACCTGCACCGTTCCCATATATCGCGCATTTACATGATACTGCCACAGACCGTTAAGAGAAAATGACGTGCGTTTCATATCTATTGAATCTCCTTTGCATGTGCTGCGGTGTGCATTTTTTGGGGAAAAATGGGCGAGAATATACTGTATTTTTATTTTAACAGGACGGGAAAAAAACCACAATGCATATTTGTGCAAATACAGGTACAATCGTGCAGAGATGTTACAAATGGGCGAATTA
The DNA here is from genome assembly GCA_017395685.1 of Clostridia bacterium. Lineage (GTDB taxonomy): Bacteria > Bacillota > Clostridia > Christensenellales > Aristaeellaceae > RUG563. Next base: position 115,101 of record JAFQOD010000018.1, read on the forward strand.
AGAACATTTTGAGTGGGAAAACAGGGCAAAATAAAAGGAAATATATCAAGTGAGAAAATGATTACACAAAAGTGCTGCAAAATGCACAATCGTTTATTTACACTTTTAGTGAAAAAACGATACTATGCAACTATAAAGATACAGCAGGAAGTGTCTTTAAACATAACTGCTTTGTAAAGAATTAATTGGATAATCGAAAAGGAGGAATTACTCTTGGATTTTAAGGTCATGCTGATCGGTACCAGCCAGCTGAGTTTCCCCGGCGATAAAAAGGGGCGTTTCCAGAAGGCAGCGGATGATCTGGAAATCTTCCTGAAGGATCTGGGCGCTTCTCTTGTGGTATACCCTGAAACCGTCATTACCGCTGATGACGCCAAACGTTCCCTTAAGACCGTGCATGCAGAGAAGCCGGATTTCCTGCTTGTGCAGAATACCAGCTATACCGCCGGCTTTGTGGCCATGGTTTACGGCAAGGCGGGCTATCCTCTGGGCCAGTGGGCTATTCCCGAGGGCGCAGACGACGGCATTGTGCAGTTTAACAGCTTCTGTTCTATCAATATGCACATGTCCATCATCAAAAGCTACTATCCCTATGACCGCATCCCTGTGAAGTGGTTCTTTGGCGAAGTAAAGGATGAATTCTTTGCCGAGCGTATGAGCATCACCATCAAGGCGCTGCGCACCATCAAGCGCATGAAGCAATCCAAGATCGCCCTGATCGGCGGCATTGCCCCCGGCTTCAACGATCTGTACTTTGATGAACGCGACATGCTCAAGCGCTTTGAGGGCATGGAATTTAACCGTCTGCATGAGTTTGACGAAATCGGCGACCGGGCCATGTCCTATTCTGAAAGCGAGATTGCCAAGCTGGCCGAGGAATACGAAGCCAAGGCGAAGAAGGGCGTGCAGCCCTGCTCCGTGCGCCATAAGATGATGAATGCCCGCTTCACCAAGGCGTACAACGATTTCCTGGCGGAATATGGCTATGACGCCATCGCCATTTCCTGCTGGCCCAAGTTCATGGATAAGTTTGATTACTCGATCTGCTCTGTGGTTGCGACCCTGAATGATCAGCTGGTGCCCGCTGCCTGCGAGGGCGACGTGCCCAGCGCCGTGAGCATGCTGATGCTTCAGGAAATCACCGGCAAATCTTCCATGTGCATGGATATGTCTGCCTTTGACGAGAAGGATGAGAGCGTGCTGATGTGGCACTGCGGCCCCGCTGCCGCCGAATTCTGCTGCGATGCGGGATATTCCCTGGGCGGCAATTACTCCGGCAAGGCCCATATTCCCGATGAGCCCCCGATCTGCTGCGGCGTGGCCCGTGACATGGTATTCAAGGCCCAGCCCGCCACCATTGGCCGTATGACCGGTAATTTTGATCAGCTGCTGATCGCTTCCGGTGAATTCCTGGATGAAAACAAACCCAGTTTCATCGGCAGCCGCGGCTGGTTCGGCAAGCTGACTGTGGCGGGCGAAAAGTGCTCTGCCCGGGATATGGTTGCGACCGTTCTGGATCAGTCCCTGCCCCATCATTTTGCCATGGGCGTGGGGGATCAGACCAATGTGCTGATGGAAATTGCAGCCTGGCTGGATCTGGAGGTCATCAAAAAGACGGCATACACTCCCTACATGAAGCGCTGAGGACGGAGATAACGGATGATGCGTGGATGGCTTGCGGCGGATATCGGCGGCACCAAGCTTGCCGTAGCCGCATACGACGGAAAGAAACTCTTTGCCCGTATGGAGAGGCCCACTGCAGGCCACCGGGGCGCCGAAGCGGTGCTGGATGATCTGACGGATATGCTGCGCTGCTGCGCAGAAAAGGCAGGGCTGACGGAGATTCTGGGTGTGGGCGTGGCCTGTCCCGGCCCGCTTTCAGCCCGGGAGGGTGTGGTCATAAAAGCGCCTATGCTGGGCTGGGAAAACATGCCCATCGTCAAGCGCCTTGAGGAACGCCTTCACTGTGCCGTACGATTGGAGAATGATGCCAATGCCGCTGCCTACGGCGAATACCGTATGGGTGCGGGCAAGGGCACGGAGAGCATGGCCTATGTTACGGTGTCCACAGGTGTTGGATGCGGACTGGTGGTGAACGGCAGGCTGCTTTCCGGCTTCCATGAGGGGGCGGGGGAGATCGGCCATCTGTGCCTGGTGCCGGATGGACTGCCCTGTGCCTGCGGGAGGAAGGGCTGTCTGGAGCTGTATGCCTCAGGCACGGGCATCGGGCGCTTCATCAGCCAGAGAAAAGGAGAGGCCCTTACTGCAAAGGACGCCGCCCATATGGCCGAGGAAGGGGATCAGGATGCCCTGGAGGCCTTTCGCCGGGCCGGCGAATATCTGGGCAGGGGGCTTGGGTATGTGCTGCAGCTCATTGATCCGGAATGCGTGGTCATCGGCGGCAGCGTCCACAATGCCCTGCATCTTATGAAGGATGCATTGGCGGATACCGTGCAGCGTACCAGCTATTGGGGTGAAAATCCGGATCGCTGGCTGCGCGTGGCGGAACTGAGCGGCGATTCCGGGCTGTGGGGCGCGGCGCTGCTTGCCAGTGAAATCTGATTATTGGTAAATATTGTCCCTTGATGGGTTTGTCTAAAAGGAGGTAGAATTTCCATGAATATTAAGCAAATGACGAAGGCACTTCGCAAGGCCCGCGAAGCCGAAGGTTTCTGCACACTGCTGGGCATCGGCCCCATGTCTCCCGCCCTGATCCAGGCCACTCTGGAACTGAGCCAGGAGCAGGATTTCCCGATCCTGTATATCGCCAGCCGCAATCAGGTGGATATGGATGAGTTTGGCGCTGGCTATGTGAACGGCTGGGATCAGAAGCGCATGGTTGCCGATATCAAGGCCATTGCCGATAAGATCGGCTATACCGGCCAGTACTATATCTGCCGCGATCACGGCGGCCCCTGGCAGCGGGATGAGGAGCGGAAGGCCGCCCTGCCCACGGAGGAGGCCATGGCTATCGGCCTGAAATCCTACCTGGAGGATGTGGATGCCGGTTTCGATCTGCTGCACATCGATCCTACCAAGGATCCCCATATCTCCGGCACTGTGCCGATGGAACTGGTGCTTGATCGTACCGTGACCCTCATCGAAGCGGTGGAAAAGTATATCAAGGAAAACAATCTGGCCCCCGTTGGCTATGAGGTTGGCACGGAAGAAACCAATGGCGGCCTCACCGGCACTGAGGAATATACCTCCTTCATTGAAAAGCTTTGCGCTATGCTGGAGGCCAAAGGCCTGCCCACGCCCGATTTCATCGTCGGCCAGACCGGCACCCTGACCCGCCTGACCGAAAATATCGGCCACTACTCTGTTGAAAACGCCAAGAAGCTTTCTGACGCTGCTGCTGCCTATAACATTGAGTTGAAGGAACACAACAGCGACTATCTGGCGGATGATATTTTGCTGCTGCATCCTGCGCTGGGCGTTGGATCCTCCAATGTGGCGCCTGAATTCGGCGTGATGGAAACCCGCGCTTACCTGCAGCTTGCCAAGCTGGAAAAGATGCTGTTTGAAAAGGGCCTGGTGCCCGAGGTTGGCGCTGCCGCCGAGACCCTTTCCCGTGCTGCCATCGGCACCGGCCGCTGGCGCAAGTGGATGGTGGGCGAGGATGCCAATCTGACCGTGGAAGAGGTGCTTGCAAAGCCCGAACTGGCTGCGCTGATCACTGATATTTCCGGCCATTATGCTTTTGAGGATCCTGCTGTCACCAAGGAACTGAACGCCATGCTGGATCGCCTGGAGAAGGCCAATGTGCCCGCCCGCCGCTATGTGCTTGATAAGATCAAGAGCCGCATCGGCGAATATGTCACCTGCTACAATCTCCGCGGCCTGACCAGCAAGCTGCGGAAGTATGCCGAGTAATGCCGTACAGGAGCAGTTTTCCCCGATGATTGCTTGCGGCATCGGGGGAAGACGGCTCCCCCTAAAGTAGTTGTGTACTGGCTCGGATGTCAGTATAACATATATTATGAAAGGAGAATCCCCATGAAGAAGATCCTGTCCCTGGTACTGCTTCTCTCCATCCTGGCGACCATCCCCATGAGTGCGTCTGCTGCGCATCTCAGCTGGGAAAATGGCGCCACCAAGTACGAGCCTTACCCCGAGACTGTGACCATCACCCAGGGCCGTACCGTTGAAATGACCACCGTGCCCACCGGCGATGCTCATGACAATTCCGGCTTTACCCGTTACATCGAAGCCGCCACCAATATCAAGCTGGTGAACGAGTGGACCGCCGCCAACGGCGAAATTTTCAATACCCGCGTTGGCCTGGCGCTCAATGAAAAGAACATGCCCGACGTTCTGAACGTCAACTATCAGACCTTCGCTGAATTGTATGAGGCGGGCATGATCCAGGATCTGACCGAGGCCTACAACGCTACTGAGCTTCCCACCATCAAGTACGTGATGGAATCCTGGGGCGATACACTGACCAAGGCAGTGAGCCGCGATGGTTCCGGCATCTGGGCCATTCCTTACCCCAACACCTATCAGCGCGACATGTACTGGATCCGCCGTGACTGGCTGGAAGCCGTGGACATGGAAATCCCCACCACCTATGCCGAACTGGAAGCGGTCATGGATGCCTTCGTAAATAAGGATCCCGACGGCGACGGCAAGAATAATACCTATGGTATCTCCATGTCTTCCAAGGTTGCCGGTGGCTATAACGCCGCTCACCACATGAACCTGCTGTTCGCCTATCATGGCACCGGCCTGCGCTACTGGACCTACGATGAGGACGGCAAGGCCGTATACTCTTCTGTGCAGCCCGAAACCCGTGAGGTGCTGGCCATCCTGCGGGATTGGTACCAGAAGGGCTACATCAAGAAGGACTTTGTGGCTGCTGACGCTAACGGCGACGTGACCGGCGGCAAGGTCGGCATCATGTGCGGCCCCTGGTGGATGGCCACCTGGCCCTTGAACAACGGCGTTGCCAACGATAAGAACGCTGACTGGTGGCCCTTCGTCATCAAGAACGAAGAAGGCATTGTGCCCGTCAACAGCCAGAATCCTGTGAACGGCTACATCGTCGTATCCAAGGACTGCGAGAATCCCGAAGCCGTATTGAAGGTCATCGAGTTGGGCATTGAAATCTGGAACATGGTTGACCCCGATGCGTTCATGCCCTACATGGACGGCTACTTCAACGAAGACCTGACCCAGAAGGTAGGCAACAACCTGATCCCCATCATGTGGCTGAAGCAGGTTCCCTTCCTGGAGGATAACGATCCCCTGCATGAGCTGTTCAAGGCCTTCGACGAGAATGCGGGCGAAGCTGCCCTGGAAGCCATGACCCCTGAAGTGAAGGGCTACTATGCCGGCGCCCTGAAGTATTGGCTGAACAAGGATAATCCCGACGCTTGGGGCGGCAACGACTGGGGCAACTATGTTGGCTGGTATGTTGGCCGCAGCCTGGAATTCCGTGAGACCGAATGGTATGATATTCCTTCCATCTTCCATGCCACCACCGATACCATGGTCGCCCGCTGGACTACCCTGCAGTCCATGGAGGAAGAGACCATGATGAAGGTGATCATGGGCCAGCAGACCCTTGATGACTGGGATGCCTTTGTGGATCGCTGGTACAGCCTGGGCGGCGAAACCATCACCGAAGAAGTCAACGCTTCCCTGGGCCTGTAATGGCACTTACCTGACCTCTACAACCTGATTCAATCGGATCCTTTGTGATCTGAGCGGACAGGCGGCGGCCTTCGGGCCGTCGCCTGTTCGATAGCTATACCACTGTGATACAAGGGGCTGATTTTTCATGAAAAGAAAGACTTATCTGCGAAATCAGATGCAGTATTATTCCATGCTGCTGATTCCGCTGGGCATTTTGCTGGTGTTTGACATTACGCCGATGTTTGGCCTGGTGATGGCTTTTCAGAACTACAAGCCTACGTTGGGTTTCCTGGGTTCCAATTGGATCGGCCTGGGCAACTTCGAATTTATTCTGCAGCTGCCTGAGATTTGGCGTCTTGCCGGCAATACCCTTGAGATTGCAGTTCTGAAAATCGTATGCGATTTGACGATTCCTGTCATTTTCGCACTGATCCTCAATGAGGTAAAAAATCAGAAATACAAGCGCACCGTGCAGACAATTGTATATCTGCCTCACTTCCTTTCCTGGGTTATCCTTGCTACGCTGTTCCGCAATCTGTTGAGCTCGGACGGCGTGATCAACCAGGTGATCCGTTTCCTGGGCGGTGAAACGATCTATCCCTTCACCGATAACAGGCTGTATGTTCCCTTCTTGATCATTACCGATGCATGGAAGGGCTTTGGTTATGGCGCCATCATTTATCTGGCGGCCATTACCGGTATCGACCCCGCACTGTATGAATCCGCCATGATGGACGGCGCCACCCGCATTCAGCGCATCGTGCATATCACCATCCCCGGCATTATGCCCATCATTGTGCTCAAGACGATGATGTCCCTGGGCAGCATCCTCAATGCCGGCTTTGACCAGATTTTTGCTACGTATAATCCGCTTGTTTATGAGACAGGCGATATTATTGATACTTATATTTACCGCTTCGGCCTGGTGCAGCGCCAGTATTCCCTGAGTGCTGCCATCGGCATGATCAAATCCGTAATCGCCGCCATACTGATTCTTATCAGTAACTTCCTGGCGACCAAATTCAGTGATTACCGCGTGTTCTAACATTTACAAGGGAAGTGGAATAGTATGAAAAAGAGAATGACATTAGGCGATCGCGCGGTTGACATATTTGCGAATATCATCTGTGGTTTCCTCGCATTTTTGTGTCTGATGCCCGTGATTCATACCCTGGCCATTTCGCTGAGCAGATCCAGTGTTGTGGAAGCGAATATGGTTTACTTCTGGCCCGTTGATTTCACGCTTGCATCTTATAAGGAAATTTTGAAGGATGCGCAGTTCTTCCGTTCTTTCGGGATTTCTGTGGCTCGTGTTGTTGTGGGCTGCACCTGGCAGATCTGCCTGGTCACCCTTTGTGCCTTCCCCATGGCGCATACCTCCAAGCAGTTCCGGGGCCGTAACGTCATCATGGTCATCCTGATGTTCTGCAATCTCTTTGGCGGCGGTCTGATCCCCTATTACATGGTTGTCAATGCCCTGGGATTGGTGAATACCATCTGGGTGCTGACCTGCACCGGCTTCTCGATCGGAAACGCCATTCTGCTGATGAATTTCTTCCGCAATCTGCCCAAGGAACTGGAAGAAGCGGCCGAAGTGGACGGCGCATCCCCCTACAGGATCCTGATCAGCATCTTTGTTCCCCTTTCCATGCCCTGTCTTGCCACGATCCTGCTGTTCAATTTTGTGGGGCACTGGAATTCCTATTTTGACGGCCTGATCTATATGAGCCATACCAAGAATTATCCCCTGCAGACCTACATTTACACCTTAAACTCCCAGCTGACGGCTGAGAATATGGCATGGCTTACGCCGGATGAAATCGCCCGTCTTTCCGAAATCAGCGGCAAATCCTTCTCTGCTGCGAAGGTATTTGTGGCCATGATTCCCATCCTGTGCATCTATCCCTTCATGCAAAAGTATTTTACCAAGGGCCTGGTTGTAGGCGCCGTAAAGGGCTGATGTTCCTTCATATGCTGTTTGTCCGGCAAGAAGGCAAAAAATAGGAGGTTGACACAAGATGAAAACCCTCAAGCCTGTAAGCTATATCAATGTGGATGTAACCGGCGGTTTCTGGAAGAGCCGCCAGGAGATTAACGCCAAGGTAACCCTCAAGGCCGTGCGCGATCGTTTTTATGAAACCGGTCGTTTTGAAGCCAATCTGCTCCGCTACATTGAGGGGCAACCCAACAAGCCTTACCTGTGGTTTGTGGGCGATGTGGAAAAGTGGATTGAAGCCTGTGCCTACGTGCTGAAGAAATATCCCGATCCCGAGATGCAGAAGTGGACCGATGATTTTATCGACCAGTTTTCCCAGGCCGTGGATCAGCGCACGGGCTATTATCACCCCTTCATCAGCAATCTGCAGCCCAACATGCGCTGGCAAAACCGCAATTGGCATGAATTGTATCTGGCCGGGCACATGTTTGAGGCGGCGGTGGCCTATGCG
>JAFQOD010000019.1 GCA_017395685.1 Clostridia bacterium
GTTAAAACTATTGTAAGTCCCCAATCAACAGTTATACCACAACCAAAATCTCAACATATTATTTCTCAGCAGGGAAAATCTCAACAACCTGTTAGACAATTAACTACTCGTACAAGATCATCTACTACCTTGCCACCACAAACTATTTCAACACGAACACGCTCTGGATCTAATATTGTATTCCCTCCATTTTCAAATCAAATCTGTTGGTATGAGATTTATCTGAATCAGTGCTTGCCAACTACCTTTTCGGCCACATTCCGGGGAACTTCCTCGTAGTGATCGAACTGCATGGAATACAGGCCGCGGCCCTGAGTACGGCTGCGCAGGTCAGTGGCATAGCCAAACATTTCACTGAGGGGCACAAAAGAGTGCACCGACTGTTCACCCAAACGGGTTTCAATATTATCGATCCGACCGCGGCGGGAATTGATATCCCCAACCACATCGCCCAGATACTGATCGGGCACGATGGTTTCCACCTTCATCATGGGCTCAAGCAGGCGTTCTTCCGCCTTGGCCAGAGCTTCCTTGAAGGCCATGGAACCGGCGATCTTGAAGGCCATTTCGGAGGAGTCCACATCGTGGTAGCTTCCATCGATGACGGCCACCTTGAAATCCACCACTTCGAAGCCGCCCAGGAGACCGGCGCCGGCCGCTTCCTGGATACCGGCATCGATGGGGGCGATATATTCCTTGGGAATGACGCCGCCCACGATCTTGTTTTCGAAGAGGTAGCCTGCGCCCGGCTCCTGAGGAGCCATTTCGATGACGCAGTGACCATACTGGCCGTGGCCGCCGGTCTGGCGGACGAAACGGCCTTCGGCCTGCACAGGCTTGGTGATGGTTTCCTTGTAGGCAACCTGAGGCTTACCCACAACGGCCTCCACCTTGAATTCCCGCATCATGCGATCCACGATGATCTCCAGATGCAGTTCGCCCATGCCGGCGATGATGGTCTGGCCCGTTTGCTGATCGGTATAGGTTTTGAAGGTGGGATCTTCCTCCGCCAGACGCTGCAGCGCCAGGCTCATCTTATCCTGACCGGCCTTGGTCTTGGGTTCGATGGCCACCTGAATGACGGGCTCGGGGAATTCCATGGATTCCAGCACGATGGGATGGGATTCTTCGCACAGGGTATCGCCGGTGGTGGTCAGTTTCAGGCCGACCGCGGCGGCGATTTCGCCGGCGTATACAGTTTCCACATCTTCCCGGTCATTGGCGTGCATCATCACGATGCGGCTGAAGCGTTCCCGCTTCTGCTTGGTAGAGTTATAGACGTAACTGCCGGCATTGATGACACCGGAGTAAACACGGAAGAAAGCCAGCTTGCCCACGAAGGGATCAGCCGCAATCTTGAATGCCAGGGCAGAGAAAGGTTCGTTATCATCCGCCTTGCGGACGATATCGGAATCCGGTTCCTTGGGCAGCATGCCGTGCACAGCGGGCACATCAAGGGGAGAAGGCAGATACGCCAGAATGGCGTCCAACAGGGGCTGTACGCCCTTATTGCGGTACGAGGTGCCGCACAGAACCGGCGTAATATCGCAGGCCAGGGTCGCCTTACGGATGCAATCCACGATTTCTTCTTCCGTGAGCTCTTCGCCCATCAGGAATTTTTCCATCATTTCATCATCCTGCTCGGCAGCCGCTTCTACCAGTTCATCCCGGAGCATCCTGGCTTCATCCAGCAGATCCGCAGGGATTTCTTCTTCCCTTATGTCCTTGCCGTCATCATCATAATAGACCTCAGCCTTCATCTTCACCAGGTCGACGATACCCTTGAAGGTACCTTCCTTCCCGATGGGCAGCTGAATGGGCACAGCCTTGGTGCCCAGGCGCGTCTTCATCATTTCCACCACGCGGTGGAAATCAGCGCCGGTGATATCCATTTTATTGATGTAGGCGATGCGGGGAACATGGTATTTATTGGCCTGACGCCAAACGGTTTCGCTCTGGGGCTCCACGCCGCCCTTGGCGCAGAAGACGGCCACAGCGCCGTCCAATACGCGCAGAGAACGTTCCACTTCCACGGTGAAGTCCACATGGCCGGGAGTGTCGATCAGATTGAGGCGATACCCCTTCCACTGGCAGGTAGTTGCAGCGGAAGTAATGGTAATACCGCGTTCCTGTTCTTCTTCCATCCAGTCCATGGTGGCGGCGCCTTCGTGGGTTTCCCCCACCTTATGAACGCGGCCGGTATAGAACAGGATGCGTTCGGAAGTGGTGGTCTTGCCAGCATCGATGTGCGCCATGATGCCAATATTACGCACCTTATCAAGGGGATGACTTCTGGGCATGGAATGCGTACTCCTCTAAAATCGAAATTTGCAAAACAGCGACGAAGGGGGGCCAGGATGGTATCCGGCCACGCCACTTCCTTACCAGCGATAGTGGGCGAAAGCCTTGTTGGCTTCGGCCATGCGGTGCATTTCTTCCTTGCGCTTGACGGCGTTGCCGGCAGCATTGGCGGCTTCCATCAGTTCGTTGGCCAGGCGTTCAGCCATGGTCTTTTCGCCGCGCTTGCGGGAGAAATCAACGATCCAGCGCAGGGCCAGGGTCTGGCGCCGTTCGGGCCGGATTTCCACAGGAACCTGGTAAGTGGCGCCGCCCACACGGCGGGCCTTTACTTCCAGCTGAGGCATAACGTTGGCCAGCGCCTGCTGGAACACTTCGTTGGCCTCTTTGCCGGTCTTTTCCTTGATCATGTCAAAAGCGTTGTAGCACACCTGCTGGGCGACGCCGCGCTTACCATCGAGCATGATCTGGTTAATGAGCTTGGTGACCACGACGGTCCCGTATACGGGATCGGGGAGCACTTCGCGCTTGGGGATAAATCCACGACGGGGCATGTAGTTCCCTCCTCAGAATTGGTTGCGCATTCCATCAGGCCGACCACAGCATGTCAGCATCATGCCGTTCCGTTTCTCGGTGCGGGGCATTCGGATCCATGCGGCCTTCCCCCGGGTGTTCCTCCCCGTGGGGCGGTTCCGCATTTTTCCTTTGCCAGGGCAGCAGCCTGTGCGATGGAAATAACGTGACCGTTCTTATTTCTTGGGGCGCTTGGCGCCGTAGAGCGAGCGGCCCTGGTTGCGCTTGGCAACGCCGGCCGTATCCAGCGCGCCGCGGATGATGTGATAGCGAACGCCGGGCAGATCGCGCACACGGCCGCCGCGGATCAGCACGACGGAGTGCTCCTGCAGATTGTGACCGATGCCAGGAATGTAGCAAGTACCTTCGATGGAATTGGTCAGGCGGATTCTCGCAATTTTACGCAGAGCCGAATTGGGCTTCTTGGGCGTGGTAGTCTTCACGCTCAGGCACACGCCGCGCTTTTGCGGACAACCCTGCAGGATGGGCGCGGTTGACTTGTTGACAACCTTTTCTCTTCCCTTGCGGATCAACTGATTGATCGTAGGCATGGAAGCACCTCCTGAATATTTATCGGAGCCATTTTCTGGTCTCCTCCTATAACATCCCCGCAACCCTCGGGGATATATAGTCATCATTGCGAAGGCCTTGCAGCCTTCCGGGCCCTTTTCAGGCCTTTTCGTTCCGGTCGGGGCTTTTGAGGATGGCCGCCGCCGCAGAGGGCACATCCACCCGGCACAGCCGGGCCAGCTCCTCCATGGTGCTCACAGTCTCCACAGGAATGTCATTTTCCTGGGCAGCCTGCTCAATCTGCCCCCGGAGATGGGGGGCGGCATCCAAGGCCAGAAACACCCTTTCCGCTGCGCTTTCCTGCAGCGCGCGCATCACCTGCCGCACGCCGACCACGCGCATGGACCGCTTCTTCAGCTGCTCGGGCATTTCCATCCCTCCGCTCTACCGACACACAAACGCAGTTGCCCGCATAATACAGACAACTATATCATAATAGCATTATCATGTGATTTTGTCAACCGTTTCTTACAAAAAAATATGGGAAAAAGCCTTATATTTTCAGGCTTTTTTCCCAAACGGCGCATCTGGCAAAAGGAAAGCAGATTTTCACATGATTCACCGGCTTATTATAAAATTTTTTGTCTTCAAACGGGAACGTACATTCTTTTTTGACTTTCTCAGCAAAAAATCCCTCCATTTTATAAGGCATACCGGAATGAAAAAGCCGGCGCCTTTTTACGGACGCCGGCCGGCTTTGCTTCATTGCCTGGGCTGAATGAGGCGCACGCCTCTTTTTGCGATATAGCTGTCCTCCAGCCAGTAGGTGGCCCCGCCGAAGGATCCCGTTTCAATATAATAGCGGATGCCGGGAATCTGGGAAAGATCACTGATGGGATAGAATGCGCCTTCCTCATTCCGGAGGAACAATTGGGCGTTCTTGATCCGCTCCCAGGTAGCGGAGGGGGCGGAATCCACCACCCGGAACATGGCGCCGTCTTCACTTTTTTCAATGATCATGGCGATATGCCCGGTAACAATCCCAAAGGAATACACCGCTCCCTGATCCATCCGGCTGCGGATAGTGGGCAGATCGGAATACAGCTCATACCGGGTTTTGAAGCCGAAATCCTCCCCGGCATGGCCCACCAGCAGATCATTCATGGTGCCGCCCTGCACCAGGGCGAAGGCATAGGTTTGGGCCAGTATTTCCGGCCGGATTTCATCTCCGGTATATCCCAGATGCTGCAGGGCATGGGAAAGAGAAAATACGGCGCAGCCGGATTTTTCCAGATTGCTGGTGCGGTATTTTTTATCCTTCCAGAATCCGCTGCACTGGCTGTAAAGCTGGAAGGAGGCATCCTCCTCCGGGGGCAGGGGGAAGGGGCCTTCCGGCAGGAAAATATCCTTCTTTTCCCCCTCCGATACCTGATAGAGATGGATATAGGCGGCGGAATCCCCGTTTTCCAGGGTGATCAGCCCCTGGCGCACCCCGGCGCCCTGCCAGTCATCCAGAGAAACGAGAAGGGAATCCTCTCCCTTTTCCAGCTGGATATAATCATGATCGCAGGCGGCCTTCCAGGGCTGCTCCGACTGGACGGTAAATTCCCTTTCCCCCTGGGCGCTGAGCCACAGGGTATGCTTCTGCCCATCCGCAAGCAGGGGGGCGGCATCAGAAAAGAGGGATATTTCCTCCTCCACCTGATAGCCGGCGGACTGGCTGACGGAAAGAATCATTTCCGCCTTTCCGCTGGTCAGGGTGACCTGGGATTTGCGGAATTCCTCCGCCTCTTCATCAATTTCCAGGATCAGCAGTTCCCCGCTCTCCCCTTCCCCCTTCAGAATGCGGATGTAATCGCAATCCGTCTCCGCCTGCCAGGGGCCGGGGGAATAGACGATCCAGGCCTTCTGCCCGCCGTTTGCCAGCATCTGGCCCCCGGCGCTTTCGCAGGAAATGCCGGGGCCCTCATCCACCGAAATCATCGTTTCCGCCCGGGCAAAGGCGCCCATGCCGTCGGTCACCAGCAGGGAAAGGGCATATTCCCCCGCAGCTTCCGGAATCCAGAGCAGTTCATGCGCCCCTTCCTTTTCCAGGATGATTTCATCCCCCAGGGCCAGGGTATACAAATACCGGTACTGCCCGCTGCCCCCGGAAGGGGACGCCTTCAGCAGCACCCCATCCCCCGCCTGAATGGAAGGGGGCAGGGGAGACAGGGATACGGTGAGGGCATCGGTGACGATAAAATCCTTTTCCGCCGTTTCCCAGCCATGCTCCAGCAACGCCTCTGCCCGCAGAGTATATTCCCCCGCCTTCCTTGGCAGATAGCTGCCAAAGCCGTAAGCCGTTTCCCCGGTGGCAAATTGCTCCTTGCCGTTGAGGAAAAGGGCATAGCGGTATTGGGCCGCCCCCTCCCCTTCCACCTGGAAATCCAGGATGCTGCCAACGGCCAGGGTATCGGTCGCCAGTTCCAGATTTATATCAGCCAGGGCGCATCCCTGCATCAGAAGCAGGAAAAGCGCCGCCGCAATCCATTTCTTCATCAATAAAATTCCTCCCATCCTTTTTATTATATAAAGTGGAAAAGAGAAAAGCAAGCAATTCCCATAATTTTGCATTTGGGCAAAATGCCGCCCTCCCCGGGGCAAAACCGGGGGCCCTGCTTGACAGACGGGGGCGGAGGCCCTACAATGAAATACAACGCCCCAGAAAGGATGCTGCCCATGAAAGACCCAAGAGAAAAAGACAGAATATTCAAGGAAAAAATTCTGGCCATTGCCGATGAAGAAACCCTTTCCTGGCTGCAGCAGAAGGGCCAGGAATTCGGCAAGCTGATGAGCTATTACCGCTGCGCCATGATGGAAATTGAAACCAAATTCAATGTGCTCAATGAGGAATATTCCCTCCGCCATGACCGCAACCCCATCAGCGCAGTGAAAAGTCGCCTCAAATCCATCCCCAGCATCCAGGAAAAGCTGAAGCGCAAGCAATTGCCTCCCACCGTTTCCGCCATCGAGGAAAATCTCAATGACGTGGCGGGCATCCGGGTGATCTGCTCTTTTCTGGATGATGTATATGCCCTGGCGGAGGCGCTGCTCAAGCAGGATGATATCACCCTCATCGAAAGAAAGGATTATATCACCCGTCCCAAGGCCAACGGCTACCGCAGCCTGCACCTGATCGTATCGGTGCCCATTTTTCTGGCCAATGAAAAGCGGCAGATGAAGGTAGAAATTCAATTGCGCACCATCGCCATGGATTTCTGGGCCAGCCTGGATCATCAATTGCGGTATAAAAAGGAGCGGGAATTCACCCCCCAGATGGCGGTGGAATTATACGAATGCGCCCAGATGAGCGCCCTGCTGGACAGGCGGATGGACGCCCTGAGGCAGCAAACAGAAACCCGGGAGGAAGCAACATGAAAATTTCGAAAAAAGACGCCCTGATGTGGTTTCATTTCTTTGCCCAGCTGCCGGAGGAAGAGGAAATCCTGCCCCGGCAGATGGAAATCGCCTATGCGGCCCTGGCCCAGATTGAACGGGCGGTAAATGCTCAGAATCAGAAGCTGGCAAGTGAAATCCCCGGCCTTAAATCCCTGTGCGATCGCACCTTTTACGTGGGGCCGGATGATCAGTTCCCCCGGGGCTGCAAATCCTGCCTGCTGGGCACGGGCCTGAGCGCCGTGCGCAAAACCAATAAATGCAATATCCAGTGCAAATTCTGCTATAACTACGGGGAACTGGATTGCCAGCCCCCCATCGGCGAGGGCATGTGGGAAATCGGGGGCACCAAATTCTATGAAGAGGATCTGCCCCTTTTGCTCTCCATCCAGAATAAGCCCACCGGCATCGCCTATGTGTATCTGGAGCCCTTCATGGAAATTGAAAAATATTACGGCGTCATCCGCACCTTCCATGAAGCGGGAGTGCATCAGCATCTCTATACCAACGGCACCCTGGCCAATGAGGAAAATCTGAAGGCCCTGGGGGAAGCGGGCCTGGATGAATTGCGGTTCAATCTGGGGGCCACAAACTGCGCAGATAACGTAATCGAAAATATCCGCATCGCGAAAAAATACATCCCCTTCGTGGGCATCGAAACCCCCATGACCCCGGATTTCTTCCGCATCTTCCATGAAAAGAAGGAAAAGATCCTGGGCACCGGGCTGAATTTCATCAATTGCGCCGAGCTGCACCTGAATCCCAACAATGTGGATAATTACGAAGGGGAGAATATGTATATGGCCCGGCAGGGCTATCTTTCCCCCATCTGGAGCCATCAGCTCACCCTGCAGCTGATGCAGGAGGCGGCAAAGGAAAATTGGCCCATCGCCGTCCACGATTGCTGCAACCGCACCAAATTTGCACGGAATCTCAATCTGCAGGCCAAAGAGGGAAAGTGCTTCGGGGCCAGCGGCTATGAAAGCGAATTCCCCAGGCTGCCCTTCCATGCCTTCCTGCCGGTGCTGGCGGATGACGCCTTCCCCTTCCTGGAGGAAGAGGAGCTGCCCTTGGGCTACCGGCCCGGGGATATTGTGCTGTAAGGAAGGGGCATTGCAATGAAACGGCTGATGCTTTTGATCCTCATCCTATGCCTGCTTTCAGGATCGGCCCTGGCCGCTCCCCTGCCCTCCATGCCCCTTACCCTTACCAAGGAGGGAAAGCCTGCCATGCTCAAATCCATGTTCACCCACAATCCCGTCATGGTGCAGCGCTTCGGCGCCGATCCCTGGGCCATGGTATATGACGGCCGGGTGTATCTGTATATGACGGGGGATGATCCCCAGTATGACGAAAACGGAAAGCCCCTCACCAATACCTACGGCAATATCAACCGGCTGCATGTGATTTCCTCCTCCGATCTGGTGAACTGGGTGGATCACGGGGCCATTGCCGCCGCTGGCCAGGATGGGGCGGCCCCCTGGGCAAAGAATTCCTGGGCCCCTGCCGCCGCCTGGAAAAACATCGATGGGAAGGATCGCTTCTTCCTCTATTTTGCGGATAGCGGAAGGGGCATCGGCGTGCTCTGCGGGGATAGCCCCCTGGGCCCCTTCACCGATCCCCTGGGCGGCCCCCTGGTATCCCGGAGCACCCCAAACTGCGCCTCCGTCACCTGGCTTTTTGATCCTGCGGTTCTGGTGGATGAGGACGGCAGGGCCTATCTCTACTTTGGCGGCGGCATCCCGGAGGGCAAGGCGGCCGCCCCCGGCACCGCCCGGGCGGTGGAGCTGGGCGAGGATATGATCAGCCTGAAGGGCGCCCCCGTTACCATCGATCCCCCCTATCTTTTTGAGGATTCGGGCATCCATAAGGTGAACGGCACCTATTATTATTCCTACTGCACCAATTTCCAGGTGCCTGATCATCAGGCGGCCGCCCTGGGCTTTTCCGGCGGGGAAATCTACTATATGACTGCGGATCATCCCCTGGGCCCCTTCACCTTCGGGGGCCGGATGCTGCGCAATCCCGGCCATTATTTCGGCGCCTGGGGCAATAATCATCACTGCGTATTCCAATTTGAGGGCAAATGGTATATCGCCTATCACGCCCAGGCCCTGGAAAAGAAAATGGGCTGGGATGCGGGCTACCGCAGCACCTGCATCAATGATCTGCCCCTGGATGCCGACGGCGCCCCCCGGCTGGCCACCGGCACCGAATGGGGGGTATCCCAGGTGCGGCCCCTGCCCATGCAGGGCCAGGTGCCTGCCGAAACCATCGCCACCCTTTCGGGCATGACCACCGTAGCCGATGCCGGTGCCCAGGGGGGCATGGCCCTCCGGTCCCTGGCCCCCGGCGGCTGGGTGGGCATCCTGAAGGGGGATTTCGGGGAGGGCGTTTCCTCCCTTTCCCTGCGCTACCGCAGCAAGGAAAACTGCACCCTGGTTTTCCGCCCCGATCGGACGAATGCCGCCCCGGCAGCGGAAATTTCCCTGGCCCCGGCCGATACCTGGCAGGTCATTTCCGTGCCCCTTGCCGGGCCCCTTTCCGGGGTGCATGATGTGTATTTCCAGTTTGACCAGGCGGAAACGGAGGTGGACTGGTGGCAGTTCCAGTGACGGTAACAGGCACAAATCCCATCCTGCCCCTGGATTTTCCCGATGTGGATGTCATCCGGGTGGAGGATACCTATTACATGGTCAGCACCACCATGTATTTCATGCCTGGCTGCGTGATATTGCGTTCCTTCGATCTGATCCACTGGGAATACTGCGCCCGGGTGTATGACATTCTGGAGGATACCCCCCGCCAACGGCTGGAAGGGGAAAAGAATGCCTACGGCTGCGGCATGTGGGCCCCCTCCTTCCGATATCACAAGGGCGTATTCCATATCTGCTTTGTGGCCAATGATACCCATAAAACCTATCTCTACCGGGCAAAGAATATCCAGGGCCCCTGGGAAAAAAGCGAAATCCAGGGCTTTTATCACGATCCTTCCCTGTTTTTTGATGAGGATGACCGGGCCTATATCATCTATGGCGGCGGCAAAATCTATCTGACCGAGCTGGAAAGGGATCTTTCCCGGCCAAGGGAAAACGGCCTGCACCGGCTGCTCATCGATTCCGGAAAAAACGGGGGCCAGCTGGGATATGAAGGATCCCATTTTTACAAAATCAACGGAAAATATTATCTGTTCGTCATTCATTCCCTGGCGGAGGAATGGTTCCGGGCGGAAAGCTGCTTTACCGCCGAAAAGCTTACCGATCCCTTCCAGGGGGGCATTGTTTTCCAGGATGATATGGGCTTTTTCCATCAGGGGGTAGCCCAGGGGGGCATTGTGGATGACGGAAGGGGCAATTGGTATGCCATCCTGTTCCAGGATCGGGGGGCCGCCGGCCGGATGCCGGTGCTGCTGCCCATGGCATGGGAAAATGATTTTCCCGTGCTGGGCATGGGCGGAAAAGCACCCCGGGAAATTTCCCTGCCCTGCGCACACCCGGATCATGCATATGCGCCCCTGTACGGCAGCGATGATTTTTCCTCCCCTGCCCTTTCCCCTTACTGGGAATGGAATCACATCCCCGATCCCCAATGCTGGCGCACAGGGAATGGCCGGCTGATCCTTACCGCCGGGAAGACGGCCCCCTGCCTCACCCAGGCAAGGAATATCCTCACCCAGCGGGCCCTATTCCCCGGCTGCAGCGCCATTGTCACTCTGGATGGCAGCGCCATGCGCCCCGGCGACCGGGCAGGCATCTGCGTGCTGCAGAGCCAGTGGGGCCTGATCGGCCTGGAAAAAAGGGCGGATGGCCACTATCTGATCCATCAGACCCGGGGCCCTGCCGATGATCAGAAGGGGGGCGTTCTCACCGCCCTTCCCTGGGACGGCCCTGAAATCACCATGAAAATCACCCTGGATTTTGATTCGCTCCGGGATGAAGCCCTCTTCCATTACTGGAAGGACGGCAGCTGGCATACCCTGGGGGGCGCCCACAAAATGCGCTTCACCCTGGATCATTTTACCGGCAACCGCTTCGGCCTGTTCCTCCATGCCCTGCAGGAAAAGGGGGGCAGCGCCGCCTTCAGCCGATTCATTTATCAGGCATAAGCAAATCAAAAAACGCCCTTTCCAGCATCGATCCATCCGTCGGAAGGGGCGTTTTATCCTGTATGCATTTTTACCAGCAGGGGGGAATTTTGGGGCAATGCAGCCAATTCTTCGCCACCCGCAGCTCCACAAAGCAGCCGCACAGGCCGCAGGTGCCGCTGTTTAAGGCGTCGCATTCCCTGCAAAGGCGGAGGCGGCGCTGCCGCTCCTCTTCTGGGGTGCGTTTTTCCTCCGGCAGCGCTTCAATCAATTCCTCAATGGATCGGAGCAGCGCCTGCTGATCCTCCATATTTTCCAGCAGGCATTTCCGGCAGCGGGGCTTATCCATATCAGGCCCCCTGATGATTGCGGTTGGGGCCCCGGAGGAAATCCCCCTCTGCCGCCTGATGGGGCAGGGGAATGATCACCTGCTGCCCGGCGATGGATACGGTATCCACCTGTTCTCCGGTTTCCTTGATAGTAATTCCTTCCACACGGAAGGGGATGCTGCCCCGGGGGCAGAAAAGCTCCAGGGTATCTCCCACATAAAAGCGGTTTTTGAGCAGCACAGTGGCCCTGCCATCCTGCCAATCCATGATGCGGCCCACATATTCCATATTCTGGGTGAAGCCTGCGGCCCCGGCGGCCGGGGCGGGATCGCCGTAATAAAAGCCGGTATTGAAGGCGCGGTGGCTGGCCTTGAGCAAATCCTGTTCCAATCGGGGCAGGATTTGCTGATAGCTTTCTTCGCTATCTTTCAGGGCGTCCAATGCATGGCGGTAGGCCCCCACCACGGTGGCCACATAATATTCCGTCTTCATCCGGCCCTCGATTTTCAGGCTCTGGATACCGGCGGAAATCAGCTCCGGCAGGTGGGAGAGCATATTGAGATCATAGGCAGAGAGCAGATAGGTGCCCCGCCCATCCTCATCCACGGGGATATATTCCCCCGGCCGCTTCTTTTCCACCAGCGCATATTCCCAGCGGCAGGGCTGGGCGCAGGCGCCCCGATTGCCGCCCCGGCCGGTGAGATGATCGGAAAGCATGCATCTTCCCGAATAGCTCATGCACATGGCGCCGTGGACGAAGGCCTCCAATTCCAGTTCCTGCGGCAGGTGCGCCCGCAGATCCCGGATGCGATTCATGGAAAGCTCCCGGGCCAGCACAATTCTTTCGGCGCCCATTTCATGATAAAAACGGGCGGCCTCGGCATTCAGGGTATTGGCCTGGGTGGAGATATGCAGGGGCAATCCGGGCACATCCCTCCTTACCCGCAGGAAGGCCCCCAGATCGCTCACCAGCGCCGCATCCACCCCCAGCGCCCATGCACGCTTTGCCGCGGCGGAAAAGGCGTCCATTTCATCCTGAAAGGGCAGGATATTCATAGTGAGATAGAATTTTTTGCCCTGGCTATGGACGAGGGCAAGGGCCTCTTCCAGCTGCTCCCAGGAAAAATTGCCGGCATAGGCCCGCAGCCCGAACTGAGGCAGTGCGCCGTAAACCGCATCCGCGCCAAACCTGAGCGCCGCCTTCAGCTGCGCCATGCCCCCGGCAGGGGCGAGCAACTCAATTTTGTTCATTTTCTCAGCCCTTTTTATGCGAAAATTCGAAATACGGAATGCGGAATTCGGAATTCAGATAGTCGGTGAAATACACGATATCCCTGCAGTTCCCTGATAAGATCAGCAAGAGGAACGATTTTGTTAAGCAATATATCATTCCGAATTCCGAATTCCGCATTCCGCATTCCGAATTAAATCATTTATCAATCTTCCGGGGTGCAATTTCGGAAAGGATCAGATTCTTATTCTTTTCCCCGGCCAGGCGGATGGACCAGTCATTTTCGAAGAAGAGCACGGGGTTATCCTCAGCGTCGAAGCCCCGGTGGGTGGTGGAGGTAAGCTGCAGATCCTCTACAGGGATTTGCGTTTCCTCTACCCAGCGGACGAAGCGGTAGCTAAGCCGATCCATCAGCAGATCCACGCCGTATTCGCTCTTCAAGCGATAGGTGAGCACATCAAACTGCAATTCACCGACTACGCCCACAATGAATTCCTCCATGCCGGTTTCATTGCGCCGGAAGGTCTGGATAGCGCCTTCTTCCGCCAGCTGATTGATGCCCTTGACGAACTGCTTGCGCTTCATGGAATCCAGAGGCCGCACCCGGGCAAAACGCTCGGGGGCAAAGACGGGGATTTTTTCGAATTTGATTTTCCGGCCGGTGCACAGCGTATCCCCCAGGCGATACACGCCGGGATCGAACAGGCCGATGATATCCCCGGGATAGGCATTTTCCACCCCTTCCCTTTCATCCGCCATGAATTGCTGGGGCTGCTTCACCTGCATATCCTTGCCGGTGCCGGAATGCCATACCGTCATGCCCTTTTCGAAGGTGCCGCTGACCACCCGGAGGAAGGCCAGGCGATCCCGGTGGGCGGGGTTCATATTGGCCTGGATCTTGAAGATGAAGCCGGAGAAGCGCTCATCCTCCGGATCGATCATGCCGGCATTGCTTTCCCGGGGCAGGGGGGGCTGGGTATAGCGGAGGAAGCGATAGAGGAAGGGCTCCACCCCGAAATTGGTAACGGCGCTGCCAAAGAACATGGGGGTCAATTCGCCCCTTCGCACCGCCTCCAGATCGAAGGCGTCCCCGGCTTCGTCCAGCAGTTCAATTTCATCCGCCAGGCGATTGCGGTAATGCTTATCCAGCGCCGTTTCAAAGGCGGGGTCATCCACGGAAATGACCGTTTTGCCCGCCTTGGTCTTGCCGTGATCGCCGCCAAAATAGAGCTCCACCGTCTTTTCATCCCGGTGATACACGCCCTGGAAATCCCCGTCCACGCCGATGGGCCAGTTGACAGGGCAGGCACGGATGCCCAGCACGTTTTCCAATTCTTCCATCAGCTCGAAGGGATCCTTGGCCGCCCGGTCCATTTTATTCACGAAGGTAAAAATGGGGATGCCCCGCATCCGGCATACCTTGAACAGCTTCACCGTCTGCTCTTCCACGCCCTTGGCGGCATCGATGAGCATGACGGCGCTGTCCGCCGCCACCAGCACGCGATAGGTATCTTCACTGAAATCCTGATGGCCGGGGGTATCCAGAATATTGATATGGAATCCGTCAAAGGAAAACTGCATGGCGGAGGAGGTGACGGAGATGCCGCGCTGCTTTTCAATTTCCATCCAGTCGGAGGTGGCATGGCGCTCGGCCCGGCGGGCCTTCACGCTGCCGGCCTGGCGGATGGCCCCGCCGTAGAGCAAAAGCTTTTCGGTGAGGGTGGTTTTACCGGCGTCAGGATGGCTGATGATGGCAAAGGTGCGGCGGCAGGCCACTTCCTGCTGTAGGGTAGACATGAAAACTTCCTCCTTATATATTCCGACAAGGAAAATTCGGAATGCGAAATTCGTAATTCGTAATTGATGCTTGCAGTGCAAAAATCAACACTTTATTATACACTGTTCCCCCGGGGGCTTGTCAATGGATGCAGGGGAATTTCTGTCTTTCCTACGGCTGGCATAAAAAATCGCCCCGTTCCTCCAGGGAGGAGCGGGGCGCAAGGGATGAAGCCATAGATCAGTAGCCAATCACATTTTCAGCAGTCAGGCCGGTATTATCAGCAATAACCTGAGCTTCAAAATCAACAGGCATGGAGCTGGCAACATAGCCGATCGCTTCACCGTTGATATTAGTGAAGGTGCAGCCGGTAATGATGGTCTTGGAATCGCCGCCATTATTTACGCCGCAGATAGCATTGTTATAATTATCAAAGGTGCAATTCTGGATGGTCAGATTACCGTTCAGGTTCTTGTAAACGCCCCAATTCTTTTCAGAGGCAAGGCCCTTGAAGGTGCAGTCAATAATCGTGATATCCCCATCGGTATCATGATTCTTGGTGCTGCCTGCAACGGCATAAC
Organism: Clostridia bacterium; assembly: GCA_017395685.1. Lineage (GTDB taxonomy): Bacteria > Bacillota > Clostridia > Christensenellales > Aristaeellaceae > RUG563. The sequence continues at coordinate 14,822 of JAFQOD010000019.1, forward strand.
CCTTGCGATTGCTTTCAAAGGTGATGTTGCGGATCACCACATCGCCTACGCAATTGAAGATATCGTCCTGAGCGGCGCTGTTCTGATGAATGATGACTTCCTTACCTTCCTCGCCCATGATGGTCACGCCGGAAGGAATAGTATGAGTGCCAGAAGTAGTATGGGTGCCAGCCTTCATAATGACGACGTCACCTTCCTTGGCGGTCGTCAGCGCATCCCATGTATCATCTACCACCTTATACGTCAGTGCCTTACAGTTTTCAGCAGTATTGTTCTTGACTTCGCTCTTGCCACTCACATTATTGGAAACATACAGAGCCGCCGTTTCATCGCCAGTCATCACGGTAACATTCTTCATCGTATTATTCTCGACGACGATAATGGCACCGCCTTTATTCGAGCTGTTGGGCTGGGCAACCAGACCGGAAGCAATGGTGGGGGCAATAACGGTGACATTTTCAACCAGGTTGCCAGAAATGATTTTATTTTCGGTGGATGCTATGCCATCATTGCTGAGATAGCCAATCAGGCCGCCGGCTTCCTTTATGCCATCAGCGGGGATGACAATTTTGCTGTTCTTCACGGTACAATTGGTTGCGCCGCCGTTGCCATGGCCGAAGATGCCGCCAACATACTTTTCACCAATCACAGTGGCATTGATAACGGTTACATTCTCAAAAATACCCTGCGGGCTGGAGCCAGCAACAACACCAACGCTGTTTTTACCGCTAACCTTGGCACCGTCAATCGTCAGATCCCTGATATAAATGGTTCCGCTGTCATTGCTGCCGGTGATAGCGAACAGACCAGCATTATCACCGCCATTGACATACAGATTCTTAATGGTATGGCCATTGCCTTCAAAAGCAACAAAGTTATTCAAGGAAATAGGCGTCCAGGGCTTGTCCAGCAGATTGATGTCAGCATTCAGTTCGATGGTGTACTTCCACTTGCTGCCATGATCATTGATGAAATTGCTGTCGTTCACCAGCGTATTCAGGTAAGCAAGGCCTTCAGCATCATAGATAGAGATAATATAGTTATCTTTATCTACCGTAATGGAATCAGGCTGCTCGGCAGGCGTGCTGCCATCCCACGGATCGGAAAGATCGTATTCGGCCTTCTTGTCATAATCGCTGCCGAAAGAATCGCCCTCATGATCCTTCTGGGTAGCTTCCAGCTTCACGCCCAGGGTGATGGAGGGAGCAGCGCCCGCAGGATTGGCTTCATTGATTCTTTTGGAAAGCCCGTCCCTGGATCCCCGGCAATCAAAAAAAGGCCCCATGGCATGATGCCCCAGAGCCGGAGGAGGTGATCTTATGCCGCTAGATGATAATATTCGGCGATGGCCTGCTTGATGCGGATCCAGAAATTGGCGCCGTTTTCGCCGCCCAGGGCGTTGCAGAAGGGCTTGTGGGAAAAGCCGGCCTTTACCCGCAGCGTAAGGGGGGTTCCATTCATGTAGTAAATGTTGATGGGGCTGTTCATCAGTTCATTCCAGGATGTGAATTTGGGCATTTCCATCAGGCCCTTATAATAGATGCCGTGATCGGTGGTGATCATGCCGTTTCGGCCGTGGGTGAGCACCCCTTCATCCATATACAGCAGCACCCGCTCATTGGCCTGCACATGCAGCGTGGCCTTCAGCTTGTTCAGATACTCGGGAGCGTTATCCATGCACTTGCCCTTGCATTCCAGATAGAGGGGATCGCTCTGCACCAGGTTGGTCAGGATATCCATCATTTCATCGGACAGGACGGTGTGATTCTTGTTAAACATAGCCATTTTTATTTCCTCCTCAAAATTTCCATTCGTTTTCTTCTTCAGGGCCCTTTCCGTTCCCTGTGATCATAGGATACATCAGGGAAGGGGCCCATGTGTCGACCCGCTGGCGACAAGAAAAAAAGCCATGAAGCACGATTGCGCCTCATGGCTTACGGAAATTTATCAGTTTTCCTGATGGCCCAGCTTGGGCTGATCAAAAACCTGGGTATGATACAGGCTGCAATGCCCGGACAGCATGAAGGATACCCCGCACGTTACCCCGAACAGGGGCAGATATTCCGCCCCGAACAATTCAATGGACAGCATGATGGCGGCCAGCGGCGCATTGGTCACCCCGCAGAAAACACCTGCCAGCCCAAGGGCGGCCCCCAGCGCCGGGGACAGGCCCAGCAGCCCCGCCAGGATGCAGCCCAGAGTGGATCCCACAAAGAAGGAGGGCACGATCTCCCCGCCCTTGAAGCCGCAGCCCAGGGTAATGGCGGTAAAAAGCATTTTTAGCAGGAAGGCCTCCGGCCTGGCCTTTCCCTCCAGGGCGGAAAGGATGACGTGCATGCCGCCGCCGTTATAATCCCGGGTGCCCAGAAGCAAGGAAAGCAGCACCACTGCGCCGCCCCCCAGGGCAATCCTGAGAAAATCATGAGGAATCGCCCGGCGGATATACCGGTTGGCAAAATGCATCACGCCGCAGAAAATGATGGCAATGGCCGCACATCCCACGCCCAGCCCTGCGCTCTGCAGCAACGATACCCCGTGCACCGTTTCCAGCCCGCCGGCCAGGGGGAATAATTCCACCGGCGCCCCGATGGCCAGGGCACACAGCTTGGCCGTAAGGGCAGAAATCAGGCAGGGCAGCAGCGCCCGGCTGTTGAATTTGCCCACTTCAATGATCTCCAGCACAAAGATGGTGGCCGTCAGCGGCGTGCCGAACAGGGCGGAAAACAGGGCAGCCATACCGCACAGCTCCAGAATGCGTTTGCCATCCTCCTTGGGATGGAGAAAATCCCCCAGCTTTGCGCCGATACTGCCCCCCAATTGCAGGGCAGCCCCCTCCCTGCCGGCAGAGCCGCCCAGCAGATGGGTAATCACAGTGGAAAGAAAGATGGCAGGGGCCATCAGGATGGGTACGCGCCCCTGGGTGCGCACCGTTTTGATGATCTCATCCGTGCCCAGGGAAAGGGGCAGCTTCATCAGCCGGTAGGCCCCGGCAATGATCAGGCCGCCCAGGGGCAATAAATATAGGAGAAAATCATGATGCTGCCTCAGATGGGTGGCCCCTTCCACCGCCATGGCGAACAGCCCGCCGATGACGCCGCACAGCGCCCCCACCAGCCCCGCCGCCAGCAGCCAATATCCAAAGGCCATCAGATACCGCAGAAAAGCCTGCCACAATTTCCGGATCATAGGGATCGGTCACTATCCTTTGCCTGAAATTTTCCATTGAAAATGCAAAAGGATTATATCACCCCGCCGCCCAAACAACAACCCCATGGAGAAAAATATCCAAAGAAGAAGAAAGAAAAAATAATTTTCAAAAAATTTGATTTACCCCCTTGATTTTTATTTCAAAGTGTAGTATTATATCAACGTTGCCCGTGCTGATATAGCTCAGCAGGTAGAGCGCATCCTTGGTAAGGATTCACTCTATGCAACGTCCCGGCAACTTTATACAGCGTGTGCTGATGTAGCTCAGCAGGTAGAGCGCATCCTTGGTAAGGATGAGGTCACCGGTTCAAATCCGGTCATCAGCTCCAGATTGACTCCTCTGTGGGACCACCCGCAGAGGAGTTTTTCGTTGTATATCAAGGCTTTCGGGGTTTTGTGCTTTTTCGTGCCGGATGGTTGGTTGGCTTTGCAACCAGCTAATTTTCATCCGGTTTTTTGTGTTTCCAGCTAATCTCCCTCTCGCTGTAGACTGTATATAGTTATCAAGAGACTGTATATGCAGCCTGTCTTGCTAACCATTTTAGCTAACCGCCAGATATTTTTATGTCACGCGCTGCGTTCTGCACCAAGTGCACCCATCAGCAAACGCTCCACAACCTGACGCCTCAACTCAGGATTTTGCTGAATCCGATCCAATAGGCTGGAAACATCTGTGGAAGATTCTTCGACAGATTCAGGTTCCAAATCGGGATAGAAGCTTCCTTCAACCATCCGGGACAGAGCGCGCTTTTCGGAATCAAGCGCTTCGTTGTAGTTGCTCATCAGCACTTCAGGCGATTGACCAGCGTTCTCAGCGACCAGCTGATAGTCGTTCTTGGTCAAGCGTACCTTGTGCATTTGTCCTGACTTGCGAAGTCCCTGAATATCCACACGCTCATCTTCAGGAATCCCCATCTGGATTTGGTGAAGCTTGAA
>JAFQOD010000020.1 GCA_017395685.1 Clostridia bacterium
TACGGGCCCCCTCGCAGGCAAAGCCTGCTCCACGCTTTGGCTAAAAATATGCCACAGGCATATTTTCTTAACGCGTCGCGCCCTTTCACAAGGGAGGCTTAAGGCTTCCCCTGGAGGGGAAGCTGTCACCGAAGGTGACTGATGAGGTGGATTATGAGCGGCCGCAAGGGCCGTCCCTACAGTGTATCATGTTTTTTTGATCATCCATGTTTGTAGTATTGCCCCATCCGATTGCAATGAATGCGGCCAGCCTAAGCCTCCCTTGTGAAAGGGAGGGGGACCGCGATAGCGGTGGAGGGATTGCGTTCCCTGAGATACGGGGTGACAATCCCTCCGCCCTTCGGGCACCCTACGGGCCCCGTCGCAGGCAAAGCCTGCTCCACGCTTTGGCTAAAAATATGCCACAGGCATATTTTCTTAACGCGTCGCGCCCTTTCACAAGGGAGGCGGCAATCCCTCCTCCCTTCGGGCACCTCCCTTTCACAAGGGAGGCACTATTCCGCTTTCCCAATTTATTCTGATTCCGTATTCCGGGTTTTAAATCCCTCTCCCTCCCTTCAGAAACACTTTCTTCAAATTATCCCTTGACATCCCCGGGAAAACATGCTATGCTATCACCAGGTTAGCACTCGACGGTCGAGAGTGCTAACAAAACAAGAAAGGGGGTTAAGCCCATGGTCAGGGGCATTGAGGGCCGCAAAGCGCGCATCCTGAAGGCCATTATCGAGGATTATATCCTCACCGCCATGCCGGTTGGCTCCCGCACCATTTCCCGCAAGTATGAAACCAATCTTTCCAGCGCCACCATCCGCAATGAAATGAGCGATCTGGAGGAATTGGGCTATCTGGCCCAGCCCCATGTATCCGCCGGCCGGGTGCCAAGCCATAAGGCCTACCGGCTGTATGTGGATGATCTGCTGGGGGCATCCTTTCCGGAGGATGGCTCTGCCCGGGAATACTTTTCCCGGCAGGTGCGCCAGATGGAGGATGTGATCACCTGCGCCGCCCACGCCCTTTCCGAAATCACCCGGTATACCGCCGTGGTCATGATGCCCAAGCAATTGGATCTGCGCATTTCCTGCCTGCAATTGGTGCCCATGCCCCGGGGCAATGCCCTGCTGGTCATCGTCACCGATACCGGGGCCATCCAGGATACGGTGATCAGGGTCAGCGAAGCGCTGGATGGAGATGCACTGTATGCCATCTCCCGGATGCTGACGGAGCGGCTGGCCGGCCGCACACTCAAGGAAGTGCAGCAGATGCTGGGGGCCTATTCCCGGCAGGGGGGCGCCGACGCCCGGGTGCTGCAGGGCATTGCCGCCCTGGCCGCCCAGATGGAGAGGCAGAATGCCACCGATACCCTGACGGTGGGGGGCGCCCACAACATCCTCAATTATCCGGAATATTCCGATGTGGAAAAGGCCCGGGCCTTCCTTTCCGTGCTGGAGGGCCGGGAAAAGCTGATGGATCTTCTCTCCCGCAGCCAATCCCCCTTCACCGTGCTCATCGGCCCGGAAACGGGCATTGATGAGATGCGGGATTGTTCGGTGGTCACCGCCTCCTATCAGGTGGGCGCCGGCCACAGGGGCGCCATCGGCGTCATCGGGCCCACCAGGATGCCCTATATGAAAGTGCTCTCCGCCCTGAGCGCCGTGGGCAATACGCTCACCGAAATGCTGGGCGAAACCATCCTATAAATCAGGAACGAGGAAAAATATCATGCCCTTCAAGAAAAAGAATCCGGCCGAGGAAGAGGCCATCGCCCAGGAAACCCCCGAAACCCCCGAAATTCAGGAAGAGGAGCAAGCCGCCGCCCCTGAGCAGCAGGAAGCGGAGGCCGATCTGGCCCAGGAGCTGAAAAAAGCCCAGGAGCAATCGGAAGAATACCTCAATCTGGCCCAGCGGGTGCAGGCGGATTTTGATAATTTCCGCCGCCGCAACAAGGCCACCCGGGCGGAAGCCTTTGAAGAAGGCGCCCGGGAAGTGATCAAGCAGCTTTTGCCCGTGGTGGATAATCTGGAGCGTGCCATCGCCCAGGAAACCGCCGATGAATCCCTGATGACCGGCGTGAAAATGGTCTACCGCCAATTGATGGATACCCTGGAAAAGCGGGGCGTATCCGTCATCGACCGGCTGGGAGAAAAATTCGATCCCAATCTGGAAAACGCCGTCATGCAGGGCGCCAGCGATGAGGGCGAGCCCGGCACCGTCTGCACCGTGCTGCAGAAGGGCTATAAACTGGGCGAATTCGTTCTTCGCCACGCCATGGTGAAAGTGGTGGAAGGATAACGGCATTCACCCGCCCGAAAACCAATTCGGGATGAAACAAAAAGCATAATAGCAGATTGTTTCCCCGATTTTGGATAGATTATTTTGACAACCTGCTCGTTGCGGCCCGAAGGGACGCATAAGAGCTAAACAGCCAAGAAATTGAGAACAGATGCGCGGATACGCAAAGCGCAGACGTGCGAAGAAATTAGGAGGAAAAAACAATGTCTAAAATCATCGGTATTGACCTTGGTACCACCAATAGCTGCGTAGCCGTCATGGAAGGCGGCGAGCCCGTCGTAATCGCCAACGCCGAAGGCGGCCGCACCACCCCCTCCGTCGTCGCCTTCACCAAGGACGGCGAACGTCTGGTAGGCCAGATCGCCAAGCGCCAGGCCATCACCAATCCCGATCGCACCATCGCTTCCATCAAGCGCCAGATGGGCACCTCCTACAAGGTGGAGATCGATGGCAAATCCTACAATCCCCAGGAAATTTCCGCCATGACGCTGCAGAAGCTGAAGGCTGACGCGGAAGCATACCTTGGCGAAACCGTCACCCAGGCTGTCATCACCGTGCCCGCTTACTTCTCCGATTCCCAGCGCCAGGCCACCAAGGACGCCGGCCGCATCGCCGGTCTGGAAGTGCTGCGCATCATCAATGAGCCCACCGCTGCTTCCCTGGCCTATGGCCTGGATAAGGAAGACAGCCACAAGATCCTGGTGTACGACCTGGGCGGCGGCACCTTCGTCGTTTCCATTCTGGAAATCGGCGACGGCGTGTTCGAAGTGCTGGCCACCAACGGCGATACCCGTCTGGGCGGCGACGACTTCGACGAGCGCATCATCAACTATGTGGCTGACCAGTTCAAGCGTGAGAACGGCATCGACCTGCGTCAGGACAAGATGGCCTATCAGCGCCTGAAGGAAGCTTCTGAGAAGGCCAAGATCGACCTGTCCGGCGTGATGTCCACCAACATCAACCTGCCCTTCATCACCTCTGACGCCACCGGTCCCAAGCACCTCGACATGACCCTGACTCGCGCCAAGTTCGATGAACTGACTGCTGATCTGGTGGAACGCACCATCGATCCTGTGACCAAGGCACTGAAGGACGCCGGTCTGACGGCTGCCCAGATTGACCGCGTGATCCTCGTGGGCGGCTCCACCCGCATCCCCGCTGTGCAGGCTGCCGTTAAGAAGATCACCAACACCGATCCCTTCAAGGGCATCAACCCCGACGAGTGCGTGGCCGTTGGCGCTGCCATCCAGGGCGGCGTGCTGGGCGGCGAGGTGAAGGACGTGCTGCTGCTGGACGTCACTCCCCTGTCCCTGGGTCTGGAGACCGAAGGCCACATCTTCACCAAGCTCATCGAGCGCAACA
>JAFQOD010000021.1 GCA_017395685.1 Clostridia bacterium
CCTTATCTACCTCGGTTTTCTTTTCCTCGGACATGATGGCGCGCATCATGTCGATGGTGAGCGTCCCTTCCTGACTGAAGCGTTTGAGGCGCTGTGCCTGAGAAAGAGAAGGCGTGGCCTGTTCGCTGTCCATGGCATCCAGCAGATCGGTCTGCTCTTTGGGCTTGAGGTACGACAGTTCGACTGCCGGGTTGAAGGCGATTTTCTTTTCATCCACCATGTCGAGCAAATCAGGAATCAGTTCGGTGAGGCGGATGAAACGCTGAATCTGATTGCGGCTGTCCGGTGCATTTTCTGCAAGAATTTCTACACTGCGTTTTCCTGAGAAATTGTGACCAACTTGGTCACAATTTTCTTTAGAGGGTCGTCCGGCCTTTCTGCGCAGGGCTTCCAGCTTCATCCGATACGCCCACGCTCTCTCGCTGGGCAGGAGTGTTTCACGCTGGATGTTGGAGTCAACCATGATGATCGTGGCTGCGTCATCGTCCAGATCCCGGATGATAACGGGCATGGTATCGCGCTCAGCAAGCTCTGAAGCCCTGTGACGCCGATGACCGGCAATCATCTCATAACCGCCGTCCTCACGCGGTCGAACAAGGCCGGGAACCAATACGCCATGCTCTCTGATGCTTTCAGCCATGTCAAGCATACGATCATCGTCTGTTACCTTGAAGGGATGATTCTCAAAGGGATGAATCTCGGAAAGTGGTATTTCTACTACCTTTTCCCGCTGTTCATCCACACGGCTTTCCTCCGTAGAGAACAGATCATCTACCGAGGTCAGCTTTACGTTTTTCGCGCTGCTTTTCAATCTTCATCACCTCCTGCGTCAGCGCATGATACGCCGTGGCAACTTTACCTTTAGGATCATGGGTAAAAATGCTCTTGCCCTCCGCACTGATTTCGGCGGCTCGTACCGAATGGGGAATGTCCACTGCGAAAACTCTCAGCTTGCTGCCGTAGGTTTCTCGAAGCAGTTGGCTGATGTCCCTGGCATAGTTGGTGCGGCTGTCCACCATCGTCAGTAGAATACCGTCGATCTTCAGCTTGGGATTGATCTGGCGCTGCACCCGTCCGACAGTTTTGAGCAGCTGTTCCAGACCCTTCGCCGGAAGGTACTGCGCCTGAACGGGGATGATGACGCTGCTGGCAGCAGCCAGAGCGTTGATGGTGAGCATACCAAGCGAGGGCATGCAATCAATGAGAATATGATCATACTGCTTTTTGAGGGGTTCCAGCACCTGACGCAGCATGGTTTCACGGCTCATGGCGTTCACCAGCGATACCTCCATGCCGGAAAGCTCGATGCTGGCAGGCAACAGATCGACGCCTTCCGCATGATGCAGGATGGCTTCGGAAGGAATGATAGGTTCGTCTGTGATGACGCTGCCCATGAGGGTGGAGAGTGTGCATGGCAGCTTGTCAGGCTGCGGATAGCCAAGGCTGATAGTCAGGCTGGCTTGTGGATCGCAGTCCACCAGCAGAACCTTTTCACCTGCATTGGCAAGGCCGACGCCCAGATTGACCGTCGTTGTGGTCTTGCCAACGCCGCCTTTCTGATTGGATAGTGCGATGATGTTGGCGTTCAGGATAATCACCTCCGTTGTATGGGATAGGGTTCACATATGCAAGTATCCAACGGGTGGGCTTACAAGTTGACGTAGGTTGTGCAGAGTAGGGGCAGGTTCGGAATACGCAGGTTTGATCTGCTGCGTAGGGACGATGAAAGCGGCAGGAACGACACTCAGCAAAGATGCCATCCTCACCGCTGTCATAGTGTGCGGCAGGCTCATACTCCATCATGGCTTTCATGGCGATGAAGTCTCTGCGAGGCATTGATGTCACCTCCAATGTGGGTAGAAAAAAAGACGCTCATCGCTGAACGTCTTTCGTTTGGGGGATTTGCTGTTAATCCTGAGTAAATCCCCAGCTAATTTGCGGGGCTTGTCCATGGTGGTATTGCTAATCGACTGCTAATCAGGATAAACGACCACTATGGCGAAGTGGATATCACTCTATGCACTTGATGCAGAAGCTTGTTTGTAATAGAGGAATTCTTATGCAATAGATCGAACTATATGCATGACCGTGGTATATGGTATTGCATTGGTAAGGATGAGGTCCCCGGTCCGAATCCGGGTATCAGCTCCAGAAAGACCAGTCAGAAATGACTGGTTTTTTGTTTTTCAATGCTCTAACAATTGAACCTTTCTAAAGTTCCCTTCACTGCGCATAGCCTGGTATAAAACCAACGGTCCCTTACTCTGTAATAAAAGAGCAAGGGACCGAATCCGATTCAGTTTCTCGACACCTTATTTCCAGCCGCTGCCCAGTGCCGCATTGGTTTTTGCTGCATTAGGAGAAACGATAAGCACAATAAATGCGCCCTGTTCCATTACCTTCGCATCCTCCAGCTTGAAAACCTGTGCAGGCTGATAATCCCGATACTGGAATAACTGCTCCTCGTTATAATCAGCAACGGCCTGCTTGATTTCTGCCTGATCTGCCTCCGCCTTCACTTCCAGAACCAAAATCATTTCTGGCGTGGCGCGGGTTGCATCGCGGCGCATAACCCAGGAAGCCAGATCTGCCGCATCAATCATCAGATACTTTTCCAGGTAATTGACCGTCACATCCGTCAGTTCCGCAAAATCAGCCGCCTTCTGCACCTTATCCGCAATGCCTTTGCTGGTCAGCGTTTCCCCGGAAGGCGTACACCCTGCCAGCACAAGGCAAATGCAAAGCATGATCAGCAGCAAAGTTTTCTTTATCATATCAGTTCATTCCTTTCTGTTCAGTTTCATTCACAGGATAGGGCACTGTATTTCTGCGGATCAAATCCACCAGGATTGAATAGGCCCTTTTCGTCAGATGAAATCCATCGCCTGCATCGTATTTCCTGGGCAGGCATCCTTCTTCATCAACTAGCAGCTCATACAAATTCAGGAAGTAGAACTGACGGCGTTCCGCCAGTTCCTTCAACTGCCCCGCAAATTCAACATAGCGCGATACAGGGGCATGGCGTTCACGCATCTGTTTTTGGGACATAGGCGGCGGCGCAATGACATAAATCATTGCATCGGGAAAATAACGGATCAGATCATCTGCCATTTTTTCATAATCAGCCATTACATAACTAATTGCAAATCCATCCAGTCCATTGGAGCCAAGCATAACATAAACCTTCTTGGGATGATAAAGCGCGGCCTGTTCATAAGTGGTCAGGCGTTCATTGGTCCCCTTGACCCGAAATTGCCTCCGCCCGACGGATGCAGGGCTCATACCGATCCGCCATACATAATTGGCAGAGGGCAGTTCCTCATACATCTCCACATATTCCATCAAAGAATCACCGATAAGCACTGCATCAGCGAAATATTCATCCCCGGTGGGTTCATGCGGCTGTACAACAGGCGGCGGAAATGCCATATTGCAATATGCTTTGAGTTCCTCTCCTGCTATACCCTCTGCACTGCATGCGCTGCTCATCACCAGCATAAGCAGCATCACCAGGATCATAATCCTTCCAGCAATGCGATGGTTCGTCCGGAGGCCAGGGTATTCAATCCATAAATGCATAAGATTTCATCTCCTTCATATTGCATCGCCACATCCACGATATTACCCGAAAAATAACGGGGATCCACCGCAATAATACGGCTATAATGCATCGCCAGCGCAGGAAGAATCGCATTGGCGTAGGAATCCTTGATCACCAGCAGCGTCCCTGCAGGCGCATCATCATGAATCAGTTCAATATACCCATGATTGCCATACAGCAGCGCAGCATACTTATCCCGGCTCAGCAGGACCTGACGATCTACCAGACCCTCCTTTTCCACGCCATCAACCAGCAAGCGAATTCCCTCATAGGGCACATAAGAAAAAGTATCGGCCTCAATCCAGGGCAGCGGATAACGGGCATAAAAGCTTCCATAGAAGCCACGTATGGATACAGCCGGTTTCGAGGGCGCCGGAATAATCCCCAGTGCCTCACACGCTATTTCATATCCAAGACGTGCGCCCGCAGCAGTCCAGTGATGATCGGTACGATAATATAAATCTTCTCCCGGTGCCGCCATTCCAAATGCATCCAGCAGCGAAAGTACTTCCGTTTCACCGGCAGCCACTGCAAGAAGCGATTTCTCATCCGCCAAGGGCGCATGGGCAGGCATCTTTTCCGGATACACCGCCGCCGCAGAAGGCACTGCCAGCAGTAATGCCTTCTTACCCGTCCGCTGCGCCAAGCTTTCCAGGGCCTGTGCATTCAAACGGACGTTGCGCTGGCTCCACATTTCCGACCGGTCGAACAGCCGGCCGGCCTCCCCCAGGATCGCATCACCCATGGTTTTTCGGCCAAGCGCCGCCTGCATTGCAGAATAAACGGAAACAAAACCATCCCTGAAAGGAAGCTGATCCGCAGCAAATGATTCCATCTGTTCAGATAAGGTTCCATTCCAGAAATTCAATAAAGAAATTTTCGGTGCCCCAGCCAGCACCCGATTTTCCATTTCACTCATTTCACGGGATGGAAGCAGGCATTGCCCTGCCGCCAGTATAAGCAGCAAAGCCATTACACCCAGAAACAATGGCGCCTTTCGCAAAGCCTTCACCTCTCAGAAACGGAAATACAGAAATGGATTATACGAAGATTTTGCCAGTGAAGCCAGGCACAGCAGCAATATGCCAAGCACTGCAATATAGCGCAGCAGCGTATACTGACGGCACAGTTTCTTCAATCGTTCAACCACTCCGGGAATACAAAAGACCACTCCCAGCAGCATAATGCCTACAAACTCCTGCAGCCAGAATAGCGTCTGTCCCGTTACACTGAAGCTGAACAGCGAACTAACATATGCCACAAAACCCGACAGCCCCTCCGATACAAACAATGCCCAGCCCAGCATCACACCCAGAATCGTCAGCAGCCGCCTGATCCAGCCGGGCAGCATGAACTTGCCGGAAAAAATGAATTTTTCTGCACTCAGGAGCAGGAAATACCACAGCCCCCACAGGAGAAAATTCCAATCGGCGCCATGCCACAAGCCCGTCAGGCACCACACCGCCAGCAGATTCAGCACCGTTCGTCCCTTACCGCGGCGGCTGCCTCCCAAGGGAATATATACATAATCCCGGAACCAGCCGCTGAGAGTGATATGCCATCTGCGCCAGAAATCCGTTACCGATGAAGCCGCATAGGGATGATTGAAATTCCGGGGAAAATGAAAGCCTAACATCCTCCCAAGGCCTACCGCCATTACGGAATAGCCCATAAAATCAAAATAGATCTGCAGCGTATACGCAGCCAGGGATAACCAGGCGCACAGCATATCCCCAGAAACAGCATGAAGGGTATCATATGCTTCACCCAGTGGATTGGCCAGCAACACCTTGGCCGCAAGGCCCGCAACAAACAAAACCATCCCGCTTTCCAGTTTCTTTGCATCCGGCCGGCGCTTTTCATGCAGCGCTTTCGTCATATCGCTGTAGCGGACAATCGGCCCGGCAATCAACTGGGGAAACAAAAATAAAAATGCGCCGAAATTCACCGGATTTTTTTCCGGCTCCGTCTGCCGCCTGTATACATCGATCAGATAGCCGGCAGCCTGAAAGATAAAAAAGCTGATCCCAAGGGGCAGCGTCATCCCAGCCAGAAATGCCGGATAAAGCCCCAGCATTCCCATAAAAAAACCAGTATATTTATAAAACAGCAGCGCCCCGAAATCACAAATCAGGCCGCCCGCCAGCAATGACCGGCGTGCAGCAGGCTTTTCTGCCCGCACAAGCAGCCGCCCCACGCCCCAGTTCATCATCAGCAAAATGGCAAACAGCGGCACCTGGCGGGCATCACCCCATGCATAAAAAAACAAGCTTGCCAAAAGCAGAAAAGTATTCTGCAGCTTTCCAGGCAAGAAATAGTGAATCAAAATCACGAAAGGAAAAAAATACAAAAGAAAGGAGAGGCTTGAAAACAGCATTTCCGTACTCCCTCCCTTTTGTTTCATAAACGTGTCTACATATTATATTATTTTTATCAGACACTGTCAATATAAGGCTTGCTGTCCATCATTTGAATCAATTCCATCTTAATTTTATTCTCAGAATGCCTCTGAACCTGCCTTGCCCGGATCAAGTCCCCGGTCCGAATCCGGGTATCAGCTCCACAAAAACCAGTCAGAAACGGCTGGTTTTTTGTTATGGCAAAAAGCCCCGGGGCGGCGGTGATCAGCCGTTTTCCCGGGGCTTTTTTGATAAGATGCGCTCTTCATTTTTCAGCTTCAGAGGCTCATGCCGTCCCCGGCACGGCCGGACGGGCATCAATGCCGCCGAAGGGATAAAGGATATTCCCGGATGATATTCCGTGCGCTGCAGAATTTGCAATACAGCGCAGGAAAATTAAAAGGAAGAAAGGCCGGGGGATTACTGCCCCTGCTCAAGGCCCTGGATCAGTTCCTCCATAGAATACAATTCCACGATCACATCGTGGGGCAGGCACAGCACCGCATTCCTGAGCACCCGCTGATCCTTATTTTCCAGGGTCACTTCCCCCTGCATCACGCAATCCTGATTGGCGCAGGTGGAGGAATCCATCAAAAAGCCGTTCTTCTTCAGCCGCAGGGTATTGGTAATGCCGGGATCATCCTGGCGGGTGATGGTGATCAGCAGATCCTCCTCCCCGGCGGGAAGAGGGATCCATTTACTTTCCCCATTGGCCTGGGCCCGGATATATCCAAGGGGCGCCCCATCCGCCGCCTCCGGCAGCTGAGAAGGCGCATCGGGGGCGGAAATTACAAACATGCTTGCAATCAGCACCAGCGCAATCACCGCCAGCAGCCCCGCCAGCAGCAGCACATTCCGGTTGCGCAGCCATTTTTTCATAAGAAGAATTCTCCTTTGCCTTTCCATTCCTCCTCATGATACCGATATCGGAAAAGAAAGTCAAGCAAACAAATATTTTAGCCGGGGGGGCAGGAAATGCCTTGAATATCTGCATAAAATGTGATATCATAGATCGGCCGTTCAGACGGACGGCAAAAGAATTCAAAAGGAGCGTATCACCATGAAAAAGCGCTTTGTTTCCATTCTGCTTGTGCTGGCCATGATGCTGTCCATCGTGCCCGCCATGGCTGAAACCGTCACCGGTACCGGTACCGCCAAGGGCTTTGGCGGCGATGTCACCGTGACCATCACCGTAACCGACGGCAAGATCACCGACGTGACCGCCGTTGGCGAAAAGGAAACCCAGGGCATCGGCTCTGTAGCTTTGGAAAAGCTGCCCGCTGCCATGGAAGAAAACAACACCATCAACGTGGACGCCATGTCCACCGCCACCATCTCTTCCGACGCCATCAAGGCTGCTGCCCTCTTCGCCCTGGCTGATGCCGGCGTGAATGCCGAGGATTACATGCAGGCTGTGGAAGCCAAGAAGGCCGAAGACACCACCTACGAAGCTGACATCGTGATCGTTGGCGCCGGCGGCGCCGGCATGACCGCTGCCCTCACCGCTGCTGAAGAAGGCAAGAAGGTCATCATCGTGGAAAGCCAGCCCGTTGCCGGCGGTAACTCCGTGCGCGCCACCGGCGGCATGAATGCCGGCGACACCCCCTATCAGGATAAGGCCGAATTCGGCCAGGCTGCCGGCGTGGAAAAGGGCATCGCCGCTGCCGAAGCTTATGCTGATAACGCTGTGGTGACCGAACTGGCCGCCACCGTCAAGACCCAGTGGGAAGCCTACCAGGCCAATCCCGAAGGCTACTTCGATTCCGTTGAACTGATGCAGCTGGACACCATCGTGGGCGGCAAGGGCATCAATGACGCTGAACTGGTCAAGGTTATGGCCGAAAATTCCGCTGCCGGCATCGAATGGCTGCAGAACTACGGCATCGAACTGACCAACACCGGCGCTTTCGGCGGTGCTTCCGTCAACCGCATCCACTGGCCCAAGGTAAATGATAAGAAAGTTTCCGTGGGCTCCTACATGATCCCCCTGATGGAAAAGGCCTGCAACGAAGAAGAAAACATTGAAATCCTCTTCGAAACCACCGCCCACACCATCCAGATGACCAATGACGCCGCCACCGGCATCATCGCCACCGGCAAGACCGGCGAAACCATCACCGTCAACGCCAAGGCCGTCATCCTGGCCACCGGCGGCTTCGGCGCCAACCTGGAAATGGTTGCTTCCTACAAGCCCGAACTGGAAGGCTTCATGACCACCAACGCTGCCGGCCTGCAGGGCCAGGGCATTGCCATGGCTGAGGCCATCGGCGCTGCTACCGTGGATATGGAACAGATCCAGATCCATCCCACCGTTGAATTCTACACCGCTTCCCTGATCACTGAAGGCCTGCGCGGCGACGGCGCCATCCTGGTGAACGCCGAAGGCAAGCGCTTCATCGACGAAGTGGGCACCCGCGACGTGGTTTCCGCTGCTGAAATCGCCCAGACCGGTTCCTACTCCTGGCTGATCGTTGACCAGGCCATGCTGGATGCTTCCGCCACCATCGCCGGCTACGTGACCAAGGGCCTGACCAAGACCGGCGCCACCTATGAAGAACTGGCCGCCGTCTGCGGCATGGATGCTGCCAACTTCGCTGCCACCATGGAATCCTGGAATGGCTACGTGGCCGCCAAGAATGACCCCGAATTCGGCCGTGTTTCCTTCACCAAGCCCCTGGATAACGCCCCCTACTATGCCATCAAGGTTACCGCCGGTATCCATCATACCATGGGCGGCCTGAAGATCAACGAAAAGACCCAGGTGCTGAGCACTGAAGGCAAGGCCATCTCCGGTCTGTACGCTGCCGGCGAAGTCACCGGTGGTATCCACGGCGCCAACCGTCTGGGCGGCAATGCCGTGTGCGATTTCGTGGTATTCGGCCGCATCGCCGGCGCTGAAGCCGCTGCCTACACTGAAGTGGATGCTTTCACCTCTGCCTCCGTGGCTGATTACTATGGCCATGCCGCCCTCACCGGCGACGATCTGATGAACGCCATCAACAGCCAGTCCGGCACCTATCTGATCTGCACCACCAATCCCAATGGCTCCACCAATGCTGCCGTATTCATCTTCGCCATGAAGAAGCTGAATGATCAGTATTATCTGCAGCTGGGCCTGGCCCCCAATCAGTCCATGCAGAACCTGAACGCCAACGGTGAAGGCCTGGCCGTCTATGCTGCCAATCCCGCTCCCGACGCCAAGCAGTATGCCGTTTCCGGCGCCCGCATCTATTTCGAAGCCATCGAAGATCAGGCCGTCGTGGAAGAACTGATGAAGGATGCCCGTCAGGGCGCCATGTTCTTTGAAGTCGTGGCCGTCCGTCCCCTGGGCTGATTGTAAACAGCCATCAAAACCCTATAAAACCCGGCGTGGAATTCAAACCAAACGGCTGAATTCCACGCCGTTTTTTATTCCCGAATGCAGGCAGCATCATCATCCGGCGCAATCAAAAAATTCCAGCAATCCATCAAAAAAAGCTTGCAATATCCCCTGTTTCTGGCATACAATAAAAAAAGCGGCGTCACGCCCTATGAAATCAGATACAAATGAAGAGGAGATCATTTTTATGGCGAAGTGCAAGGCATGCGGCAGAAGCACCGGTTTTTCCGTGGTGACCCATTTTGTTCCCGATCAAGCAGGCAGAAAGCATGTGGTCTGCAAGGAATGTGCTGCCGCCGCCCTCAACAGCGGCAAATATCTGCAATATGATCCTCAGACGGACAGGGTGATCATGATCAACAGAGGGGATGCCGAAATCAGAAGGCAGTGCCGTACCTGCGGCCATATCATGTGCTTCACCAATATGGATCTGTTCCAGAATCAGCAGGCCGCCAAGAATGCCCGGTGGAATGCCGTGGCCAGCGCCGCCAATGCCCTGGGCGGCAATTATGCCGCCTCCGCCATCAATCAGGCCAATGCCACCAATCAGGTGAATCAGATCCGCAATTATAGTAAATGCCCGGCCTGCGGCTCCATCGATCTGGTGGATCTGTCCAAGGAGGATTTTGCCCGCCTGCAGCAGCAATCCCGGCCCCAGTTCTCCCCGGTGCAGCAGCCCGCCATCCCCCAGCCCCAGCCTCAGGAGACCCTGCCCGCCGTCGATCCCATCGCCGAAATCAAGAAATTCAAGGAACTGCTGGATATGGGCATCATCTCCCAGGAGGAATTCGCCGCCAAGAAAAAGCAGCTGCTGGGATTATAATCCCCCTGCATTTCCAGGAATGGGCCTGTGCCCATTCCTTTTTTGATGCAAAAAGAGCATACCCATGAACGCCAGAACGGCCGTCAGCGTTATGCACCTCACCGGCCCCATTGTTGACACGCTTTCCGGGATACGATATAATAGGAAAGATCTTTTGGGCCCCGAAAAAAAAGACAAACCATGATGCTATTTCATACTGCACATGCGTATTGATCACGCCGATACATCTTGATCCAGCACTGATCATCCCACAGAAAGGATCTATGCCCTCATGGAACAAAAGAAACCCGGGCGGTTTGCGCCGCTGCTGCTGATCGCCGGCTGTGCGCTGCCCATATTGCTGATGCTGATCGTTCCCTTCCGGGGGCAGCTGAGCGTATCCGATGCTGAAAACCGCACCCTGGCCCAGTTTCCCCGCCTGACCCTGGAAAGCTTTCTTTCCTGCCAGTTCCAGGATCAGCTGGAGGATGCCCTGGGCGATCAATATCCCTTCGGCGAAACGCTGAAGGGCGGCCTGGTTTCTTTACAGGATCAGATTTATCAGGGGGAAAGCAAGGCGCTGCACGCCCTGTTCCCCTCCGCCGCCATGAGCTATACGGAAATTGCCAAGGGCTATTATCATTTTGCCGGGGATGAAAGCCGCATCGTGGAAATGGCCTGGCCGGAGGAAAAATACGCCTCCCCCATCCAGGCCCAGGCGGTGCGCTTTCAGAATTTGGAGGCGCCTGTATACCTGTATTTCATCCGTAATTCCCGATCCCACGATTTTATGAAGGATGACGCCCAAAACAACGCCGCCTATCAGGCCATCCTGGATGCCTATCAGCCCCGGCAAGCGGCCTGCTTCTCTGCCTCCGATTATGAGGAATACGGCACCCTCTTCTACGCCACCGATCATCACTGGAATCATCGGGGGGCAGATCAGGGATACCGGGATATCATCCGCCTGCTGCTGGGTGAGGAGGAAGAAACCCTGCCCGTCAAGGAGGAAATCAGCTTCCCCGTGGCCTTCAACGGCTCCTATGCCCGCCAGTCCGGCCGTATAACCGGGGACAGCGCCTTCACCGTATACACCTACAATGTGAAAAAGGCCGTCACCCGCCTCAACGGCAAAAACGGCACCTACGGCCATCAGGCCCTCTACGAAAAGGGCCGCTATCCCACCGATGAGCTGCGCAATCATTATGCCTATTATTACGGCGGCGATTACGGCGAAATCATCATCCAGACCCGCAAAACGGATAAGCAGAATCTGCTGATCCTGGCCGATTCCTATTCCAATCCCATCAACGGCCTGATCGCATCCCATTTCAATAACACCCATATCCTGGATCTGAGATATTACCAGCGGGATATGAATGCCCCGCTGGATGTGAACGC
Organism: Clostridia bacterium; assembly: GCA_017395685.1. Classification (GTDB taxonomy): domain Bacteria; phylum Bacillota; class Clostridia; order Christensenellales; family Aristaeellaceae; genus RUG563. The sequence goes on from JAFQOD010000021.1 coordinate 11,583, forward strand.
CTATATCCGGGAGAATGAAATTGATCTGGTGCTTCTGATGGGGGATATCACCCTCTTTGCCGGCATGCAGGATGGAGGTGGGGAATAATGGTATTTTCCAGCCTGGTTTTTCTGCTGCTGTTCTTCCCGCTGGTGCTGATCCTCAATTTTTCCTTCCGCTCCATCCGGGCAAAGAATGCCTGCCTGTGCGCATTTTCCCTGCTGTTTTATGCCTGGGGTGAGCCGCTGTATCTTTTCCTGATGCTGCTGATGGTGGTATCCAATTATCTGCTGGCCCTGGGCATGCAGGGCAAGGAAAAAAAGCGGCGCCTGCCCTTGCTGATCCCGGCAGTGCTGGTGGATGTGGGGGCCATCGCCTTCTTCAAATACGGTGATTTTGCCCTGGTCAATCTGGAGGCCCTGCTGGGCGTCGCCCTGCCCCGGATCGGGCTGGCCCTGCCCATCGGCATCAGCTTTTTCACCTTCCAGATCATGAGCTATACCATCGATGTATACCGGGGCGAAGTGCCGGCCCAGAAAAGCCTGCTGAAGCTGACCACCTATGTGGCGCTGTTCCCCCAGCTGGTGGCCGGCCCCATCGTGCGGTATCAGACCGTTGCGGAAGAGCTGGATGACCGCAAGGAAACCCTGCCCCAGTTCACCGATGGCCTGCACCGCTTCATCTGGGGCCTTGGCAAGAAGGTGATCTTCGCCAACGGCATGGCCATGCTGGCGGATACCGTCTTTGCCCCCGGCCAGGGCAGCCTGCCCACCTTGATGCTGTGGCTTGCTGCCATCGCCTATGCGCTGCAGATTTATTTCGATTTTTCCGGCTACAGCGATATGGCCATCGGCATGGGCAAGATGTTCGGCTTCCATTTCCTTGAAAATTTCGATTATCCCTATCGTTCTCGCTCCATTACCGAATTCTGGCGCCGGTGGCATATTTCCCTGGGCAGCTGGTTCAGGGATTATGTGTATATCCCCCTGGGGGGCAACCGGGTGAAATTCGGCCGGATGATCCTGAATATGCTGGTGGTCTGGGGGCTGACGGGGCTATGGCACGGCGCAAACTGGAATTTCATCCTGTGGGGATTGTATTATTTCCTGCTGCTGCTGGTGGAAAAGCTGCTGGGCAAAAAGCGGCTGGAAAGGATCCCCGCCGTCCTCCGCCATGGGGCCACGCTGCTGATGATCCTGCTGGGCTGGATTCTTTTCCGGATTGAGGATATGGGCCAGCTGGGGCAGGTATTTGCCGGGATGTTCACCTTCACCGGCGGCGCCCCCGCCTATCTGGCCGGGCATCACGATGCCCTCTATCCGATGTATCTGATGATCCCCGCCTGCATCGGCTGCCTGCCCGTGGGCAAGTGGCTGCAGGGAAAACTTCCCGATAACGCCGCCGCTGCCTGGATGCGGGCTGCAGCGGATGTGCTACTTTTCGCCCTGTGCATCTTCATGCTGCTGGGCAGCACCTATAATCCCTTCATCTATTTCCGCTTCTGATCAGGAGGAATTGAAATGAAAAAGCTGCTTGTCATGTGCCTTGCCCTGATGCTCATCGCCCTGCCCGCCCTTTCGGAAACCACCATCTTCTGCGCCGGCCGGGAAGGGGATACCGCATACGAAATCAGCCGCCTGATGGCTGAGCGGATGAATGGCGAAATGGTATCTGCTGATACCCATGATGAGGCCGTCAATCTGTTCCTTGCCGCTGAAAAGGATAGCGCCGTGTATATCGGCGATCCCTCTGCCATGATCCTTTCCCTGCAGGGCTATACCGATGATGATCTGCGCACCGCCGTTCTCCCCGTGGCCAGAATCGCCGCCAGCCCCGCCACCCTCTATGCCACCCAGGGCGTATTTTCCCTCTGTGAGGATACCACCGAAGAAGGCCTGACGGCATTTACCGAAAATGCGCCCTTTGAGCTTTTCATCGCCCGGCTGATCGATGCCAGCCCCGTGGATTTCCTCACTCTGGAGGCCACCTCCCTGTTCTATGTGGATCAGAGCCTGTATATGGATTGGGCAGAAATGGCTCAGGCCGCCCAGGACGGCATTCCCGATCTGTGCGTATTCGGCGCAGAAATTCCCGCCGAGCTGGATGGGCTGCTGACGCCCCTGTATGCCCCCGGGCTGGAAGGCCCCTTCCTGGGCGCCTTTGTGCAGACGGATTGCGCCGCCGCCGGGGATGTGGAAAAGGCCATCCTGGCCTTTGCATCTGAGGAAGAGATCCAGGCCCTGCTGCAGCAGGCGGGCTATACCCCCGGCAGCCAGCTGGATGCCGCCGCCTTCGGGGAGGAAGTGAAGGCCCTCTTCCAGCGCTATATCCAATATCTGACCAATGAAGGCCTGTTCTTCTACGAATTCTGATGGGATAAAATCCATTCTGCCGCCGGGTGATCCGGCGGCTTTCCCTTTTTGCGGAGGGGTTGATTCTGCAAGGGGATCCCTGTATAATAAAGGATAACAAGATTACAATATCCGGTTCTTACCGGCGAAGGAGCATCCGTTATGGCCATCATCAAATGCAAAATGTGCGGCGGGGATATCGAATTGAGCGCCGATAAAACCTACGGCGTATGCGAATTCTGCGGCAGCACCACCACCTTCCCCCGGATCGATGATGATCACCGGGCCAATCTGTTCAACCGGGCCAATCATTTCCGCCGTCAGAATGAATTTGACAAGGCCGTTTCTGCCTATGAGCGCATTCTGGAAACGGATAATGCCGATGCAGAGGCCCATTGGGGCGTGGTAATTTCCCGGTTCGGCATCGAATACGTGGTGGATCCTGCCTCCGGCATGCGCATCCCCACCTGTCACCGGGTGCAGTCTGCTTCCATCCTCACCGATGCTGATTATCTGGCCGCCCTGGAATATGCCCCCGACGCCGCCTCCCGATCCATTTATGAGGCCCAGGCGCACCAGATTGCAGAGATTCAAAAGGGCATTCTGGCCATTTCCGCCCAGGAAAAGCCCTGCGATGTATTCATCTGCTATAAGGAATCCGCCCCCGACGGCAGCCGCACCAAGGATAGCACCCTGGCCCAGGATATCTATTATCAGCTGAAGCAGGAAGGCTTCAATGTATTCTTCTCCAGAATCACCCTGGAGGATAAGCTGGGCCAGCAATATGAGCCCTATATTTTCGCTGCCCTCAATTCCGCCAAGGTGATGCTGGTGGTGGGCACGAAGCCGGAATATTTCAATGCGGTGTGGGTGAAGAATGAATGGGGCCGTTATCTCAGCCTGATGAAGCAGGATCATGCCCGGCTGCTGATCCCCTGCTATCGGGATATGGATCCCTATGAACTGCCGGATGAGCTTTCCGCACTCCAAAGCCAGGATATGGGAAGGATCGGCTTCATGCAGGATCTGATCCGGGGGGTGAAAAAGGTGCTCTCCGCATCCAAGCCCCAGCAATCCGCCCCTGCCCCATCCGCCCCCTCCCCTGCCGGCGCCGTGGCCCCGCTGCTGCGCCGTGCCTTCATGTTCTTGGAAGACGGGGATTGGAATGCCGCCGATGAATATTGCGAAAAAGTGCTGGATATGGAGCCGGAAAATGCCGAAGCCTATCTGGGCAAATTGATGGCGGTGCTTCAGGCCAGAAAACGTGAAGAGCTGCCGGATCTTCCCCTGCCCTTTGACCGGGATCCCAATTATCAGAAAGTACTGCGCTTCGGGGATGAAAAGCTGAAGGCAGAACTACAGGGCTATATCAGGCATATCAATACCCGCAATGAAAATGCCCGGCTGGAAGGGCTGTATCAGCAAGGCATAAAAATGATGCAGGCGGCTCGTTCAGCCAAGGATTATAAAGGAGCAGTGCTGCACTTTCAATCCCTCGGTGCCTATAAGGATGCGGCAGAAAAGGCCGTCGAATGCCATTTCAAAATTGAGGACGCCCGCAAGAACGATTTCTACCGGGACGCCTGCCAGAAGATGAAGACCAACACAGAAAAGGCCCAGCTGCAGGCCATCCAGCTGTTTGAATCCATTAAGGGCTGGCGGGATGCGGATGAAAGGATCGTCCACTGCCAGGAGCAGATACAGGAAATCCGGAAGCAGGAGCAAAGGGAGCGTATCGCCTGGCTCCGTGCAGAAAAGCTGGCGGCCCAAAGGCGCAGGCAGCGCCAGATCATGCTGGCCATTGCCGCTGCCGCCGCTGTCGTTATACTGGCGATTGTGCTGCTGATCACCCAGGTGATCATTCCCAACAACAAATATAATGCAGCTGTTGCGCTGAAGAACGCCGGGAAATATAGCGAAGCATATGACGCGTTTATTGGCTTGAACGGGCATAAGGATAGCAAAATAAAAGCAAACTCCATTTTTGATAAAGCTATGGCAGAAAAAAGGAGTAAGGCCAAGGTCGGCGATTACATCACCTTCGGCTCCTATGAACAGGATAATAATACACGCAATGGCAAGGAGGCCATCGAATGGCGGGTGTTAGCGAAAGAAAATAATCGCCTGCTGGTGATCAGCCGGTATGCATTGGATTGCAAGCGTTATAACGAAAGCCGTACGAATGTCACCTGGGAAACCTGCACGCTGCGCAAATGGCTAAACAATAATTTCCTGAAGGCTGCCTTCAGCAGCGCAGAACAGGCTATGATTCCTACAATGACGGTGGCCGCTCACAAGAATCCTAACTACAGCACCGAGCCAGGAAATGATACACAGGATAAGATATTCCTGTTGAGCATCACGGAAGCAGAAAAGTATTTCTCATCCGATAGCGCCATGAAATGCAAGCCTACGGCCTATGCCGAGAAGCAGGGGGTGAACACATCGGCGGCGGTGTATGCAGATATCGGCAATGCCTATGCTGAGAAGCAGGTGGTGAAGACCAATTCCGACGTCTATTGCTGGTGGTGGCTGCGGTCGCCCGGCGACCATCAGCTTCTCGCGGCCTACGTCTACAGTCACGGCGGCGTCCGCAGGTACGGCGGCAGCGTCAACACCAATGATTACGCCGTGCGCCCCGCTTTGTGGATTGATCTGGCCCCTTAAATCTTTGCATCTGACATTATCCAGATCGCCAGTCGATAACAACGTCAACAAATGGAAGGATATCGTGGGTCTCAAGGCCGACGGTACCGTGATAGCAGTGGGAAAATATGATGACGGCCAATGCAACATCAGCAGCTGGGATCTGTGGGATTGATCTGGCCCCATGCAGCCCCCACAAAAAATAACATGAAATACCCCTCCCGTCCCCGGCGGATGACGCCGGAGGGCAGGAGGGGTTATCTTTCCCGGTATTCCCTTTTGTTCCCTTTATTCGCCCTTCAATACGGTATACACGGTATCGAAGGCGGGCTTCAATTCATATTTTTCATTGATCAGGCCGCCGTAGGGGCTGTTCAGCTTATAGGAATAATGATCCTTGGGCAGATAGGAACAATCCACAAGGCCCCAGATGGCCACGCAGGAAAGGGGATTTTCCCCATTCTGCTGCAGGGAGGTAAACATTTTCATCAGCCTGCCGTAATAGGCGGCATGCTTTTCCGCCTGATCCAATTCATAATTGCGCACCGCCATTTCGGTGATATGCACATCCATGCCCAGGGCCTGATAGGCCAGGATGGAATCCCGGATGCGGGAAATATCCCCATCGCTCATGCAGCCGTTCTGGGTGCCGTAGCCGCCGATATAGCCCTGCATGCCCACGCCGTCGATCAATTTCCGGTATTCCCCGTTTTCATCCTTGGCATAGGCATTGATGCTTTTCACCAGTTCGGAAATGGCCACCCGCTTCTGCAGCTGGAAGGCATTATAATCATTATAGAAAAGGCCGATATCCGCATTCAGCGCTTCTGCGGCATTGCGGGCGCAGAGGAAGGAAAATTCCACATAATCTTCCCCCACCCGATCCCGGAACAGATTGCTCTCCCCGCTGCGGATGGTGCGCAGCCGCTTGGGATCGCCGGGGACGAATTCACCCGCGTTATCCCCCACCGCTTCATTGACCACATCCCAGCAATATACCACGCCGGGGAATTCCGTTTCAAAATGGGTGACCACCTGGGTGATATAGCTTTCCAGCCGGGCCCGCATGGTCTGCTGATCCACATAGGGGGTATGATTTTCATATCTTTCCCGGAAGAACCAATCGGACATATAGGCATCCCATACCAGCACATGGCCCCGCACCTTCAGCCCGTTATCCCGGGCCCAGGCCACCATCTTATCCGCCTGATAATAATTCATCTGGGGCATGCCATCCCTGGATACCTTGCACATCATCTGATTGAGCAGGGAATAGGCCTTCATTTCATTATTGGCGGTGATGGAATTGAAATGCCGGGAAACAAAATCCAGATATTTCTGATCCTTCAGATGATGATAGGAAAAAGAGGCCCCCAGCTTGAAGCCGTATTGACCGGTCAGGGTATACATGGGATCATAATCCGCCGATGTTTTTTCCAGGGCCAGGCCGGGCAGGGCGGGGATGCACAGCGCCAGCGCCAGCATCATCACAAAGAAACGCTTCATATCTTCATGCCTCCGTTTTTTCTTTCATCATATCACATCCGCCCGCCGGATACAACCAAAAATCCTGCGGGTATTTTCTTACATCCTATCATCTCAATGCTTTCAATTTCGCCCAGGCTGTGATAAAATAAAGAAAAAAACCGTCAAGGAGGAAATAACAATGGCACAGGAATTGAAAAACCGCAATGAAATGGACCCCCGCTGGCAATGGCGGCTGGATCATATTTTTGAAACCGATGAGGCCTATGAGGCTGCCTTTGCCAAGGTAAAGGAACAGATCGAGGCCTTCCGCCGCTGGCAGGGCCATGTGGCCGATGATCCCCGCCAGGCCATCCGGGAAAATTATGCCGCCATGGAGCAGATCGAAAAGCTGGCCGCCTATGCCATGATGCATAAGGATGAGGACAGCGGCGATCCCGTGCGCCAGGGCCGCGCCGCCAAGCTGGGCAGCCTGATGGTGGCCGCCTCCAGCGCCGCCGCTTTCCTGGATCCGGAATTGCTGGCCCTGCCGGAAGAAGAGCTGAAGGCCATGATGGCCGATCCCGATTTTTCCGATTACAGCGAAATGCTGCGGGGCCTGCTGCGCCAGAAGCCCCATACCCTGCCCGCCGAGCAGGAAGCCCTGCTTGCCGCCGCCGGGGAAGTGATGCGGGTGCCCAATGACGTATTCGGCATGTTCAACAATGTGGATATCCCCTTCCCCGAAGTGACCATGGAGGACGGCACCAAGGGCCGCCTGACCCACGGCAATTACGGCCCCCTCATCCGCAGCAAGAACAGGGAAATCCGCAAGGAAGCCTTCGAGGCCATGATGGGATCCTACAAATCCTTCGCCTCCACCCTCACCGCCATGTATGCCGGCGCTGTGAAGGGGGATTGCTTCAATGCCAAGGTGCGCCATTATGATTCCGCCCGCCAGGCATCCCTGGATCCCCATGAAATCCCCGAATCCGTATATGATAATCTGCTGGCCGAGGTGGAAAATGCCCTGCCCGCCCTCACCGAATATATGGAAATCAGAAAGCAGCAGCTGGGCGTGGATGAACTGCATCTGTACGATCTGTATGTGCCCATGATCGGCGATTATGATATGAAGATGAGCTTCACCGAGGCTTTCCAGCTGGTATGCGAAGGGCTGCATCCCCTGGGCGAGGATTACATCGCCAAGCTGAAGGAAGGCTTTGAAGGCGGCTGGATCGACGTATACGAAAATAAATCCAAGCGTTCCGGCGCCTACAGCTGGGGCTGCTATGGGGTGCATCCCTATGTGCTGCTCAATCATACCGATGATCTGGGCGGCGCCATGACCCTGGCCCATGAGCTGGGCCACGCCATGCATTCCTATCACAGCGATAAGGCCCAGTGCTATGCCAAGGCGGGCTACAGCCTGTTCGTGGCGGAAGTGGCCTCCACCTGCAATGAAGTGCTGCTGATGCATCACCTGATGGCCAAGCATAAGGATGATAAAAAGGCCCTGGCCTTCATCTGCAATCAGCTGCTGGAAGAATTCCGCACCACCGTCTTCCGCCAGACCATGTTCGCCGCCTTCGAAAAGGAAGCCCATGAAATGCATGAGCGGGGCGAGGCCCTCACCGCCCAGAGCCTGAGCCAGGCCTATTATACCCTCAATGAAAAATATTACGGCGGCGGCAGTGTAGTAGATCAGCTGATCGATGCGGAATGGATGCGCATTCCCCATTTCTACCGCAATTTCTACGTTTATCAGTATGCCACCGGCTTCTCCGCTGCCGTGGCCATCGCCAACCGCATCCTCAAGGAAGGCGAGCCCGCCGTCAAGGATTATAAGAAATTCCTCTCCGCCGGCGGCTCCGTGCCCCCCATCGAGGCCCTGCGCTATGCCGGCGTGGATATGGAAAAGCCCGACGCCGTCCGGGACGCCCTTTCCGTATTCGCCGATACCGTAAAGCAGATGAAGGAACTGGTGAAATAAACCGCCCAGCCGGCAGGGGATTCTTTCCCCTGCCTTTCCCATCCAATGAAAGGAGCATGCTGCCATGCCTGATTGCCTCTTTTGCAAAATAATCGCCGGCCAGATCCCCTCCCAGAAGGTATATGAGGATGAATTCTGTTACGCTTTCCGGGATATCGCCCCCCAGGCCCCCATCCATATCCTGGTGGTATCCAAGGCCCATGTGGCCAATATCGCTGAGGCATCCTCCCTTCCCGATGAGGCGCTGGCCGCCGTCATCCGCGCCATCGGCCGCATCGCCCAGGCGGAAAAAATGGACAATGGCTTCCGGATTGTCTCTAATTGCGGAAAAGACGCCTGCCAGAGCGTGAATCATTGGCACATTCACATCCTGGGCGGCAAGCAGCTTTCCGAGCGAATGGATTAATCGGAAATTTGTTTACCCGATCTTAGAGGAAACTGTAAAAACATTTTTACAAGTCCAAAAACCTGTTGACGCACTCGCCGGAAAGCAGTATAATAGGGGCACGGTCGCCATCCGCTGTAGCACGGTGCAGGCCGTGGCAACGGTGTTGTTTCAGGCGAGATGTGCGAAGGGAGGGAAAACAAGTGTCTGAGGTTCATGTAAACAAAAACGAGTCTTTGGAAAGCGCTCTCAAGCGGTTCAAGCGTCAGTGCGCCCGCGCAGGCGTTATCGCCGAGGTTCGCAAGCGTGAGCACTATGAAAAGCCCAGTGTTCGCCGCAAGAAGAAGGCGGAAGCCGCTCGCAAGCGGAAGTATTAATCCGTCCTTGAAGGCCGTCCGGATATTCCGGGCGGTCTTTTTGATTTTGGGGGCGGTCCTTCTGATTTTCCCGTTCAGATAAACGGGCATGATTTCTGCATCATTTTCCTTGCCACCGGATTTTGCCCATGCTATAATGAAACAAAAAAACAGGGGGATCACCTTCCATGAAATACGGCATTCAGCTCTACAGCGTCCGGGATACGCTGGCAAAGGATTATTACGGCACCCTGAAGGCCCTAGCGAATCTTGGCTACAAAATGGTGGAAACCATCACCGTTCCCGGCGTGGAGGCCAAGGATGTATACGCCTGGTGCCGGGAACTGGGCCTTACCGTATCCGGCACCCATACCGGCGCCCACGCCCTGACAGAAGAAAATATCGAAAAAACCATCCAGGATCATCTCAGCATGGATTGCCGTCTTTTGATCATTCCCGGCCATGATCTTTCCACCGCCGCCAAGGTGGACGCCTTTGTGGATCTGGTCAATCAGGCCCAGCCCATCCTGGAAAAGGCGGGCATCCAATTGGCCTATCACAATCATTCCCATGAATTTTTCCCCAATGAGGATGGGCAGATCATCTATCACGAAATCCTGGGCCACACGAAAATGAAGCTGGAATTGGATACCTACTGGGCCTTCAATGCCGGAAAGGATCCCGTATTCATGCTGGATCATCTGGCAGAGCGGATCATCGCCATCCATATCAAGGATGGGGAGGAAGGGGGCAAGGGCTATCCCCTGGGCATGGGCAAGGCGCCTGTGAAGGCGGTGTATGCCAAGGCCAGGGAAATGCATCTTCCCATGATCGTGGAAAGCGAAACCCTCACCCCCGACGGCATCACAGAGGCCCGGATCTGCATGGAATACCTGAAAACGCTGGAATAAAATAAAAAAATGCCCGGAGGGAATAAGATCATTCTCTCCGGGCATGCTATCTATCGGGACGGAAAGCCATCGCATCGCCTGAAAGGCCTGCCTTGGGCTTTTGAATGTCCCGGGCAGGCCGATCAGATGTGATGGGTCTGCTCTTTTTATTGGATCCTTTCCATGACCAGCGATCCATCCATGCCGCTGACGGAAAGGGCATACTGATGGGCGTTGCCCGCCCCATCCTGGAAGGAAAGGCCATAGGCCGTCATATCCCCAAAGAAGATCACCCCGGCCACCAGGGGAATATCCGGGGCCAATCGATGGAAGGTGCACAGCGCCCGGGCAGGATCATATCCCGCCTCCCCCAGCGCCATTTCCACAAGGCTTACATGATACATCTCCTCCTGGGGGAACAGGGCAATCTTCACCAGATATTCCGATTGCTCCATGATGTATTGATGATACACCCCCTGGGCAAGAAAGGCTTCATCCGCATAGGCAGCCATGAAGGGAACCGCAGGGGCCTCATTTTTCATCAGCAGCACCCAGCCCGCCCCGGATTTCAGCCTGCCCCACAGATGGCCATGGGCGTCCCGGCATTCCTCCACGATGGTGTAAATGCCTCTCTCCCCCACATCCCGGGCATAGCCAAATTCATAGCCCGGGCCGTGATAGATGGCCTCCTCCGCCTGCAGCCTGATGGTATAGCTCTCCGCCGCCCCGGCCGGCATCACAGAAAACAACAGGCAAAGAATCATCAGCCATACAATGATAATCCGCTTTTTCATTTGCATCCTTCTTTCGTGTGGGATTGTATCCAGTATAGCAGATTTGCCGCCGGAGCGCCATGGTAATCTTTCCCAAAACAGCAATCAAAATGCCGGGAAACGCTTTTACACGCTTCCCGGCGGAGGATGGGGGGTGAGATGACAGATTGAGGGGAAAATCTATCAGCCCAAATAGGAAAGGATTTCAGCAGCGTTGGTATCAGGCTTCACATCAGGCATGGCCTGCTCGATGACGCCGTCTTCATTGATGATGTAGGTGGAGCGGACGATGCCCATGCTGGTTTTGCCGCAGCGGGTCTTTTCCTTCCATACATCGTAGGCCTGCAGCACGCCCGTTTCCGGATCGGAAAGCAGGGTGAAGGGCAATTCATATTTCTGGGCAAATTTCAGGTGGCTGGCTACGCTGTCCTTACTCATGCCGATCACGGCCACATTCTTTTCCCGGAAGCCTTCATAAGCGCCGGCAAAGGCGCAGGCCTGACGGGTGCAACCGGGGGTGTTATCCTTGGGATAAAAATATAATACCACCTTTTTTCCCGCAAAATCGGAAAGGGAAACGGGGTTTCCGTTCTGATCGGGCAGGGTGAAGAGAGGGGCCTTTTCGCCAACTTTCAGCATAATCATATCTCCTTAGATTGAAAATACATTGCTTACATTTTCTATATACCCGTAAAAAACCAATTGAAACAGGAAAAATAAAAAATTCCCAGCAGCACTGGGAAAACAGTCAATTTCTTAAATCCAGGAAAAATCCAGGATTGGTTTTCTGGGGATGGGTGCGGGTAGGGGGTTCTTTTTTGTAAAATAAACCCCTTCCCGCCAATA
>JAFQOD010000002.1 GCA_017395685.1 Clostridia bacterium
CATATACATAACCGGAATCCATATCGTAGCGGATATAATCAATGGGTTTCATCGTGTTTTCCTTCGTCATATGATTGTTCAGGCGATAGTTGCCTGCTTTTCCTGTCGATCATGCTCCTTTGGGGCCTTTGCCTGGGTGAGTATTTCTTCCAGTCTCAGCGGTCCAAAGAACTTTTGCAGTCGGCGGAAACCTACGTTCTGTTCCTTTAGGATGGCGTTTTTCTTAATCAGCCGGTTATTCTCATCACGAAGCCTGTTATTCCCACTCAATCGTGCCAATGGGCTTGGGAGTCAGATCCATTACCACACGGTTGATGCCTTCCACCTCATGAGTGATACGATAGGTAATGTGATGAAGCAGGGAATACGGAATTTCTTCAATCGTAGCCGTCATGGCATCGGTGGTGTTGACAGCGCGGATGATGGCAGGCCATCCTTCGTAGCGCTTTCCGTCACGAACGCCGACGCTCTTGAAATCAGGCACAGAAATGAAATACTGCCACACCTTTCCAGCCAGACCGTTTTTATCAAATTCTTCCCGCAGGATCGCATCAGCTTCCCGCAGGGCATGCAGGCGATCCCGGGTAATGGCGCCAAGGCAGCGAACACCAAGGCCGGGGCCGGGGAAAGGCTGACGATATACCATTTCGCGAGGCAGGCCGAGCGCTTCACCCACCACACGCACTTCATCCTTGTAAAGCAGCATGACAGGTTCCACCAGCTGAAAGGTCATGCCGTTGGGCAGGCCGCCCACATTGTGATGAGCCTTTACCCCATCCTTGCTTTCAAGGATGTCAGGATAAATGGTGCCCTGGGCCAGGAATTCAACGCCTTCCAGCTTTTCAGCCTCTTCACTGAATACTTCGATAAATTCATTGCCGATGATTTTCCGCTTCTGCTCAGGATCGGCGATACCAGCCAGTTTATCCAGGAAGCGATCCTCGGCATTTACATAGATAAGATTGGCATCCATTTGCTTTCCGAATACTTCGATTACCTGTTCGCTCTCCCCTTTGCGCATCAGTCCGTGATTTACATGAACACAGATCAGCTGCTTGCCAATGGCCTTGATCAGCAGGGCAGCCACAACAGAGGAATCCACACCACCGGACAATGCCAGCAGCACTTTCTTATCGCCAACCTGCTTTTGAATAGCTTCAACCTGTTCATTGATAAAAGCGGCAGCCAATTCCGGATTATTGATCCTTGCCATAGATTCGGGGCGAATGTTATCCTGCATGCAAACTCCTCCGTTTCAATAGGGTAATGGATATCAGAAAGTGATTATCACAGTCAGGCTTGTTCCTTGCATTCCTTTCTGCCTTTCTATTATCGCACGATTCAGATATGAAGGCAATAGAATTTTTGAAAACTTTTCAAAAATAGCATTGATTTTACGTACCTTTTTATTTATTTCATTATTTTTGTTCGCTTTTCAGCTCTTTTAATGTTTCCCATATTAATCACTTAAGTTTCATCAATTTTGTTTGCGTTTTTTTATCTTTTCCTTTATAATAAAAGAGTTAATGACACAAGGAGGATGATTCTGTGGCCAACGATCGCCTGAATCACATTCGCAATTTTTGCATTATTGCCCATATAGACCATGGCAAATCCACGCTGGCTGACCGGATTCTGGAAAAAACCGGTGTATTTGAACAGCGCCAGATGGTGGAGCAGATTCTGGATTCCATGGAACTGGAACGTGAGCGGGGCATTACCATCAAATCCAAGGCCGTCCGGATGAAATATCAGGCCAAAGACGGGGAAACCTATACCCTGAATCTGATCGATACCCCTGGTCACGTTGACTTTTCTTATGAAGTCAGCCGTGCCCTTGCCGCCTGTGAAGGGGCTTTATTGGTGGTGGATGCCACCCAGGGCGTAGAAGCCCAGACGCTGGCCAATGTCTACATGGCCCTGGAGCATGATCTGGAAACCGTGCCTGTTATCAACAAGATCGATCTTCCCAGCGCTCAGCCCGAAGAAACCAAAGCTGAAATCGAGGAGGATATCGGCCTTGACGCCCAGGATGCCCCCCTGATTTCCGCAAAAATGGGCATCGGCATTGAAGACGTACTGGAAGCCGTTGTAACCAGAATGCCTTCTCCCAACGGGGATGAAACCGCCCCCCTGAAAGCACTGGTGTTCGATGCCACTTATGATAATTACCGCGGTGCCATCTGTTTTATCCGCGTAATGGAAGGAAAGGCCTATCCCGGCATGCGGATGCGCATGATGCAGACCGGTGCTGAATTTGATGTGGTTGAAGTGGGCACCTTCTCCCCCGGATATTCTCCTTGTGATGCGCTGCTTCCCGGCGATGTAGGATATATTTCTGCATCTATTAAAGATGTGCGGGATACCAGGGTCGGCGATACCATTACCGATGCTGCCCGCCCTGCTGATGCCCCGCTGCCCGGCTACAAGGATGTTCAGCCTGTAGTATTCTGTGGTATATATCCCGCTGACGGCGCCGATTATGATAATCTGCGGGATGCCCTGGATAAGCTGAGGATGAATGACGCCTCTCTGACTTTCGAGCCTGAAACCAGCGTTGCGCTGGGCTACGGCTTCCGCTGCGGCTTCCTGGGGCTTTTGCACATGGAAATCATCCAGGAGCGGCTGGAACGGGAATTTGACCTGGATCTGGTAACCACTGCCCCCAGTGTAATTTATGAAGTGGTAAAGACCGATGGGCAAAATGTGCGTATCGATAACCCCACCAATCTTCCCTCCCCCAACGAAATCGCTGAAATGCGGGAGCCTTTCTGCCGCGCCACCATCTATACTCCCCAGGAATTTGTGGGTACCCTGATGGATCTGTGCCAGGATAAGCGGGGCACATTTATCGATATGCAGTATGAAGGCAAACGAATCAAATTGCTTTATGACGTGCCCCTCAACGAGATGATCTTTGATTTCTTTGATCAGCTCAAGAGCCGCTCCCGGGGCTATGCATCCTACGATTATGAAATCACCGGCTATCAGGCCAGCGATCTGGTGAAGATGGATATTCTGCTCAACGGCGATATCTGCGATGCCTTTACCATGATTGTGCATAAAGATAAGGCTTATGGCCGCGGTCGTACCATCGCTGAAAAATTAAAGGATGTCATTCCCCGTCAGCAATTTGAAATCCCTATCCAGGCTGCCATCGGTGGTAAAATCATCGCCCGTGAAACGGTAAAGGCGGTCCGTAAGGACGTTCTGGCCAAGTGCTACGGCGGCGATATCACAAGAAAGAAGAAGCTACTTGAAAAGCAGAAGGAAGGCAAGAAGCGCATGCGCCAGTTCGGCACCGTGGAATTACCAGGCGAAGCTTTCATGGCTGTGCTGAAAATGGGCGATAATTAATCCAGTCCGGGATTAAATCCCTCTGTTTCTCCGTTCTGATAATGAAAATCTTTTCCTCCGGAGGAATGCATGAATATTGTAGATATTGCAATTCTGGTGATTCTGGGGGTCAGTGTGATTTATGGGCTGTACAGGGGCTTTCTGCGCACCATTCTTTCCCTGGCCTGCTGCCTGATTTCCGTGTTCGTTGCCTTCAGCTTCAGCCCGAAGCTGGCGGCATATGTAAGCGGCAATCAGGGAATTTCCGATACCCTGGCCACTTATACGGATGCCATTGTGCGTGTTGGTGATCACGATCTGGCAAACACCGCAGTCAACCAGTTATCCGGCACTACAATTGATCAGATCCTGGATAATGCCGCCCTGCCCTCTGCCATTTCGGATATTCTGAAAAACAATCTGAATCATCAGGTATTTTCCAGCCTTGGGCTGAATACTGTAAATGATTATGTTTCCCAGACCGTAGTTGCGGTTGCAGTGAATATTCTTTGCTTTATCGTATGCTTTGCCCTGTGCTATCTGGTTTTATCCCTGTTGATGAATCTGATTCATCATGTGTTCAAAATGCCCATTCTTAAGCAATTCGATTGGCTGGCTGGCGGAATATTCGGTCTGATCCGGGGGGCCATGACGCTGTACGTCATTTTCCTGGTTCTGCCGCTGATCAGTACCGTAATTCCTTTGGATGCATTCAATCAGATCCTTTCTGAAAGCACGCTGGCCCCCATCTTTCAAAGCGATGGCTTTTTCGCCAGCGTCATATCCGGAAAACTATAAAAAACGAGCCGCAATGCAGGATTGAACAGAACCAGTAAAAACGAACAATAGACAAAAAGCCCCCTGAAGTAGGATAATAGAACTACGTCAGGGGGTAACTTTATGGAGAAACGAAAATGGACAGATATCTCAAAGTATAGCGAAGTTATAGAGCAGTTGCGC
>JAFQOD010000004.1 GCA_017395685.1 Clostridia bacterium
CGGCGCTGCTTCTTTTTATGTAAGAATCAGGAGGAACAATGACGAAAACTACCCCTATGATGGAAATGACCCGCCAATACGGGCATACCGTTTACACGATCTGCGCCTTCGGAAGCCCCGAAAGCGCCTGTACTTATGAAGACCGGCTGCTGAATCTGATCCAGCATGAAGCGGATAAAATGGACAGCTGCAAGAAGAACAGTGATGATTCCGAAACCAAAGTCAACAAAATCTAAAAGAGCAAGTATTGTGAGATGGCATACTGAAAGGCGGCCTGCAGCACCCTGCGTCGGTCGTCTTTTGCATGCCTGGAACTTCGCGCCAACTTGGCGCGAAGTCTGCAAACCCAGTAAAATCAAGGCTTCCAACTTCGTGCCAACTTGGCACACCTCATTCAGAAAGGAAAAATGATTATGATGAACATGAAAAACAAGCCCGTTGTCATCGGCATCGACCATGGCTATGGCAACATGAAAACCGCCCACTGCTGCTTCCGAACCGGCATCATGCCCATTGACGGAAATGAGCCGGTGTTCAGCAGCGACATCCTGACCTACGATGGTAAGTCCTATGTGATCGGTCAGGGCCACAAGGAATTTACCGCCGACAAAATGCTGGATCAGGATTACTATCTCCTGACGCTGGCAGCTATCGCCCGCGAGCTGCACATCCGTAACCTGACCACCGCCCGTGTGGTGCTGGCGGTCGGCCTGCCGCTGACCTGGGTGTCCGCGCAGAAGGAGAGCTTCCGGGCATACCTCATGCAGCATACCTCATGCAGCATGAAACCGCCGACTTCACTTTCCGCGAGGCAGCATATCATGTGGAGTTCGCCGGCTGCGAGGTGTTCCCCCAGGGCTTCTCTGCTGTGGCTGCTCAGCTGCGTGATTTCTCCGGCATCAATATGCTCTGCGACATCGGCAACGGCACCATGAACGTGATGTACATCAACGACCGCAAGCCCATCCCGCAGCGCTGCTTCACGGAGAAATACGGCGTCCACCAGTGCGTGCTGGCTATCCGGGAGAACCTGATGCGCACCCATGGCGTGACCATTGACGAGGCCATGATCGAGCGTATCCTGCGCACCGGCAAGGCTGAGGTCGGAGACAAGTACATGGCTGTCATCCGGCAAACCGCTGAAGAGTACATCGGCGGGATCTTTCGCAAGCTGCGCGAGCATGAATACAACCCCGATCTGGTGAAGCTGTACGTCATGGGCGGCGGCAGCTGCATGGTGAAGCAGTTCGGTAAATATGACCCGTCGCGCGTGAGCTTCAACCACGACATCTGCGCCACCGCCAAGGGCTATGAGCTTCTGGCAACGGAGCGTCTGCGAAAGGCCGGTGAGCTGTGATGAAGCGTATCTTCACCACGACGCTACGGCTGGACATGACCGATGAGGAAGACCGTCGGGCATGGTCGCATCTGCAGCGGATGGACAAGAAACAGTACCGATCCTACAGCAAGGCGATTGTGGCAGCGGTCAACGACTATTTCGGACGGCAGGAGCAGCTGGCAGCAGACCCCTATCTGGAAACCCGCGAGAAGGAAGATGCTTTCCTGCAGCGGATTGAGAGTGCGATCTGCAATGCGCTGCGTTTTACGCCTGTGACGATGGCGGCAGTACAGCCATCCGCGCCCATGCAGACCGAACCAGCACCGGCAGACGACGATTTGTCCATGGCGCTGGACTTCGCTGACAGCTTCTGATACCAGCATCGTCCCTGATTGGTATTGCTGCAATACCAGCCAGAGGCACACCTGATACCACACCTATCACCCACCAACAACGCAATACCACCCCTGCGGCCATCTGGTATCACCCCGATACCGGATGGTCGTTCTTTTGATACCAGAAAGGAAAACGAACATGACTGAACACGAAAAGAAACTGATCCAGGCACGACACCGACTGGAGGAGGCCCAGATGCGCGACCGGGACAAGGAACGGAAGGCACGAACCCGCCGACTAATCCAGACCGGAGCGATCCTCGAAAAGGTCTTTCCCCAGGCACGAACCATGACCACCGACGAACTGGAGGAGTACCTGTGCAGTACGCTGAGAACCGAGTAACCAGACAACCGACGAAGGAGGCGTTCCGGGCAACCGGGGCGTCTCCGCTTCTTTTTATCCCCGAAGGGCGCACTGACTCACCACCCGAAGGGCGGTGGTCTCCCCTGACGGGGCCGTGCGCTCTCCGAGGGTCGCCCTCGAAACCCGCAAGCGGCTTCCGAGGGTACAGGCCGTCAATGCAAGCATTGATCGGCCTTAGTCAGCCCAACGGGCTGACCTCATGGGGTATTTCGCTCTCTGCGGAGAGCGACAGGCTGTGCTGTCATATCCCCATATGCCATCCCACCCTGCGCCTTGCTGTCCTGCCACTGGCAGCACATCTGCGGCATGGCGCAACCTGCCACTGGCAGCTTGCGGGTACGACGGGGCTGGGCCGCGACGAAGGAGGTGAACGTCGATGGCAATCTACCATATGCAGGCGAAAGTCGTAAGCCGAGGTAAAGGCCGGTCTGCCGTGGCTGCGTCAGCCTACATGAGCTGCTCCAGCGTGACAAATGAGTACGATGGCATTCACCATGACTACACCCGGAAGAAGGGTCTGGTGTGGGAGCATGTGTTTCTGCCGGAGAATGCACCAGCTGAATGGCGGGAACGTGCCGCTCTCTGGAATGCCGTAGAGGATGCGGAAAAGAGCAAGGACAGCCGGCTTGCCCGGGAGTTTGTAGTTGCTCTGCCGCGTGAGCTGAACCACGATCAGCAGATTGCTCTGCTGACGGAGTACATCCAGCAGCAGTTTGTGGCAGACGGCATGTGCGCCGATGTGGGCATCCATGATCCGGCTCCGCCCGGTCATAATCCCCATGCCCATATCCTGCTGACGATTCGCCCGCTGGATGAACATGGCAAGTGGCAATACAAAACGGAAAAGGAATATCTGTGCATCCGTGGCGACGAGGAGCGAGGCTTCACGGCTGCTGAATTTCTTCACGCACAAGACGAGGGCTGGGAAAAGCAGTACCCCTATCTGGTCGGCAAGAAAAAGGTGTACATGACCACGATGGACGGCGAAGCACAGGGCTTGAAGCGTGCCTCCAAGCATCCGAAAAGCACTACCTACGGCAGGCAGAATCCCATCACCGAACGGTGGAACAGCGAAAGCCAGCTGATCCTCTGGCGCAGCGCATGGGCGGATATTGTCAATCTACATTTGGAGCGGATTGGCTCCGATGAACGTGTTGACCACCGCAGCCATGCTGAACGCGGACTGGACGAGCAGCCGACCATCCATGAGGGCGTTGCTGCCCGTGTCATGGAGAAGAAGGGCGTGATCGCTGAGTGCTGTGAGATCAATCGTCAGATTAGGGCAGACAACGCCCTGCTGCGCGAACTGAAAGAGCTGGTCAAGAATCTGTCCGAGGTTGTGGCAGATGCAGCTGCCAGTATCGGTGATAAGCTGGCACAGCTACGCGAGGACATGATCGTGTTCTGCTACCAGTTGAAACGCATCGCGCTGGGCAAGGATAAGATGACCCGCAAGCGGAATGCCGTCCAGCCGCTGCTGAAACAGTACGCCGAGGTTGTGCAACAGATCAGGCAAAAGACGAAGGCTCGCAAGGCTCTGCTGGCAGAACAGAAGAATACCTCCAAGCTGAACCTCATCAAGCAGCACGATCTTTCCAAGCAAATTACCACGCTCACGGAAGAAATTGAGGAGCTGCGTTCTGAAAAAGAAAACCTCCTGCTCAATCTTAACTGTCTGGACGATGCTGGCGTCAAGGCGGTGCAGAGTGAAGTCACCGCCATGGAGGTCAGCTTGCGCAGGCTGGATGAGCAGGAGGAGCGGTATTCAAGCGAGCTTGATGACGCTTTGCAGCAGTATAGAACGCTGCAAACTCAAGCCGGACACCACGAACATCTGCATTTGGTTCAGCCGGAACAAACTGCCGATGCTCGGCTTAAGAAGATATACGGAGAGCGCTTTGATCCGCAGTTGATGCGGGAAAGTGAAAAGGAAGTCAAACGGCTCTTGGGAGAAACGGATGCGCCGCGCTCTCTTCGGGAACAGATTGACACAATCAACCGCAGCCGGACTACAGACCATCACACTGTCAAGCGTTATTCTCAAGAACGTTAATATGTGATGGAGAACAGCTGCAGAGCAAAATAATCTTGATAAAACCTTGAGAAATGAAACGCCTCTATTCTGCTATAATGATTCATAGAAAGGGGTGTATACCATGAAAAACACAAGCATCACCAAGTTCCTCGTTTTTGCTCTGGCAATCATGATGGCAATCAGCCCCATGAGCGCATTTGCGGAGGATACTTCCGCGTCGATTGATCTGATCCCGTGGATGCACACGGCCTACCAGTCCATTGACTCCTTCGATCCCGATCCTGCCATGAAGCCCTCTGTGGAGGACATCAACACCATCATGGAGGCTGCCTGTCTGGCGCAGAGCTCCACCAACACCCAGCCCTGGTACTTCCTTGTCCTGACGGACTCTACCCAGTACGACATTACCAAGACCGGTCTGGGCTGCGCCACCTTCAACGAGGGCTCTGTCGCCATCGTTGTCTGCTGCGCGGAAGCCATGGGCAGCGGCTGGCTGTTCGTCAATGGCTACTATGATACCGGCGCTGCCGTTGGCTACATGACCCTGGCTGCTGCCAGCAAGGGCTACGGCGTACACGTGTACAGCAAGACCAAGCCCAATGATTACGTCAGCGCGCTGGTTCCTGATGGCTACGTTGCCAAGGCCATCGTCGTGATGGGTACGCCTGCGGTTGATTCCACCGCCTCTGGCGAGTTCAAGGGCGTGCGTCATGCCAACTGGGGCATCGACGGTGTGAACGCTGATGCCGAACTGTTCAACACGAAGCTCGTTGTCAAGACCAAGCCCTCTGTGAAGGAATACGCCACGCTGGCTGATACCATCGACCTGAGCGGCCTGGTGCTGAACATCTGCTACAATAACAACGTTCTGCTGGAGACGGTGAAGTACGACGAAGCTGATCCTGCGCTGTTCACTGCTGAGTTTGTGCACCAGGGTACGGCGGTTGCCGTATCCTACACCTACAACGGCGAGGTCTACACGGCTGAATACGCCGTAACCGTGCAGAATACGACGGATGTTACCACCAGTGCCACCACGGACGCCTCTTCCGGTGCTTCCGAGAAGTAAGCCCTGTGCTTTGAATCGAAAAACCTGACTGAAGGGAAGAGAACCTTTGAAACGATTGCTTTGCTTGCTGCTGATCCTATGCTGTGCATACAACATACCACAGGGACAGGCAGAGAATCTGAGCAGCAGAAGGTTCTCTTCCCTTGATTGTTTTGGCTCTGTAGCTACGCTTGTCCTGTATGACGATTTTTCTACACCTGAGTCGCTTGACCGAGCAGCGTCAGCATGGCAGGAGATCCTTGATCGTTTTGATGAAATCGAGCGCAGCATCAGCCTTGATATTGCTGACAGCGATGCAACTCGGTTTACTGCTGCAAAACCGGGGGAAACCATACAGGTCAGTGAGCATTTCTTTCTGTTGACAGAAATGGCGCTTGATCTTCACGCAGAAACGGAGGGGATGTACAACCCCGGTGTGGGCCTGCTTGTTGATCTCTGGGGATTCTCGCCGCGCTTTCTGGAGGACAACACAAAAACTACGCTGCCTTATGACCGGCCCTGGCTGGAAGGACATCCGCTGTTGATGCCCGGTGAAGAATATATCGCAGCATTCACACAACTGGCGGCAGCGTTTCCGAATGTGATCTGCACAGAGACGGACACAGGTTTCTTCGCGACCAAACCCGATGAGGCTTATGTCATCGTCGGTGACGAAACGTATACGTTGATGCTGGACTTCGGTGGAATCGGAAAGGGCTATGCCTGCGACCAGGCGATCAGCATTCTTGAAGCATACGGATATGAATATGGTTATATCAGCGCAGGCGGCAGCAGTATGCGTTTCCTGTCCAAGCCGACGCAGGATGGCAACTGGTCGGTCGGCATTCGCAATCCCTTCACAACCGATACGGCAGATCATGTCTGTGCATTGCTGCTGCAGAATACATCCATGTCTACCAGCGGCACATACGTCAACCGCTACACACTGAACGGAAACACATATCACCACATCATTGATCCGGAAACAGGGTATCCGTCAAAGGGGAAGCTGGTCTCTGCAACCATTATTGGTGAATCTGCTGCACGGTGTGATGCGCTCACAACGGCGCTGATCGCAATGGACGCTGAGCGAGCGCAGCGGTTCGCATCGGAGAATGGGCTCCTTTGTCTGCTGGTGTTCCAGTCGGGCGATTCCCATTCGACCTTCACCACGATGGATGACACTATGTTCCAAGCCAGATAAGTAGGGCGTATGATCTTGAGAAAACCTTGAGATTTGCGCCCTGTTTTCTATGTTAAACTATTGTCAGGAAGGTGGCCTTTCCACCGATTCGAAAGGAGAGAGACACATGAAGAAGTACATGGCAGCCCTTCTGGCGATGCTCATGCTGCTGACCACGGTGTTCACCGCCTCTGCCGAGGAAGTCTGGCAGGGAGAGACTATGGGCTTTTTAGGCAACGTGACCGTCACGCTGGTGAAGGACGCAGCAACTGGTCTGTACACCGTGACCGTCACCGGCGACAAAGAAACGCCGGATTACGGTGGTGCAGCGATCCCGAAGCTGCAGGAAGCCCTGCAGGCGGCTCAGAGCCCGGACATCGACGTGGTGGCCGGCGCGACTGTGACCAGCAACGCCGTCATCAAGGCAGCCCGTCAGGCTTTCGACGCGGCCAAGGGCGTGGAGAAGGTTGAGACGCAGGTGGCCGATGGCGTGTACACCGGCGAGGCTGTGTCCTACAGCACTGTTGCTGCGTACAAGGATGGCGAGGTCAAGGTTCTTGGCGGCATCATGCGCGCTGAAGTGACCTTTGAGGGCGGCAAAATCGTCAGCATCGCCCTGGCCGAGTCCAAGTATGACAAGAAGTCCGGCGAGGTGACCTGGATCACTGATGTGAACAGCATGGACACCAACGGTCTTGGCAGCGAGGCGGCTGTGCAGATGCCTGAGCGCATCATTGCTGCGCAGACGGTTGGCGTGGACACCGTGTCCGGCGCGACCATCACCAGCAATGCCATTCGTCTGGCCGTAACCCGTGCGCTGGAATCCGCCGGTGCGGGCGATTCCTTCTATGCGGCTGCGACTGAACCCGAAACCACCGAGCAGGTGCTGTACACTGACGTGGTGGTCGTGGGCAGCGGCGCATCCGGTACGGCGGCGGCATTGGCTTCCATTGAAACCGGCGCAGAGGTCATCTGGCTGGAGAAGCTGTCCATCACCGGCGGCGCAGCACAGACCTCCGGCGGCGCGTTCCAGGCCATGTCCACGCTGAACCGCGAGGGTTATTCCGACGAGTCTTATGAGACCGTGGAGTTGTACCAAGAAACCCTC
The DNA here is from genome assembly GCA_017395685.1 of Clostridia bacterium. Classification (GTDB taxonomy): domain Bacteria; phylum Bacillota; class Clostridia; order Christensenellales; family Aristaeellaceae; genus RUG563. The sequence goes on from JAFQOD010000004.1 coordinate 7,473, forward strand.
TATGACGATCTGACCGACGTGTCCCACGCCCAGTTCTGGCATGAGCAGTTCAAGGGCGTGCAGTCCACCGAGCTGACCTACGATTGGGTCAGCTACCCGCTGAACCGCTATCTGGCGCAGAACGGCGACCGCATGATCCGCTGGATTCAGGAGGATCTGGGCATTGAAATGCTGCCGCCCACCAGCGGCGGCGGTTCCGGTGCGATGTACCGTTCCTACCGTCCCACCACCACTGTCACCTACAACGACGGCACGGCGGTCAAGGGCGAGGGCGGACGTCGCCTGCTGGATCCCCTGCGCGAGGACTTTGAGCAGAACTACGATGGCCGCGGCACACTGTTTGTCAACACCCGCGCCCACACGCTGATCATGGACGAGAATAACGCCTGCATCGGCGTGAAGGCCACCGATACCCTGAACAACATCGAGTACACCATCTATGCCAAGGGTGGCGTGGTGCTGTGCACCGGCGGCTACGAGAACAATGAGGAAATGATGCTGGAGTATGCGCCTCTGGGCGTGCATACCGTGACCCTGGGCGCTGATTCCGGCGACGAGGGCGATGGTATCCGCATGGGCATGGAGGTTGGCGCGGACTACTACTTCTCCGGCTACTTCCCGGATGCGGGCGACACCTTCGCCAATGCACCCGACGGCCAGCAGAGCACCGTGCTGTCCGCCCTGCTGAAGGTCAAGACCCCCATCGTGACCGACCTGGGCTACCGCTTCGGCAACCTGTCCACCAACCATCTGAAGATGTTGGCGGCCTCCGAGCAGAACCTCATCACCCACTCCGTGAACGGCGGCTTCTACAAGATCTTCGCTTCCGGCATGCCCGGCATCACTGAGGAAAACTACGCTTACCTTGAGTTTGGTACGGAGTTCGGCGGCGTGTATAAGGCTGACACGCTGGAGGAGCTGTGCCAGATGATGGGCTTCAACTACGAGAACATGCAGGCCACCATCAATACCTGGAACGCCATCGTTGACGGCACTGTCGAGGATGAGTTCGGCGTGAAGCAGGCGGATGCGGCGGCTGTTGGCAAGCTGGAGAACGGCCCTTGGTACTGCTTCAAGTACGGCCACGCCAACAACGGCACCTTCGGCGGCCTGATGGTCAACCTGGACGGCCAGGTGCTGCGCAAGGTTACCGATCATGCTGCGAACGAGCTGGTTGAGTCCGGCGAGCCCATTGTGGGTCTGTACGCGGCGGGCGAAATGACCACCTGTGAATTCTACGGCCAGAAGTATGTGTCCGGCGGCACCTCCATCGCCTTTGGCATGACCATCGGCAAGGCTGGCGGCGAACATGCGGCCAACCGTGCGCTGGGCGTCAGCAACGGCACCAGCATCACCCGCGATGCGGCAAAGACCGGCGGCGACCTTCAGTACAAGCTGGGCAACGGCTGGGCGATCTTCTCCGGCGCGAAGGACGGCGCTGATCTGGGCATCACCCTGACCGCTCCCGCTGAACTGGCTGACGTTACTTCCGTTACCGTGAAGACCGCGCTGGTGGACGGCGTGGATATGGACGATCCTCTGGTATTCGCGGCGAACATGGCTGCCGGTACCTCCTATGCGGAGCTGGTCTGGCAGGACTACGACGCTGTGCTGGATGGCCGCAGTACCACCGTTGTGCTTCCCTTCACGCAGAAAAACACCATCTACCTTGTGTCCGTCAGCTGGAATGGCGGCGCGCAGGAACAGATCGTCTTTGAGTACGTCAACCCCGAAGGCACCATCTACGGCGCGGCTGTCACGGCGGATGAAGCCCTGACCACCGTCGGCGGCGAGAATGTCAAGGTGACGATGCACTCCGCCTACGGCAACATGCTGGCCCGCGAGGCAAAGGTCACCGGCAGTGTGGCGAAGGACGCGAACGGCGTGTACCGCGCTGGCGTTGAAATCCGCGTACCTGAGCGCGTGGCTCCCAGAGAGGAGTTCACCGTGACCGTCACTGACGAGACCGGCGCTGTCTGCTACGAGATGAAGGGCTGGAAGAACGGCACCGATGCGCTGTATGGCCGCTCCATCTCCGTCAAGCCTGATTCCATGACCGGCAAGAACACCGGCACTTCCACCATCTACTATCTTGAGTTCGCGCCCGAGGTTACCGCAGGCAACAAGACCTACACCGTGACCATCAGCTACACGGACTATCAGCCCCTGGACGATGTGTTCACCGTTACCTACGAGGGTATCGTGCTTGAGTAATAAGCCCTAATAAAGGCTCCCGGAAGCCCACAAGCCTCCGGGAGCCGAAATTCTATTGAGGTTATCTGGTCAGCGGCAGGTATACGGTAAAGGTCGTACCATCGCCCTGTTGGCTCTGTGCTTCGATGCGTCCATTCAGCGCCGTGATGATTTCATGGGCAATGGTCAGCCCCAGGCCCGTAGAGCGCTGATTGCCGCTGTGGTAGTAGCGCTCAAAGATGTGGGGCAGATCCTCCGGCGCGATGCCCTTGCCGGTGTCGCTCACGCTGATGGCGGCTTCTCCCACCGCTTCGGTCAAGCGCAGGGCGATCGTTCCGCCATCGGGAGTGTAGTGGAAAGCATTGTCCACCAGATTCTCAAGCGCCTGGCGCAGACGGAAGGGGTCAGCGGTGACGGTGGGGGTCGCCAGCACTTCAAGGTGCAGGGTGATGCCTCTCTCCGCTGCCCGGACGGCAGCATGGGCGCCGATATCCGTCACAACCGGCTGGAGCGGTTCCTCCGACAGGACAAATGTGATCTTTGACTCCTGCAATTTCGCCACCAGGAACAAGTCCTCTGCCAGATGATTCAAAGCACCCAGGCGTCCGGCGAGGATGTCTATGGTCTCCTGATCGTAGTGAGCCTGCAACATTTCCGCACAGCCCAGTGCGCTGAAGATCGGCGTTCGCAGGTCATGGAGCAGGTTCAGCATCGTCTGGCTGCGTTGCTGCTGCTCTTCGCGGATTTGAGCATTGGCTGCCTCAAGCTCTGCGGTTCGCTGCTGCACGCGCTGGTCGAGGGTGATCGTCAGCTGCTCGGATTCGGCAAACTTCTGCCCAAAGCGGCGATTGGTCGCCAGCATCAGGAAGAAAATGAACAGGATGCACCCAAACTGCCACACATAGAGGAATGCGGGCATTGCTCCGCGCAGGCTGCTGCTCTGCTGGGCGTACGCCTGATAATACTGGTTCACGCCCGTCAGCAGTGCCAGGCCGATCAGCGGCAGCAGGGTGTTGGCCTTGCGTCGGGCATAGCCCAGCAGCAGCACGCCAATGCCCACCAAGGGCAGCCCGTCAATCAGGATGCGAGTTATCATATCCAGCCCGGTGAAGTGACACAGGAGCATCACCCCATACAACACTGCCGCGCCAAGGACGAAGAATCGCTCGCGCACCCGCCCCAGCAGGAAGGGCGAGATCAGCATGCAGCAGCAGACGGTCAGCACACGCAGGAGCATCACCAGCGGCGTTTGCAGCATGCGGAAGGCACTCTCAGTGAACAATGCGGAAGGATGGCTGCTGCAAAGCAGCGTCAGGACGAAATTGCCCAGCGTCAGCGCCGCCAGGGAGAGCAGATAATGCTCGCTGGGCTTGCTGATGTACAGAGATAAGGCATAGATCAGCACGATCAGCTGCATACCGATGGAGATGTTGTTGATCATCTCCGTCTGGGAAACAAATCGGTTGATGGTTTCTGTTGTCCCCAGCATGATGCGCATGCTGCCGCCCTGCAGGGCAACCTCAAGCTCCTCCTGTGTCTCCGGTAAGGGAATGGTATGAAGCCGCTGATACGGATGCTCCGTGGTGTACTGGTAGATGACTTCGCCGCCGATTGTCAGCGTGAAGGGCGTTGCCTGGGAAATCACCAGGGATAGCGGTTCGTCGCAGGGAGGAAGATTCAGAATGATCTGCCGCTTTTTCTGCGCGTAATCTTCCACGGACAGACAGGTCTCGTCCATGTTCTCCGGCCAGGGACTGCCGTTTTTCCATGTCTGCTTGGGGAAGAAATACTCACAGATATAGAAAGTGCCTGCCACGACTGCCATCAGGCAGAGCAGCGCACCCCCCATGCGCAGAATGCTTTTGCTGCACTTCATGTGTTTCCTCCTGTCGGCATTGCAAATCAGCGCCGAAACGTTTATAATGGAACCAATTCAAAAGGAGCATATTTTATGGAGAAGATCAGGATTTTGCTGGTGGAAGATGATCCGGTGATGGCGCGGATCATACAGTTCTACCTGTCCCAGCAGCCATCACAGGAGGTCACCTGGGTGCAGACCGCCACTGATGCGCTGGCGTTATCGGATCGTGCCTTTGATCTGCTTCTCTTTGATATTCTCCTGCCGGATTCTGACGGCATTGCCCTGTGTAAGCAGATGCGGGAAACGACGTCCTGCCCCATCATCTTCATGAGCTGCCTGGATGATGAGGATACCATCATCCGCGCGCTGGAAACCGGAGGTGATGACTTCCTCGCCAAGCCCTTCAACAACAAGGTGCTGCAGGCCCGCATTGACGCGAACCTTCGCAGGGTGGCTATTGAGCGGAAAAAGCAGTACACGCCGCCGCGACGTTCTCCGGATTTCACGCTGGACATGAGCACCCGCGTCCTGACCCGCGATGGTAAGGATTATCCGCTCACGCCCATTGAGTTCGGCCTCTTGTATTACCTCATGGAGCATGAGGGCCAGGTAATTTCCTCCCGCGAGCTGTATGAATATGTTTGGGCGCAGCCGGACATCGGTGACCTGCGTACCGTCGTGGCGCATATGCACACGCTGCGCAAGAAGCTGGAAAAGAATCCGCGCTCGCCTGTCCACATCCGCGCGATCCACGGAAAGGGCTACTATTACACCAGTGATTATACCAGCGATACCGAATAATGTACAATGGTTTCCCTGTGATTCTTGATTTTTTCTTGAGGAACGAATTGCATATACCCGTGCTATAATGACAGCGGTGACAGCAGATCGTCACTGCTGTCATACTTTTATTGGGAGGTGCAAAACATGAAGCGCTTCTATTTGATCCTGGTTGCCCTACTCCTTACCCTGTCCACAGTTTATGCTGAAGATGAAGCGATGCAGACCGACATCACGGATCGCCTGGTGTTGATTCCTGCCCGAGAAGATTTTGCCTTCGCCCGTGACCTGACCAACACTGCCGAGGGTGAAGAATCGCCCATCACGGAGGATTATTACCTTTCCAGCACCAAGGTCACCAATGCTGAGTACAAGGCTTTTGTTGATGCAACCGGTCACAAAGCGCCGAATTACTGGACGAATGGCATGTATCCCGAAGGTAAGGCGGATCACCCGGTGATTTCGGTTTCTTACAGCGATGCTGTGGCATACTGCGAATGGCTGACAACCCAGCACGAAGGCTGGATCTTCCGCCTGCCTACCGAAGCTGAATGGGAGAATGCTGCACGCGGCACGTTCTACGACGATCCCTCCGTCAAGTATCCCAATGGTACAACGCCCGCTTACGATGCAGAAACCATGACCGTGACCACGGACTTCAACTTCAACGGCGTGATCGCTTCCGAGCTGATGCGTACGCTGGGAGCTGACCACATCGTTCACTATGTCAAGGGCGACTACAAGGGCGAAAGCGAGACGCTCGCTGAATGTATCTCCATCAGCAAGAGCGGCGGCGTGACCAACTGGGCCAACCATGGCGGCAATGCTACGCGTGGTTATTTCCTGCAGACGGATGTGTACGCTGGGATTTCCGCACAGGGTGGCAATACCACGCCGGTTGGTAGCTATCCCGCAAACACGTTGGGCCTGTACGACATGGCCGGTAACTGCTGGGACTTGACCAGTAGCGTTATCCTTGCCAACAACGGCCTCGAGCAGGGCGTTGAGTGCTACGCTGTGCGCGGCGGCTCCTGGTACGCAACCAGCCGCAGCTGCACCATGACCTATCGCGGTGAGGGACGCAAGGATCATCCCTCTGCAACGGTGGGATTCCGTGTGGCGGCAGATAAGGTGGAGACTGTAAACGCCGGAGAGTAAAGGCGGCAAGCAAAGCAATAAATTAGACGCATAGAAGCTGACTGTGTGAGCAGTGGCTTCTATGCGTTTTTTCTTACGCGTCAGTGAGAAATCCGAAGAAAATGTCTTTTGAGGATAAATTTATCCTTGACAAATCACATTCCAGGTGTTCATTGCGATCCGGATTAACCAGGTCTTCTCGCTGCTCTCTCTACGGAAGGAATCCAGCGCCTTATATGCTTTGAGGAAAGTATCCTGGGTGGCATCCTTCGCCATTTCCATATCCCGCAAGGAAATATAACACATGCGGAGCAGCAAGCCCTGATATTGGTTCACCATTTGAACCAGCACCTGGTCACGGTCGTTGCCCGGATCCTTGACAACTTCCATTGATTGCTCACCTCCTTCAATTATGTAGACGAAACAGCGCAGTCATTATGTCAATGTTTCTTGGAAAAAAGTGAAAATTGCGCAGAATAATTTTTCTCTGGCCTCTTGACAGGGAATGAACAGGATTATATAATATAATTAACATTTAGGTTAAATGTTAAAGATTAAGAAGGGAGATTGGAAGGTGTCACTGCAAAAGACCATGAAGGCCCTCAGCGATCCCATCCGGCGGGAGATATTGGGCATTCTGAAAAACGGGCCCCTGGCGGCGGGGGAGATATCGGGGCATTTCCCGGTGACGGATGCCTCCATCTCCCGGCATTTATCGGTGCTGAAGGAAGCGGATTTGATCCGGGATCGCCGGGAGGGGAAATTTATTTATTATGAGCTGAACACATCGGTATTGGAAGATGTGATGATCTGGATCAGCGCATTGAAGGGGGAGGATAAAGATGCTGAAAAAGAATAAGGGATTGCTGATTGTGACCTCTTTTGCCATTTTGCTGCCCATTCTGGCAGGATTGATTTTTTATGACCGGCTGCCCGATTCTATGAATATTCACTGGAATCTGCAGGGGGAAACGGATGGCCAGGGCAGTAAGCATCTGATGATCTTCCTGATGCCCTGCATCCTGCTGGCGGTGCATTGGCTGTGCATTCTTGTAACGGTAAAGGCGCCCAAAGGCTATGGTGAGAACGATAAGATGTTCCGTCTGATGCTGTGGTTCATGCCCGTATTATCCCTGCTGGTAAACGGTATGATGTATCTTTCTTCCGCCGGGCAAGGGGAGAATGCGTTCATGCTGATGCCGGTGCTGCTGGGTGCGATGTTCATCGTCATTGGCAATTATATGCCCAAAACCAAGCAGAACTGGACCATGGGCATCAAAATCAAATGGACGCTTTCCAGTGAAGAAAACTGGTATGCCACCCACCGCCTGGCAGGAAAGCTTTGGGTGCTGGGCGGGGCGCTGATGATTCTGGCCGTTCTGTTGCCTGGTAATGCCATGATGATTGCGCTGTTTTCTATTCTGGCGGTGATGGTGATGGTGCCCTTCGTATATTCCTGGCGGTATTATCAGAGGCAGCTGCGGGAGGGCAAAAAGATCGAAACGGTCAAACTGCCCTTCAGCAAGGGGGCAAAGATTGCAAGTGCTGTGATGCTTTGCGCCGTTCTCATTCTGATCTGCGTGCTGATGTTCACTGGCAGCATGGAAATTGAATATGATCAGCATTCCTTTACCCTTCGCGCCACCTACTGGCAGCCCATTACCGTCGCCTATGATCAGATTGAATCGATGGAATACCGGGAAAACTGGCAGGCCGGCAGCAAGGTAAGCGGCTTTGATTCCGCCAGGCTGCTGCTGGGATCCTTCAAAAACAGTGAAGTGGGCAATTATACCAGCTATTGCTATCGGGCACCGGAAGGCTGTGTGCTGCTCACCGTGAACGGCCGGTATCTGGCCCTTTCCGGCAAGGATGAAGCGGCCACCCGGGTGATTTATAATACGCTGCTTGCAAAGATGGGCGAATAATCCTGTTATCTGAAGGAGGTGCTTTTTATGGATTGCGTTCTTTCTATCCATGGTTTATCCAAAAAATACAAAAAACAAATGGCGGTCAATGGGGTGGATATGCACATCGACCGGGGGGATATTTATGGCTTTGTAGGGGAGAATGGATCGGGCAAAACCACGGTGATCCGTTTGATCACAGGGCTGATTTTTCCCCATGCAGGCAGCTTCCGGCTCTTTGGGGTGAATCACGATTCCAAAGAGATCATCAAGGCCAGAAGCCGCATCGGCGCTATCGTGGAAACCCCTTCCATTTACATGAATATGTCCGCCTATAATAATCTGAAAACCCAGTGCCGGATCCTGGGAGTAGATGACGATGAAAAGATCCGCTCGGTGCTTTGCGACGTGGGGCTTGGGGAGCTTTACGGGGAAAAGAAGCATGCCAGCAATTTTTCCCTTGGCATGCGGCAGCGCCTGGGCATTGCCATGGCGCTGCTGGGGGACCCGGAATTTCTGATCCTGGATGAGCCCATGAACGGGCTGGATCCGGCGGGGATTGTGGAAATCCGGGAATTGATTCTCCGGCTCAACCGGGAGCGGGGCATCACCTTCCTGATTTCTTCCCATATTCTTTCTGAGCTTTCCCTGGTGGCCACCAAGTACGGCATCATTTCCAAGGGCAGGCTGATCAAGGAAATCACCGCTGAACAGCTGCATAATGAATGCGCCAAGGCTGTCGCCATCAGCGCGGATGATCCCCAGAAATTGGCCCGGGTTGCGGCTGAAGCGGTGGATAACAGAATTGAATGCACTGCAGAAGGCGTGAAAATTTTCGGGGATACTGATCTGAATGCCCTGTTGTCAGCCATTATCGGCAACGGCATCCGGATCCTGAGCGTTCATTGCAGCGAAACCAGCTTTGAGGATTATTATCTGTCAGTGATTGGGGGTGCAAGGGCATGATGAACCTGCTGAGGGCGGATTTCAGGCGGATCAGGAAGGATAAATTGCTGCTGGTTATGGGCATTCTGGCTGTAGCCTTTGCCCTGATCACTCCGCTATTGTATTCCATCCTTTTTTCCAGCACGGATGTGGCAGATGATCCCATGGTATCTTCCATGCTTTCCGGCTATATCACCGCCAAATCCCAGTTTTTTGCCTCTTTCTCTCTGGGGAATAATCTGGGCCTGGCGATTCCCATTCTGCTGGTCATCATTCTGTGCAAGGATTTTTCTTACGGCACCATCCGCAATAAAATCATCGCCGGGAAAAGCCGCAGTGCAATTTTTATGTCGCTGTTTATCAGCTGTTCGGTGCTGCTGACTGCGGTGATGCTGCTGCATGCCTTTATGACGCTGTTTGTCAGCCTGATTTTCTTTGATTATCAGGCCACGCCCTTTACCCTCGGGGATTTTTGGTATTTCCTTGCTTCGCTGGCATTTGAAATTCTGATACTGCTGTGCATTGCAGCCCTTCTTTCCTGGCTGTGCGCTGTGATGAAGAATGTGGGGCTTGTGATTGTGCTGTATGTGGCCTTTATATTCGCCCTGATCATCATCGGCAGCATTCTGCAGGTGGTGATTGGTGTAATGGAAATGACGGGGGGCGATGAAAGCACCCTTTCCATCCTGCGCTTCTTCGACAGAATCAATATTGCAAGCGCTGCATCATACATCGGTATGGGAAATTCCTATTCTATACAGGATGTGCTTTATTTTACCCTGCCCTCTCTCCTGGGAATTGCGGGATTCGGCGGCCTCGGGCTGATGAAATTCAGGAAAAAGGATCTGAAATAAATCAATACCGCTGCAGATTTTCATCTCTGCAGCGGTTATTTTATATCAAAGCAACTTATTCTTCATCAAAAACTAGCGTGGCTTTCATGCCGTCCCGGCCGCAATAAGTATCGGGGAAAATGGCGGTAGCATTGGCAAGAAAATCTCCCGGATTATCGATCATGGGAGAAAAATGGGTAAGCCACAGGGCCCGGGGCCGGGCTTGACAGGCCATCTGCGCCGCCTGGGAAAAGGTGCTGTGGCCGTATTCCTGGCCTCTTTCCATGTGTTCATCCGTTCCGAAGGTGGCCTCGCAGATGAATAGATCGGCATCCCGGGCAGCTTCCACGATGGAGGCGCAGGGGGCGGTATCCCCGGTATAGACTACTGACAGCCCGCGTCTTGGCCCTTCCATCACCTGCCGGGGATGAATGATGCGGCCGTCCGCTTCCACCATCTGCCCCTGCTGGAGGATTTTCCACTGTGCAACGGGCACCCCAAGGGCACGGGCATTTTCCGGAAGGAATTTGCCGGCCCGGGGCAATATCAGCTTATAGCCCTGGCTGGCAACGGGGTGATGCGTGGGGAAAGCGGTCAAGCGGGCATGGGAAGGCCAGGCGGAGGAAAGATCCTGCAGGGAAATCCCTTCTTCCGGAAGCTGCATCAGCCGCACCTCATATTCCAGATTGGCGCACATGGAAAGGATGGGGGCAAGGGCCTGATCCAGTCCTTCCGGGCCAAGAATGTACATGGGATCCGTTCTTCCTGCGATGTTCAGGCTTTGCAGCAGACCGGGCAGGCCGAAAATATGATCCCCGTGATAATGGGTCAGGGCAATGGCGGCGATTTTCATCAGGCTGACCCCAGCGGCCCTGGCGGCGGATTGGGTGCCCTCTCCGCAATCCAGCAGCAGCGTATGCCCATGCAGGGTGAATGCAGCGCAGGCCAGGGCGCGGCAGGGCAGGGGCTGCAGGGCACCGGTGCCGATCAGGGTAATATCGATCATAGGGGGAAACATCCTTTCCGGGAAATTATGATGCTTTAGTTTAGCATAGAAATGGGGAAAACTCAATCACGGGAAGCAGAGGAAAATGCTGTTCCAATAAAAGAGGATATTTTTCACCTCGGATAAACACCCTGATAATTGCGTATTTCCTCTTCACAAATGGGAACATATGTGCTATAATATCCTGGAACCCAATCCAATGGAGGCAAGAATGGAAGATAAGATTATTGTCCGGGGCGCCCGGCAGCATAATTTGAAGAATGTAGATATAACGATCCCCCGGGATCAGCTGGTGGTGTTTACCGGGCTTTCCGGCTCGGGCAAATCCTCCCTGGCCTTTGATACCATTTATGCAGAGGGGCAGAGGCGGTATGTGGAAAGCATGTCCTCTTATGCCCGTCAGTTTTTGGGGCAGATGGATAAGCCGGAGGTGGATTCCATCGAAGGCCTGTCCCCGGCCATTTCCATCGATCAGAAGACCACTGCCCGCAATCCCCGGTCCACTGTGGGCACGGTGACGGAAATCCACGATTATCTGAGGCTGATGTATGCCCGGGCCGGTGTGCCCCACTGCCCCCAGTGCGGCAAGGAAATCAAGCAGCAGACGGTGGATCAGATGGTGGATGCCATTCTGGCCCTGCCGGAGGGCACCAGGCTGCAGATCATGGCCCCGGTGGTGCGGGCACGGAAGGGCGAGCATACGAAGCTGCTGGAGGATGCCCGGAAGGGCGGCTTTGTCCGGGTGCGCATTGATGGGGAAATGTATGAACTGGATGATGTGCCTGCATTGGATAAACAGAAAAAGCATCAGATTGATCTGGTGGTGGATCGGCTGGTGGTGCGGCCCGGCATTCAGCAGCGGCTTTCCGACAGCCTGGAAACGGCCATGCAGCAATCCGGGGGCCTGGCTGCCGCCCAGATTGTGCCGGATAATACGGAAATGCTTTTTTCCCAGAATTATGCCTGTCCCGATTGCGGCGTGAATATTGAGGAACTGGCCCCCCGGATGTTTTCCTTCAATAATCCCTACGGCGCATGCCCCACCTGCAGCGGCCTGGGGGAATTGCTGAAGGTGAGCGCCGATCTGGTGATGCCTGACCGCAATCTTTCCCTGAATGAAGGGGCCATATCCTGTATGGGATGGAGCAGCAGCCAGGAGGGCAATTCCTCCGCCCATGCCATGTTCCAGGCCATTGCCGATCATTACGGCTTTTCCATGGATACGCCGGTAAAGGATCTGCCCCAGGAAATGATTGATAAGATCCTCTATGGCACCGGCAGCCAGAAAATCAAAATTAAATTTGATACCGGTTCCTATCAGACCACCTTTGAAGGGGTGATCCCTTCTCTGGAGCGCAGATACCGGGAAACCCAGAGCGATGGCATGAAGGCCGCCTATGAGGAATATATGGCCCATGAAACCTGCCCGGATTGCAAGGGACGGCGGCTGAAACCGGAAGCCCTGGCCGTTACGGTGGGAGATAAGAATATTGCCGAAATCAGCGAATGGAATATCCGGAAGACCCGGGATTTCCTTTCCAGTCTCACGCTTTCGGAAAAGGATACCATGATCGCCACCCCCATCCTCCGGGAAGTGGATGCAAGGCTGGGCTTTCTGTGCGATGTAGGCCTGGATTATCTTACCCTCTCCCGGGCGGCGGCCACCCTTTCCGGCGGAGAGGCCCAGCGCATCCGTCTGGCCACTCAGATTGGCAGCGGCCTGGTGGGCGTGCTCTATATTCTGGATGAGCCTTCTATTGGTCTGCATCAAAGGGATAATGCCCGGCTGCTGAAAACGCTGCGGCATCTGCAGGAATTGGGCAATACCCTGATCGTAGTGGAGCATGATGAAGAGACCCTGCGGGCGGCGGATTTTCTGGTGGATATCGGCCCGGGGGCCGGGGAGCACGGGGGCCATATTGTGGCCAAAGGCAGTGTGGAAGATGTGATGGCCGTCCCTCAATCCATTACCGGCCAGTATCTCAGCGGCAAAAAGAAAATCTCTGTGCCTGATGCCCGGCGCTTGCCCCAGGGATGGCTTACGGTAAAAGGCGCCCGGGAGCATAACCTGAAGAATATTGACGTCAATTTTCCCTTGGGTCTTTTCTGCTGCGTTACCGGTGTTTCCGGCAGCGGCAAGAGCAGCCTGGTCAATTCTATTCTGTATGGCGCCCTGGCCCATCTGCTCAACCGGGCCCGTCCCCGGAAGGCAGATTATGACGGAATTGTTGGCGTGGAGCAGCTGGACAAGATCATCAATATCGATCAGTCTCCCATCGGGCGCACTCCCCGGTCCAATCCGGCCACCTATACGGGGCTGTTTGATCTGATCAGGAAGGTATTTGCCCAGCAGGTGGAGGCCAAAATCCGGGGGTATAAGGAAAACCGTTTCTCCTTCAATGTGAAGGGGGGGCGGTGCGAGGCTTGCAGCGGCGATGGCCTGCTGAAAATTGAAATGCACTTCATGGCGGATATTTATGTGCCCTGCGAGGTATGCCGGGGCAAGCGCTATAACCGGGAAACGCTGGAGGTGAAATTCAAGGGCCTGTCCATTGCGGATGTATTGGATCTGACGGTGGAAGAAGCTATGGGCGTCTTTGAAACCCATCAGAATATCATGCAGAAGCTGCGCACCCTCTACGATGTGGGCCTTGGATATATGCGGTTGGGCCAGCCCAGCACCACCCTGTCCGGCGGGGAGGCCCAGCGGGTGAAGCTGGCCACGGAACTGAGCCGCAGGGCTACAGGGCGCACCCTGATTCTGCTGGATGAACCTACCACCGGATTGCATATGGATGATGTGAGCCGGCTGGTGAAGGTGCTGCAGCGGCTTACCGATGCAGGCAATACGGTATTGGTGATTGAGCATAATCTGGATATCATCAAGACAGCCGATTATATCATTGATCTGGGGCCGGAGGGCGGCGACGGCGGCGGTACCATCGTGGCCCAGGGCACCCCGGAGGAAGTAGCCAAGGCGGATGGCAGCTATACCGCCAAATTCCTTCGCCAGGTGCTGTAAGAGGCTCAGGCTTCATGATCGGTTTTGCGGGGAGGGACTAAACCCTTCTCCGCAAAACGATAAAAGAACATATGTTCTTGATTGGAAAATGATGGATATAAAAGGCGGTGAAGGCAGTGGAATATATTCCGGCCAAAACGATTGTTTCTTCCCGGTATGAGGGGGGATGGTTTGGCAGCAATTACACCATGAATCTGTATAAGGGCTGCTGCCATGGCTGCATCTATTGCGACAGCCGCAGCGAATGCTATCAGATCCGGGATTTTGACCGGGTCAAGGCCAAGGAAAATGCCCTGGAAACCATTGCCCGGGATTTGCGGGGCAAGCGGAAAAAGGGCATGGTGATCACCGGCGCCATGAGCGATCCCTATAATCCTTTTGAGGAAAAGCTGCGTCTTACCCGGGGCGCCCTGGAGCTGTTGGATCGCTATGGCTTCGGCGCGGCCATTGATACCAAATCCCCGCTGGTCACCAGGGATACGGATATCCTGAAAAGCATTCAGCGTCATTCGCCGGTATCGGTAAGCATCACCATCACCACGGCGGAAGATGAATTGTGCAGGAAAATTGAGCGGCATGTGCCGGTAAGCACTGAACGGTTTGAGGCGATTTCGGAATTATCCCGGCAAGGCATTCCCTGCGGCATTCTGCTGATGCCTCTGCTGCCCTTTATCAACGACACAGAAAAGAATGTGCGCGCCATTGTACGCAAAGCAAAGGAAGCGGGGGCCAGATGGATTTTTGCCTATCCCGGCATGGGGGTGACGCTGCGGCAGAATCAGCGGGTATATTTTTATGACCGACTGGATGAAAGCTTTCCAGGGATGAGGGAAAAATATCTGCAGGTATACGGGGATCAATATGACTGCGTTTCCCCAAGGGCTAAAGACCTGTGGCAGGAACTGATCCGTGCCTGTGATGAAAACGGGCTGCTTTATCGGATGGAGGATATCAGCCTGTTTCTTCATGCCCCTTACCGGGTGCAGCAGACATCCCTGTTTGAATGAATGGTTTTCTTGACCGGGCGGCCATTCAATTGTATAATATATCCAGCGAAAAATTGAAAAGGGGTGGGCTTATGGCCTTTGAAAAACTGACGGCATATCTGGATCAACTGGATCAGCATGGCATTCCGGCCCGGGATCTGGTGATTTACCGGGATCATGAATTGGTCTATCGCCATTTTTCCGGTGTTTCCGATGGGGCAGGCAAGGTGCCTGTGCAGGGAAAGGAGCATTATCTGCTTTATTCTTGCACCAAGGTATTCACTACCTGCTGCATGATGCAACTCATCGGCCAGGGGAAAATCGGCCTGGATGATCCGGTATCCGATTATCTGCCAGCCTATGCTGATCTGAAAGTGCGGGATGGGGCCATCTTCCGCCCGGCAAAAAAGATCATGACCATCCGTCATCTGATGAGCATGCAGGGCGGCCTGGATTATGATATGGAATTTGCCATGCGGCTGGTAGTGCCTCATGTTCCAAAGGGAGAGGCTACCACCCGGCAGATGATCGATGCCCTGGCCCTCAAGCCCCTTTCCTTTGATCCTGGTACCGATTGGCAGTACAGCCTGTGCCATGATGTGCTGGGGGCGGTGATCGAGGTGGTCAGCGGGAAGAAACTTTCCGAATATATGAAAGAGAATATCTTTGATCCCCTGGGCATTTCCGGCCTTACCTTCCATCCCGATGAGGATACGGTGAAAAATCTATGCGCCCAGTATCAGTATCATGGGCAGGATCAGTCCTTTGAATTGCTCCATGAACAGGATGAAGAGGATCCCGCCCCCCTCTATGAAAGCGGCGGCGGGGGGCTGATCGGCAATGTTTCCGATTGTATCCGGTTTGCGGATGCCATTGCCTGCGGCGGCAAGGGCTGGAACGGGGCGGAGATCCTGGCCCCCAGCCTGATTCAATTGTGGCGGGCAAATCAGCTTTGCCCCAAGGGAAGGCAATCCTTTGACCATTGGAACCGGCATGGCTATTCCTACGCCCTGGGTGTGCGCACCCGTGTGGATACGGAAAAGGGCGGCCGGGGCCCTGTCGGGGAATTCG
Organism: Clostridia bacterium; assembly: GCA_017395685.1. GTDB lineage: Bacteria > Bacillota > Clostridia > Christensenellales > Aristaeellaceae > RUG563. The sequence goes on from JAFQOD010000004.1 coordinate 23,211, forward strand.
GCTGGGACGGCGCTGCCGGCGCCTGGATGATGATCGATCCTGAGCATCATCTGTCCGCCTTCTATGCCCAGCATGTGCGGGGCTATGGCTATAGCTACGATGTGGTGCATCCCGATCTGCGCAATCTGATCTACGAGGCGCTGGAACTGTAATGTTTTTGGGGTTAAAGAAGAGAATATGAAAAAGGTATTGCTGCTGGGGGATTCCCGCAGGATGGGCTATGAGCCTTTTGTGCGGAAGCTGCTGGAAGGAAAGGCAGAGGTATATGCCCCCAATGAGAATGGCCGCTGGGCGGGATATACCCTTAATTCCCTGCGCTTCTGGCTGAATGATTTTCCGGCCCCTGATATTGTGCATTGGTCCTGCGGGCTTTGGGATCTTGGGGATGATTATCATATCGGCCGTCCCTTTTCTCTTCCCGAGGAATACGAGAGCGCTGTAGAGCGGACAGTGATCGTGCTACGGAAATTGTTCCCTGGGGTCAAGATTATTTTCGGCACCACCATGCCGGTAGGGGCCGGAGATGCAACCGGTATCCGTAATTATAATGCCATTATGTCAAGGGTAGCAAAAAAAGAAGGCATCCCGGTGGATGACCTCTTTTCCCTCATGCACGATAAAATGGTGACTTATGACCGGGGGGACGGCCTGCATCTCAATGACGAGGGCAACGCCATGGTGGCCGCCCAGGTGGTCAGTGCCATCGAAGAATATCTATGAAATACGAAAAAAGGGGTCTGTGCAATCACAGACCCCTTTTGCTATATGGGAATCAAGATCAGTCAATGATGGCCATCATGGCAGCGATTTCATCGGCATTCGCGGAGAACCGCTTGACACCAATGCCTTCGATATCATAGTGGGCAGTCAGTTCCACAGCGATGATCACCTTGGTATCAGCGCCGAAGGTTTCAGCAGTATTGATGGCAGCTCCATAGGAGGCTTCTATAGCATTGCCAGCCAGCAGATCGGCCTTGGAGGCATAGAGCTTCAAGGTTTCGGCGACAACTTTGATCTGCCAGGAGTTGGTATCATAGCTCACGGTGAGGGTGCCGTTGGCAACCACGACGGTGACAGTACCAACCTCATAGCGGTTAGAAGCAACCAGGGGCAGGGCGTAGGTGGCGTCCACAGACAGATCGATGGGGGTAACACGGTTCCAAACATTGCCGCCCAGTTCCTTCATGGAGGGGCCAAAGGCAGTCAGGGTGGCGTTATACTTCATGTTGGAAATGGGGGCGATCACTTCGGTCTTGCCGGACTTGGCGCCGCAAACAGAGCAGATTTCTTCCTTCAGGCCATCACTTTCGGTGGTGGGTTCCTTGGTAATAACCATTTCCCACTTGTGGCCCAGAGCATCCACAACTTCCTGAGCAACCAGTACTTCGTTGCAAACGGAGCAATGCTTACCTTCGGTCAGGCCAGTTTCGGTGCAGGTGGGGGCAACAGCAGCATCCACAACTTCAGTATGGCCCAGAGCATCCACAACTTCCTGAGCAACCAGCACTTCATTGCAAACGGAGCAATGCTTGCCTTCGGTCAGACCAGTTTCGGTGCAGGTGGGAGCAACAGCAGCATCCACAACTTCGGTGTGGCCCAGAGCAGCAACTACTTCCTGGGCAACCAGAACCTTATCACACTTTACGCACTTTTCACCTTCGGTCAAGCCGGTTTCGGTGCAGGTGGGGGCAACAGCGGGAATCACTTCGGTTTCCTCATGGAAGCAGGGCTTGTGCTCAATTCGGCCGCACAGTTCGCAGATGTAGCCGTTGGGCGTGAATTCCTTCCACTGATGGGGGCAATCCTCGTCGCCTTCGGGCAGATCGGGGCTGGGAACGGGATCGGGCTTATCGGTGGGATTGTTATTGGTGACCTTGCCGCACTTCTTGCAGAACCAGCCGCCAAAGCTGAAGACGACCCAATCATGCTCGCAGGTATCTTCTTCGGGTTCTTCGGGCTCCACAACGGGGGGATTCACAACGGACTCGTCCGTGGTGGTCGCGCCGCACTTGGTGCAGAAGTAACCATTGTGGGTCACCTGCGTCCAATTGTGCTCGCAAGGATCTTCTTCTTCGGGCTCTTCAAAGAGGGAATCATCGACGGAGATGTAGCCGCACAGCCGGCAGTAGCCAGCGCCGAAGGAGAACTCAATCCAGTCGTGCGCATCGGGATCGATGGGCAGTTCCACATTGTCGTTCAGCACTTCTTCGCAGATATCGCAAACTTCCTGGCCAACGCCTTCCTTCTTGCAGGTGGCGGGGGTCAGAGTTTCAATGTGAGAATCCGCATGGTCGCATACTTCGGGTTCCAGGGGATCGAGATCGGTGGAATTGGCGCCGCACTTGATGCAGTAGTAAGCGCCAAAGGAGAGGGATACCCACTCATGCTCGTCGCAGGGGTTCTCAATGGGCTTGTCTTCTTCCAGATCGTCGGGAGTGACAACCTTGTCCTTGACCGCGCTGCAGATGGTGCAGAAGCTGCCGGGGCCGAAGGTGATCCAGTTGTGGGCTTCCGCGTCAACGGGAATAGACTCGGTCTCAACCACAACGCCGCAGGCGTCGCAGATCACATTCGCGGTGCCTTCATTCATGCAGTCAGGCTCGGAAACGGTAACCTTGCTGGTGGCGGTGTGCTTGCAGACGAAGCTGCAGTTGGTGCAGGCGCCGTTTACCAGGTTGTGCATGGAGGCAGCCTCGGTGGTCACCTTGCCGCAAACGGTGCACTTCACGGGAATGGTGCAGTCGCCGGTGTTCTCGCCGGGGATGTGGGAAGACGCAGCGGGGACAGCCTCCTTGCCGCAGATGGCGCAAGCGACCGCGGTGGTGCAATCGCCGTCGTCCTCAGCGGGGGTGTGGGCAGCAGCGCCCGGAGTCACGACCACATCACAGTAAGCGCATTTGATGCCGGTCGTGCAGTCACCGTCGTCGTCACCTTCCACATGAGCGTTCCTGCCGGGAACAGCATCCTTTTCGCAATTGGCGCAAGGAATGGCAGTGGTGCAATCGCCGTCATCGGCAGAGAGCGTATGATAGGTGGCAGCAACAGCCTCCTTGCCGCAAACTGCGCAAGGAATGGCAGTGGTGCAATCGCCGTCATCCGCAGCGGGCGTATGCTTACCCGCAGCCACAGCTACCTTACCGCATACCGTGCAATTGATTGCAGTGGTGCAATCGCCGTCGTCTGCGCCAGGGGTATGCTCAACGGGCTCATGAACAACCTTCGAGCAATTAGGGCAGTACACCTTTTCGGTGCAATCAGTGACCACTGCGTTTGCGTGGTTACAAATCTCCATTTCACGATGGCGACTTTTCGAGTGTCCACACACGCATCTACCTGTGAAATTCAAAACATCCGGATCTTTTTCGTAACTGGTACAGTCGCAACCTAGGTCTGTACAAACAAGCGACGTTTCCGCATGCGCATGCTGATGCACATCCAGCACAGGCATCATGGTCAGCAGCATTGCCAGAACCATGACCAGAGAAAGACTTTTTTTCATGTTACCTCTCCTTTTTTGTTTTTGACACTGTTTTTTGGGAATAGTAAACTTTTACAAAAAATAAGAAACAAAAAAGAAAAGGTAAAAAACAACATAAATACTTGAAATAAGCGGATAACTGATATATAATAGTGCTGATACAAGAAACGAATAGTGAATTTGTAAAAGTTTACCTTTTCAAATTATTGCTTGAATTATCCATTTTTGCCATTTCTTTTCGCCGGGCGGTTCCGTAAAAGGTGCCAACGGGCATGGCACAGGCGTCCGCTGCTTTTTGCAGGGTTATTTTTTTGCTGCGCCATGCGTTGTGAATTTCATCGAAATTTGATGGAAGGGAAATGGGAGGGCGGCCGAATTTAACGCCACGCTTTTTTGCGGCGGCAATCCCTTCGGCCTGGCGCCGGCGGATATTGGCACGCTCATTTTCCGCTACGAAGGAAAGTACCTGCAGAACAATATCCGAAAGAAAAGTGCCCATCAGATCTTTTCCACGCCGGGTATCCAGCAGTGGCATATCCAATACCACAATATCAATTTTCTTTTCTTTGGTTACATATCGCCATTGCTGCAGAATTTCTTCATAATTCCGTCCTAGGCGATCGATGCTTTTGACGAAAAGCAGATCATTCTTTTTCATCTTTCGCAGCAGCCGTTTATACTGGGGACGATTGAAATCCTTTCCTGATAGCTTGTCCACGAAAATATTTTCATTGGATACCCCTGCCTCATTCAGGGCAATCAGCTGCCTGTCTTCATTTTGATCGGTGCTGGAAACGCGGATATAACCATAGATGGTCATTTGTTTTCTCCCCCCATTTATTGCATATTTTCATTTATATTTTTCCGGAAAAAGGATATAGAAAAAAATGTCACACGTATGCAAAAAGGGCTTTTCGGTTTTTTCAAACCGAAAAGCCCTTTTGATGATGATGAAAAGATGAAAAAATTCGATTGTAATCTGGCAGAGGATGCATTCATTCTTCCGCCTGGGCGGTGAGATCGTAGGTATCCGCGCCGGTGATGGTGGCGGTGATGAATGTGCCTTCTTCCAAAGGCCGATTGCTGAAGAGGAGGATTTCTCCATCCGCATCCGGTGCCTCCCATTGGGAGCGGGCGGTGTACACATCGCCCCTGAAGCCGGTGACCAGCAGTTTTTCTTTTTTTCCGATCCGCTTTTCATTGCGGGCAAGGCTGATCTTTGCCTGCAGATTCATCAGCCGATCCAATCGTTCTTCCTTGATTTCTTCGGGAATCTGATGGGCCATCAGAGCGGCGGGGGTGTCATCCTCGGGGGAGAAGGTGAAGGCGCCCATCCGGTCAAAGGCCATTTCCTCGGTGAAATCCATAAGCTTTTCGAAATCATCCTCTGTTTCCCCGGGGAAACCCACGATGAAGGTGGTGCGCAGGCAAAAACCCATATCCCTGGCGGCAGTAAGCATTTCCTTGATATGCTGGATGGTGCCCCGCCGGTTCATCTTTTTCAGCAGCCCGGGGGAGGCATGCTGCAGCGGCAGATCCAGATATTTGCAGATGTTATCTTTGGCCGCCATGGTTTGGAGCAATTCCATATTGGTTTCATCGGGATACATATACAGGGCCCTAAGCCAATCCACCCCCGGGATATCCGAAGCCTCCTTCAGCAGGCTGGCGAGTGAATCCCCCGTATCAATGCCGTAGCGGGTGGTATCCTGGGCGATGAGGATATGCTCCCTGACCCCCTGGCCGGAAAGGGCGCGCATTTCATTGAGAATGGCTTCCCGGGAGCGGGAACGATAGCCGCCCCGGATCAGGGGAATGGCGCAGTAGGCGCATTTGTTATCACAGCCGTCCCCGGTTTTGATATAGGCGGAATAGGGGGGCGTGGTCAGCACCCGGCCGCACTCCAGGAAGGCATTATTCCGTTCCGTGGCCATGGGACGCTTTCCGGAAAGGGCATCGGAAAGATGCCTTATCAGATCAGCATATTGGGATACCCCCAGCATACAATCGATTTCCGGAATCTGATCCATCAGATCCTGATCATAGCGCTGGGCCAGGCAGCCGGTGACGCAAAGCAAGCGGCAGCGGCCGGTTTTTTTATATTCAGCCATTTCAAAAATGCTGTCGATGGATTCTTCCTTGGCCGGGGCAATAAAGCCGCAGGTATTGACGATCAGGATATCTGCCTGGCCGGGATCGGCGACGATCTGGCAGCCCGCATCCTTCAATTGGGAAAGCATCTGCTCCGAATCCACCCGGTTCTTTACGCACCCCAGCGAAATCATGCCCACATTCAGGCCCTGCAAATTTTTCATGGCTTGTTTCCTCCCTTATGGTTGCGAATTATTGTATCACGTTTGCAGGGGGCAGCACAAGAGGAAGAAAGGATATTCCCTCATTTCCCGCTGTTATTTGTTTGAATTCCCTGCGGATTCATGATATAATGCATTCTGGGAAAGGAGGGCATGAAATGCTTCGGGTGATCAATTTGAAGGTGCCCCTGGATGCGGGGCAGGATTTTCCCCTGGAAATGGCGCTGAAAAAGCTGAAAACCGGCAGGGAGCAGGTGCTCTCCTGGCATATCAGCAAAAAAAGCGTGGATGCACGGGATAAGGGCGATGTGCATTTTGTGATGGCGGTGGATGTGAAACTGAAAAAGGAAGACGCCGTTTTTCGCGCCCTCAAGCCCGGCGTTGCCCAGCAGGTATCGGAAAAAATTCCCGGTATCGTGCTGTCCCGGCAGCCCGTGGGTCCCCGGCCGGTAGTGGCAGGATTTGGCCCCGGCGGATTATTTGCCGCCCTGATTCTGGCCCGGGCGGGGCTTCGTCCCATCGTGCTGGAGAGAGGAGAAAGGGTGGATCAGCGGGCCCGCTCCACTGAAATTTTTGCATCAACCGGAACGCTCAATCCTGAAAGCAATATTCAGTTCGGGGAAGGGGGCGCCGGCGCCTTTTCTGATGGCAAGCTGACCACCGGCATCAAGGATAAGCGGTGCCGGATGGTATTGAAGGAGCTTTGCGATCACGGGGCACCGGAGGAAATTTTATATCTGGCCCGGCCCCATATCGGTACCGATAAGCTGCCGCTGGTGGTGGCCGCCATCCGGGAAGAAATTCTGTCCCTCGGGGGAGAAGTGCGCTTTTCTACGAAAATGACCGGCATCAGAAAGCAGGCCGGCAGCCTGTGCGCCGTGGAATATATGGATGAATCAGGAAAAGGAGAAATCGAAACCGACGCCCTGATCGTGGCCATCGGCCACAGCGCCGCTGATACCCAGCAGATGCTGTTTATGGCCGGGGTGGATATGATGCAGAAGCCCTTCTCCGTGGGGGCGCGTATTGAGCATTCCCAATCCCTGATCAATCAGAGCCAGTATGGAAAATTTGCCAAACATCCGGCTCTTGGGGCTGCGGAATATCATCTTTCAACCAAGCTGAAATCCGGCCGGGGGGCGTACACCTTCTGCATGTGCCCCGGCGGTACAGTGGTGCCTGCCGCCAGCCGGGTAGGCGGCCTTTGCGTAAATGGGATGAGCACCTTTGCCCGGGATGGGGAAAATGCCAATGCGGCGCTGCTCATCGATGTGCGGCCGGAGGACTTTGGGGATGATCATCCTCTGGCAGGCTATACCCTGCAGCGGGCATGGGAAAGCAAGGCCTTCCGTGCCGGCGGCAGTGATTACAGGGCGCCGGTGCAGCTGGCGGGGGATCTGCTTTCAGGCAGAGAAACCAAGGCCCTCGGCAGCGTAAAGCCCACCTATCGCCCCGGCGTTACCTGCGCTGATTTCAGGGCGATTCTGCCGGATTATGCGTATCAGGGGCTGAAGGAGGCCATTCTGGCCTTTGACCGGCAATTAAAGGGATTTGCCCTGCCCGATGCAGTGCTGACGGCGGTGGAAAGCCGCTCCTCCTGCCCGGTCAGGTTGCCCCGGGATGCAAGATATGAAAGCAGCATCGGCGGTGTATATCCCTGCGGCGAGGGTGCCGGATATGCCGGGGGCATTATGAGCGCCTCCGTGGATGGCATCCGGGTTGCGGAAGCAGTATTGAAAAACAGAGGCATGATGGAGGAATAAGCGATGCGCTGCGTGATTCAGAGGGTATCGGAAGCGTATGTAACCGTTGAAGGAAAAGAAACCGGCCGGGTGGAAAAGGGATATTGCGCCCTCATCGGCGTGGAAAGCGGCGATACGGAAAAGGATGCCGTATACATGGCGGGGAAGATCGCCAAACTGCGCATTTTTGAAGATGAAAACGAGAAAATGAACCGATCCATCCTGGATGTGGGGGGCAAGGTGCTGGCTATCAGCCAGTTTACGCTGCTGGGGGACGCCCGGGGCCAGAACCGCCCCGGTTTTACAAAGGCAGAAGCGCCGGATAGGGCCAATGAACTATATGAACTGACCTGCGCGGAGCTGAGAAAGCTGGGGGTGCCTGTGGAAAATGGCATTTTCCGCACGCATATGATGGTGCATATTGTAAACGACGGCCCTGTAACCATTTTATTGGATAGTCATAAGGAATTTTAAGCCATGATGAAGATTGAAACATTGGCAGTGGGGCCACTTTCCACCAATTGCTATCTGGTTTCCCTGGAAGAAAGGGAGGATGTGCTGGTCATCGATCCTGCTGCAGAGCCGGAAAGGATTCTGGCGGCCATCGGGGAAAGGAAAGTGGCGGCGGTGCTGCTCACTCACGGGCATTTTGATCATACCGGGGCGCTGCATGCCTTTTCGGATAAGCCCATTTATATGCATCCCTCCGACAGGATCATGCTCACCGATGCCAAATGGAGTGTGGGGTGGCGCCTCGGGGATGATGCCGAGCGGCCGGACGCCACCGATTTTGTTCAGGAAGGGACAAAGCTGCACCTGGCAGGCATGGATATTTCCGTCATGCATCTGCCGGGGCATACCCTGGGCGGCGTGGCCTATCGGATGGGGGATGCGCTCTTTACCGGCGATACTCTCTTTTACCGGGCGTATGGCCGGGTGGATCATGCCGGGGGCGATCTGGCGGTGCTGTTTGCTTCTTTGAAACGATTGCTGAAGATGGAAGAGGATCTGAAGGTGTATCCCGGTCATGGCCGGGCAACCACGCTGTTCCAGGAAAGGGGCCGTTTATGATTGTCAGCCTGCATACCCCGACGGTACAGTTTGCCAATGATCTGGCGGATGTAATCCGGATTTTTCTTGGCGGTATTGAATTGAAAATCAATGAGCCGGGGGGAGAGCTTTCCATCCTGCATACGGAAATTGTGGAAGGCAATATGCGCCTTTGCCGCATGGAGGCATCGGGCGTATTCAGCGGCATTCAGGAAAACCGGGCAGAAGTGAATGCCGATCCCCTGTTGGAAAAAAGGTATCACAAGCGGCAGATCAAGCAGGCGCTCTATGAAGTGATGAAGACTGCCTGCGGACGCACGCCGCCCTGGGGTTCCCTCACCGGCATCCGCCCCACCCGGCTGATTTACGAAGGGATGGGCAGGGGCCTGTCCAGGGATCAGGCCATGGCGCATGTTCAGCGGGAATTTGATGTGCATCCCGAGAAGGCACGGCTGCTTTCTGAAATTGTGGATGTACAGCTTTCCCTGCCCCAGCCGGACAGGCAGGAAGTGGATTTGTATGTGGGCATCCCCTTCTGTGTATCCCGTTGTGCCTATTGCTCCTTCCTCAGCGGGGAAGTGGGAAAGGGAAAGCAATTGCCTCCTTATGTGGATGCGCTGGAAAAGGAAATCAGGCAAACGCTGCAGCTGATTGAGGAAAAGGGGCTCAGGCCCCGGGCTTTCTATATGGGCGGCGGAACCCCTACCTCTCTTTCTGCCCCCTTGCTGGAGCGTGTGCTGAAGGCAGCCCGGCCCTTCATCGATCAATCCTGCGAGGTGACGGTGGAGGCGGGCAGACCTGATACCATCGACCGGGATAAGCTGCAGGCCATCCGGGAAAACGGGGCCACCCGCATTTCCGTCAATCCCCAGACCATGCATGATGCCACCCTGGAGCGTATCGGCCGCCGGCATACCACCGCCCAGACGGAGGCGGCCTATCAGATGGCACGGGACACCGGTTTTCATCACATCAATATGGATCTGATTGCAGGGCTGCCGGGGGAAAACCTGGATATGTTCCTGCAAACCTTGGAATGGAGTCGGAAAATGCACCCGGAAAGCCTGACGGTGCACACACTCTCCATCAAGCGATCCAGCCTGCTGCATCTTTGGGAGGCGGAATTGCCCGACGGCAAAATGGTGGGCGAAATGGTGGAGGCCGGAAGGCAGGAAGCCGCTGCCCGCGGCATGCAGCCCTATTATCTCTATCGCCAGAAATACATGGCCGGCAATCTGGAAAATGTGGGCTATGCGCTGCCCGGACATGCCTGCCTGTACAACATCGATATGATGGAAGAAACGGCAAACGTGCTGGCCGTGGGGGCCGGTGCCATCAGCAAACGGGTATATCCAGCCATCGGCCGTATTGAGCGTGCCCCCAACGTTAGTGAAATCACCCATTATATCACCCGGGTGGATGAAATGATGGAGAGAAAACGGGCCCTCTGGGCGGAGGAATGGGGAAAAGGGGAGTGAATTTTCCCCTGGAAGCAGCCTATAAGAATCTTTGCCTGTCTTCAGGATTTGCTTGACGGAAAGACAGGGAAATAGTATAATAATCGGGTATATTAATGGCTGAAACGCGCTAGGCGCGCAAAAATGCATCTTGTATGCTGAGAGGAAGAGTAAGAAATTATGGCAAAGAATGCAAAGATCCACAAGTCCATGTCTGCCCGCAGCAAGGGCTTTATCGGCCTGGTGCTGCTGCTGGCGATCACTGTAATCGTATCTTTCCTGTCTGTATCCGGCGTTCATTATGGTGAAGACGGCGTGATGCAGCTGCTGCCCTGGGTTCCGGTGAGCAGCAAGAACTGGCCCGAATCCCTGCCCCTGTCCCGGGCGCTGGGCGGCGGCGAGTACGTGATGCTGTATGCCTCCGTTGCTGAAGGTGAAAATCTGGAGGAGGAACTGGCTGCTTCCAAGAAATCTGTGGAAGCCCGTATTGCCGCTCTGGGCGAAACGGATGCCAAGGTGACTGTGGAAGGCAATGCCCTGCGGGTGGAACTGCCTGAAATGAATGACGAAGCCCTGCACAGCTGGATTGAATTCGTCTCCATGCCCGGCAAGTTCGATCTGCAGAATGTGTCCGGCGAAACCGTGTTCAGCGCGCCCTTCGCCAAGACCAGCGTTGCTCCCAATTCTGCCAACAATGCCTATGAAATGACCATCGAATTTTCCAAGGAAGATACCCAGGCCCTGAATGAAGCGGTTGCCGCCAACGGCGCTCTCTTCAATGCCTTCTGCGACGGCAGCGTGGTGGCCTATTATGTAAGCGTTGAAAATGGCAAAGTGGTTATGAATATGGGCCAGGATCTGAACACTGCTTCCAATGTGGCCGTGCTGTGCCTGAATCCTGTTACCGTGTCTCTGTCCTACACCCATGACGGCGAGAGTGAAGGGGAAGTGGCCGCCACTTCCGGCGCCTTCCTTTCCATCGTGCTGATTGCATGCGCTGCCCTGCTGGTGGCTGGCGCCATTTACCTGATCGGCAAGGGCAAGCTGACCGGCGTTTCCGCCATCATCACCGTATGGTGCGCTGTTATGCTGGAATGCTTCTTCTACGCTACGCTGGTGCGCAGCACCGTTACCCTGATCAACCTGCTGATGCTGGTTGTGGGTCTGGTGCTGGCCCTGTATGCCGCCGCCCTCCGCACCAAGGAAATCAGCAAGCTGATCGGTGAAGGCAATACCCCCAAATCTGCCAATAAACTGGGCATGCGCACTGCCGCCAAGAAGGTCTGGCTGGCCCACGGCGTTCTGCTGGTGCTGTCCCTGATCATGATGATCTTCGGCTTCTCCAAAGTTGCGGGCTATGCCCTGTGCTGCGGCGTGACTGCCAGCGCCTTTGTGACCCCCGTGATGCGCCTGTTCCAGGCCAGCTTTATTGCCATGACCGGTAAGGCCGCCAGCTTTGGCAAGGTAAAATAAGGAAAATCAAAAGGGTGCCGGCAGAAAAAACCGGCACCCTCTTTTTACACTTTTTTCGGAGGAAATGGCATGCTCAGTATCGGGATTGCGCCCCTGGAAGGGCAGAAATTGCAGCTGGAAGGGCTGCCGGAATGGCTGGCCCGATTGCTGTATGCCCGCGGGATCCGTTCGGATGAAGAGGCGCAGCTTTTTTTGCATCCCGGACTGGATCAGATCCGATCCCCCCTGGCACTGCCGGGGATGGAGCGTGCTCTTTCCATCCTGCATGCTGCCCGTGAAACGGGGAAAACCATCGCCGTTTACGGGGATTATGATGTGGACGGGGTGTGCGCCTCCGCCATTCTTAAAGAGGCATTTTCCCTGTGCGGCCTTTCCTGCGTAACCTATCTGCCCCATCGCCATAAGGAGGGCTATGGCCTGAATACCCCGGCTGTGGAAATGCTGGCAAAGAAGTGTGATCTGCTGGTAACGGTGGACTGCGGTATCACCAGTATTGAAGAAGTGGCTGCGGCCAGGCGTGCCGGCATGCAGGTGATCGTCACCGATCATCATAAACCGGGAGATCAGCTGCCCGATGCAGATGCGGTGATTTCTCCCCTTTTGCAGGATTATCCTTTTCCCTTCCTTTGCGGGGCTGGGGTGGCATGGAAGCTGGCCTGGGGCCTGATCGGGGAGAGGGCAATGCCCCTGCTGGAGCTGGCTGCCCTGGCAACGGTGGCGGATATGGTGCCCCTGACGGGGGAAAACCGCTCCATTGTGGCCCTGGGATTGCAGCAGCTTTCCCAGACCCGCCGGCTGGGCCTGCGCGCCGTGATGGAGAGCGCCGGGATCAAAGGAAAGATGACCAGTGAACAGATTGCTTTTCAGATTGCTCCCAGGATGAATGCCTGCGGCCGGATGGATACGGCCCAGATCGCCCTGGATATGCTGCTGACCCATGATGCCGTGCAGGCCCATACCCTGGCTGTCCGGATGGAAAATCTGAATCAGGAGCGGAAAAGCCAAGAATCTCAGGTATTGGAGGATGCCCTTGCCCAGGTAGCTGCAATGGATCTGATCAAGGCCCGGGGATTGGTGGTGATGGGCCAGGATTGGAACAGCGGTGTGGTAGGCCTGGCTGCCGGAAAAATCGCAGAAAAGTATACTTGCCCCACAGTGGCCCTCTCCCGGGAGGGGGATGTATGCGTTGGCAGTGCCCGCAGCGCTGGGGATGTGGATATCCACAAGGCCCTTTCCCAATGCGCCGATTTATTTATCCGATTTGGCGGCCACAGGCAGGCAGCGGGGCTGACCATTGAATACGCCCATGTGCCGGAATTTGCCCGGCGGTTTTCTCAGGCGGTGATGGAACAGACGGGGAACCGGGCACTGGTGCCCCAGATGATCTGCGATGGGGAATTGAGCCTGGCAGAGGTAACGGCAGAAACAGTAGAGCTGCTTGGCCGGCTGGAGCCCTTTGGAATGGGCAATCCCGCTCCCCGCTTCCTTTGCGATGGGGTGGAGGCCCTGTCCCTCCAGGCGGTCGGCAGCCAGGGAAAGCATCTTAAATGCACTTTTCAGCAGGGGAATGCCCTGCGGGACGGCATTTTCTTTGGGGGCGGGGATTGGGCCGGCCAGGCAGGCGCAGCTTTCAGAATGGTGATGACCCCGACCCTCAATGAATTCCGGGGCCGCATCAGTGCAGAATGCCAATTGCATGCGCTGCAGCTGCTGCCGGAAAATATCCCGCACGATCTGGTCCGGGAGACAGTGTCTCTGCTTTCTGAGGAACTATTCTGCAGTCATCCCCAGGCGATCGGGCCCGATGAACTGGATGATCTGATGCAGGGCAATCAGGGCACGCTGCTGGTTTGCCGGTGCCTGGAAACGGCATTGCGATTGCACCGTCGGTTCCCTGAAGCGGATTTTTGCCTGGATAGCGCCAGGGATCCCAAGGCTTATCATACGATTTTGCTCTATGGAAATGCCATCGCCACTTGCGCAAGTTATCGTCATGTGGTATTATGCGATGGTTCCCTGGGGGAAGCGTCGGCCTATCAGGCGGCCTGCCCGGGTGCTTTGATCTATACCCTTCCGGTATCGGAAGAAATGAAAAAAATGCTTTCCGGGATGTATTTGGATGTATCCCATCTTCGGGAATGCTACCGGATGCTCAGGGCGCATTCTTTCCGTGATCTGAAGGCTGCGGCAGAGGAGATGCATATTTCTGAAGTGCAGGCGGCTTTCGCATTCAAGGTATTTGCTATGATGGGGCTGATTCAATTTTCTTTCTACCCCTTTGCATTTTCTATCCTCCCGGCGATAAAAGCCAGCCCGGAGGATAACCCCCTATTCCGCATGGCACAGCAGGCGAAGGAGGAACACGATGGCGTATACGGCTTATGAAAGCATGACGCTGGAACAGATTCTGGAGCGGGTGAAAAAAATCGGCGGGGACGAGGAAGCCTGTTCCCTGATTGAGCGTGCCTGGAAATTTGCAGAAGAGGCCCACTGCAGCCAGGTTCGTAAAAGCGGGGAGCCTTATTTCCTCCATCCTGTATATGTGGCCAGCATTCTGGCAGAATTGATGATTGATCCCCCTACCATCGCCGCAGCCCTTCTGCATGATACGGTGGAGGATTGCGAATGGATCACCCTGCAGGGCATCCAGAGCGAATTCGGGGACGAAGTGGCCAGACTGGTGGATGGGGTCACCAAGCTGGAAAAGCTGGATTTTGCGGATCGGGAAGAGCGGCAGGCCGAATCCCTGCGCAAGATGATCCTGGCCATGAGCAAGGATATCCGGGTGGTGCTGATCAAGCTGGCTGACCGGCTGCATAATATGCGCACCCTGCGCTTCCAGCCGGTGGACAGGCAGGTCAGCATTTCCAGGGAGACGCTGGATATCTATGCCCCCCTGGCCCATCGTCTGGGCGTTTATGCCATCAAGCAGGAACTGGAGGATCTGTCCCTTCGCTATATTGATCCGGAGGGCTATCAGGATGTGGCCCGTAAGGTGGGCATGAAGCGGGCAGAGCGGGAGGATAATATCAAGCTGGTGATCAGCGAATTATCCCAGAAGCTGGATGAAGTGGGCATCCAATATGAGGTTGCCGGCCGGCCCAAGCATCTTTATTCCATCTACCGGAAGATGGTGATCCAAAATAAGCCCTTTGATCAGATTTATGATCTGATCGCCATCCGCGTGATCGTCAATACCATTCCGGAATGCTATACGGTGCTGGGCGTTATTCATACGCTGTGGAATCAGGTGCCGGGCAGATTCAAGGATTATATTTCGGTGCCCAAAAACAATATGTATCAATCGCTGCATACCACCGTGATGGGCGGCCGGCGCATTCCCTTCCCCTTTGAAATCCAGATCCGCACCAAGGAAATGCACCGAATGGCCGAATACGGCATTGCCGCTCACTGGCGCTATAAGGAAGGCGGCCAGAAGGATGGGGGCCTGGATGAAAAGCTGTATTGGCTGCGCCAGATTCTGGACTGGCAATCGGAAATCCGGGACAGCCATGAATTCATTGACAGCCTGAAAACCGATCTTTTCTCGGAAGAGGTGCTGCTTTTCACCCCTAAAGGGGATATTATTTCCATGCAGCGGGGCTCCACCCCCCTGGATTTTGCCTATCGCATCCATTCCCAGGTGGGCAATGCCTGTGTGGGCGCCAAGGTCAATGGGAAAATGGTGCCTTTGGATACCCAGCTGGAAACGGGGGACCGGGTGGAAATCATGACCTCCGGCGCTTCCCGGGGGCCCAGCATGGATTGGCTCAAAATCGTAAAAACCCAGCAGGCAAAGGCCAAAATCCGGCAGTTTTTCAAGCGGGAACTGCGGGGCGAAAATATGCAGAAGGGCCGGGATATGCTGGAGCATGAGGCCAAACGCCGGGGCGTGAAGCTGGGGGATTATACCAAGCCTGAATATTACGAGCCGCTGCTGAAAAAGTACATGTTCCAGGAATTGGATGATCTCTATGGCGCCATCGGCTACGGCGGGGTGACGGCTGTATATGTGCTGGCCCGGCTGATTGACGAAAAGAACAAGAAAGATGCGCCCCAGTCGCCCAAGATTCCCCAGGTCACAGAAAGCGTGCCTCCCCCGGAACCCAAGGGCAAACCCACCCATGGCATCTATGTCCATGGGGAGGCAGGCATGCTGGTGCGCTTTGCCCGGTGCTGCAATCCCGTTCCCGGGGATGAAATTGTGGGCTACATTACCAGAGGCAGGGGCGTTACCATCCATAAAGGGGATTGCATCAATGCCCTGCATACCGAGCCGGAGCGGGCCATCCCCGTTTCCTGGGCAGATGAAGGAGCAGGTACTTTCAGTGCCAATATTCAGATCGTTTGCTATGATCATCCCTCGCTGCTGGGTGAAATGACCAATTTCATCGATGATATGGGCATTCCCATGACGGCCATCGCAGTGAAGCTGAATAAGAACAAGACCTGCACCATCACCATCACCCTGCAGGTACAGAGCCGCGAGCAATTGGATAATGCCCTGCGCCGTGTTCAGCGACGTCCCGATGTGATTGAGGCATACCGCAGCGTCAATTGATCAAAATGACGAACTGAAAAACTTTTGTAATAAATTCGTAAATTTTTAGATAAAACAGGCAGGATTTTTCTCTGCCGTCTCGAATGATAATACAGTTATCCTTTTGATGGGAGGAAACCCATGCAGCAGCCGCCACAAGGTCAGGGGCCTTTCCAGCCCGCTGATTATGCATTTACTAACGGCCAGCCGGCGCAGTCCCAGTGGACGCAGATGGGCGTGCCCGGCCAGGGAGGGCCGGGACCGGGGTATCAGGCCCCTGTTCAGGGCCAGGGCCCCAGAATGCCCGGCCAATTGCCGCCCCCGGCCCAGATTGATTTGCCGCCCCAGATGATGCCGGTGCAGCCAATGCCCGGCTATGACGTCCAGGGAATGGGATACGGCCAGATGCCGATGCAGCCCAATCCCGGCGAAACCCAGCCTGTTTATGAAACCGCCTCTGCCCAGCATAGCGGCTATCAGGCGCCCAAGACGGGGCTTCCCCGGGCAAAACAACAGAAAAAGAATCTCGGAATCTATATCGCCCTGACGGTTATCGTCCTGGGCTTTGCTGTGTTTGCGGTGCTGCGGATGCTTTCTCCCGGCCAGGCGGCGTACGGCTATGTACGCAATGGTTCTCTCAGCGCCCGGTATACCGGGGATGCGGTGGTTGTGCGCAGCGAAACGGTGTATCAGCATAGCGGTGCATCCCAGATCGATTATCAGGCGGAAGAGGGCACCTTCGTGGAGCGCGGCGATAAAGTGGCCACGGCATATACTTCCGGCTTCAGTGCCAAGGAACTGACCACCCTGAACAATTATCGCAATCAGATCAAGAATTATCATAAAAATCTGATCGAAAATGCAGCAGGGGATACCCGGCTGATCAGCCTGATGGATCAGGTTTCCGGCCGTGCCATGGAAGCCCAGAAGCTGGTGCAGGGTACCCAGGGCAGCCTGTCCCAGCAGGAATCGCTGCTTGCCAATTCCATGAATGAACTCAGGCTGTATATCAAGCAGAAATATCCGGATGATCAGAAGCTCAGCCGGCTGTATGATGATGAAGAAGCCCAGCTGAACCGTATTTCCACCTGGTCCAAGCAGTATGCAGCACAGGTGGACGGTCTGATCAGTTTTTACACCGATGGCTTTGAAAATACGCTCAATATGCATACTTATGGGGATTTTTCTCCTGCTGAGGTGCGTTCTATGTACAAGGGAAATATCCCTGACGAAGAAACCACCTATAGCCGCAGCAAATCGGTATCCATTTACCGCCTGGTACGGCCCGAGCCCTGGGTGGTGCTGATGCTTTGCAACGAAATGGATTGGACGCCGGTATCCGGCCGTTCCTATAAGCTGCTGATTGAGAGCTTTGATAATACCATTGTGGATGCTACGGTGGAATCCTTCACCCGATCCGGCGGTGAATTGCTGGTCCGGCTGAAGATTGAGGATACCTCTGCCCTCTCCAATGTGCTCTATATCCGTTCCTGCCAGGTGCAGCTGGGTGAAAGCGTCAACAGCCTGATGGTGCCCAGCCGGGCCATCTATGTGCAGGAAGGCCGGAAGGGCGTCATCATGAATACGGAGGGCGGCGAATACTGGACGGGGGTTGAGGTCATTTCCGATGACGGAAATGTGGCCTATGTTATCCCCGAAAATTCCGGTGTGCTCTATGATGGGGTGCGCGTGCGCCTGTTCTGAGGGGGATAAGGAATGCTGAAGGAACGGGTGGAGCATGTAAGGCAGATCCTGGAGCGGGAAAGCGCCCCCTGGGGAAGGCTTCCCCGGCTGATTGCCGTTACCAAGTATTCTCCGGTTGAAGATATTCTGCCCCTGCATGAACTGGGGGTAAAGGATATCGGGGAAAACCGGGTGCAGGCAATCCGGGAAAAGCTGCCTTACCTGAATGAAAAATTTTCGGTGCATCTGATTGGGCGGTTGCAAAGCAACAAAGTTAAATATATAATAAAAGATGTATGCATGATTCATTCTCTGGACAGCATATCCCTGGCCCAGGAAATTGACAGGCAGGCCCAGAAAGCAGGGCGGCGGATGCCGGTGCTGCTGCAGGTGAATATCGGTAAGGAGCCCCAGAAGGGCGGCGTAGAAGAGGAGGAATTGCTTCCCTTTCTGAAAGAATGCGCACAGCTGCCCGGCCTGAATGTACAGGGCTTGATGGCCATGATGCCCCTTGGCGCCTCCCGGGATGATTTATCCGCCCTTTTTCAACGGATGCGCACATTATTTGACCGGTGCGCAGCGGAGGCAGTGGCCAATACAGAAATGAAAGAATTATCCATGGGCATGTCCCAGGATTATGATCTGGCAGCACGGGCGGGCGCCACCATGGTGCGTGTGGGCTCTGCGCTGTTCAGATAAATGCAGGAGGATTTCTTCAATGGCAAACGGTGACTTTATCGGCAATTTGAAAGATAAAATGCGCTCGGTATACAATGGCTTCCTCTATAATGGGGAAGAGGATCTGCCCAGAAACCAGAAGGGCAATAAATATGCGCAGGGAGCGGGCTATAAGCCCCAGCCCCCGGCCCAGCAGCCCGTACAACAGACAAATGAGCAGAGGGGGAATAACATCGTGGATTTTGGCGCTTACCAGCAGCAGATGCAGCATCCTGCCCCGCAGCAATTTCAGCAGGGTTATCAGCCCCAGCCGCAGATGAATCAGCCCCAGCCTCAGCACCCTATGCAGCCCCAGCAGCCCGGGCCTCAGTCTGCATTCCAGTCTTATCAGCGGCCTCAGCAGCCGCCTGTGCAGCAGCCCCCCATGCAGCCCCAGCCTCAGCAGCCCCCGATGCAGCAGCCGACCATGCAGCCCCAGCCTCAGCAGATGCCTCCCCAGCAGGGGATGCCCCAGATGTCCGGCCCTGCGCCCCTCAGCGCCCGGATCATCAATGCCCGGGGGATTGGGGATTGCCGCAGCGCCATTACCCTGCTGCGTAATGGGGATGCAGTGCTGATCGTGATGGAAAACATCAATGATCAGGCGGAACAGCGGCGGCTGGTGGATACTCTCAGCGGCGCCTGCTATTCCCTGACCGCAACCATTACCAAGGTTTCCCGTGCCGGCGTTTATCTGCTGGCCCCCCAGACCGTGGCCGTATATGCCGATCAGATCACCAATCAGATGAACAGCATGCCCGGCCGCCCTGCCCCCAATCCCGGCTATCAGCCTGGATATCACGGGCAGCGCGCCCCTTATCAGCATCAGCAGCCGCAGCAGCCCCAGGTGAGCTATGCGCCGCCCCAGCAGGGATTTACCCGCCGGGCCGCCGCCCCTGAAGAGGCGCCTCAGCCCTTCTATAATCAGCCCGCCCCCCAGGCCGCCCAGGCCCCTGCTTTTACTGCCCAGCCCGTCGGCAACGGCTATGCCCCCGATGAAGCCCGGGCCCAGTAATCCCAGCCTCATGGAATTGGTATTGTTTCCCTGAAAAGGGATCGATAATAAACGTTTTGATCATGTACCTGTAAAAGGGAATACGAAAGGAGAATAGACCCATGGCTGTAACCATCGATATGATTCTGGAAAAAGAATTCAAAATCAAAGTAAAGGGCTATGATCAGGTAGAAGTGGATAATTTCCTGGATGAAATCTGCGATACGCTGGCTGCACTGGATGAAGAAAAGAAGATGCTGCAGAGCCGGCTGGAGCAGGCAAGCCGCGCCCCCGCCCCTGCCCCCGCTCCCGTTCCTGCCCCTGCCGTTGTGCCCGTTCCCGCCCCCATCCCTGCCCCCGCTCCTGTTGCGGTGCAGCCCAAGGCTGAGGAACCCAGCGAATCTGCCCAGAAGCTGCTGGCCCGTGCCCAGAAGATCTACGATGAAATGATCGCCGACGCCCAGGCGGAAGCCGATGAAATCATCCGCAATGCCAAGGCGACTGCCGACGCCAGCATTCTCAATCTGGAAGAAGAAAAGCAGGCCCTGCAGCAGGAAGTGGATATGCTCAAGGCCGCTGCCCAGGATTATAAGGAACGCTTCCTGCGCCTTATGGAGGATCAGAAGCACATCCTGAATGCTGAAAATCAACTGTTCGAATAAATCAAAGAAAAGTGTCCTGTGCCGGAAGTGGCCATGCCCTTTCCGGCGTTTAGGGCGCTTTTTTGTATAAAGGAGAAAGCATCGTGCGAATTGGCGCAGTAGAAGCAGGCGGCACCAAAATGGTTTTAGCCGTCGCCGATGAAAAAATGAATATTCTGAAACGGGAAACGATTCCTACGCTCATGCCTTCCGAAACCATGGAAGCGATGATCCGCTTTTTTCAGGCGCATCCTGTGGATGCTTTGGGCGTTGGCTCCTTCGGGCCGCTGGATTTGAATCCCGCCTCTGAAACCTATGGATATATTACCAAAACGCCCAAGCTGGCCTGGTGCGATTATCCGCTGCTGCCCAGATTCCGGGAGGCGCTGGGCGTGCCCTGCCTGATGGATACGGATGTGAATGCCGCTGCGCTGTGCGAAGCGGAGATGGGGGCAGCAAAGGGCCTGAAAAATTGCGTATATGTCACAGTAGGAACGGGCATCGGCGCCGGGGTTTATTGCGAGGGCAATCTGGTGCATGGGCTGATGCATCCTGAATGGGGGCATATGCTGCTGGCCCCCCGGGCGGATGATCCCATGAAGGAGGGGGTATGCCCCTATCATAAGGGCTGCCTGGAGGGATTGGCTTCCGGCCCTGCCATTGAAAGGCGCTGGGGCGTCAAGGGAAAGGATTTGCCGCCGGATCATCCTGCATGGGAATTGGAGGCCCATTATCTGGCCCAGCTGTGTGTGACGGCGCTGATGACCATTTCCCCGGAAAAAATCATTCTTGGGGGCGGGGTGATGGGGCAGAGCCATCTGTTCCCCATGATCCATAAGGAGACGGAACGGCTGCTGGGCGGCTATCTTTCCTGCGTAAAGGATGTATCCTCCCTGATCGTGCCCCCTTCCTGCTATCCTGACAGCGGCCTGATCGGCTCTCTGCTGCTGGCGAAAAAAGCATGGGAGGCCAATCAATAATGGAAGCGGAAAAAGAGCTTTTTCAGGTTTTTGATACCCACTGCCATTTGGATGATCCCAAATTCGATGCAGATCGGGAAGATGCCTATCATCGGATGCTGGAAAATGGGGTAAAGCGCTGCGTATGTGTGGGCAGCGATTTGCCCTCTTCCCGCCGCTGTCTGGAATTTGCAGAGCAGCACGATGGGGTCTATGCCGCCGTGGGTGTGCATCCCCATGAGGCAAAGGATGCCCCGAAGGATTATTTGATTCAGCTGCGGGAAACGCTCAGGCATCCCAAAGTGGTGGCCTTGGGGGAAATCGGCCTGGATTATTATTATGATTTTTCCCCCCGGGATGTGCAGAAGCGCATTATGGCGGAGCAGATGGAGCTGGCCCTGGAAATGGATATGCCTGTGATTTTCCATATCCGGGATGCCCATGGGGATATGGTGGATTTTTTCCGGGGTGCAAAAAAACTGCCCTCCGGGGTGATTCATTGCTTCTCTGGAAGTGCAGAAATTGCAAAGGAGTATGCCAGAATGGGTTTCTATATCTCCTTTGCAGGCCCGCTTACCTTCAAAAAGGCCCCCAATCTGTGGGAGGCCGCATGTCAAACCCCGCTGGAGCGGCTGCTGGTGGAAACGGACAGCCCCTATCTTTCTCCGGAGCCTTTCCGAGGCAGAAGAAATGAGCCGGGACATGTGGTATGGGTGATGAGAAAAATGGCGGCCCTGCGGCAATTGCCGGAAAAGGAGATGGCCCGGATCACCTGGGAGAATGCCTGCCGGTTTTATCGATTGAATCAATAATTATGAAAGCGGAAGGATTATCCCTTTCGCTTTTTGCTTGTTTTTATGCATTTCATCTTGCCAAATACAGGGGAAAAAGGTACAATAGAGAAAAAAGAGGGAGGATTCTCCTGATGAAAATTGGCGCACAATTATTCACGCTGAGAACCTATCTGCAAAATGAGAAGGATCTGGGCAGGGCCCTGGAGCGGGTGGCCCGGATTGGTTATACTACGGTGCAGCTTTCCGGCCTTGGCAGCATTCCTGCCAAGACGGTACGCCATCTGTGCGATGAGAATGGGCTGCAGATCGTGCTCACTCACAATCCGGAGCATCGTTTTTTGAATCAGATCGACGTCCTGATTGAGGAGCATCAGATTTATGGCTGCAAATATGTGGGCCTGGGCATGATGAGCGAAAAATATCACCAGCCCCATTGGCTACCTTGCTTTGGAGAGGATTTTTATGCCCCTGCCCAAAGGTTGAAGGAGGCAGGGATGCGGTTTATGTATCACAATCATGCCTTTGAATTTGCCCGTATGTCCGATGGCAGAACGCTGATGGATCATTTGCTGGATATGTTCCCGGCAGATGTGATGGGCATTACGGCGGATACCTATTGGCTGCAGTTTGCCGGGATAGATGTGAAAAAGTGGCTTTCAGAGCATGCGGAACGGCTGCCCTGCGTGCATCTGAAGGATATGACAGTGGCGGGATTTGAAAACAGGATGACCGCTGTCGGGGAAGGCAATCTGGATTTTGCCGGCATTATGGATATTCTCGATCACAGTGGAGTAACGGAGTATGCCCTGGTGGAGCAGGATCATTGCTATGGGCTTTCTCCCTTTGATTGCATGGAAAAAAGCTATCGCCATCTGAATACACTGGGCTATCGATAAGGAGGAAAAGAAAATGCGCAAGGTACGTCTGGGGATCATCGGGGCCGGTAATATCGGTTCTGCCCATATCCGGAATATAACGGACGGCAAATGCCCGGAAATCGAAATTGTGGCCATTGCTGATCGGAAGGAAGGCCGCAGGGAATGGGCGCAGGGCATGGTGCCCGGGGCGCAGTTTTTTAACGAAGGCGCCGATCTGATTGCTGCCAGATGCTGCGATGCCGTGCTGGTGGCAACGCCCCATTATCAGCATCCCGTGCTGGCGAAAATGGCCATGGAAAACGGGCTGCATGTGATGGTGGAAAAGCCTGCCGGTGTGTATACTCTGCAGGTTCGGGATATGATGGCCGTCGCTGATCAGCATCCTGATCTGGCCTTTGGCATGATGTTCAACCAGCGCACCAATTGCGTGTACCGCAAGCTCAAGGAAATGCTGGATCATGGGGAACTGGGGGAAATGAAGCGGGTTTCCTGGCTGATCACCGATTGGTACCGTACCCAGAATTATTACGATTCCGGTGCCTGGCGTGCCACCTGGGCAGGCGAGGGCGGCGGCGTGCTGCTCAATCAGTGCCCCCATCAGTTGGATCTGATCCAGTGGCTGTGCGGCCTGCCTGTGAAGGTACGCGCCTTCTGCCATGAGGGCAAATGGCATGATATCGAAGTAGAAGATGATGTGACTGCGTATCTGGAATATGAGAACGGCGCCACCGGCGTTTTCATCACCACCACCGGCGATGCCCCCGGCACAAACCGCCTGGAAATCACCGGTACCAAGGGCAAGATCGTGGTGGAAAATGATGTGCTCACTTTCTGGAAGCTGAAGGCTGATGAACGGGAATGGTGCAAAACCTGCCCTGAAGGATTTAAAAAGCCGGATATGGAATGCCTCACCATTGAAACCGACGGCCAGAATCCTCAGCATGTGGGGGTACTCAATGCCTTTGCGGGTAAGATCCTCCGGGGAGAAAGCCTGGTTGCCGACGGCCGGGAGGGCATCCGCGGCCTGATGCTTTCCAATGCCATGCATCTTTCCTCCTGGCTTGGGAAGGAAGTATCCCTGCCTATTGATGAAAAGCAGTATTATGAGTTGCTGATGGAAAGATGCAAAACATCCCGGCACAAGGATGAAAAGGATATCACCTTTGATACGGAAGGGAGTTATTAACGCCATGTATCGGGTTGGAATCGTAGGCTGCGGCGGGATTGCCCAGGTGCATAGCGCCGTGCTGAATTTGCTGGAGGAAACGGAGCTTGCGGCCTGTGCTGATATCCGCATGGATCGGGCCCGGGCTATGGCGGAAAAATATCACTGCCATGCCTATTCCTCGCTGACCGAGATGCTGGAACAGGAGCAGCTGGATGCCGTTCATATCTGCACGCCGCATTATCTGCATGTGCCCATGGCGTTGCAGATTGCGCAAAAGGGCATTGCCGTATTCATGGAAAAGCCGCCCCTCATCACCAGGGAGCAGTGGCCCCTGCTGGAGAAGGCGGCGGAGCTGACCAATCTTGGCGTATGTTTCCAGAATCGTTTTAACCCCAATGTGCAAAAAGCAAAGGAACTGATTGAAGCCGGCACATATGGCGAAATCAAAGGCGCCCGTGCTATGGTCACCTGGCACCGGGAAGAGCCCTATTATGTGGAAAGTGGCTGGCGGGGAAAATGGGAAACCGAGGGCGGCGGCGTGCTGATGAATCAGACCATCCATACCCTGGATCTGCTGATTTATCTGATGGGAAAACCGGATATGGTGGACGCCCGGATGAGCAATCATCATCTGAAGGGGATCATCGAAGTGGAAGATACGGTGGATGCCTATCTGACGCTGCAGGGGAAGCCGGTGCTTTATTATGCATCCACTGCCTTCGTCAAGGATGCTTCCGTGCTGATAGAGATCGTGCTTGACGGGGCCGTATTGCGGCTGGAGGATGACGCCCTGGAAATCCGTACGGAGCAGGGAACCGAGCGGCTGACATTTAATCTTCCCAAATTCCTTGGAAAATCCTATTGGGGAACGGGGCATCAGACGTGCATCACTGAATTCTATCGCTGCCTGCGGGAAAAGGTGCCCTTCATAAACCGTTTGGATGCCATCAGGGATACCGCTGAAGCCGTGCTTCAGATTTATGAACAAGGAAAAAAAGATTTGCAGTAAGGTGATTTAGAATGAAAACGATTTTATTGCAGGGAGATTCCATTACCGACGCCGGCCGGGACCGGCAAAATGATCAGAAGCCCAATTGGGGATATGCCTCTTTGGTAACGGCTGAAATCATCTGCGACTATCCCGGGCAATATCAGGTTTACAACCGGGGCGTCAGCGGCGACAGGATTGTGGATGTGTATGCCCGGATGAAGCGGGATATCATCAATCTGAAGCCTGATTACCTCTCCATTCTCATTGGCGTCAATGATGTATGGCATGAATTTCATGAAAGCCCCAATGGGGTGGATGATGAAAAATTCCGCCGTGTATACTGCATGCTGATTGAGGAACTGAAGGCTGCGCTGCCGGAACTGAAAATCTATATTCTGGAGCCCTTCTGCCTGAAGGGTACAGCTACAGAAGCCCATTGGGATGCATTTGATCAGGAAGTGCGGCTCCGGGCTGTCAGCGCCAGGGCTGTAGCGGAAAAATACGGCCTTCCTTTCATTCCTCTGCAGCAGAAGCTGGATGATCTGTGCGCCTATTATCCTGCCGATCATTGGCTGGGGGATGGGGTGCATCCCACCGCCGCAGGACACGAAGTGCTTAAGCAGGAATTGATGGACGTCCTGAAAAAGGATCTGGCATAAGGAGAGGCAGCATGAAAACCATCGTATTGCAGGGGGATTCCATCACCGATTCCGGTCGCAGCAGGGATTGCGATCTGTATCCCGGTTGGGGATATTCCAGCATGCTTAGCGGACGGATTGGGTTGAAGTATCCCGGAAAATTCAAGGTGCTGAACCGGGGCATCGGCTCTGACCGGATTGTGGATATTTATGCCCGGATCAAAACGGATATCATCAATCTGAAACCGGATATTCTGACCATCCTGATTGGCGTCAATGACGCCGGCCATG
Source organism: Clostridia bacterium (assembly GCA_017395685.1). Lineage (GTDB taxonomy): Bacteria > Bacillota > Clostridia > Christensenellales > Aristaeellaceae > RUG563. The sequence continues at coordinate 49,017 of JAFQOD010000004.1, forward strand.
ATATGGGGGATTGGCCCAATGGCGTATCGCCGGAGAAATTCCGGATGATTTATGGCCTGATGATTGAGGAAATCAGGGCGGAGCTTCCGGATATCAAAATCTATATTCTGGAGCCCTTTACCCTCAAGGGCAGCTGTAACGAAGGCAATTTTGATGATTTTTATGCCCAGGTGCAGCTTCGTGCAGAGGGCGCCCGGTATACGGCAGAAAAATACGGCCTTACCTTTGTGCCTCTGCAGGAAAAATTCAATGCCCTCAGCAAGCTGTGCGATAATACCCAGTGGCTGATGGATGGCATTCATCCAACGCCCGCCGGCTACGCCATGATTACGGAGCAGCTGATGCAGGCCATGGAAAAGGATCTGGAAGCGTAAATGAAAATGCAATCGCCCGTGTTCCCAATGGGGAATCACGGGCGATTTTTTATGGATTTTACCAGGACGATAAAGTGCCGCTCAATTCAAAATGCATTCTGCCTTCATGGAAGCCGGAAAAGCGGAATTGATCCCCTGCCCGGGTCAATTGCAATTCCATTTCCTGATGAGGCAGAATTTCAGCGGAATAATTGATCAGCAGCGATTGCAGGGAATGATCCCGCAGGGTATCCACCCCCAGGGCATTGCAGGCCCAATCGGCATAGCGGGTGTTATTCACGTGCTGGTTGACATCCAGATCGGTATACTGGGGCATATGGAGGGAAGAAACGGTTTCGCCCTCCAGGGTGCCTACCGTGGCAGGCAGGCCCATGGGCGGCGTGAGATCGGAATTATCCGGGATACAGGCGGCCACATCCCCGGGGGGCAGCATGGAGCGGGTATTGATATCCAGCAGCAGCCACAGGGTGCCCGCATACCCGATCATCTTTCCTTCCTGATTCCGGAAAATAAAATACCGGGGAAAGAACCAGCGCCGGTTGGGCATGGGGAAGGTTTCCACTGTAATCTGATCGGTTACCATGGGATATTCCTGCATATGCACTTCGCTGCGGGAAAGAACCCATACGATATTCTTTTCAAGCAGTGCATTTCTGCCGCAGCCCAATAATTCGGAATGGGCGCCTGCGGCCTCCTGCATGGTTTCCAGGATGGCGCTGGGCCGCCAGCGGCCCTGAAAATCACAGTTGCAGGTGCGCAAAATAAAGGATTCTTTGTAAATCTTCATGATGGTCTTTCGCCTCCTTTGGCTTATGGGATATTTTACAGCGAAATTATTTTCATTGCAAGTGCCACCTTTTTTTCGCCATAGTTTCCCTTTTGGCTGGATTTGTGCTATAATGCTATTTGGTGCAAAATGCACCTGAACGGAGGCAATTTCTTTGGCAGATGTAGTTGTAATCGGCGGTGGCCATGCGGGCTGTGAAGCGGCGCTTTGCTGCGCCAGAATGGGCCTGGATACCCTGCTTTTGACATTGAATCTGGAATCTGTGGCGCTGATGCCCTGCAATCCTTCCATTGGGGGGACGGGCAAAGGGCATCTGGTGCGTGAAGTGGATGCCCTGGGCGGTGAAATGGGCCTGGCTGCGGATGATGTGACGCTGCAGAGCCGTATGCTCAATACCGGTAAGGGCCCGGCGGTGCATTCCCTGCGGGTGCAGGCGGATAAACGGGCTTACCAGCTGCGGATGCTCAATACCCTTTTTGCCCAGGAAAATCTGATGCTGCGGCAGGGCGAAGCCTCTGAAATTATGGTAAAGGGCGGCGTCGTATCCGGCGTGAAAACGCTGACAGGGGATGTGATCCCCTGCCGGGCGGTGGTGGTATGCACCGGCGTATATTTGAAGAGCCGCATTATCATCGGCGAGGCAGAATGGGAGGCCGGGCCCCAGGGGCTAATGCCCGCCACCTGCCTTTCCCAGAATCTTAAGGATCTGGGCTTTGATATTCGCAGATTCAAGACCGGCACCCCTGCCCGGGTGGCGGAAAACAGCATTGATTTTGAAAAAATGACCCCTCAGCCGGGGGATGAACCGCCCACGCCTTTTTCCTTCATGACGGATGGCGGCGTAAAGAATCTGGTAAAATGCTATCTCACCTGGACCAATGAACAGACCCATGAGATCATCCGCCAGAATCTGCACAGGGCGCCCATGTTTACCGGCTCCATCAGCGGCACCGGCGCCCGGTATTGCCCCTCTATTGAAACCAAGGTGACCCGGTTTGCCGATAAAGATCGTCATCAGATTTTTCTGGAGCCGGAAGGAAACGGATACCCCGAATGGTATGTGCAGGGAATGAGCTCCTCCATGCCGGAGGATGTGCAGTGGGAAATGTATCGCACCATTCCCGGCCTGGAAAAATGCGTACTGACAAGGCTTGCCTATGCCATCGAATATGATTGCATCGATCCTTTGGCCCTGAGCCCCCATCTGGGGGCACGGCACATCCCCGGGCTGTATCTGGCCGGGCAGGTGAATGGCACATCCGGCTATGAGGAAGCGGCGGCCCAGGGCATTTATGCGGCCATCAATGCTTCTCTCTACTGCAAGGAGAAAGAGCCCTTCCTCCTTACCCGGGATCAGGCCTATATTGGCGTGATGGTGGATGATCTGACCACCAAGGGCACCGATGAGCCCTACCGGATGATGACCAGCAGGGCAGAGCACAGGCTGTTCCTGCGCCAGGATAATGCGGATCTTCGCCTGACAGAACGTGCCCATAAGCTGGGCCTGGCAACAGATGAACGGATGTGCCGCACCGAACAGAAGGAAAAAGAAACGGCAGAGCTGATCCGCCGTCTGGAGGAAAACGGCCTGGCCAAGCCCCTGCGTCATCCCGGCGCAACGCTGACATTGCCGGAAGGCTGGGAATATTCAGCCGGAGCGAAGGAACAGGCAGAAATCCAGATCAAATATGAAGGATATCTGCAAAAGGAAATGGCCCAGATCCGTCAGGCACGGGCTATGGAAGAGGCGGTTTTGCCCCCGGATACCGATTATCTTTCCATGGACGCCCTGCGTTTGGAGGCAAGGCAGAAGCTGGATGCCCAGCGCCCTGTATCCCTGGGCCAGGCATCCCGGATCCCCGGCGTATCCCCTGCGGATGTGGCGGTGCTGATGGTATGGCTGAAAAGGGGCGCACAATAAGGCAGAAAAGTGTTTCCGGGGCGTGATCCCTTGCATTGATGCATTGCGCGCGTTACAATAGTGAAACTGAAAGAAGGAGGATGCAGCTTTGGAACAAAAGAAAAGCACTGGCGGCTCTTATCGCAGCCTGATGACCATCGGCAATCTGTATTCTTTTCTTTATTGCATGATGGCATCCAATGTGCTTTTATCCATGCCCATTCTGGGCGGCGCTTTATTTCTGGCGGGTCAATCGGCGGTGATGTTCAGCCAATTGCAGGTGAATAAAGCCGTCAGCGCCGATTATCTGCCCAAGGGCCTGCGCAGGCTGGGAACGGCACTGCTGATTTTGGTTTTTATTCTGCTGCTGGCCCTGATGATGATCTATCCCATCGGCCTGGAAAATGCAGATTTCTGGCGTCTGGCGGGGCTGGTGCTGTGCACCATTCTTCGCCCCTCCGTTACCCGCTATGTACTGGAGCGCGGGGCGCTGAAGGGAAAAAAATCCATCCCTCTGATCGGCCGGGCGGCGCTGGTGCATCTGGCCTTTTTGCCGCCGCTGATGCTGATGCTGCTGTGGAGCCCCCTTTCCCGTTATGTTGTGTGGACGCTGCTGGGGGCATTCATGGTCAGCGGTATGCTGGAATGCTTTTCCCTTGGCAGGGCATGCAGCCGCCTGCAGCCTTGGACGGATGAAGAAAAGCAGGAAATGCAGGCTCTCCGCGGCGTGCATGCATACCGGATTTTCCAGAATGTTACGCTGATGGTTGCTGCCGCCCTGCAAATTACCATGGTGATCGCCTATACCTATATTGCCGTATCGGCACAGGCGATGATCGTATGCATGGCCATTGCCCTGCTTTGCACGTATGCGGCATATTGGGTGGCGGGCGCCTTGCTGAAGGGGCCCCTTTCCAAGGATTCGGATCCCAATGTGCTGCTGATGCTGGGCCTGGTTTTGTTCCTGTATGGACTGCTGCTGTTTATCCGCTGCCTGAAAGGGCCGTCGCCTGTTATGGCTTATGTGGCGCTGGGCTTTTGCACCATGGGTTCCACTGCCTGTGTTCGCGTGCTGGTGAGGATGGAGGATGATATCCGGCGGGTAGCCGCCTTTGGTATCGGCCATGCCCCCAGCAATATATTCGATCAGATGCAGCAGGTGCGCATTGATTTTGCTACCTTGATGGGGCAGATGGTGGGATTGCTGGGCCTGGTACTGATCTGTGTATTCACTGCCAATGATTTCCCTGATGACTGGGAAACGCTTTTCCGCAGTGCCAGCCCCTTACTGACGCTGCCGGCCCTGGCCCTGGTAGCTGCTGCGGTGTTGTTTGCCATTCTTTTCCCGCTGACCAAGGAGCATCTGGGCAAACTGCGCCGGTATATGGAATTGCGCAAGCAGGGAAAGGATAATCCCGCGCTGCACGCTCAGCTGGAAGAGGTGGTGGTACGCAGAAGCCTGAAGCATTACGGCGTCAAGCTGATCATCCTGATTCTGCGGCCCCTTTATTTCCATCGGATCAGGGGGAAGGAGAATATCCAGCTGGATGCGGATATCCCTTGTGTATTTGTTTGCAATCATGGGGAAATATACGGCCCGATTGTTACCAATCTGTATGTGCCTTTTTCCTTCCGGCCCTGGGTGACCTATGAAATGATGGATCGGAAGGCCATTGCTGACCGGGTATGCAATGGCACGCTGCAGAATATCAAGGGCCCCTTCAAGCCTGTGGTTCATTTCATCGTGGATAAGATTGCAGCTCCTTTCCTGGCCTGGATCATGAAATCGGTGGAATCCATCCCGGTGTATCATGATAACCCCCGGAAGCTGATGCAGACCTTCCGTGCCACCACGGCAGCCATGGAAGCGGGGGATAACATCCTGCTCTTCCCGGAAAATGCAGATACCTCTGCCGATCACCGCTATCAGCGGGAGGGAGTATCAGAATTCTTTACCGGCTTTACCATGATTGGTCAGCTCTATTGCAATAAAACCGGGAAATGCCCCCAGTTTATCCCGCTGTATGCTGATAAGCATAAGCGCACCATCACCTTCGGCGTTCCTACCCGATATAATCCCGATATTCCCGCTAATGATGAAAAGGAACGGCTGTGCACTTATCTTCGGAATGAAATGCTGCGGGTGGCCGGGATCAAGGAAGAAAAAAAGCAGGAAACGGATGCTGAATAAACAGGAAAACGGATAAGCATCTTTAAAATGCTAAAATTACAAAAATAAAGCAGAAAATTGCAATGAAAATTGCAAAATACATCATTCCCTATTGAATCGTGAGTGCCGATTATGCTATAATAGAATCACCGGAAAATTTACACATAGGAGGATCATCGGATGCAGGTACATGTATTTGAAAATGCCCAGCAGGTGGGCCAGGCAGCGGCCACTCTTTTCGCCGCACAGATTCTTCGCAAGCCCAACAGCGTTCTGGGGCTGGCCACCGGTTCTTCTCCCATTGGCTGTTATCAGAAGCTGATCGAATGGCATCAGGCAGGCATTCTGGATTTTTCCCAGTGTGTAAGCTACAATCTGGATGAATACTGCGGATTGCCGGTGGAACATGAATGCAGCTATCATGCCTTTATGCAGGATCAATTGTTCCACGCTATCAATATGAAAGAAACTCATGTGCCCGATGGCAATGCCAAGGATCTGAATGCAGAATGCAAGCGTTATGATGCTGCCATACAGGCTGCAGGCGGCATTGATATGCAGCTGCTGGGCATTGGCCGCAACGGCCATATCGGCTTTAATGAGCCCGCTTCCCAGCTGACTTATGGCACCCAGATCGTCAATCTGACTGAAAGCACCATCCAGGCCAATCGCCGCTTCTTCGAAAGCGAAGCGGATGTGCCCCGGCAGGCCATCAGCCTGGGAATCGGCGGCATTATGAATGCTAAAGAAATCGTGCTGATCGCCATGGGCGAAGATAAGGCAGAGGCCATCCGGGATACCGTATATGGGGATATCAATCCTATGGTGCCCGCTTCTATTTTGCGGACCCATCCCCATGTGACCATTCTGGTGGATCAGGCGGCAGGCAAGCTGCTGTAATGGAAAAAGAGGCAGAAATGCCTCTTTTTTATGCCCTAATCTTGCGCTTTTTGCTTTTTTGTCTATAATGAAGGTATATTGATCATCAGGAGGATGCAGTAATGGCCTTTCTGTATGAAATGCATTTGCATACATGCCAGGGAAGTGCCTGCGGCCGTTCCACCGGGGCAGAGCATGCCCGGTTCTATAAAGATGCCGGATATCAGGGGATCTTTGTTACCGATCATTTCTTTAACGGGAATACGGCTATACCCAAAAATCTCCCCTGGGAAGAAAGAATCCATCGCTTCTGCCAGGGCTATGAAGATGCGAAGGCAGAAGGGGATAGAATCGGCCTGGATGTATTCTTCGGATGGGAACAGAATTTTCATGGGGATGAATATCTGATCTACGGCCTGGATAAGCAGTTTATGCTGGATCATCCCGAAATGGAGCATTGGAATCGCCGGCAGCAGCTGGAGGAAGTGCATCGCCATGGCGGCTGCGTTATCCAGGCCCATCCCTTCCGGGATCGGGGGTATATTCCCCGGGTGCTGCTGGGCCGGCAATTCTGCGACGGAATTGAAGTGATCAATACCAATAATCATCCCTATAATGATGTTTGCGCCTGTCGCTATGCCAAGGAATATGATCTGACGGTGATTGTTGGATCGGATAATCATTCCCATGAATGGGCAAAAGAAAGCAAGGATATTTTGGCGGCCCTTGTGCTGGATCAACCCTTGGCTGATTCTGGTGAATTGGTAAAAAAGATTCTTTGCCGTGAAAAAATGGGAATAAAATTTGATAAAAGCCATTTATCCGCTCCTGTGGATTCGCCTCAGAAGCCATCCTTCTGGCTGGATGATCAGGAAATGCCCTATCCAACTGACCGCAACTGGCTGGCGGATGAATAATCCCTGTAATCAAAATGCCTGCAGTCTTGAAACTGCAGGCATTCATTTTGTTTTACAGGCCCAGCTGGTCAGCGGCTGTTTTGCAGATCAGCTGCAGAAGTGCCGGATCGGGCGTGGGGCATTCATCCAGCGGAAAGGGATGCCCTGCGGCAGCATGCCCGGTGATTGCGCCATACCAGGTGGCGGCCAGGGCATACCGGCCGTAATTCAGGCTCATATGGAAGCCATCCCGGCAAAGAGAAGGGGCGCCCTTTTCATAATCAAAGAAAGGGGTCCTCCGCAGGGCCTGGATCACATGCCCGGAGGGAATCAGATCCGCCTGAATGGCTTTTGCGGCCTTCTGATAGGCTTCGCACAGGCATTCATACATTCTTTGCTGGCTGTATTGATACCGGGCAAAGCCGGGATGATTGCTGTCCTTTTCATAGGCCCAGGTCTGCTGGATCATGAGGCGTGCACCCGGCGCCCAGCGGCGGATATATTCCGCCAGATGGCCCAGGAAGGGCTGATAGGTGGCATAATCGCCGCTGTCATGGCTGGCTTGCTGCAGAGTGATCACATCCCATTTCCGGCCCTGGAGCACCTGCCAGATATAGGCCGTCACCGGCTTATCATCCAGAAGGAGGGGATGCCCGTTATGCTGTACCGCATAGGCAGGCTCATCATGGCGTGCATTTTCCCAATGAGTTTTCAGGGAACAGCCGCCGATGTAAAGATTGACGCAGTCGATCGCAATCCCTTCGGCCAGGGAAAGCTGATGCAGATAGCGTTGGGCATCATCGGAAAAGCTGTTGCCGATGGATAATACATGCAGCATTTGGATGCTTCCTTCCTTAGTTGGTGTCCCCGTGGAGCTGCATCTGTTCATTGAGCAGATTGATGTTGCCGCAGCCCATGGTCAGCACCAGATCCCCTTCCTGCCAATGCTCCCGCAGATATTTTTCGGTATCATCAAAGGAGGGGGTGTGCACCGCATTGATGCCGTGGGCGCGCATGCCTTCCACCACCATTTCCGCCTTGATATCCCCGGGATCCTTTTCGCGGGCGGCAAAAATATCGGTGACCAGCGTATAATCGGCCACTTCGGTGCAGGTAAGGTAATCCTGGAACAGGCCCTTTACCCGGCTATAGGTATGGGGCTGCATCACGGCCCAGAGATGATTGGGCTTCTGCTGCTTTGCCACAGAAAGAGCGGCGCGCATTTCGGCAGGGTTGTGGCCGTAATCATGATACATCTTCACCTTGTCGATAAGACCGGTGAATTCAAACCGCCGGTGCACCCCGGCAAAATGGGAGAGAGCGGAAGCCGCCTCTTTTGCATCCACGCCCAGGGCATGGGCAGAGGCAATGGCAGCCAGGGAATTGATCACATTGAAGCTGCCTGCCACCTTCATTTCCACATGGCAGATTTTTTCGCCCTTGTGGATGACGTCATACTGAGGGCAGCCGGTATCGTTATAGATAAGGTTTTCGGCATAGTAATCATTGGTCTTTTCCAGGCCAAAGGTGCGGTATTCGCAATGCAGCTTGGAAAAGAGCCGCATGATCCTTTCATCTTCTCCCCAGCCAAGGGCCAGGCCGTGAGCAGGCAGAAGGGAAAGGAATTCGCCAAATGCTTCTTCGATATGCTCAATATCCCGGTAATAATCCAGATGATCGGCGTCAATATTGAGCACGATGGCCATGGTAGGCCGCATTTCCAGGAAGCTGCCGTGGAATTCGCAGGCTTCGGCAACGAATACATCCTTTTTTCCGATCCGGGATCCGCCGCCCAGGGCATCCAGACGGCCGCCGATATGCACAGTGGGATCCAGATTGCATTCCAGCAGCGTTTCCGCGATCATGGAAGATGTGGTGGTCTTTCCGTGGGCGCCGCAGATGCAAACGGCGTTTTCATGGCCCTGCATCAGCTGCCCCAGCAGGGTGGAACGCTCCATCTGAGGGATCTGCAGCCGCTCGGCCTCCACCCGTTCGGGATTTTCCGGGGAAATGGCGGCGGAGAAAATAAGCAGGTCCGCACCTTGTACATTTTCTTTATGATGGCCCACGTGCACATCAATGCCCATCTTCCGCAGCCGTTCCACCGCATGGGAATTGGCATTATCGGAACCGGTCACCTGATAGCCTTCCTTTAACAGCATTTCTGCCAGCCCGGACATGCTGGAACCGCCGATGCCGATCATATGCACATGCTTGCCCTGATAATCACGAATACTGATCATGATGCACCTCTGTTCAAAATTTCCTTGCTTATTATACGACATACCCCCTTGAAATATCAAGGGGGGTAGAGAATGAAAGATTGTTTCTAATAAACTTATTAAATCTCGCTGGATAAAGTAGGAGGAGTACAATTGAATTATTCAAGCAGCCTGCCATTCACAAGATCAATGGTGCCGTTTTCTGCAAAGGAAGCGGGCAAATTCTGCATTCCCTTTACATTCTTTTTATAGATCAGTTTTTTCAGCATGGCCTTCTTTTCATCCGGATCCGTCAGCGGATAGGGGCGAAAATCGCCCTTTCCCTGGGTACGGCAGGGAATGACGGTGAAGTTTTCCAGTTCAGGGCCTTCATCCGTCAGTTGATACCGCAATTGGAAAATGCCGGTATCGGGATCAACGCTGCTCATGGAGCCGAAGGTGAAATTGCCGGTACTAAAAAAGATGGGCTTTCCCTGATAGAATTGCACCTGCTGCAGAATATGGGGATGATGGCCCCAGATCACATCCGCACCGGCATCCAGCACATCCTTGGCATAGGTGAATTGCCAGGTCTGGGGAGAGGATTGCACTTCCCTTCCCCAATGGAGACTGGCGATCACCAGATCACAGCCCTGGGATTTCAGATCCTCAATCCGCTTTGCGATCCTTTTCAGATCGCTGTCCTGAGGATAGGAAAAGCCCAGCGCACCGATCTTGATCCCCTTCACTTCGAAAATTCCCAGCCGATCCTGGGCGCGCTTGGTGCCGGGATAGAGGGTGCCGAAATGGGGGATGCCGTATTGATCCAGGGCGGCAATGGTGTCGTTATACCCTGCATCAAAAAAATCCATAGCATGGTTATTGGCGGTATTTACTGCATCCACCCCGGAATGCAGATAAACCCTGGCATAGGCGGGGGCAGATCTCAGATTGGTTTTCTTATCCGCATGCCGGGTCCGGTCGGTAAAGACCACTTCGCTGTTGGCGAAGGTGAAATCATCTGTATCCAGATATTCCCGCACCAGGGAAAAGGGCCAATCCAGCCCCTTTTCATCTACCGTGGCGGTATAGGAGCCAGCCTTTCCGGAGGAACTGACGATTTCGCCGATACTGCAATCGCCGACAAAGGAAAGCGTGAGGGTTTCGGAAAGTGATGAAGGAATACTCAGAAACAGGATCAGGCAGGAAAGTATGATTCGTTTCACGATTTGGTTCCTTTCATAAACGCTCCCTGCAGAGCATGAGGCCGTTGCAAGGAGCGTTTTTGCAGATTAGTTATTTGATTCGTTCTACCATCCACACAGTACCGTCAGTGGCAAGACGGAGGATACCGTTTTCTGTAAAGTAATGGGTAATTTTCTGGTCATTCAGCTGCTTGGCACCGTTTGCACTGCTGCGCCCGCTGGTAACGATTACTAGCTCCGGATCAACTAGGGAAAGGAAGTCGGGCTGCATATCGTTGTAGCCGTGATGAGGGAATTTGAGAATATCAGACTGGATATCAGGCTGATCCTGGATGAAGAGCAGTTGGGCATCCCGCTGCACATCTCCTGTAAAAAGGATACTGCGATTCCCCAATTCGATCTTGACCATAACTGATTTGTTATTTACCCGGGCAAGACTTTCGTCTGTTCGCTGATATACGGTCATTTTAACATCCCCAAAGGCAATGGTATCCCCATCAGCCACACGGCGGAAGGGAACGCCCAGAGTGTGCAGATCATTGTATACCTTGAAACGGACGGTATCCCCGTCAGGATAATCTTCAGGGAAACCCAGTAAGAATTCCTGAGCAGGAATTTCTTTAAGCACATGATTGAAACCACCGATATGATCGGCATCGGGATGGGAATTGAGGGCGTAGGTCATTTCTGTAATTTTCAGTTTATCAAGCATGGCTTTGGTGTCACGCCACTGATTGCCGGCACAATCGATCAGCATGGAGTATTCGCCATATCGAACGAAAGCAGCATCACATCCATGGATTTTGGGAAAATAAACTTCCAGCAAAGTCGCTTCTTCCGGGAATGCAAAAGAGTTGGAAGGATTTGCGATATTATTGATAATGATTTCTTCTTCGCCAAACGCAGCAGACAGGGGAAGAAGCAGCAGTACCAGCAGCAGAGCAAAGATCTTTTTCATCGTATGTATTCTTCCTTCTGGAGTTATTCGTTAATTGTAAAAGTGATAGATGGTGGTGGTCTGGTAGGTTTCCCCGGCCTTCAGGGTGGTGGTGGGGAACTGGGGATGATTGGGGCTGTCGGGATAATGCTGGGTTTCCATGGCGATGCCGGCATAGGGGCCGTAGTGGGCGCCGTCATGGCCGGATTGATTGAGACCCTGGCCGGAATAGATCTGGATACCGGGCTCGGTGGTATACACATCCATCATGCGGCCGGAAGCGGCATGGGAAAGGGTGGCCACTTTCCGCAGGCCTTCGCCCTTGAGCACATAGTTGATATCATAGCCATCCACGGCGTCCATCAGGGGGCATTCCTTTTTCCGGGCGATGCCGTCGCCGATGCAGGCGGGGGTGGAAAAATCCAGGGGAGTGCCCTTGACGGCCAGCATTTCGCCGGTGGCGATCAGTTCATCATCCACGTCGGTCACGTAATCGGAATCAATCCACAGGGTATGATCCAATACATCCCCTTCGCCGGAGAGATTGAAATAGGAATGATTGGTCAGATTGCAGACGGTATCCTTATCAGATACGGCCATATAACGGATGGTCAGACGGCAGTCGTCATCAAAGGAATAGGATACCTGGGTCTTCATTTTGCCAGGGAAGCCTTCCTCGCCGTCATGGGCCACGTAAGTAAAGATAACCGTATCCTCTTTTTCATCTTCCAGGATCTGGCCCTTCCACCATTTCTTATCGAAGCCTTCCCGGCCGCCGTGCAGGTTGTTTTTGCCGTCATTGGGGAAGAGAGTGTATTCCACGCCGTTCAGGGTGAAACGGGAGCCGCCGATGCGGTTGCCGTAGCGGCCAACGGTAGCGCCGATATAGGCGCCCTTCTGATCATATTCTTCCAGGGTATCATAGCCCAGATTCACTTCGGTCAGATGGCCATTCTTATCCGGCACTTTTACGGAAACCAGATGGGCGCCGAAATCCAGCACGGAGATGGAGGCGCCTTTTTTATTGGTCAGGGTATAGAGGGTCATTTGACGGCCGATCAGATCGATGCCAAAGGGCTTTTGCGTAATGCTCATAAACGGATCCTCCTGAAATCAGAATTCATTTCTATTATTATATGATAAATTCTTCGGATTGAAAAGTATAAATTCCTGGCATTTGGCAAAAATACTGCATACAGGAGGGAAATTGTATGCAGCAGATACGCCATGGAAGCGGCCTTTCGGTGATGATGTGCCTGGGTATTCTGTTTTCTCTGATACTTGCTACAGGCGCCTTTTATCCAGAGCAGGAAAGGATAGCGATCCCGATTCTGGGGGAGAGAGACGGATGGGCAGTGCATCGGGGAGCAAAAGAAATGCGGGGAAGGGAAATACATATCTCCCGGCAGGAGATGATGCAGGGCACCCTTTTGCTGATCGGGAAGGATCATCCTCTGCCGGATGATTATCCCCCGCCCAATACCCGCACCCTCCGGGCGATGGTGGGCATGTATCTGCCGGTGTGGGAGGATACGGCGCTGCTGCCGGAGGCGGTATACTCCCTTTGCGATATGAAGCAGGATTATTCTCTGGATTCAGGCATTACTTTTACCCGAGGCGCCTTGTCTGCCGCCCAATTGGAGGATTGGCAGCGCCAGGCCTTTCAGCGGTTTTCAAGGGTATATCCCCTGCAGGATGCCCTGCATCTGGCCCTTCTGGCAGTGCCTGGCGGAATGGAAAGCGAGCACAGAACGGGCTATGCCCTGGATCTGGAATTGCACCCGCCCCTTTCCCTTGGAAAAGCGGATCCCTTGCTGAGAAATGATGTGGGCCGGTGGCTTTCTGAAAATATGTGGCGCTACGGCTGGATCTACCGCTATGGGCCGGATCATGAAGGAGGGGGCGATTGTGAGGGCATTCATATCCGCTATGCAGGGAAGGGCCATGCTGCCGCCATGCATGCATTGCAAATGGGGCTGGAGGAATATTGGGCGCTGCTGCGACAGGAAGGGGAGCTTACCCTATATCAGAATGGGATAGAAAGGGCGCGGATTTACTGCACTCCCTGTCAGGATGATTGGGAAATTCTGCTACCCGATGAATATGAATATGCCGCCAGCCTGGATAATACGGGCTGGGCGGCAGTGATCATGTATCCGAAGGGCACTATTTAATCACTGGAAGGCAGCGATGCAATCCATTGATCCATCAGATTCAATCCCTTTTGCTGGGGAATTACATGATTGGGAAGAAGCTCCTGGGTGAAAAAATCCTGGAATGCCTGGAAAAATTCCGGCTGTACAATCATGGATTCCACATGCCCTTCCGACAGATTATAGGAAGAATTGGCATTGGACAGCATGACCCCCCTCCCTTCATAACTGGTGATTTCCAGATAAAAGGGCAGGGAATCATCCTTGGAAAAATACAGATTGAAATAGGGATTTTCGCTCATCTGCTGGCGCAGATTCGCAAGGATCTTCCGGCGCTCGGCGGGGGTAAAGGCACTCAGGGCAAAGAAATGATCGCTGAGCCGGCCAGTGAGCACAAAGCGCTGCATGGCGCTTGTGGAAAGAACGGCATGGGTCACCTTTTTCTTCGTGAAGCAGTTGCGATATCTTTGCAGATGGATGGCATACATTTCATCCACTGCTTTTTTCATGCTTTCGCTGCGGGAAACCTTCAGCCCATTGATTGTGCGCATGCCTGCCGCCAGCAGAATATCCGGATGAATGAAGGGCAAATGGATATCCGGCTTGATGGAAAAAATGCTGTGATTGGCCTCCCACTTCCGGTTCATTTCGGCATAGCGCACATAATTATCGATTGTAATGCTTTCGGGAAACTGGGTTTGAATGGGGGAAAGACATGCTTTGTGATGATTGAGCTGATCAATCTGAAACAGGAAGGGGGAAGGATGCCGGTATTCGGTCATGAGAAATTCATGGGCATCCGTCAGCACCAGATGATGCATCCTCTTTTTGCCGCATGCAGCCACAAAGGTACAGAAAATCCGGTTGCCGTCATAGAGGGCAAGGGCCTCCGGCGTTAAAATGGAGGCATCAGCCATATAGGCGGTGTAGCCCGCCAGCGGCAAAAAGCGGCGGACGGCAGCAATGCTCCCCAGCAGCACGTGGGGATGATCCGGCCGGTTGTGCAGATAATGGACGATACGCGCAGGATTTTCCTTCCTTGCCGCCAGAGGATAAAAATTATCCATCAGCGTATAGCGGCAGCAGCCTGTAATGATCAGTTCAATTTCTGTACTCTGTTCATAAATCTGGATCACCTCTGCCAGGCTGTGCAGGGGATGCTGCTGCAGGGCGCCGCCCCGGCACTGAATGGTATATGGTTCGTGAACGCTCTGATCCGGATTGGAAAGCAGCATCTGCCACATAATCTGATGGGACAGGTAGCGCTCTATTCCCACCCGCTGAATGCTCAGCGCCTGATCCAATTGGGCCTTTTCTTCGGGCAGGATGGAAATGCGCTGATTTTCCAGCAGTGCCTGATAGAATACATCCAGCGTTTTGACGTTGACTTCATTATGGATGATCCGGGAAAGGGAGGTGGCGCTTTTCATATTCATCAGCCGGGCGCCCTCCAGGAGAGATAGTTCCCTGCTTTCCAGCATGGCTTTGATGCATTCGCCGAAGCTGCTGAAGGAATTCATCCTTTTCCCTCCCATCCGTTGATTTGATTCCATTATAAACAAGTGCCTTTTCTTTTGTCAAGAATAGGAAAAAACCGCAGGGAATAGCCCCTGCGGCTGCTTTTATGGATTCAAGGATAGGATGATGGTTTCGGCGGCATTCTGCCCGCTGGCCCGGATGGGGCACAGGCCCAGGATCGCGGTGTTTTGCGGCAGGGTGCCGGAAAGGGTGAAGGTGGTGTGCCAGGAACTGGATAACGACAGCTTGGCAGCGGATGACTGGCAGGCGACGGGCACATTATTGGCATACAGCTGATAGCCTGTAATGGGATCGGCGGATGCATCATAGTTCCAGCTGGCAGGGGCCGTAACAGAGATTTGAGCGTTTATCAGGGTGCCGTAGGTAATATCCGCCTGGACAGAGGCAGTATATTCGCTGTTATTGTAGGAAGCGGTATAGGTTTTCCTTCCGGGGGTACGGGTGATGGCATGGGCGGGAATGAAGCCCCGCAGGGATTCTCCGCTTCCCTGCACCTCTGCATAGACCCAATTACCCATGGTGGCCAGCCATTTCACGTCACTTTGTCCTGCGGAAATGGAGCGGATCAGCGTCTGGCTGTTCAAGGGATCATCGGTCAGATAGGTATTCTGGGTGATCACCGCTTCGTCAAAATCAAAGGTCAGCTGGGGGATATCCGCCCCCTTGGGAAGGGCATTTTTCTCAATATAGCCAAAGCGCATCTGATCCGCACTGATATCATACTGAATCAGGATATAGCCGTTTTCTTCGCCGAATACCTGAATCCAGTCATTGGTGGATACCATGGCCTTGCCGCCGGCAGCCCGTTCATAGGAGGAGCCGGGGCCGGAATAGACGGGAAATTTCTGCCCGCCGGTAAAATTGATGGCCTTGGCGGTAAGCTGGCTGCTGCCGGGAATGGAAGGGGGATTGGTAAGCACTTCCCGGGCAGCCTGTACAGTGGGTGGGAAGGCGGCGATGCTGCAGTAGCGCAGATTGGTTTCCACCACGCCCCAGACGGTGGTATTTCTGGCCAGGTCTTCCCTGTAGTAGATGATGCGATCCTTTTCTACCCAGGCATTGGTTACCGTTTTCTCAGCCAACAGATGGCTGAAAATGGATTTCATGTGCCACTGGCCGTATTCGTTAACGGAAAATATCTGGGAATGAACGTAATAATCCCCGGTATCGGATAGGAGAATAATCTGTAAACTGTCATTTTTATAGATCTGCTCCGTATCGATATCCGTCTGCCCCTTGCAATTGGCCAGAATATAGCTTTTTTCTGTGTTCAAAAGCACGGTGGTATTTTTCAGCCAGTATTGCCATTTTCCATCCTTCTTTACAAAGCCGTACAGCGTATGCTGGTTCCCCTTGGTGGCTGCTGCAAAGGCAAAGCTGCCGCCCACAGTATCTTCGAATACTTCCACGGCCTCCATGTGAATGGTATAGCCATTGAAGGTAGAGGAGGAGAAAAAGGCGTGGATATCTTCCGGCAGATCTGCCCGGATATCCGCTCCGGCAGCCAGTGCGGGGAATGCGGCAACCATCAGGGAGAGGGTCAGCAGGAGGGTGAATAAGCGTTTCATGGAAGTCAGGCTCCTTTCCAATGTGTTTCGCTTATATGACAGGCATCTTCCCTGGATTGTTTCATTATCTGGAAACTTTTTTTACGGAAGCGGCAATTTCTTCTGCATCGGCGGCTGTGCAGGTGATGGAAAGGGTGTGCCCGTCCATTTCCCAGGAAAGGGTGACGGCATTGTCGGTTTCCATTTTCAGGCCGATCTGATCCCCGATCTGCACATAGGATAGCTTGGCCCCTTCCTGGATGGTCATGGCCTTCTGCAGATTATATTCGGTGAAAATGATGCTGCTGGTGTCCTTGGTATAGACGATGGAACGGCTGGAGGAATCCTCTTCCGTATCGGCGATGGCATAGCCTTCCGGAAGTGCCTGGGGGAAATAGACGCCCTGCCATTGGCCGGGGGCCGTTCCAGAGGTTTCTTCCGGGATCACGGCCGGGGCTGCTTCTGCCACATCAGGAGTTCGGGTGGGAAGTGGCGTAAAAGTGGGGGATGGAGTGGGAGTAAGTGTGAAAGTGGGAGTTATTGTGGGAACGGGAGTTGGAGTGCTTGTAGGATCTGGTGTCAAAGTGGGGATTGCGGTTTCTTCCGGAGCATGAGTGGGAATGATGGTTTCCGTAGGCACGGGAGAATAGTATGGGACAATGGAGGCAGAGGGTAGGGGCGTCATGGGAATGGGATCGGGATGATGCTGATGCAGGCCGATCCAGGCCGCCCCGGCAATCAGCATCAGGCAGGCCGCAGCTTTGAGAAGGAAAGGAAAGGCCCCTTTTTTCTTTTTGGTTTCCTTCTGGATCAGAGCAAAAATTTTAAGCCGATGCTGGCGATACAGTTTTTCGGCCTCCGCTTTGGCAGCAGGGGACAGAGAATTTTCCAGCGCATTGGTTTCTTCTTCCGCAAGCATTGCGCAGGCCTGCCGCAGCAATTCTTCCTGTCGGTTCATTCCATTCCCTCCCTTCCCGCAAGCAAATCCGCCAGATGTTTCCGGGCGCGGCTCAAATGCACCCGCACGGAAACCGCACGGATGCCCATTTCGGCTGCAATTTCCTCATCCGTCATTTCCCGGAAATAGCGCATCAGCATGATTTCCTTTTCCCGGGGCGGCAGAAGGGCGATGGCCTCCTTGATTCTTTCCACCCCGGATTGCTCCATCAGGCCATCTTCTACCCGGTCAGCCCCGGGAAATGCGGTCAGCACGGTATCATCCATGGGCTGCTCCCGCTTTTTCCGGTTGTAGAGATTAATGGCTTGATGCCTCACAGTAATGACAAGATAGGAACGCAATTTGTTACATGGGAGGGAACGTAAAAGATCGATTTTTTTCAACAGCGCCATCATGGCGTCACTGACGGCGTCCTGGGCCTCCTGGCCGTTTCGGGTGATCTGCAGCGCCTGGGCATACATCAGCCGGTGATGATCCACATAAATGGATTCGAAAAACTGCCGGTCATCCTCATTTTCGATCAATAAAAATATCAGGGGAATGAACACATGATCAATCCTTTTTTTCTGAAAATTCAAGATTGATTATAGAATGGCTCTGCTGGCTTGTCAATGAAAGAGCAGAAAAAGCGCAGAAAATGAAAAAAGCGCATGCCATTTGGCATACGCTCATTTGGATAAAGATCAGCTTTCCCTGGTGATTTCCTCTGCCAGATCCTCCATATTATATTCCCCGGGATCCTTTTTGCAGATGAATCGTGCGGCCCGCAGTGCGCCCCGGGCGAAAATGGAGCGATCCTGGGCAGAATGGGTGAGCAGCACCGTTTCCCCCTGGCCGTAGAAGCCCACTTCATGCTCCCCGGCTACTGTGCCGCCCCGGACGGCATGGATGCCGATTTCCTGGCATTCCCGCTTTTCGGTGCGGGTATGCCGGCCGTATACGGGCTGGGAATGGGCATTCTTTACCGCATCGTACAGCATCAGGGCGGTACCGCTGGGGGCATCGGCCTTCTGATTGTGATGCTTTTCCACGATTTCGATATCAAAGCCGGGAAGCAGTGCGGCAGCCTTGGCAGAAAGGGCTTTGAGCACATATACGCCCAGGCTCAGATTAGCGCTGCGGAAAACAGGAATTTCCTCTGCTGCCTCCCGGATGGCGCAAAGATCATTTTCATTGTACCCGGTGGCGGCCAGCACCACGGGCAGCTTTTTCGCCCGGGCATAGGCGAGCAGGGAAGGAAGGCCTTCGGGCCGGGAAAAATCCACGATCACTTGGGCCTCCTGCTGCACCAGAGAAAAGGAAGGATAGATGGGAAAAGCGGCAGCGCTGCCTGCATGCACATCCACGCCGGCGGCGATGATCACATTATTTTCTTCTGCCAGCGCCGCTACCTGGCGGCCCATCCGGCCGCATGCACCGGATAACAAAATCTTCAGCATATCAATCCAGCCTTTTGCATTTCATTGCGCAGTATACGCGCATTTTCCTGGGATAAGGGAATGAGGGGCAGCCGCAGTTCATTGCAGCACAGGCCCATCATGGCGGCCCCGGCCTTGACAGGAATGGGGTTTACCTCACTGAACAGGGCGGTGAACAGGGGCATGGCCTTCAGATTCAGCCGGGCAGCGGCTTCCAGCGGCAGATGGGTCATTTCCCGCATCAGCCGGGGGGCGATATTGGCGGCCACCGAAATGGTGCCCTTGCCGCCCATGGCCAGCATGGGGGCGGTCAATTCATCCGATCCGCTGTAGAAAGCGATTTTATCTCCGCACAGCCGGATCATTTCCATGATCTGGGCCATGTTGCCGGAGGCTTCCTTCATGGCGATGATATTCTCATGCTCTGCAAGGGCCGCCAGCGTCTCCGGCAGCATATTGAGCCCCGTCCGGGAGGGCACATTATACACGATCACGGGAAGGGATCCTTCCTCGGCAATGGCGGTATAATGGGCAATCAGCCCGGCCTGGGTGGTTTTATTGTAATAAGGGGTGACGCATAACTGGGCGGCAGCGCCAAGATCCCGGGCTTTCTTCGCTTTTTTGAGGATTTCCCTGGTGTTATTGCCCCCGGTGCCCGCAATGACGGGGATACGGCCGTTTACCCTGGCAATGACCCTGGCAATGACCCTTTCCCATTCCTCGTCGGTCAGGGTGGAGGGTTCGCCGGTGGTGCCGCAGGCAACGATGCCGTCGCTGCCGTTTTCCAGTTGAAAATCCACCAGCTGATCCAGGACGGCCTCATCAATTTCACCATTTGTGAATGGGGTGATCAGCGCCACGGCGCAGCCGGTAAAGATGGTTTTTTCCATGGATTACTCCTTTCTGGGGATATAGCCCTGAGCACAGAGCAATTCGGCGGAAAGCACGCCGCCGCCGGCAGCGCCGCGCAGGGTATTATGGGAAAGGCAGACGAATTTGTAATCGAAGAGGCAATCTTCCCGCAGACGGCCTACGGTAACGCCCATGCCCTTTTCAAAATCCCGGTCCAGCTTGGTCTGGGGCCGGTCAGGCTCTTCCATATACTGGATGAAAGGGGTAGGGGCGCTGGGCAGATCCAGCAGCTGGGGAATGGTGCGCCAGGATGCCCAGCGTTCCTTTATTTCTTCCATGGTGGGCTTTTTTTCAAAGGAGACACTGACGGCGGCCATATGCCCGTCGGAGACAGGCACCCGCAGGCACTGGGCGGAAATGACGGGGGTCTGGGCGTGGATGATCTTATCCCCCTCGGCATTCAGTTCGCCCCAGATTTTGAGGGGCTCCTTTTCGCTCTTTTCTTCCTCGCCGCCGATGTAGGGAATCACATTATCCAGGATTTCCGGCCAGCGATCGAAGGTTTTTCCGGCGCCGCTGATGGCCTGATAGGTGCATACGGAAACGGCCTTGATGCCAAAATCCCGAAGGGGAGAGAGGGCGGGCACATAGCTTTGGATGGAGCAGTTGGGCTTGACGGCAATGAAGCCGTTCTTGGTGCCCAGCCGCTTTTTCTGAGCGGCAATGATGGGGGCGTGGCTGGCATTGATTTCGGGAATCAGCATGGGCACATCATCCACCAGACGGCAGGCGCTGTTATTGCTGACCACAGGGGTTTCAGCCTTGGCATAGCTTTCTTCCAGTTCCCTGGTGGCTTTCTTATCCATGGCTACGGCGCAGAAAACAAAATCGCACAGCGGGGCCACCTTTTCCACATCGGCGGCATCCATTACAGGCATATTCAGCACCTTTTCAGGAATGGGCCAGGAAAAGGCCCACCTGCCGGCTACTGCCTCCTGATAGGATTTTCCGGCGCTGCGGCCGCTGGCGGCCAGAACCGTAATTTCAAACCAGGGATGGTTTTCCAGAAGAGAAATGAACCGCTGGCCGACCATGCCCGTGGCGCCAATGATACCAACGCGATACTTTTTCATGAATTTCATCCTCCATGCTTTATCATATGCAAAAATTGAAAATTGAAACCGGAAAAATCAATAATGCAGCCGGCGTACCAATTCTTCCCGGATGGCCCGGTTGCTGTTGATATAGAACAGGGACAGGCTAAGGAAGATGCAGGGTGCTGCAACAAATATTGCCCATTGGAAGGTGAGGGGAAGGGAGGCGGCCAGACGGCAGAAAAGCTCAACCGCCATGCATTCCATCCCAACGGCGGCAAAGAATGCCGCCAGCACCGTCAGCTTGTTCAATCTGCCCAACCGGTAGAAAAGCGTCATCAGGGCAATGATAATGAAGGCCAGCAACAGGCTTGGGAATACGATGGGGAAAAACCATCTGCCCGACTGGCTGATCCATTCTACCATCAGCAGATAGGCGCTCAGGGTGATAAAGCTTATTGCCAGGAAAGCATATCCCTTATGCCTGGGCAAATAGATGGGAACGATGGTACAGATAAAGAACATCACCAGCGCCCCGCAGGGGTAAATGCTCCAGGAAAGGCCGCCGCCCGTGAGCCAGTCGATGATCAGGCACAGGGCAGAGGGCACCAGGAAAAGCAGGATGCACAGGAAGAGCAATAATTTTTTGCTGCGCTTCAGTTCCTGTTCCGGTGTTCTTACAGGATATGCCCGGGGTGCCGCCGGATCGGGGGGCGCATGGGGATCCAGGGCAGGGGTATGGCACAGGGGACATTGATTCTCGCTTTCCCCCAGCTTCACCCCACAATGCACGCAATAGGCCATTTATGATCCCTCCATATTGCTTTCAACTTCAACGGGAATTCCTTCTTCCACCAGAAAACGGAGCATTTCCCGTGGCAGGGTGGTCTCCAGAATATTTGAGGAGAACAGTAGCCTCAGTTCATTGCCTGTGGTGACGGCGGCGCAGTTGCAAAGGGGCAGGGAGGGGGAGCCCAATTGCATTTCGAACCGGCGGATCCATTTTTCCCCGCCGGTGGGGACATGCGCTTTGCCAAGATTGGACAGGGTGGATGTAAATCCCCGCTCACCGGATCTGCGGAAGACGGTGCCGATGATCAGGTTTTTGATAAAGAGAGGGGCAGCGCGGCAGACAGGGTTTTTCTCATCGGCCACATTGGTGGCGATGGCGCCGCACAGCAACCTGGGATTCAGGTGGTAACGCATGAAGGCATGCACTTCTCTGATGATTTCCTTGAAGGAATAATCCCCAAGCCGGGGATCGATACAAGGATTAATAAAGGAAGAAAAATTCCGCAAGGTGGCCGATGGATAGAAGGAACGCATATTCACAGGCACCGATACCCGCAGCGGCTTTTTTCTTCCAGGCCTGCGTTTTTCCTGATCCAGAAAGGCAGTGTAGAGAATGATGCTGACCAGGTATTCTGTTACCGTAGCTCCATATTCCCTGGCCTTTTCCACGATCTGATCCGCCGGTATGGAAGCAGCGATGGTATACAGAGTGTGGGGGATGGCAGGGGTAGCGGGGAAATGATAGGCCCTGCCTTCCTTTCTGGGAATACGCACCTTGGGCAGGGGCATGTGCATGAAGGCATCCCGGGTTTCTTCCGGCGTAGGCTTTTCCCGGATATCCAGCGCTCCCTGATCAAAAGAAACCTGATGACCGCAGAGGCGAAGATATTCTGCCGTCAGGGTTTTGATGAAGGTAAGGCCGCCGCTGCCGTCGGTTAGGGAATGGAAAAATTCAGCGCTGATCCGCTTCCGGTAATAGAAAACCCGGATAAGATACCCATGATTCTCATGATACCGAAAGGGCATGCAGGGATGGCCGGAATCAGGAACCA
Source organism: Clostridia bacterium (assembly GCA_017395685.1). Classification (GTDB taxonomy): domain Bacteria; phylum Bacillota; class Clostridia; order Christensenellales; family Aristaeellaceae; genus RUG563. The sequence continues at coordinate 71,771 of JAFQOD010000004.1, forward strand.
CCTGCAGCGGTTCCTTGATTTCCTCCAGGTAATACCAGAAAAACCCCTTCCGCATCCGAACCTTGAAGGCGGGAAAACGGGGCATCACCTTATCTACCGCTTTTTGCAACAGATCAGGCCTGATATCCTCAGTCAGTTCAGCCGAAAGGCGGAAAATGCTGCTCCATCGGGAGGTGGCAACAGCGGGATAGAGCTTGGCGGCGTTATCCAGCCGATACCAGCGCTTGCCCTTGGCCATGCACCCATCCTCCTTCCTTTCGGATGTTTCAGTATACCATGTTTTTGTATTCTGAACAAGTAAACCTGGAAAAAACCAGGAGAAAAACAGGCACCGGTAGCAAATTGGCCAGATTGCCTATGCAAATGAAAGGAAATGTTTCACGAAAAACATGCGTCCGGTGCAAAATTTCCGGATTGATGCAACAAAATCGTGGCAGGATTTGTTATATAGATGAAAACAATGGAAATTATTATCCGGGAGGGAAAGATATGAAGCGGTTTTTCATGATCTTGGGAATCATCCTGATGTTGCCTTTCTATGCCGTACAGGCGGAAAATTCCGGCCGGGATCCATGGATCTCTGATCGGCTGGCAGCCGGGGCGCACCATGCGCTGGCCATCCTTTCGGATGGAAGTGTAGCCGCTGCCGGCGAAAATGAAGACGGGCAATGCAATGTGCAGCATTGGGAAGATATTGTACAGGTAGCTGCAGGTGAAGGCCATTCCGCTGGCTTGAAAAAAGACGGTACGGTAGTGGCTGCTGGCCGAAACGATCAGGGCCAGTGCAATGTGGATTCCTGGACGGATATCGTCTTCATCGCCTGCGGGGACGAGCATACCGTAGGCCTGAAAAAGGATGGAACGGTGGTCTTTACCGGCATCCGCGAATACATCCCCGGTTATATGAACCCCTCTGTGGATCCTGGGAAGGTGGATGCCTGGCGGGATGTGGTAATGCTCACTGCCGGCGGGTATACCACGTTTGCTATTGACAAAAATGGCAGAGTGCTGGTTGCAGGAGAATTGGCGGATGAGCCCCTGGAATGGGAGAATATGGAGCGACGGTCTGAAGGACTGGAGCAGCTGCCCTATAAAACCCTGGATGAGATGCCCCGGCAGATTGCCGTTATGGGCAGGGAACTTCTGCTATATCTTTATGATGACGGAACGGTAGGCTATGACGGGTTGGGGCTGCGATTGTATCCGGAGGAATGGGGAATGTGCGCGGAATGCCATCCCGGTATCGATCGCTGGAGTGATTTTGGCACCCATACGGCTACCCTGTGGACGGATATAGTGGCGCTGTATACCAGCAATCGCTTTGTCATCGGCTTGAAAAAGGATGGCACAGTACAGGTGGCCGGCAGTGAAATCACGGTGGACAGCGGCGGCGTCAATATTCATGCCGTGGAAAAATGGAAGAACATCGTTTCCATAGCAGCAGGTGATGATTTTGCCATTGGTGTGGATAGCTTCGGGAAAATGTATTATCACGCCCAGCCGGATGGGGACCTGAGTGGCGTCGCGCTGTGGGAGGATGTGGATGCTGCAGCTGCTTCCCAGGGATTTGCTGCTGGTATAGCGAAAGATGGCAAGGGAATCGCTTGGTCTGCAGAGGAGATGCTGTGGCGGTTTGGCGATGACAGGGCTGGCTGCGCTGCCTGGCAGGATGTGGTTTCCCTTTCTGTAAGCGATAGTCTGGCAGCAGGGATTGATCAAAGGGGCAGGCTTTTGCTTTCCGGATATCATGATTATACCGAAAACGATTTTTCTACGTTGGAACAGAGGGGCCCCATCCGTAGGGCGGCACTGCATGATGATCAGGTGCTGCTCCTGACAGAGCAGGGCGAAGTATTCTTTTTCGGCAGGGAGGATGATCTGAGTGCGCTTGCCGGTGCCCGGGAAATCGCCCTGAATCAGGATTGGATTGTGGCGCTGATGGAGGACGGAAGGGTAAAGACGGCAGCAAATGGCGATGTATCTTCGCAGCGCTATGATCCTTCCAAAGAGATGGAGGCGTGGCAGGATATTCAATCCATTGCCATCGGCGGCGATGTAATCTATGGCTTGACCAGGGACGGCCGTGTGGTAATGACGGAAAATGCAGTCTATGGCCAGCAGGACGCCAAAGCCTGGGAAGGAATCATTGCCATTTCCGCCAGTCCCTATCACATTGCCGGCCTGAAAGCGGATGGCACGGTGGTGGCTGCCGGTCAGAATGAGGATACAGTGGAAGAAGACTGGGGAGAGATGGGCACAAAAAACCAGTGTGAGGTGGGGCATTGGCGGAATGTGAAGCAGGTGATTGCCGCAACCGGCGGTACCATCGGCATCTGTTATGACGGCAGCGTCCTTTATGCCGGCGCGGGTTATGCAGATGTATCTGCTTGCTTTTCCTGGAGGCTTTTTGATGGGGAATATGTACGCAGGGATGGGAATCTTAAAACAGTATCTGCCCGGCTTGTAGTGATTTCGCAGCGGAAGGCGATCAATGATCTTTATGCCCGGCAGACGCTGGATTTTCTGAGAAGGGAGAATGCCCAGGGCCAGGCGATCCTGCGTATGCATCCTGAATATGACAAGGTATACACATTCCATAACGGTTATGCCATGGTGGAAAAGGATGGACTGTATGGCCTGGTGAACGAAGCTGGGGAAGAAATGCTGCCTCCCGTTCATCCTTTTATGAACCGCGCCTATCATGCCGTGATTTATACAGATCCTGCCGATAGCCTGTACGGATTTTTCGTGGAAGATACCGGAGTATTGATTCCTCCGGCATTCAAGGCGGCCCAGGATTTTGAAGGGAATTATGTGAAGGTCATGCTGCCCGATGAATCGGAATGGTATGTAAGCAGACAGGGGGAGCGGATCTCTGAAAAGGAATATAAGGCTTTGCAGCTTCCGGCATATCAGAAGGAAAAATCATCCCTTTCTCTTTATGTATTGGATGATTATTGGGAAAGCTTTGAAGGGGCCTATGGCTATACCGATGAAGCGGGAAATATTGTGATCGATCCCATCTTCCAGCTGGCCTGGGAATTTGAGGAGGGGCTTGCCCGGGTGAACCTGTGGGGATACGAGGGATGCATTAATGAGCAGGGGGAAATCGTCTGCGGATTTGATGGGCTGGAGGAGAGACTGACCGGAGAAAAATAAGCATGAAAAAAACCGGCCTGCGTACAGGAAACGCAGACCGGTTATTCTTTTACGGTCAGGCTTTGGCCTTCTGGCCGATTTTATTCTCGGTGCCGTTCTTGAGCCGTACCAGATTGGCCCGGTGCCGGTAAGTGCCCAGGGCCAGCAGCAAAAGCGCCCAGGCACTCTGGGGAAAGAAGGGACAGGTGATCAGCAGCAGCACGGAAAATACAAACAGCATCGTCAGGCTGCCCACGGAAATATACCGGGTGAGCCAGATGACAAGCAGGCACAGTACTATAGCGATGGCCGCCTGCCAGGGGAAGGTGAACAGCAGCACGGCGGTGGAGCAGGCGATGCCCTTTCCGCCCTTGAAGCCGAAAAATACCGGCCAGTTATGGCCCAGTACCACGCACAAGCCCCCCAGCATGGCCCCATAGAGCCCCATCAGCAGCCACCCCAGCCCAACGGCCAGGCCGGCCTTGATAAAATCCCCCAGGAAAACCAGTGCGCCGCCCTTGACGCCCAGAATCCGCAAAGCGTTGCTGGCGCCGGTATTCTTGCTGCCTTCGGAGCGGATATCATGCCCTGCCTTCTTGGCTACCAGAATGCCGGTGGAAAAACTGCCCAGCAGATAGGCGGCTATGGCAATCAGGATGTATTTGAGCGCATCAATCATGACGGATATCCTCCTTCTTTTTCTCCCGGAGGGAGAAGCGGATAGGAGTGCCTTCGAAACCGAAGGCCTTGCGCAGGCAATTTTCCAGATACCGCTGATATGAGAAATGCATCAGCTCTTCCGCATTGATGAACAGGGCAAAGGTGGGGGGGCAGACGGAAGGCTGGGTGGCATAATAAATCTTCAGCTTACGGCCTGCGATGGTGGGGGGCTGCAGCGCCATCTGGGCATCGCCCAGCACATCATTGAGGGCGCCGGTGCCAACCCTGCGGCTGGCCTGCTCCCATACCAGATTCACTTCCGGCAGCACCGTATGATTGCGCTGGCCGGTGAGGGCGGAAATGAAGAGGACGGGGGCATAATCCATGAATTTCAGATCTTCGATGACCTGCTTCTTATATTTTTCCAGGGTGCCCGTTTCTTTTTCCAGGGCATCCCATTTATTGACGATGACCACGGCGGCCTTGCCCTCTTCGTGGATCATGCCGGCAATACGGGCATCCTGTTCGGTGACCCCTTCCTGGGCGTCAATGAGCAGAAGGGCCACATCACAGCGGCGGATGGCGCCGATGGAGCGGATGACGGAATAGCGTTCCAGGGATTCATCCTCGATGGCCCGCTTGCGGCGGATGCCGGCGGTATCGATGATGTTGTATTTCGTGCCGTCGGGGCCGGTGAATTGGGTATCAATAGCATCCCGGGTGGTGCCGGGAATATTGGATACCATGGTACGTTCCTGGCCCAGCAGCCGGTTCACCAGGGAGGATTTACCTACGTTGGGCCGGCCGACAACCGCCAGCTGGATCACATGCTGCTCATCTTCATCTTCAGCGGTATCACGCTGGGGCAGATTCTTTACGATTTCATCCAGCAGATCGCCCAGGCCCAGCATATTCGTGGAAGAAATGCCGATGGGATCCCCAAGGCCCAGGGCATAGAATTCGTAGATCACATCATTCAGCCCGCCGTGATCCATTTTATTGACCACCAGGATGACCGGCTTGTGGGTTTTGCGCAGCATAATGGCCACTTCTTCATCATCGGGGGTGAGGCCCGCCCGGGCATCGGTGAAGAAGCAGATCACATCCGCCATATCCATGGCGATTTCTGCCTGATGCCGCATCTGGGAAAGCAGCACATCATCGGATTTGGGATCGATGCCGCCGGTATCGATCAGGGTGAATTTGCGGTTCGTCCATTCCACATCGGCATAGATGCGATCCCGGGTAACGCCGGGGATATCCTCCACGATGGCGATGCGGTGGCCGGAAATCTTATTGAAAAAAGTGGATTTGCCAACGTTGGGCCGGCCGACGATGGCAACCAGAGGCTTTGCAGAGGGCATAATGGATCCAATCCTCCTTGATATCTTATCCCAGCAGCGCCTGATAGAGGGCGGCGCCGTCATTGGGAACAATGGTCAGTTTGGGTTTCAGGGCGTTTTCCAGATCGGTCAGGGGCATATCATCCAGGAACAGATCGCCCTCGGCCCGCAGGGTATTCTGGCACAGCAGGATTTCATCGGCGTCCGCATCCTGCAATTGATTTTTCAGATCGCCGCCGGTGAGCAGGCCGGTAACCGTCACCGTTTCCCCAAAGAAGAAATTGCGGATGGGCTGCACCGTTACCTGTACGCCTTCCGGCGCATATTTTTCCATCCATTGCCGCATCACCGGGGCCACCGATACGCCGCAGGGAATCAGCACGCGCCGGGGAATGGGGGGAAGGGGATTTTCTTCCGCTTCCATTTTCAGGGCGTCTTCAAATTTTTGCAGCAGCCCCACGCCGTTTTCGATCTGGGGGAAGCCTTCGTAATATGCTTCGCCGGGCAATTCTTCCCCTGCGATCAGCATCATTTCATCGGAAGGAAATACAAAGCGGGTACCCTTTTCGGTAAGCATCTTTTCCTGAAATGCCCGGGCGATCTTCATCACTTCTCCGGCGCTTTCCCGGTCAAAGGGCTTCACATCCGCAAGGCCCTGCCGGTATTTGGTCAGCCCCACCGGCACCAGGGCGGCGGATTGGGCGGCGGGATAGAAACCGGCCAGATCGGCCAGCGTTTTTTTAAGCACCTCTCCGTCATTCCAGCCGGGGCAGAGCACGATCTGGCAATGGAAATGCAGCCCCGCATCCCGCAGCCTTTCCAATCGCTCCATCAGGTGACAGGCATTGGGGTTTTTCATCATGCTGACCCGTACATCCATATCGGTAGTATGAACAGATATATAGAGCGGACTGGCTTTTCTTTTGAGAATTCTTTCAAATTCCAGATCATCTACATTGGTGAGGGTAATATAATTGCCCATCATCAAGGAAAGCCGCCAGTCATCATCCTTCACATAGAGGGTATTGCGCATACCGGGGGGCATCTGATCAATAAAGCAGAAGATGCATTTATTCTTGCATGCCCGGGGACTGCATACCATAGTATCGGCGATCTGCAGCCCCAAGGGGATTTCCTTTGCCTTGATGATGCGGATATTTTCTTCCCTGCCGTCTGCGCGCAGGATTTTAAGATCCAGCTTGGCTTTATTATTGGTCAGGGCCTGGTAATCGATTTCATCCAGAATGGCTTCGCCGTTGATGGCGATGATGCTGTCCCCAGGGCGAATTCCCCTGCGCCAGGCTACCCCGTGTGGCTGAACCGATTCAATCAGATGCGCCATGCCGTGCGTGCCCTCCTTCCAAAAATATACCTATTTTATTATGGGGCAAAAACGGGAAAATGTCAAGCAGGGGAGCGCATGCCCCGAGGAAATGAAAGGACACGGAAAACACAGAATCAATCAGCCATTTTGAACATTGCTAATAGAATCATGGTACGAAATGATAGGAATTACAGGATATGCCACTTGACAAAAAAATGTGATTGAATTATGATTTAAATACATCTTTAAGAATTGTGAAAAAATTGTCCTGTTTTCACATTTTTACAATGATTGTAATTCGATTTTGCACAATAAATACAAGTTTTTCTCATTTCTTTATTCATTTTTGTCGAGAACAGCCGCGTGCTGTTTGAGAATAGCCGGTTTGATCCGGTAGAAAAAAAGGAGGACTACAGGTATGAAAAAGGTTGTATCCCTGCTCATGGTTCTGATGCTGCTGGTTGGCTGCGTAAGCTTTGCCGCTGCTGAAGAAGAAATCGTCCTGAACGTCTGGTCTTTCACCAACGAATTGGAAGGCATGATCGAAAAGTATTATGCTCCCTCCCATCCCAATGTAAAGATCAACTACACCATCTATCCCACCGACGGCGGTGAATATACCTCCAAGGTTGATAACATCATGGCCGCTGCCGCTGCTTCCGACGAAGCTCCCGACATCTTCACCCTGGAAGCTGCTTTCGTTAAGAAGTATGTCAATTCTCCCGTGACCGCTGACCTGGCCAAGGTTGGCATCACCGAAGAAGATGTTGCTGCCGCCATCCCCGTGATGAAGCAGATCGGCACCAACACTGCCACCGGCGAACTGAAGGGTCTGTCCTGGCAGGCTACCCCCGGTGCTCTGATGTATCGCGCTTCCCTGGCCGAAAAGTATCTGGGCGTTAAGACCCCCGAAGAATTCCAGGCCAAGGTTGCTGACTGGGATCTGTTCATGGAAACCGCTGCTGAAGTGAACGAAAAGTCCGAAGGCGCTACCAAGATGGTTGTTGGCGCTGGCGACATCTGGAACGCTTTCAACTTCGGCCGCGAACAGGGCTGGGTTGTTGATGGCAAGCTGGTTATCGACCCCATCCTGTACGACTACCTCGACCTGGCTGTTGAACTGGAACAGGATGACCTGTCCAACAAGGGCAACGCCTGGACCGAAGCTTGGTTCCTGGGCATGAAGAGCGACACCACCCTGTGCTTCTTCCTCCCCACCTGGGGCCTGCATTACACCCTGAAGCCCAACTGCGGCTACACCACCAATGATAAGATGAACGATGCCGAAATGAAGGCTGCCTGTGAAGCCGACGGCGGTACCTATGGCGATTGGCGCATGGTTGCTGGCCCTGTGGGCTACAGCTGGGGCGGCACCTGGATCGGCGCCAACGATGCTAAGGTTGCTGCTGCTTCCGATGCCAAGAAGGCTGCCATCAAGGACTTCATCCTGTTCTTCACCATGAGCGAAGAATTCCTGTACACCTACGCCAAGGATTCCGGCGACTTCGTTGGCTCCAACGCTGTTGTGGATAAGATCCTTGCCGAAGGCGGCACTCCCAACCCCTTCCTGGGCGGCCAGGATCATTACACCATCTTCGCCGAAGCTGCCAACCTGGCTAACGGTTCCATCATGACCGACTACGACGAAAAGATGAACTCCCTGTGGTCTGACCATGTGACCACCCCCTATTCCAAGGGCGAAGTGGATCTGGACACCGCCATTGCCAACTTCAAGGCTCAGGTAACTGCCCAGTTCCCCGAACTGATCGTGGAATAATTTAAGGCTTTAGCATCTACTAAAAGCTGAATCTGGGGGCTGCCTCGTGCAACTTTAATGGGGCATGAGGCGGCCCCCTCCTTTCATTCTTGCTTCGCCGTGTTCCTTTCAGCTGCTGTAGGGGAGACCGGTAAAATCATTCGAAGCCCTTTGAATGAAGGGCAATCCGAACAAAAGGGGTGGATGTATGCAAAAGGCTTCTGCTGATCCCGCTATTGCGCCCAAGCGCAAACGGAAATCAATCAGTTATGATAAATACGGCTACTTTTTTGTGGCCCCTTTCTTTATCGTGTTCCTCGTATTCCAGCTGTATCCCATTTTCTTCACCTTCCGTACTTCCCTGACGGATGCTGCCGGATGGACGAAAGTACTGGATAATAAGATCATCGGCTTTGATAACTTTGCCAAGATCTTCAACTTTGGCTCCGAAATTTCCAAATTCTTCTGGCAATCCCTGGGCAATACCGTCATCATGTGGATTTTCAACTTCATTCCGCAGATCGGCATGGCCCTGATTCTGGCCAGCTGGTTTACCGACAGCCGCATGCGGCTGAAATTCCAGGGCGGCTTCAAGGTCATGATCTTCATGCCCAACATCATCACCGCCGCCACCATCGGTATTCTGTTCATGTCCCTTTTTGGATATCCTATTGCCCCCATCAATACCCTGATGCAGCAGATTGGTTTTTCCCACAGCCCCTTCGAATTCTTCCGGAGTACAACTGCTGCCAGAGGCATTACTTCCTTCATCCAGTGGTGGATGTGGTACGGCAATACCATGATCATCATGATCGCCGGTATTCTGGGTATCAATACCGCTCTGTTTGAAGCCGCGCTTGTGGATGGTTGCTCTTCCCGTCAGACGTTCTGGAAGATCACCCTTCCTTTGATCAAGCCCATCCTTCTGTATAATCTGGTCACCTCCCTGGTGGGCGGCCTGACCATGTTCGATATTCCCCACCTGATGACCCAGGGCAATCCCAACTATACCACCAATACCGTGGCCCGCTTCATCTATCAGCAGGGCTTCGAAACCCCCAATAACTTCAATGTGGCCAGTGCGGCATCCGTTGTGCTTTTCGGCATCATCGTGATCTGCTCGCTGATCCTTTCTGCCATTATGAAGGATCGGGATAAGGTTAAGAGTAAGGGGGCGAAAAAATGAAACGGAACCGCCTTATCATCTATACAGTTCTGATCGTTGCCTCCCTCGTTTGCATGTTCCTGCCCATCGCCACCTTCCATGATAATACCATCGCTTCTCTGAATGCGGATATCGTTAAGGAAGAGGGATCTGTTACCCGCGCGGCGGATAAGCTGGTGCGTGAAAACGATAAGGTAAAGGGCCTGACCATTGAAGCCGTGCCCGCAGAGGGCCTGCAGGCCCTGCTGGCAGAAGAAATGGAGGCTGCCAAGCCCAATTTCGAAAGCCGTGAAGAAAATTATCTCGAGCTTGTCAACTGGCAGACAGCCCTGGATGCCAAGCGCGCTGATCTGGAAAAGCAGAAGGCCACCGGCAATGTGACCTCCGCCGATCTGGATAAGGAAATCGCCACTTCCGACGCCCGCTATGCCGTGATGATCAAGATCGTCCGTCAGCAGATCGCCATCGATGCAATGGAAGGCGATGAAGCCGCCGTTGCCAAAGTGCAGAAGACCCAGGATGCTGTTTACAAGCAGCTTGGCAAGGTCAATAAGGAACAGGCCGGCGTCAATAATCTGCTGGCCCAGAAAGCGGAATTGGAAAAGGCCGATTCTGCCTCCGGTCTGAAGCATTCGCTGCTGCCCGGAAAGCTGCCTGCAGAAATCCAGATCAATATGCAGGTGGTCAATGAAAATGCCGGCGTCTATCCCACTGATTTCTCCCTGTTCTATATCATGACCTGGGTTGGCGCCGGGCTGCTGGTGCTGGCGCTGGGCCTGGTATGGGCAGGCGGCTGCAAGCCGGTAAGCAAGTTCTATACCTTTGCCAGCTTCTGCAATATCCTGGCCTTTGTGGCGATCGCCTATTCCGTGCTCCGTCTCAATGCCATTCCCGTAAAATTGCCCTACAGCAACCCCGTCATGAACTGGCCCGTTGCCCTCATCGCTATGCTGGCCCCTCTGGCGGCGCTGCTGCTGCACTGTACCACGGTTACCAATACCAAGCGCTCCATGATCTACGTGCTGTGCATCTTCCTGTGCGTGCTGAGCCTGCTGCCCTTCTGGCTGATGATCGTCAATGCCACCCGCAATTCCCAGCAGATTCAAGGCGGCGTATCCCTGATCCCCTCTGCTTACCTGGGCCAGAACTGGACGATTCTGCAGCGCAAGGGCTTTGACGTACTGGTTGGCTTCAAGAACAGCGCCATCATCGCCTTTGGCTCCACCATCCTGGGCGTGTATTTCTCCGCCCTGACCGCTTACGGCCTGACGGTATATAAGTTCAAGGGCGCCAAGCTGCTCTATGCCATCATCCTGGGCATCATCATGATCCCCGGCCAGGTAACCGGTACCGGTTTCTTCATGTTCATGTATCGCCTGGAATGGACCAACAGCTATCTGCCCCTGGTGATCCCGGCCATTGCCTCCGCATCCACCGTATTCTTCTTCAAGCAGTATCTGGAAGCCAATTTCCAGGTGGCGCTGGTGGAGGCGGCCCGTATCGACGGCGCAGGCGAATTCTATACCTACAATAAGATCGTTCTGCCCATCATGGTGCCCGCTATGGCCACCATGGGTATCATGGCCGTTATCGGTTCCTGGAATAACTACCTGACCCCCCTGATGCTGCTCTCCGATCCCACCATGAAGACCCTGCCCATGATGGTGAAGGAGCTGCGCGGCGATATCTACCGCACGGAATACGGCTCCATCTACCTGGGCCTGACCCTCACGGCGCTGCCGCTGCTGATTGTATATTTCAGCTTCAGCAAGTATATTATCGCCGGTGTTGCCGTTGGCGGCGTAAAGGAATAATCATAAAAAAAATGGCCGCAGTCAAAGTGATTTGGCTGCGGCTTTTTCTGTTATTTGGCTGTGAAAATAGAATACAGCTATTCCGGGATGGAAACACTATCCCTCCGCTGGCTTTGTCATGGATAATAGGGAAAAGGAGGGAAAAATATGGAAAATCCGATGGCCGATTCCAATGCATTCCGGGCATATTTGGTGGGGCGGGATCGTGCGGCCGCCACGATTGAAAAATATCTGCGGGATTTGCGGTATTTTTTGCATTTTCAAGGAAAAAGACCCTTGGCAGGGCAGATACTGACGGAATATAAGGCCCACCTTTCCTGTGATTTTGCCCCCGCAAGTGCCAATTCCATGATTGCTTCCCTGAATTGTTATCTGCGCTTTCTGGGAAGAGGGGATCTGTGCCTCCATCCGTTCAGGATTCAGCGCAGGGTGTATATCCCGTCGGATAAGGAACTGACCCTGGATGAATACAGGCGGCTGCTTTCGGCGGCGCATGCTCAGGGCAATAGGCGCCTGCAATTGATTTTGCAGACGATCTGTGCCACCGGCATCCGGGTGAGTGAATTGCAATTCATCACCCTGGAGGCCCTGGAGCGGGGGGAGGCCATCGTGCATTGCAAGGGGAAGAGCCGCCCGGTATTCCTGATCCGGGATCTGTGCCGCCTGCTGGCCGCTTATGCCAGGGAATGCAATATCCGTACCGGCCCCATCTTTCTTTCCCGGCGGGGCCGGCCGATCAACCGTGTTGAAATCTGGCGGCAGATGAAGGGCCTGTGCCGCCAGGCAGGGATTGCACCCGGCAAGGTATTCCCCCACAATTTGCGCCATCTGTTCGCCAGGGTATTTTATGCCATGGATAAGGATATCGGGAAACTGGCGGATATCCTGGGCCATGCCAGTATCAATACCACCCGTATCTATATCGCCTCTACCGGGGCGGAGCACCGCCGCAGTATGGAGGCCCTGGGCCTGATCGGCCTGAACGGCAAACAAAAAAAGATCGCCGGCATCCCCCGACGATCCTATGTAACATAATCAGCATTATGTTGCAAAAAATAGGCCCTCTCTGATTGAAGGATCAGAAAGGGCCTAAAAAATCAAGCACGAAATAACGCCTGTCCGCATTTATTACAAAAAATGAATGGATAGGTGCTTTTGTGATTCAAATCTGTAGAAATATTTCCAAAATGTGATATCGGCGTAATGTTTTCTTAATATTTATTCGCAGTTCCTATGCTATAATATACTTGTGTTTCCATAAGGAGGAAAATGTTCATTCTTCTCAGGAAACATAATGCTGATTATGTTGCATTCCGCCGGGATGCAGCCTGTTCGCATTGATGTAAATGGCCGGAAGGCCGTTGCATAGATCAATACCTGAAAAGGAAAGGAAGGAAAGGAAAATGAAACTCACCCGTAAATGGCTGATCGTGGCCGCTCTGGTGCTCTCTGTCGCCATGGCCACCACCGGCACCCTGGCGTATCTGTCCGACACCGACAGCGACGTCAACGTCATGACCCTTGGTAATGTGGATATTGAGCAGTTGGAAAATGGAGAAACTGGCCCCATTGAAGAGGTCGATCTCTATCCTGCCTATATCGTTGGCAATACGGTCAATGGTTTGGTAGAGAAAGAAGTGACTGTAAAGAATGTCGGCGAAAGTGATGCTTACATCCGTACTGTATTTGCTTTTGAGGCAGGCAATATTGATGAACTGGATGATTTTGAGAAAGTTATCAAATTGCAGTTCAACAAGGATGTTGAAGTCAATTGGGTAGAAGGCAGCGTTACTATCGATGATGGCAATTATCTTCTGGCTTATGTGACTTATCCCAAAGCAATTGCAAAGGGTGAAACTGCTGCTGCTAGTCTGTTGAGTTTGTATATGGCACCCGAAGCTGGTAATGCGGAAGTTGCCCAGTTCGGCAGCGATTATCGTATTCTGGTGGTCTCCCAGGGCGTGCAGACCATTAACTTCCCTGATGCGAAGACTGCTCTGAAAGTTGCATTTGGCGATATTACTGCCGAAAACAACCCTTGGCTGGGTGAGAATGCCATTCAGGTTACTGCCACTGTTACCAACAACGATGAATTGCTGAAAGCTATCAATGATGCATCAGTTACCGATATTTTTGTTAACGGTGATCTGACCTATGACTGGGGCGGGAATTCCTATGCCAGTTCCAAGGCACTGCTGATGAAGGGCAAGAGCTTCACCGGTATCGGCGCCAATGATTCCATTACCTTCAAGGGCTACGGCTCTGCCAACCCTATCACCGGCGTTACCTTCCGTAATATCACCGTCAAGGATGAAACTGTAGGTGATAACGAAAGTTCCTGGGAGCATGGTTATCTGGAAATGATCGATGTAATTGCTGATAACGTAGTATTTGCTGATACCATTATGCTGTCTGGCAATTCAACCCTGAAGAATTGCACCATGAATAATGAAACTGCAAGCTGGTACGGCGTATGGGTAGAAGGCGGCAACGTGGTAATCAAGGATTCTACCTTCACCGGTACTCGTGCTGTGAAGATTCATGAAGCTTATAGCAGCGAAGTTGAATCTGTAGTTGTGGACAACTGCACCTTCACTCTGTCTGAAAAGCCCGGTGTTGTTATCGGTGATCTGAATGCTGTTACCAAGGTCACAATCATGAACAGCAAGTTCGATACCCAGGCTGGTGATCAGGGTAAGTACATCTATGAATCTGACACTGATGTTTCTGCATTTAACTTCATTGAACAGGATAATAGCATTGTCAAGAAAGTTGCTGACAATGAAGAAATGGATAAGGCACTCAAAAACGGAGATACCTATCTCAAGTTAGGTAGCGGCAATTACATCATTCCTGACTCTGCCCAGGGCAAGGTGCTGACGATTGTTGGTAATGGTGATACGGTAATTGCGACTCAGGATGATGGTTCTTACGAAGGTTGCGACTACAGCCTGGATGGTGCTACCGTTACTTTCGAGAATATAACAATCAATACTGATAGTACTACTTATACTGGTTATGCCCGCATGAAGGGCACCTACAATAACTGCGTGATCAACGGTACCTATACCCTCTATGGCGACAGCACCTTCAACAATTGCACCTTCAATGTAACCGGTGATTTCTACAACATCTGGACCTGGGGCGCTCCCAATGCCACCTTCAATAAATGCACCTTCAACAGCGATGGTAAGGCCCTGTTGCTCTATGGTCAGGAAAATACCAAACTGACTGTGAACAATTGCGTATTCAATGACAACGGCGGATTGACCGATCTGAAGGCTGCTATTGAAATCGGCAATGACTACAACAAATCCTATAATCTGGTTGTGAACAACACCGTTGTGAATGGCTATGAAATCAACGATAAGGGCATCAACACCGGTACCACCCTGTGGGCCAACAAGAATTCCATGGGCACCGATAAGCTGAACGTAGTCGTTGATGGCGTGGATGTATACTGATTCCTCATCCAATCAGTAGATTGAAAGAAACTCAAGGGGCATGGGCGACCATGCCCTTTCTTCTACCCGGTACAGCAGGAGAAATACCATGCCCATCATTCAAGAGATTACGGGAAATGTTTATGGGGATTTGATGGTGCTATGCATGTCCGGTCAGCGGGCGGCCAATGGGGCCGTTTTATGGCGCTGCCGCTGCGCTTGCGGCGGGGAATGCCTGGCCACTGCCAACCAGTTGAAAACAGGGAAGAAGAGCCATTGCGGCTGCAAAACCCAGCGGAATTATCATCATCGGGATATTGCTGGCCGGGTGTTCGGTGATCTGACGGCCCTTTTTCCTTTGGAAAAAAGAGACCCCAGGGGATATCTGATCTGGCACTGCCGCTGCACATGCGGTAATTTAGTCGATGTGGATTACAATAATCTGGTTTCCGGCCAGCGCATCAGCTGCGGCTGCAGGAAAAAAGCCCATGATCAGGCCTTTCCCTCTCTGGTTGCCCGGGCGGACGGAACATCCATCGATCATCTGAAAAGCAAAAAACTCCCTGCCAGCAATACCACCGGCGTCAAGGGCGTATATCTGATCCGGGGAAAATATGTGGCCAAGATTGTTTTCCAGCAAAAGCAGTATCATCTGGGCACTTTTTCCCACATTGAAGATGCCATTGCGGCAAGGCGGGAAGGGGAGGATATTTTCATCGCATCCACCCTGCGTCACTATGCTGCATGGCAAAAGAAGGCCGGAATGGATGCCGCCTGGGCGGAGGAAAATCCCATCCGTATCCAGGTAGAAAAGCAGGGCGGCTCTTATTTCCTGCGCTTCTTTCCTGAGCTTTCCTTCTGATCCCCCAAACGGGGGATTATTTTTTTACATGTTTTGCTTGCTAAGGGCGTGCCTTGCGTGATATAATAAAAGATGGTGTAATGTGCCTCTGTTTTGGCATGCACGCCAATTGGAAAAAGGAGAAGCAACATGCTGAATTTTTTGAAGAAAGCACTGGGCATGGGCAATGACGCCCAGCTTAAGCCCTTGATGAAAATCGCCGATCAGATCGATGCGCTGGAGCCCCAGATGGAAGCGCTGAGCGATAGCCAGCTCTGCGGCAAAACCCAGGAATTCCGTGACCGCTATAAGAATGGGGAAACCCTGGATCATATGCTGCCCGAGGCTTTTGCCGTCGTTCGTGAGGCCAGCCGCCGCACCCTGGGCATGCGCCCCTTCCGGGTGCAGATGATCGGCGGTATCGTGCTGCATCAGGGCCGCATTGCCGAAATGAAAACCGGTGAAGGCAAAACCCTCACCGCCACCCTGCCTGCCTATCTGAATGCCATTGCCGGCGAAGGCGTGCACATCGTAACGGTGAATGATTATCTGGCTTCCTTCCAGGGGGAAGAAATGGGCAAGCTCTATCGCTTCCTGGGCCTGTCCGTCGGCATCATCGTTCATGATCTGACCAGCGAACAGCGCAAGGCCGCCTACAACGCCGATATCACCTACGGCACCAACAACGAAATGGGCTTTGATTATCTTCGCGATAATATGGTGCTCTATCAGAAGGATATGGTGCAGCGGGGCCACGCCTTTGCCATCGTGGACGAAGTGGACTCCATTCTGATCGACGAAGCCCGCACCCCTCTGATCATTTCCGGCCAGGGCGAAAAATCCACCGATATGTATGAAAAGGCGGATCGGTTTGTGGCACGCCTCCGCAATGAAGAGGATTATACCGTGGATGAAAAGGATAAGGCGGTGATCTTCACGGAGGAAGGATCCCGGAAGGCGGAGCATGCCTTCGGCGTGGAAAATCTTTCCGATCCTGAAAATAATGATCTCAATCACTATCTGATTCAGGCGCTGAAGGCCAATGTGCTGATGAAGCGGGATGTGGATTATGTGGTGCAGAATGATCAGGTGGTCATCGTGGATGAATTCACCGGCCGTCTGATGGTGGGCCGGCGGTATTCTGACGGGCTGCATCAGGCCATTGAAGCCAAGGAACGGGTAAAGGTGGAACGGGAAAGCAAGACCCTGGCCACCATCACCTTCCAGAATTATTTCCGCATGTATAAAAAGCTTTCCGGTATGACGGGTACCGCAAAGACCGAAGAAGCGGAATTCCAGGGCATCTACAGCCTGGATGTCGTTCAGATTCCCACCAACCGGCCCATGATCCGGGATGATATGAATGATATGATCTACCGCAGCAAAAAGGGCAAGTATGCCGCTGTGGTGGAAGAAATCATCAAGCGCCATGCCACCGGCCAGCCTGTGCTGGTGGGTACGGTATCGGTTGAGGTCAGTGAACTGCTCAGCCGGATGCTGGAACTCAGGGGTGTGCCCCATGAAGTGCTCAATGCCAAGCATCATGCCAGGGAGGCTTCCATTGTGGCCCAGGCGGGGCATCTTGGCGCCGTTACCATCGCCACCAATATGGCCGGCCGCGGCACCGATATTCTGCTGGGAGGCAATCCGGATTTCATGGCCCGGCGTACCATGCGTCAGGAGGAATACCCTGAAGAGATTATCGAGGCCGCCAGCGGATTCAATGAAAATGTATCCGAAGAGGTGCTTCAGGCACGCAAGCGCTATCAGGAACTGAAGGCTGAATATAAAAAGAATACCGATGTGGAGCATGAAAAGGTGGTGGCCGTGGGCGGCCTGCACATTATCGGTACCGAGCGCCACGAATCCCGCCGCATTGACAATCAGCTGCGGGGCCGTGCCGGCCGTCAGGGCGATCCCGGTTCCTCCCAGTTCTTTATCGCCCTGGAGGATGATCTGATGCGCCTCTTTGGCGGCGAAAGGATTCAGCCCCTGGTGGACCGGCTGGGCATGGATGAAAATACCCCCATGGAGGCAGGGCTGCTCACCAAGCAGATTGAGAATGCCCAGAAGCGGATCGAAAGCCGCAATTTCCAGATGCGCAAGCACGTTCTGCAGTATGACGATGTGATGAATCAGCAGCGCGGCGTTATTTACGGCCAGCGGCTGCAGGTGCTGCGGGGCGAAAATGTCAATAGCGTTATCGAAAATATGACCCATACCCTGATTGATGAGGCTGTCAAGCGGTATTTGGCCGGTGAAACATCCAAGGAATGGGATCTGGAAGGCTTCAAGGATTATGTGGAGCGGATGTGCATCCCTGCAGGCACCGTGGAAGCCAACCGGGATAATCTGCTCTCCTCCAGCAAGGAAGAAGCGGCGGAATTCCTGAAAAAGATTGCCAAGCGCTTCTATGAAGAGCGGGAGGCCCACTTTAAGGAAATGGGCATCGATATGCGGGAACTGGAGCGGGCTATCCTGCTGCGTGCTGTGGATATGCGCTGGATGGATCATATCGACGCCATGGATCAGCTTCGGGATGGGATCGGTCTGCGCGCGTATGCCCAGCGGGATCCCGTCAATGAATACAAGCTGGAATCCTATGATATGTTTGAGGAAATGGTGCGCCTGATCCAGGAAGATACGGTGCGCCGTCTATATCAGGTACGGATCGAAAAAGCGCCTGAACGGCAGGCTGCGGCCAAGCCCATTACCATCGGCCACGGCGGGCCCCAGGCCAATCGCCCTGCCCCCCGCAATCCGGTGAAGGCAGGCGAAAAGATCGGCCGGAACAGCCCCTGCCCCTGCGGCAGCGGCAAGAAATACAAGGCCTGCTGCGGCAAGAATGCCGGGGGCGAAGGCTGAAGAGGATAATATTGCGAGAGAACCTTTCTTTTGAAAAAGAAAGGCCCTCTCGCGCTCTCCCAAAGAAAACTGCTGCTGGATATGTCAGGTCGTTTTCTGATCGGCTTGAATGCCAGTGAAGCGAAATAAACGATATTCTAACGATATTCTCAATTTTATACGAACTCGGGAGTGATACAATGATTCTGGCTTTTGATCAATACACCCAGCGCCTGGAAGAATTGCGCAAGCAGCTGGCCGAAGTGGGCGACGG
This sequence comes from Clostridia bacterium, assembly GCA_017395685.1. Taxonomy (GTDB): domain Bacteria; phylum Bacillota; class Clostridia; order Christensenellales; family Aristaeellaceae; genus RUG563. Next base: position 90,373 of record JAFQOD010000004.1, read on the forward strand.
CCTGCACATCGATGATATGGAAAGGGAACTTTCCGAACTGCATGAAGAAATGAATGCAGATGGATTCTGGGATAATCTGGAGCGCTCCACCCACGTAAACAAGCGCATTTCCACCCTGGAAGGCAAGATCAAGCACTATAATTCCCTGCTTTCTGCCTGTGATGACGTGGAAACCATGATGGAGCTGGCCAGTGAAGAAAATGATGACAGCATGGCCGAAGAAGTGGGCGCAGAAATCGAACGCATCGAAAATGAGACGGAAGCCCTCACCCTGGAAACCCTGATGCGGGGCAAGTACGACGATCATGACGCCGTGCTTTCCATCCATGCCGGCGCCGGCGGCACCGAGGCCCAGGACTGGGCCAGCATGCTCTATCGCATGTATACCCGCTATTGCGAGCGGATGGGCTTTACCGTTAAGGTGCTGGATTTCCTGGATGGGGATGAAGCCGGCATCAAATCCGTGACCTTTGAGGTCAGCGGCGATCATGCTTACGGGTATCTCCGGGGTGAAAAGGGCGTGCATCGCCTGGTTCGCATTTCTCCCTTTGATGCCAATGCCCGGCGGCATACCTCCTTTACCTCTCTGGATGTGGCCCCCATGCTGGAAGAAATGGATACCGAAATCGAAATCGATATGAAGGAAGTGCGGGTGGATACCTATCACTCCTCCGGCGCCGGCGGCCAGAACGTTAATAAGACTTCCTCCGCTGTCCGCATGACCCATTTCCCCACCGGTATCGTGGTATCCTGCCAGACCGAGCGTGACCAGGTGCAGAACCGTGCCACCTGTATCAAAATGCTGAAGGCCAAGCTGCTGGAACTGCGGGAGCGGGAAAGGGAACAGGAAATGGCGGATATCAAGGGCGTTATGAAGAAGATCGAATGGGGCAGCCAGATCCGCTCCTATGTATTCCAGCCCTATACCATGGTGAAGGATCACCGCACCGGTTTTGAATCCGGTAATATTGACGATGTAATGAACGGCAATCTGGAAGGGTTCACCACCTCTTACCTGAAAATGCAGTAAAGAAACGGTTATATTTGCGGGTGGGCCTTTCTTTCAGGAGAAAGAAAGGCCCTCCCGCACCCTCCCAAAGAAAGCCGCTCCGGGATAGAAATACATGCTTGATTCCACTGCCTATCCTGTGATCTGATTCATTTTAGGTGAAGAAAATGAAAATAATGAAAAGAATCGGCTTTGCTCTGCTGGGCGTTGTGGCACTGCTTTCCCTGCTGTGCTCCATTGCTGCTTCTGCTGTCACCAATGGGGCATTGCTGAAGGAAGGATTTCTGCAATTTTCCGATACCGCCCATCTTTCTGTAAAAGCCTCTTCCTATGAGGAATATGCCGGGGCCGTTTCTGCCTATCTGGATGGAAAATCGGATTATATCCAGGTATCCGATCCGGAAAATCCCGGTCAGAAGAAGGATGCCTTTTCAGAAAAAGAAAATCTGCATATGCAGGATGTGCGGGGATTGGTCAATCTCCTCAAATCCATGCGCTGGATCGGCGGCGGATTGGCGCTGGCGGTGATTGCAGGCCTGTATCTGTTTGGAAAAGACAAGCGATCCATGCTGATGAAACAGGTATTTCGGGGCTTTTCGGATGGAGCCATGGCGCTGCTGACGGCAGTTGTTGGCATTGGCATCTGGGGTGTAGTCAATTTCGACGGCCTGTTCTGGACGTTCCATCAAGTGGGCTTTGCCAATGATCTATGGCTGCTCAATCCGGCAACGGATCTGCTGGTGGCCCTGATGCCTGTTGAGTTTTTTACCTGGTATGCCGGGGAGATGCTCAAATCTTTCCTGCCTGTCTTTGGCATCATGCTGTGCCTGATCATCGCTTGGTACAGGGTGGGCAAAAAGGAAGCATAATAAAGGAAGAAGCATATGAGTTATTTGGATGAAAGCCGAAGTTGTCTGGCCGCTCTTCAGCAAAAGGAGCATCTGCGCATTTTAGCCATTGAATCCAGCTGCGATGAAACGGCAGCAGCCGTGGTGGAAGACGGCAGAAAGATTCTTTCCAATGCGGTCTTTACCCAGATTGATCTGCATGCCCTCTATGGCGGCGTGGTGCCGGAAATCGCCAGCCGTGCCCATGTGGAAAAGGTAGACCGGATGGTGGATCAGGCCCTTTCCGATGCGGGGATGCGGCTTGCCGATGTGGATGCCATTGCCGTAACCTACGGTCCCGGGCTGGTAGGGGCGCTGCTGACCGGTGTTTCCTGCGGAAAAGCATTGGCATATGCCGCAAAAAAAACGCTGATTCCCGTCAATCACATTGAAGGGCACATCTGCGCTAATTTCCTGACTGATCCCGATCTGGAGCCGCCCTTTGCGTGCCTTGTGGTCAGCGGCGGCCACAGCCACTTATTCCTGGTGGAGGATTACGGCGTTTATAAGATCATCGGCCAGACCCAGGATGATGCGGCAGGGGAGGCCTTTGACAAGGCGGCCCGGGTGCTGAATATTCCCTATCCTGGAGGGCCGCTGCTGGACAAGCTGGCGGAGCAGGGGAATCCCCATGCCTTGAAGCTGCCCAGGCCCAAAACTGAGGGGAAATATGATTATTCCTTTTCTGGACTGAAAACCGCCTTTATCAATGCGGTGCACAATGCCCGGCAGAAGGGGGAAACCCTGTGTGATGCGGATCTGGCCGCCTCTTTCCGTCATGCGGTGGTATCCTTCCTGGTGGATAAAGCCATGCTGGCAGCGGATGATCTGAATCTTAAAAAAATGGCCCTGGCGGGCGGCGTATCCGCCAATCAGCTGCTGCGGCGGGAAATGGAAGCGGCCTGTAAGAAGCAGGGAATCCAATTATTCATGCCGAAATTATCTCTTTGCGGGGATAATGCGGCCATGATCGCATCAGCAGGCTATTACCGGCTGCGCCGGGGCGAGATTGCCGATCTTTCCCTCAACGCCCGGCCCGCCCTGCGGCTGCAGAGCAAATGAATCATCTGAAATCGCTTCTCTTGTATCCGGAGGGTGATTTTTTTCTGTCAAACAAAGAGAAAAAATGATTAAAAATCTCTAAAATCTGAAAAGTCAATCAATTGGTAATTGCATTTGGATCAGTTCTTTGTTATAATGATTGCGAATGGCAATATGCCAAAGATAAATTAGGAGGAATGCACCATGAAAAAGTTCCTGGCTCTGTTCCTGGTTCTGGCCCTGATGGTTCCCTGCTTCGCTATGGCAGAAGCTGTCAACCCCGATGACATCGCCGATACCGTTACCTCTGCCGATGGCAAGTACGAAATCGCTTTCGTTACCGACGTTGGCCAGCTGAAGGACAAGTCCTTCAACCAGGGCACCTGGAATGGCGTGAAGGCTTATGCCGCCGCCAATGGCAAGACCTATAAGTACTATCAGCCCGCCAATGGCGACGCTGCTACCGATGATGACCGCTATGACGCCATGAAGGCCGCCTGCGAAGCTGGCGCCAAGGTTGTTGTGTGCGCCGGTTTCATGCAGGGCACCGCTCTGGCTCAGGCTGCTGCTGAATATCCCGAAGTGAAGTTCGTGTTCATCGATGGTTGGGCTTTTGATGGCCTGAACAACGTGGCCGGCATTGCTTTCAAGGAAGAACAGTGCGGCTACTTCGCTGGCTATGCCGTCGTTATGGATGGCTTCACCAAGCTGGGCTTCTCCGGCGGCGGCGGCGGCACCAACCCCGCTTGCGCCCGTTACGGCTACGGCTTTGTGCAGGGCGCTGAAGCTGCTGCCAAGGTGAAGGGCGTGGATGTGGAAGTTCGTTACTCCTGGCAGTACGGCGCTGCTTTCTCCGCTTCTCCCGAACTGCAGACCATGATCTCTGGCTGGTATGAAACCGGCACGGAAATCGTGTTCGCCTGCGGCGGTTCCATGTTCTCCTCCATCGCTGCTGCCGCTTCTGCTAACGATGCTTTCGTGGTTGGCGTAGACGTGGACCAGTCCGGCGAATCTGAAACCGTTGTTACCTCCGCCATGAAGGGCCTGTCTGCCGCCACCGAATGGGCGGTTGCCAAGGTTTTCGAAGGCACCTTTGACGAAATCGGCGGCAAGGCCACCAGCCTGGGCGTAGCCGAAAACGCCGTTGGTCTGCCCACCGAAACCTGGGGCCTGGAAACCTACACTGTTGCCGAATACGAACAGCTCTTCGCTGACGTGCTGGCCGGCACTGTTGTGATCGATGGCACTGACCTGTTCAATGATGAAATTGCCAAGGTCGAATTCGAAAAGGTTACCGTGAAGTACGAATAATTCATCACTTAAAAAAGGGAAAGGGCAATCGCCCTTTCCTTTTTTATTTGCTTTTCCTGATGTAAGATTACAAAAATCTGAACAATTATCTTTTTCTATTCTGCAGGTGCCTCCAAATCTTGCATTTTGGCAGGGGTTTTATTATAATAAATGCTGGATGAATATAGGACTGCTATTCTATATAGAAAGGGGAGATGGGGGCATGGCGGATACGCCTTACGTTATTGAGATGCTTCACATCACCAAGGAATTCCCGGGGATCAAGGCCAATGATGATATTACCCTTCAGTTGAAGAAGGGTGAAATCCATGCGCTGCTGGGGGAAAACGGCGCGGGCAAATCCACGCTGATGAGCGTGCTGTTCGGCCTTTATCAGCCGGAAGAAGGGATGATCAAAAAAGACGGGGTTGAGGTGAAGATCAATAATCCCAATGACGCCACGGCCCTGCATATCGGTATGGTGCATCAGCATTTTAAGCTGATTGACGTATATACCGTTATGGATAATATCATTCTGGGCGCGGAGGATACGACCTTTGGCTTCCTCAAGAAAAAGCAGGCCCGGGAAAAGGTAAAGGCCCTTTCCCAGAAGTACGGGCTGCTGGTGGATCTGGACGCCAAGGTGGAGGATATCACCGTGGGTATGCAGCAGCGCGTAGAAATCCTGAAGATGCTGTACCGGGATAACGAAGTGCTGATTTTTGACGAGCCTACCGCCGTGCTCACCCCTCAGGAAATTGAAGAACTGATGCAGATCATGAAGGGATTGGCTGCCGAAGGCAAATCCATTCTGTTCATTACTCATAAGCTGAATGAAATCATGGCCGTTTCCGATCGGGTAACCGTGCTGCGCAAGGGCCGTTATATCGGCACGGTTGAAACCAGGGAAACCACCAAGGAAGAATTATCCCGGATGATGGTCGGCCGTCCCGTGCAGTTGGTGGTGGATAAGGAAGATGCCGTTCCCGGGGAAGATGTGCTGAAGGTATCCAATCTCAGGGTTGCCTCCAAGCTGTATAAGCGGGATGCAGTGCATAATGTATCCTTTACCGCCCGGGCTGGGGAAATCCTTTGCATTGCCGGTATTGACGGCAATGGCCAGACGGAGCTGGTATATGCCCTTACCGGCCTTGAAAAGGCGGCCGGCGGCAAGGTGGAACTGTGCGGCAGGGATATTACATCCGCTTCCGTCCGGGATCGCAGCAATTGCGGCATGAGCCATATTCCAGAAGACCGGCATAAGCACGGGCTGATCCTGGATTACACGCTGGAACAGAATATGGTGCTGCAGAAATATATGGAGCCCCGCTTCCACAATCACGGATTTATCCGGTTTGAGGCGGTCAGGGAATATGCCCAGCAGCTGATTGATCAGTATGACGTCCGTTCCGGTCAGGGCCCTGTGACGGTGGCCCGCAGCATGAGCGGCGGCAACCAGCAAAAGGCCATTGTCGCCCGTGAAATCGATCGGGATAAGCCGTTGATCGTGGCGGTTCAGCCCACCCGCGGCCTGGATGTAGGCGCCATCGAATATATCCATAAGCAGCTGGTGGCCCAGCGGGACGCCGGTAAGGCCGTGCTGTTGGTATCCCTGGAATTGGATGAGGTCATGAATCTTTCCGACAGGATCCTTGTGATGTATGAAGGGGAGATCGTTGGCGAATTCGATCCCAAGCAAGTGACGGTGGAAGAACTGGGCCTGTATATGGCCGGTGCAAAGCGCCAGAATAAGGAGGAGCAGGAACAATGAAAAATCCATTACCCTCCCTGTTGAAAAAGGATGGCACCCGTTCGGTGCTGGCCTCTCTCATTTCGGTATTGATCGGTCTGCTGGCCGGCGGCATCATGATTCTGATCGTGGGCGCTGCTACCGCCACCATTGGCATGAAGGGCGTCTGGGACGGCATCCGCATTGTGCTGCTGGGCATCTTTACCACCGGCCGTGATGCAGCGGGCTCCCTGACGTTCGGCTTTAATCCCAATGCCATCGGCAATATGCTGTTCAATGCCACACCGGTGATTTTGACCGGCCTTTCTGTGGCCATTGCCTTCAAGACCGGCCTTTTCAATATTGGCGCCCCCGGCCAGTATCTGGCGGGCACTGCGGCCACATTGTTTATTGCCCTTTCCATGCCTGTGGAAGGGAGTGAGATGGTGAAATGGTATGCCTCGCAGGGCGTAGAATTTGCCGTCACCTTCCCTCAGTGGGTGGTATGGGTTGCCGCTTTCCTGGGCGGCATGGCGGCAGGCGCCGTATGGGGCGCCATTCCCGGCCTGCTCAAGGCGCTGCTGAATATCAATGAAGTAATCGCCTGCATCATGACCAACTGGATCGCCGCCAATCTGGTCACTTGGGCCTTTGAAGTAAGCAAGCTGAAGAATGTGGTGGAAGGCACCAAGACCGGTTACATTTACAAAACCACCTTCAACGGCGTTGCAACGCCCAAGCTGGGATTGGATAAGCTGCTGCCCGGCTCCCAGGTGAACGGCGGCATTCTGATTGCCATTTTGCTGGCGGTGGTGGTATTCATCATCATTAATAAGACCACCTTCGGCTATGAACTGAAGGCCTGCGGCTCCAATCGTTACGGCGCCCGGTATGCCGGCATCAAGGACCGGCGCAATATCGTGCTCTCCATGGCCATTGCCGGTTCCCTGGCTGGTGCGGCAGCATCCCTGTATTGGCTTTCCGGTAATACGGAATTCTTCTGGAATACCTATCAATCCCTGCCTGCAGTAGGCTTTAATGGCATTCCCGTTGCACTGCTGGCCTCCAATCATCCCATCGGTGTTATCTTTGCCGGTGTATTCATGTCCATGCTGGATATTGCCGGGCTGCAGTTGACCAATCTGACGGCGTACAATGAATACATTACCGACGTTATCATTGCGGTGATCGTATATCTGGCGGCCTTCTCCTTGCTGATCAAGACGCTGCTCAAGGGCCGCAGAAAGAAGCAGGAGGCTGTGCCTCAGCCGGTTGTGGATCCTGAAGAGGCAAAAATTGAGCTTCAGAAAGAAATGGAGGCGGCAGATCAATGAGTTTTCTGATCCGGCAGACCCTGATCTATGCTATCCCCCTGATGATTGTGGCCCTGGCCGGCGTATTTGCCGAGCGCAGCGGTATCATCAATCTGGCATTGGAAGGTATCATGATCTTTGGCGCATTCATCGGTGTATTGTTTGTCCGTCTTGTGCAGCAGTGGGGCTGGTTTGAAGCGGCCTATAAGGCAAAGGATATCCTGGGCCTGCAAAGCTTTGTTTTCCTTGCTATGCTGGCGGCAGGCGTTCTGGGCGCATTGTTTTCCATGCTGCTGGCCTTTGCGGCCATCAATCTGAAGGCTGATCAGACCATCGGCGGCACTGCCCTGAATCTGCTGGCCCCTGCCCTGGTGCTGTTCCTCATCCGCCTGATCGCCAATCAGAATACCCTGCAGATGGCTAAGGGCGATTCCGCCAGCTGGTTCATGCTGAAGGAAAGCATGTTTGGCTACGGTGTGGGCCGGGGCGTCAACAAAACCCCCTCCATGGGCTTTCTGGGCCAGGTGTTCGTCAATAAGGTGTTTCCCATCACCTATGTGTGCATTCTGATTTTTGTGGTGCTGGCCATCATCCTGTATAAGACTAAATTCGGTCTGCGGCTGCGCTCCTGCGGTGAAAATCCCCAGGCGGCGGACAGCCTGGGCATCAACGTAATGCGGATGCGCTATATCGGCGTGGGCATTTCCGGCGCGCTGGCCGGAATGGGCGGCTTTGTTTATGCCATGACCACGGCCAACTGCTCTTCCGACGGTACAGTAGCAGGCTTTGGTTTCCTGGCGCTGGCCGTTATGATCTTTGGCAACTGGAAGCCCTTGAATATTGCCGGTGCTGCGCTGCTCTTTGGTATGTTCAAGTGCATTGCCGCTTCCTATACCAGTCTGGATATCAATGGGGACGGCGTGTATCTGCTGAAAAATCTGGGGATCAATACCAATCTGTATCGCTTGTTACCCTATCTGATCACCCTGGTGGTGCTTGCCTTTACCTCCAAATCTTCCCGTGCCCCCAAGGCGGAGGGCGTGCCCTACGACAAGGGCGCCCGTTAAAGGAGAGAATATGAAAAAGAAATCGCTGGCATTTGTTTCCCTGCTGATGGCCCTGATGCTGTATGCCGGGGCTGCCTGCGGTGAGGCCTCCCCGCTGCTTTATCAGGTGACAGATGGGGAAGGGCATGTGATTTATCTGCTGGGCACCATCCATATCGGGGAAGAGGATATGTATCCTTTGAGCGATGCGGTGGAAAAGGCCTATCAGGATGCGGATATCCTGGCTGTGGAAATGGATCTGATTGCGGCGCAGCAGGATATGTCTCAGATGATGCAGTATTCCCTGGCCCTGATGTATACCGATGGAACCACCATTCAGGATCATATCGACCCTGAAACCTATGCCCTGGGCGTGGAAAATCTGGGGCAGCCGGAAGCGGTGATCAAGCGCATGCGCCCGGTGGCCTGGCTTTCCCTGGCTCAGGAGCAATCCTATTCCCGCATCGGCCAGAGTGCCGAATGGGGCGTGGATATGATGCTGCTCCAGCGTGCCCATGAGGAAGGGAAAGTAATCCATGAGCTGGAGGGAATGGAATCCCAGATGAATACCATGCTGGCCATGCCTGAAGAAATTGTGGAATTCCAGCTGCAACAGTATCTTTCCTATCCGGAAGCTGCTGATCTTTCCATGAAGCTGCTTTCCGCCGCCTGGCGTTATGGCAATGAGGAGATTTTCTCCCTGCTGCTGGCTCAGGAAAGCGTGAGTATTCCCAAGGAACTGCAGCAGGCTTATGATGCCTATGCGGAAAATCTGCTGCACAGCCGGGATGATCTGTTTGAACAGAAGGCCAAGGAATATCTGGCAAGTGGGGAAAAGGTGCTCTTTGCTGTGGGCGCAGCCCATATTGTTGGGGAGGGCGCCCTGGCGGAAAGGCTTGCCAACGCCGGATATGAAGTAAAGGAAATCGGCCGGTAAAAGAATATGGCTGCATGGGAGGGGGCTGAATGCTTCCTCCCTCTGCCTATGATGCTGTAGAGGATGAAGAATATGCTGCTGGATCGTTTACTGGATATGCTGGAAGAAAAGCATCTGATCGAGGGGGAGGACAGGGCCTATACCTTGAATGTGATGTTGGATGCCCTCAGGCAGGATGCGCCTCCTGCAGGGGATATTCAGGGCAAGGATATTGCCGCATGCCTTGCGGAGCTGGCCCAGTGGGCTGCCGATCATGGGGTGATTGATGATACCGGGGATGAGAAGGATCGTTTTTCTGCCCGGCTGGCCGGCGCTTTTACGCCCCATCCTGCCCAGGTGAGAAATACATTTTATGGTCTGATGGAAAAAGAAAATCCTTGGGCAGCGACGGAATGGTTCTATCAGCTGTGCCGGGATGTGGATTATATCCGGGTGTCCCGGATCGCCCAGAATATCCGCTATACCGCTCCCTCTCCCAGCGGCGAACTGGAAATTACCATCAATCTTTCCAAGCCGGAAAAGGATCCCAAGGATATTGCGGCTGCCGCAAAGGCGCCCAAAGGCGGGTATCCCTTATGCATGCTGTGCAGGGAAAATCCCGGCTATGCCGGCCGGGTGGGCTTCCCTGCCCGCCAAAATCACCGCATTGTGCCCATGACCTTGAGCCAGGAAGACTGGTATCTGCAGTATTCTCCTTATCTTTATTACAATGAGCACTGCATCGTCTTTTCCGGCAGGCATGAGCCCATGCATCTGACCCGGAAGAGCTTTGAGCGGCTGTTTGATTTTGTGGATCGCATTCCCCATTATTTCCTGGGCGCCAATGCAGATTTGCCCATCGTGGGCGGCTCCATTCTCAGTCATGATCACTATCAGGGGGGCAATCATGTATTCCCCATGGATAAGGCGGATGCATTGTATGCCTTTAACGGCCCCGCCGATGCCTGCGTGGTCAACTGGCCCATGACCTGCCTGCGCTTTACCTCCGAAAGCAGGGAAGAATTGATCGAAATCGGCCTGAAGGTGCTGGAGGCCTGGCGGCAGTATTCTGATCCGGCCTGCGGAATTTTCGCCCATACTGACGCCCCTCACAATACCGTTACCCCTGTGGTGCGGAAGCTGGAGGACGGCCGGTATCGGCTGCATCTGGTGCTGCGCAATAACCGGGTCAGCGAAGAACATCCCCTGGGTATTTTCCATCCTCATGCCAATCTGCATCATATCAAGAAGGAAAATATCGGCCTGATTGAGGTGATGGGCCTGTTCATCCTGCCTGGACGGCTGAAGAAGGAACTGGCGGAGCTTTCCCTGTATCTCCAGGGCAAGGGTGAAATTCCGGAAGGATCCTCCCATACGGCATGGGTGAAGGAAATTGCTGGCCGTACCGGCACTGCTTTGACCGCAGAAGAAGCGGATCGGGCGCTGCGGGAAGCCGTTGCAGATACCTGCTATCAGGTGCTGTGTGACGCCGGCGTATATAAGATGGATGAAGCGGGCCAGGATGGCCTGAACCGATTCCTGAAGACGGTATTTGGCTGATGGAATTCCGGCGCTGTTTCTAAAAGCAGCGCCGTTTTCCGTGAGGAGGAAATGATGCATCGGGTATTATGCTCCACCGGGGCGCTGATCGGCAGGCCCAACGGCCGGGATTACCGGCTGCTGGAAAAATGCCGGGATCAGATCAAGTGTGATGGCTATGAATTTATGTTTTATGATACCTGGTATCCGGAACACAGAGAAATCCAGGCGTTTTTGAAGGCGATTCAATTGCCTGTCATTGCATGGCACTGTGAAAAGCGGATCGGCCAGGATATAGCGCCGGGAACGATGGAAGGAGATCGTGCGGCCAGGGAGAAATTTCTGATCAACTGCCGCATGGCCGGGGCCCTGGGCGCAGAAAAGATGGTCATTCATCTTTGGGATGGGCCAATTTCCGACAGCAGGATTGAAAATAATATAGCTGCATTTTCTTGGCTGAGAAAAATAGCGATGGAGCATGGGCTGGATCTGATGGTGGAAAATGTGGTCTGCGCCTATCAGGATCCGCTGACCCATTGGAGGATGCTTCAGCAGGTATATCCGGATATTCATTTTACCTTTGATACCAAAATGGCGGCCTTCCATGATCAGATGCCCCTTTCCTGTAGCGAAGAGTATCGTTGGCTGTGGGATCATATCCGGCATCTTCATGTCAATGACTATGGCGGGGGCTATCTGGACTGGCAGAATCTGAAAACGCTGCATATTGGAAAAGGAAAAATTGATTTTGAGGCTTTTTGGGTTTTTCTCAAGCAGATTGGCTACGCCGGGGATTTCACGGTGGAGGCGACTTCCTTCGGGGCGGACGGCGTCATCTATTTTCAAGCGCTGAATGATTCCCTAGATTGGATCCGGCAGCATGAATGGAAATGAGGAAAAAATATGAATCGTAAAGATGAGATCATTGCATTGCAGAATGAAATCATGCAGGGGCTGATCGGAGAGCGGATGAAAAGAACGGGGCTGGATCTGTGGGGGAGGCCGCATGAGGCAGAAAAACCTGCGAAAAGGGAAGAGAAGAAGGAAGATACAAAGGCAGAAAATGAGCTTGTCCGGCAGGAAACACCCCCAGAGAATATCGACGATCTGAAAAAAGAATTGCAGGGCTATATCGGCCTTTCTGCCGTGAAGGAAGAAGTGGACCGGCTGATTAACTGGATCGAGATTGTAAAGCTGCGTAAATCCCATGATCTGCCAGCCCCGGATTTATCGCTGCATATGGTGTTTTCCGGCAATCCAGGAACGGGCAAAACCATGATTGCCCGGCTGATGGCCCGGATTTATAAGAGCCTGGGGGTGCTTTCCAATGGCCATCTCATCGAGGTGGACCGGTCAGGGCTGGTGGCAGGATATGTGGGGCAGACGGCCATCAAAACCCAGGAGGTTATCGAAAAAGCAAAGGGCGGCGTGCTGTTCATTGATGAGGCCTATGCCCTTACCAACCGGGGCGGCCAGGATTATGGCCAGGAGGCGGTGGATACACTGCTGAAAGCCATGGAGGATTACCGGGATGACCTGGTGGTGATTGTGGCTGGGTATATCGAATTGATGGAAGAATTCATCCATTCCAATCCCGGCCTGGAATCCCGCTTCAATCGGTTCCTGCATTTTCCTGATTACACCATAGAAGAAATGGTGGCTATTTTCCGGATGCGCTGCGAAAGCGTCGGTTATACCCTGGATGAAGGGGCTGTGAAGCCGCTGGAGGAAATTCTGATCCGGGAAAGCAGGAATGTAAAGGGCTTTGGCAATGCCCGGGGCGTACGGAATCTGTTTGAAAAGGCCATTGCTTTCCAGGCAGACCGGCTGGCTAAGGGAGATGAACCGATTACAAAAGAAATGCTGATGCTGCTGACGGAAAAGGATATCATGGCGGCAGGAGAGGATGCCTGATAACTGCAAAAAACCACGCAGGGGCGAAAATGTCCTTGCGTGGTATACTTTTATGACAGGGTTTAAAGCTTGGCGGGCAGGGTGATAATAGGCTTTCCATCCCGGTCCAGGAGGGGGGTGAGGCCGCCTGCATAGCCGCTTGCATGGAAAAGATACTGAATGCCCGTTTCCTTATCCACCCAGATTTCCATTACATTGATTGCCCCCTGAGAATAGATCTTTTCAAATCGATCATCGATTTTCGCCATGAATATCTCTCCTTTATCTGAAATTATATCGGGTTGCGATCCAGTTCTTCGATAATCCTTGCAATGGCGCTGTCTTTATGGGATACGGTGATCCGGTCAGCGGCATGCTTTACAGAATCAATGGCATTGGATACGGCATAGCCGATGGTGGCTTTTCTGATCATGGAAATATCGTTTTCATAATCTCCGGCGGCGATGGTCACCCGGATGGGATCGGGGCTGTGATTGACCAGCCAATCCAGGCAGGCCCCTTTTCCGCTGCCCTTTTTGTGAATTTCGATGCCCATGGAATAGCTGCGGTCAAATTCATATAAATGACCAAATTTCTGCTCTAATTCTGCCATCAGGGGCTGGGCAAATTCCTCCGGCTGCCGGGTGACGATTTTGTACCAGGGCTTGGGGAGGGCAGCGTAATAGTTCAGCTTTTCTTCCAGCGTGCCTTCCATCATGCGATTATACTGGGTGATGCCATTGCCAAAGTATACGCAATACATATATGGGTGAGGCAAAAGGAAGGAAAGCACATCCAGGATTTTTTCATCAATGAAAAATTCTTTCAGGGGTGTGCATCCGTCTTCACTGCAGATCATGGCGCCGTTGAGGGTAATTAAAGGGGCGTTGGGCCGGAAGAGATCCATGTAATTCCGGATGAAATCGGGGGATCGGCCGGTGGCAACCGTAAAGCGCCCTCCCTCCGCTTGAAAATAACGGATGGCTTGGCAATTGGCCTGGGAAATCTCCGGCTCCCCCGGCTGGGTAAGGGTGCCGTCCATATCCGTCAGAAAAAGATAACCATCAAATTTTCCCATGCGCTGCATGCTCCTTGCAAAAGAAAATCTTAACAGTCTGTGATTTCATTATAAATCCCGGCAATTTTTTCGTCAATATGTGCTTTTTTTTCTGAAATGTGCAGGAAACATGGAATTATGAGGCATTTTAAGGACAAATGACGCTGAATACAAATTTTGTGCTTTCCTTTTTCGCTTCTGTTTGTTATACTAATACATTGAAGAGATGCGCAGAGAAGCAGTGAAGAAAATGTAGGTGCGCATTCAAAAAATGAATGTAGAATGGAAGGGTATTTATGAAAATGTGGAATCCGGAAATTGAAATGATGTCCCGGGATGAAATGGCGGCGCTGCAGCTGCCCAGGCTGCAATGGTCGGTCAAGCATGCCTATGACAATGTGCCCATGTACCGGGAAAAGATGAAGGCGGCCGGCATAAAGCCGGAGGATATCCGCTCGCTTTCCGATATTCAATATATCCCCCTCACCTCCAAGCATGATCTGAGGGAACAGTATCCCTTCAAGCTGGTGGCAGTGCCCATGAAGGATATCGTGCGTATTCACGCCTCCTCCGGCACCACAGGCCAGCCCATTACCGGCTGCTATACCAAGGAAGATCTGGATATGTGGTCAGAATGCCTGGCCCGGCTGATTGTTGCCGGCGGCGGAAGCAATGAAGATATTGTGCAGATTTCCTTTGGTTATTCCCTTTTTACCGGCGCCTTTGGCCTGCATGCGGGCTGGGAAAAGGTGGGGGGCGCCATCATCCCCATTTCCAGCGGCAATACGGAGCGGCAGATCAATATCATGCGGGATTTCGGCGCTACGGCCCTGGTTGCCACCCCCAGCTATGCCCTGTATATGGCGGAAGTGGCGGAAAAGATGGGCCAGATTGATAAATTGAAGCTGCGGATCGGCCTCTTTGGGGCGGAAGCCTCCACGGAGGAAATGCGTGCTGAGCTGGAGCGTCGCTGGGGCATCATTGCCACAGAAAATTATGGCCTGACGGAAGTCAGCGGCCCCGGCGTTGCCGGCGAATGCCTGCATAAGTGCGGCATGCATATCAATGAGGATCATTTCTATTGTGAAATTGTGGATCCTGAAACGGGCAAGCCCCTGCCACTTGGCGAACAGGGCGAAATGGTGATTACCACCCTGTCCAAAGTCGGCCAGCCTGCCATCCGCTATCGCACCCGGGATATCACCCGGCTGCTTGTGGAGCCCTGTGCCTGCGGCCGCAAACGCATCCGTATGGAAAAGGTGAAGGGCCGCAGCGATGATATGCTGATTATCCGGGGCGTCAATGTATTCCCCTCCCAGATCGAATCGGTGCTGGTGGGCATGGAAGGGATTGGCCCCAATTACGAAATCGTGGTGACCAACAAGGGCTACATGGATTATATCGAGGTCAAGGTGGAAATCAATGACGCGAGGCTGCTGGAACGTTACGGCGAACTGGAAAATTTGCAAAGCCGCATCCGTGGCGCGCTGAAGACCACGTTGAGTATCGATTGCAAGGTGACGCTGGTTTCCCCCAACACGCTGAAGCGGTTTGAAGGCAAGGCCAAGCGTGTTACCGATCTGAGAGAAAAGAAATGAGGATAACAGCCATGAAAAAGCTGATGATCGGCAATGAAGCCATTGCCCGGGGCGCATATGAAGCAGGGGTTCGGGTGGTATGCAGCTATCCCGGCACTCCCAGCACGGAGATTACCGAATTCTGCGCCAAATATCCTGAAATGAACTGTCAGTGGGGCCCCAATGAAAAGGTATCGGTGGAAGTGGCCTTCGGCGCTGCCATGACCGGCGCCCGCGCCCTTTCCTGCATGAAGCATGTGGGCGTCAATGTGGCGGCGGATCCTTTGTTCACTGCGGCGTATACTGGTGTGAACGGCGGCCTGGTGATTGCCTGCGCCGACGATCCCTTTATGCATTCCAGCCAGAATGAGCAGGATTCCCGGATGATCGCCCGATCTGCCCATATCCCCATGCTGGAGCCTGCCGACAGCCAGGAATGCAAGGATTTCATGAAGCTGGCTTATCAGCTTTCAGAAGAATACGATACCCCTGTGTTCCTCCGGCTTACCACTCGTCTGGCCCATTCCCGTTCTCCAGTGGAAGTAGGGGACAGGGAAGAAGTGGGCGTGAAGCCCTATGAAAAGGATACCATGAAATATGTGATGATGCCCGGCATGGCCAGGAAGCGTCATGTATACGTGGAAGAACGGGAAAAGAGAATGGCCAAGGACGCCTGCCAGATGCCCATCAACCGGATGGAAATCCGGGATCAGAAGCTGGGCGTTGTCTGCGCCGGCGTGGTATATCAGTATGTGCGGGAAGCGCTGCCGGAAGCCAGCGTGCTGAAGCTGGGCCTTTCTTATCCCATGCCCGATGATCTGATCCGAGAGTTTGCGGGCAAGGTGGAAAAGCTGATTGTGGTGGAAGAACTGGAACCTGTATTTGAAAATCACATCAAGGCCCTGGGGCTGTCTGTTTCCGGGAAGGATCAGACGGGGCTGCAGGGCGAGCTTTCCGCAGCCAAAATCAAGCAGTGCTTTGAGAATGGAGAAGAGGCGCCTAAGGAAGCTCAGCTTCCCGCCCGGCCTCCGGTGCTGTGCCCCGGTTGCCCTCATCGGGCTACTTTCTATACCATGAAGCGGCTGGGCCTTACCGTATTCGGGGATATCGGCTGCTATACCCTGTGCGCCCTGCCCCCCGTAGCCCTGATGGACAGCGCACTTTGCATGGGCGCCAGCGTGGGTATGGCCCACGGCGCTGAAAAGGCCAGGGGCAAGGAATTTTCCAGGAAAGCCGTGGCCGTTCTGGGGGATTCCACATTTATTCACAGCGGCATCACCCCTCTGATTGATGCGGTTTACGGCGGTGCATCCACCACCACCATCATTCTGGATAACCGGATCACCGGCATGACCGGGCATCAGCAGAATCCTGCCACCGGCAAGGATATCCTGGGCGATCCTGCGCCTCAGCTGAATCTGGAAGCGCTGTGCGAATCCATCGGCGCCCATGTCCGGGTATGCGATCCCCATAACCTTTCCGAATTCAATCAGGTGCTCAAGGAAGAACTGGCAGCCGATCACGTTTCTGTGATCATTGCCCGTCGTCCCTGTGCCCTGCTGGATAAGACGAAGAAGGAAACCTGCTACATTGATGACTGCCGCAATTGCGGGACCTGCATGAAGCTGGGCTGCCCGGCGCTGCAGCGGAAAAAGAATTCCGTCACCATCGATCATACCCTGTGCGTGGGCTGCGGCCTGTGTAAGCAGGTATGTCCCTTCAAGGCCATCAAGGGAGGGCAGTACGAATGAAGAATACCAATATCATCATCGTAGGCGTAGGCGGTCAGGGCATTTTGCTCACCAGTAAAATCCTGGGCTATATGGCCCTGGATATGGGCGAAGAGGTAAAGGTCAGCGAAGTGCACGGCATGAGCCAGCGGGGTGGCAGTGTAATCACCCATGTGCGCATCGGCAAGAATGTGCATTCCCCTCTGATTGATCCCGGTGAAGCGGATTTTGTACTTTCCTTTGAAAAGCTGGAGGCCCTCCGGGCAGAGCATTTCCTGCATGATCAGGGCGTGCTGATTTCCAATACCCAGGAGATTCTGCCCATGCCGGTGATCATGGGCAATGCATCCTATCCCATTTCTCAGCCCAAGGGAAAGGAAACGGTGCTGTTGGATGCGTTGGATCTGGCAGAACTGGCCGGCAGCGGCCGGGCGGTGAATATCGTGCTGCTGGGCGTGCTTTCCCGCTACATGGAATGGCCCCAGGAAAAGTGGGAAGCGGCCATTGCTGCCTGTGTTCCCCCCAAGACGCTGGAAACCAATCTGAAGGCCTTTAAGGCAGGCAGAAACGCATAATCAATCATTGATCACTATACAGATAAAGGAGGCTGATGCCCCATGGAAAATATCATTTTCAATCCTGCCGCCGAAACCCTTTCCCGGGATGAAATCCACGAGATTCAGAGCAGGGAATTAAGGGATGTAACCCGCAGGGTATATGATAATGTTCCCTTTTACCGCAAGAAGATGGATGCCCTTGGGGTAAAGCCTGAGGATATCAAGACGGCGGAGGATATCAAATACCTGCCCTTCACCGAAAAAAGCGATCTGAGGGATAATTATCCCTTCGGCCTTTTTGCTGCCCCTCAGGAGCAGATTGTCCGGGTGCATGCCTCCTCCGGCACCACCGGTAAGCCCACCGTAGCCGGCTATACCCAGTATGACCTGGATATGTGGGCTGAACTGATGGCCCGCTCCCTTTCCTGCGCCGGGGTGAATAAAAAGTCCATTGTGCATGTGGCCTATGGCTACGGCCTCTTTACCGGCGGCCTGGGCGCCCATTACGGTGCGGAAAGAATCGGCGCTACCGTTATCCCCGTCAGCGGCGGCAATACCCAGCGGCAGCTGATGCTGCTTAAGGATTTTGGCGCGACCGCCCTGGCCTGCACCCCCTCCTACGCCATGAATCTGGCGGATGCCATGGAGCGGGAAGGCATGGATATGAGCCAGCTGAAGCTGGAGGCCGGCGTATTCGGCGCCGAGCCCTGGAGCGAGCATATGCGTGAGCAGCTGGAAACCCGGCTGCACATCAAGGCCTTTGACGTATATGGACTTACCGAAATGATGGGCCCCGGTGTGGCTATGGACTGCGTGGAGCGCTGCGGCCTGCACGTATGGGAGGATCATTTCCTGCCCGAAATTATTGATGAGGATTTGCAGCCCCTGCCCCGCAATACCGAGGGCGAGCTGGTGATCACCACCCTTACCAAGCAGGGCATGCCCCTGCTGCGCTATCGTACCCATGACTTGAGCAGCCTGGATGATCGGCCCTGCGCCTGCGGCCGTACCCATGTGCGGATGCGCCGGGTGAAGGCACGTACCGATGATATGCTGATCATCCGCGGCGTGAACGTGTTCCCCTCTCAGATTGAGCATTCCCTGCTGAAAATCCCCGGCATTGCGCCCCAGTATCAGATCGTTGTGGACCGCAAGGGCAGCCTGGATACAGTAGAGGTGCAGGTGGAACTGGATCGCACCCTGATTGGCGATACTGTGCGTGATCTGGAAGCCCTGAACAAGCGGATTGTGGGCCAGCTGGCATCCGATGTGCTCATTTCCTGTCAGGTGAAGCTCTGCCAGCCCGGCAGCCTGCCCCGCAGTGAGGGCAAGGCCAAGCGGGTAATCGATAACAGAAAATAATCATGGCGAATGCCATATAATTATGCTATAATGGATATACTGAAGGGAGGATTACCATGTACGTAAAGCAGATTTCCGTGTTCATTGAAAATTCCCCTGGAAAGCTGGCGGATTTCACCCGCCTGCTGGGCGACAACGGCATCGATCTGGTTTCTCTCTCCATCGCCGATACCACCAATTTCGGCATTCTCCGCGGCATCGTGGCCGATTATGAAAAGGCAGTTCAAATCATCGAAAGCGCAGGCTATACCGTGTGCCTGACCGATGTGCTGGCTGTAACCGTGCCCGATAAGCCTGGCGGACTGGCGGATATTTTGCTGCTGCTCAGCGAAAACGAAATCGCCATCGAATACCTTTACAGCTTTGTGCGCAATAAGGGCAGCAATGCCCTGATCGTATTCCGGGTGGCCGATATTGATAAGGCCCAGGATATTCTGCGTGCGCATCATGTGAATTTCCTCAGCCAGGAGGAAATCTGCAACGTATAATTGCCCCAGGGGCTATTTGGGGAGGCAATTTTGCAATACCGGGGAACTTACATTCAGGTGGATTTGAAGGCGATCGCCCATAACACCCGGCTGCTTCGGGCGGCAATGGGGGATACGCCTCACATGATGGCGGTGGTGAAAGCCAATGGCTATGGCCACGGCCTGATTCCAGTAGCCAAAACTGCGCTGGAAAATGGTGCGGACTGGCTGGGCGTTGCCATCCCGGAGGAAGGGGAGGCCCTGCGCAATGCGGGTATTGACGCCCCTATTCTGGTGCTGGGCGGGGTCAATGAAAAAGGGGCGGCCGCCTCTGTCCGCTTTGATCTGACCCAGGCGGTATTTGATCCGGAAAGGGTATATTGCCTGGAAAAGGCAGCAAAAGAACAGGGGAAAACGGCCCTTGTTCATCTGAAATGCGATACCGGCATGGGCAGAATCGGCGTAAGAAATGAGGCTGAGCTGCAGCGCATGCTTGCTGCCATTGCTGATTGCACCCATGTTCGGCTGACAGGCGCATTTACCCATTTTGCCGATGCTGACGGGGAGGATCAGGCGTATTCCCTGCATCAGATCAGCGCTTTTGAAGAAATGCAGCGCATGATGCCTGATAATATCCTTTTCCATGCCGCTGCCAGCGCCGCATCATTCCGCTATCCTGAGGCACGCTATCAGATGGTACGCCAGGGGATTGCGCTGTACGGCTGTCCGCCGGTCGGGGATTGCCCTCCTGTGAAGCCTGCCCTTTCCTGGCATACAGAGATTATCCATATCAAGCGGATCGGCCCCGGGGATTGCGTCAGCTATGGCTGCACATTCCGGGCAGACCGTGAAATGCGGGTGGCCACGCTGCCGGTAGGCTATGGTGATGGCTATCACAGGGCACTTTCCGGGAAGGCCGTGGTGCTGATCGGCGGAAAACGCTGCCCGGTGATCGGGCGGGTATGCATGGATCAGATCATGGTGGATGTTTCATCCGTTCCGGAGGCGGCTGTCGGCGCTGAGGCGGTGCTTCTTGGCAGTCAGGGCGATGAAACGCTTACCGCTGAAGAATTGGCTTCCTGGGCGGGCACCATCAGCTATGAAATGCTGATGGCAGCAACGGCCAGGGTGCCCATCACTTATATTACCTGACGGAAAAACGTACCTAAAAGGGGATCATTATGCAGGATAAAGCAAAGAAAACCATGAAAAACAAAAAGAAGCGGGCATTGGTATACAAGCCTTTCAAAAAGGGCAGCCCCACCGGCAAAGCAGCCACCAGGCGCAGCATCCGTTTGTTTGCGTATTTCTTTCTGTTCCTTTTATTGTATTTCATTCTGGGAACGGCGCTGCAGTTTGAAAATACCGCTCTGCGGATCATCAGTAATTTGCTGTTGGTGGTGGTGGCCGGGATGCTGCTTTACATGGATGGCGCCAAGCAGGGTGAAGCCGAGGTTGCCCTGGGCGAAACGGCACTGAGCCGTGAAGAGGGCGGAAAACCCCTTTCCAAGGAAGATATGGATCGCTGCTATCATCCTGCAAAGCCCTTCTTTACGGTGCTGGTGGCTTGTATTCCCATGCTGCTTCTGACGATTTACTATGCTATTACGGCTGAAAAGCAGGTATATACCCTGCAGGGCCTGCCTGGCTGGGCCAATTCCCTCAGGAATGGCTATGAAGAGTTTGCTGCGCCCCTTTCCTATTATCCCACTGCTGCTACTATCGGGTTCAATGATATCGTGATGATCATTGTCCGTGCGCTGAACCTGCCCTTCATCTCCATGGTATCCGGTATGGGGGCAGATGCCACCCTGCTGATGGACAGGCTCAGCCCTATCCTGGTATGCCTGCCTATGCTGGGCTATCCTGCTGGCTATCTGACCGGGCCGAGGGCCCGCGCCATGGTGCATGGAGATATCTCCACCAGCAAAAAGCGCCATCTGAAAAAGCAGCGCAAGGCCATCAAGGCGCGCCGTGAACGCACCCAGAAGACCAATCAGATCATTTGATTTATGCGGATCATTGCAGGTGAAAAACGATCCCGCCGTTTGAAAGCGCCGGAGGGGATGGATACCCGGCCGACGGGGGATAAGGTGAAAGAGGCGCTGTTCAGCATGCTGCTCAGCCGCCTGCCCGGGGCACGGGTGCTGGATTTATACTCCGGCAGCGGTGCTCTTTCCCTGGAGGCATTGAGCCGCGGGGCGGATTCGGCGGTAATGGTGGATATTTCCCCCAAGGCGTGCCGGATCATCGATGAAAATATTCAAAGCCTGGATTATCAGGATCGGGCCAGATTGCTCCGGATGGGGGATATGGCGGCCATTGCCCTGCTGAAAAAGCAGGGGGATGCCTTCGATTTGATTTTTCTGGATCCACCCTATCGGATCAATGCGGCGCCGGTATGCGAAAAGCTGGCCCAGGAAGGCTTGCTGAAGCCGGAGGGGCTGATGGTGGTGGAGCATGCCAAGGAAACGCCGCCGGATGTGGGGGCGCCTCTTGTGCTTCGGGATCGCCGGCAATACGGTATTGCCGGGCTCAGTTTTTATGAATGGATGGGGGAGGATGAAGCATGAAAACCTCCTGCTGCCTCTATCCCGGCAGCTTTGACCCCGTTACGGAAGGCCATCTGGATATCATCCGAAGGGCCGCCGGGATTTTTGACCGGGTGATTGTGGGTGTACTGCATAACCCGGATAAGAAAGGGCTTTTCCCGGTTGAAAAACGGGTGGAAATGCTCAGGCGGGTATGCGAAGATCTGCCCCATGTGGAGATCATTGCCTATGGCGGGCTGCTGGCTGATCTCACAAGGGAGATGCAAATCCCTGTGGTAATCCGGGGAGTGCGGGGAATGGCCGATCTGGAAAGCGAAACGGCCATGGCCCGGATCAATGGTCAGCTCAATCCCGGCCTGGAAACGCTGTTCCTTCCTGCTGCCTCCGGCAAGGAAGATATCAGCGCCAGTATGGTGCGGCAGCTGGCTGCATTCGGCGCCGATCTTTCAGCTTATGTGCCAAAGAAGGTATTGCCCGATGTGCTGGCAGCCTTTTCAAAATCTATCTGACAACTTGTAAGGAGGGTTCATCCCATGTCAAGCGGTAAGCTGCATACCTTTGAATTGATCGACCGGCTGATCCTGATGGCAGAACAGGCTAAGGGTATTCCCCTCACCAATAAAATGATGATCGAGCGGGAAGAAGTAATCGTCTTGCTTCGCCGGATTTACGACAGCCTCCCTGAGGATGTGAAGCAGGCCAGGGATCTGCTTTCTGTAGAAAAGCAGATCATTGATGAAGCCAACAGCCAGGCCCATCAGACAGTGAACGAGGCCAATGCGCTGGCCAAATCTACCGTTGACAGCGCCAACGCCCAGGCCCAATCTACTGTGGACAGTGCTAATACCCAGGCAAAGAATACCGTGGAATCTGCCAACAGCCAGGCCCAGGCCACCCTTGCGGAGGCCCAGTCTCGTGCTTCCGAAACGCTGCGCTCCGCATCCGATCAGGCCAACGCCATGCTGGCAGATGCCCAGGCCCGTGCCAATGCCATTCTTTCCGATGCCCAGAATATGGCCCAGAAAATGGTATCCGAAAGCGAAATCATTGCCCGTGCCCAGGCGGAAGCCCAGGAAATGCTGGAAAGCACCCACAGGGATTGTGAGGATTATTCCCTGCGTGTCCGCAGCGCCATGAATCATCTGATGGAAATGGCGGATGCCGGCCTCTCCCAGCAGCTGGATTCCTTGCGTGCACTGCGCCAGGATATTGCCTCCAATCAATAATTGTGGCAAATTCTGAAAGAAAACCGCAAGAAAAAACGCAAAAACGCTTGACACCGAGGCCCGTCGCGGATATACTATAATGGCTGTCTTGTGGTGGTTTCGATCACAAAGCGCGAAATAATGCCTGTAGGCATTTTGGAATTAGAAGGAGTTGTTGTTGCCATGAAACGTACTTATCAGCCCAAGAAACGCCAGCGTAACAAGGTGCATGGCTTCCGTGCCCGCATGAGCACGAAGAACGGCCGCCGCGTTCTTTCCCGCCGCCGTCGTCGTGGCCGTAAGGAGCTGACGGTCTGATCCGTTCTCTCCTTACCTTGCATGGCTTAGCCCGCCCCCGCGCTTGCCAGTGTGCAAAAGACCGTGGGGCGGGTTTTGCTGTTATACCCGCCAATCGCTGAATTGGCGGGGAAAGCTGATACTATCGGGAGGGCCTATGGAACAGCAGTACCGGCTGCGGAAGAATGGCCAGTTCCGCTATGTATACAAAAAGGGGAAAGGCGTTGCCTGCCGGGAGATGGCGGTGGGCTATGTTCGTGCCCCTAAGTTGCTTGTCGGCTTTGCCGTCAGCAAAAAGGTGGGTAATGCCGTTACCCGAAACCGGATCAAGCGCCGGCTGCGGGAAGCATTTCGCGCAGAGCTGCCCTCTCTCAAGCGGGGATTGTATGTGATCACTGCCAGGGAAGCTGCAGCTTTTGCGGATTTTGCGCGTCTATCTTCTTCCATGCGCTATCTTTTGCGTAAACAAGGCCTGTATAAGGAAGAGAAGCAGTGAAGCGGGCGATCATTTGGCTGATCCGGTTTTATCGCCGGCAGATCAGCCCCAGAAAGGGCAAGCCGTGCTGCCGGTATATCCCCACCTGTTCTGAATATGCCCTGATTGCGGTGGAGCGCTTCGGGGTAATTCGGGGAGGCCGGATGGCAATCTGGCGAATTTTGCGCTGCAATCCATTTTCCAAAGGCGGGTATGATCCTGTGCCGGAATGGCCCAGCGCTATCATTAGGAGGGACGAGAATCCTTGAATGCCATTGCTGATTTTCTCTATGGGATTCTGGAAGGAATCACCAGCGTAGTACAGAATCACGGTATCTCCATCATCATCTTCACCATTCTGATGCGTCTTATTTGCGTGCCTTTTGATTACAAGAGCCGCAAGGGCATGCGCAAAATGTCTGCCATCCAGCCCAAACTGGCCGAATTGCAGAAGAAGTATGCCAATGACAAGCAGAAATTCCAGCAGAAGCAGGCGGAACTGATGCGGAAAGAGCATTATAATCCCCTGTCCAGCTGCCTTCCCATGCTGCTTACCTGGCCGCTGATGATCGCCATGTTCTCCGCCATGCGTATGATCGCCAATGAACAGCTGGCCATGCAGGCTTTCCGCTATCTGCTGGGCGAAGAAAATCCCATCCAGCCCGCGGATACCTTCCTGTGGATCAAGAATATCTGGATGACCGATTCTCCCTTCGCTTCCATTGCCCCCGATGCCAACAGCCTGGGCATGCTCACTGCCGAAGTATGGAATAAGGTCGTTGCTACCTTCAGTGAAGAACAGCTGGCCCTGATCGTTCAGAATATTCAGACTGTCGTGCCTGAATTCGTGAATTTCGATTTTTCCAACGCCGAAGCCATGAAGGCCAGCGTTGCCGCCATCAACAGCGCCCTGCATCAGATTCCTGCTTACCAGAGCGCCGTTGCTACCGTGCCCGGCTGGACCAATGTAAGCTTCCTGTTGTTCTCCATCACGGTATTTGTCAATTACAATGGTTTCCTGATTCTGCCCGCCCTGGCCGGTATTACCCAGGTGCTGCAGACCAAGTTCAACCCTCAGATGAAGGAACAGGAAAAGGCTCAGGCTGCCAATCCCCAGCAGAACGGCACCGGCAAGTTCATGAAGTATTTCTTCCCTGTGCTGTCTGTGTTCTTCTGCCTTACCTCCAATGCCGGCTTCGCCCTGTACTGGGTCACCTCCAACGTGGTGATGTGGGTACTGAGCATTGCCATGACCAAATTCCTGGAAAAGCAGGATAAGAAAAATGCCACTGCCATTGCCGGAGAAGGGACTGTAAAATAATGAAGAGCTATGAATTTACTGCCCGCACCACCGAAGAGGCCATTAATGCTGGTCTTGAGGAACTGGACTTATCGATCAGCGATGTGAAGGTTGATATCGTTGAGGAAGGCAGCAAGGGCCTGTTCGGCCTGTTCGGCTCCCGTCCTGCCAAGGTTCGCCTGACTGTGATCGAAGAAGAGCCTGCCATGAATGTGGCCCATGCCATGTTTGAAGGCATGCTGGATGAAGAAAAGCAGGCATCCAAGGCCGAAAAAGCCGTAAAGGCTCCTAAGGCTGAAAAGCCTGCCGCTCCCAAAGCCCCCAAGGCTCCCAAGGCCCCCAAGGCTGAAAAGCCCGCCGAAGAGAAGAAGGCCGAAGCGCCCCAGGAGAAGGCCGAAAAGCCTGCTCCCAAGGCCCGCAAGCCCCGGGAACCCAAGGCCGCTCAGGAGCAGAAGGAAATCGTTCCCGCTCCTCAGGCTGACCGTGCCACCGCTGCCGGTCGCGCTCAGGAATTCCTGCAAGAACTGACCCAGCTGATGGGCGTGAATGTATCCGTTGCCGTTGCCACTGATGAAGAAGGCAATGTGCGGGTCAATATGGAAGGGGATACCCTGGGTATCCTGATCGGCCGCCGGGGCGAAACCCTGGATGCCCTCCAGTATCTGACCAGTCTGCAGGTAAACAAGGGCCAGAGCGATTATACCCGCGTCACCCTGGATACCGAAGGCTACCGCGCCAAGCGGGAAGAGGCCCTGATCCGCCTGGCCAACCGGATGGCCAACCGTGCCCAGAAGACCGGCCGCAAGGTGGCCATGGAGCCCATGAACCCCTATGAGCGCCGTATTCTTCACAGTGCCCTGCAGAATCATCCCGGCGTAACCACCCATTCCGAAGGGGAAGAGCCCAATCGTCATGTGGTGATCACCCTGAAAAAGGAAGCCCGGGAAAATAAGGAATAATCTTTCAGCGCTGCCTGATGGCGGCGCTTTTAATATGAAAATTTTACAAAATTCTCAAATCTGCAGAAAATAGAAAAAGAATGACGGATTTTGCATTGACAATTCCATGGAAAAAGACTATAATCGGCAAGGTTCGTCTTTGGGGCGGCTTGCATGGGCCTGCAAGGGAAGGAACGAAAGAAACGGGAATTGCTTCCGTTGCTGCTCTGCTGCCGCAGGGCTTTTTTTCTGCTGATATTGACGCAAAAGCGTTGATATAAATACAAGATGGGGGGATTACCAATGAAACTGGTATACGACATCGCTGATAAGCCGCCGATCAAAAAGAATTTGATCTTCGCGCTGCAGCAGCTGCTGGCCATCATGGCTGCCACCCTGCTGGTGCCTGTGTTAGTAGACGGAACCGGCGCCTACATGAGCCAGCCGGCAGCCCTGTGTGGCGCAGGCTTTGGTACGCTGTTTTACATCTTTGTGACCAAGAAAAAGAGCCCCGTATTCCTGGGTAGCTCCTTCGCTTTCATCGCTCCCCTGTGTGGCGCTGTGGCCTTTGGCTTCCTGGGCATCTTTCTAGGCGCTGTGTTTGCAGGCCTTGTGTATGTGCTGCTGGCCGTGATCGTTAAGTTCACAGGCTCCAAGTGGATCAATAAGCTGATGCCCCCCGTGGTCATCGGCCCCACCGTTGCCCTGATCGGCCTTTCCCTGTGCGGCAGTGCCGTCAACAATATTGCCAATCTGAATGGCAACGCAACCATTCTGAACATTGCTGGCTTTGCCGGCGGCGAACTGAATGTTACTGCGCTGCTCAATGGCGCTGTTACCTATGAAGGCGTCACCAATATCAGCAAAAACTTCTACAGCCTGTGGCATATTCTGATTGCCATCGTTGCTTTCTTTATCACCGTCTATGCCTCCACCAAGGGCAGCAAGGGAATGAAGCTGATCCCCTTTGTGATCGGTATCGTCAGCGCCTATGTGATCGCTCTGGTGATGACCCTGATTGGTAACGCCACTGGCTACGATGCCATCAAGTTGGTTAATCTGAGCGCTTTCGAAAATCTGCAGCTGTTTGAATTGCCCCGCTTCAATTTCCTGGGCATGTTCGGTGCTTATGCCAACGATCCTGAGCTGCCTGCCGCAGCCAGCAAGATCGGAAGCTTTGCCGATGTGATTGAAATCTTCATGCTGTTCGCTCCTGTTGCGCTTGTTGTGCTGGCCGAACACATTGCTGACCATAAGAACCTGTCCACCATCATAAACCGCGATCTTACCCAGGAACCCGGTCTGCACCGCACCCTGATCGGTGATGGCGTTGGCTCCATAGTTGGTTCCTTCTTTGGCGGCTGCCCCAACACCACCTACGGCGAATCTGTAGGATGTGTGGCTATTACCGGTAACGCATCTGTTTCCACCATCGTGATCGCTGCCCTTTACTGCATTGTGCTTTCCTTCTTCGGCCCCTTCACCGCTTTCGTTAATTCCATTCCTTCCTGCATCACCGGCGGCGTGTGCATCGCCCTGTACGGCTTCATCGCTGTAAGCGGCCTGAAGATGGTGCAGAAGGTGGATCTGGGGGATAACCGCAATCTGTTTGTGGTTGCAGCTATTTTGGTGCCCGGCATCGGCGGCCTGACGCTGAACCTTGGCCCCATCACCATTTCTCCTATCGCTACTGCCCTGATCCTGGGCATTCTGGTGAATGTGATTTTCAATCGCCGCAGCAAGGAAGAAAAGGCTGAATAACCTGAAAAAAGTTCAGAAAAGCTTGCAATAACTATTTACAAACCACGCCTTTCATGCTACAATGATAGGCGTGGTTTTTAGAACCATTTCCCCGGGCTGGCGATACTCCAACGCATGCCTGAGGATATGGCGATTGAAGCAGGGGCGGCCACACCCCAAGAAGGAGGAAAACTCAATGGATAAGCAACTCAAGGCCCAGATCATGGAAACCTATGCCCGTCACGAAGGCGACACCGGTTCCCCCGAAGTACAGGTGGCTCTGCTTACTCAGCGGATCAACCATCTGAACGAGCATCTCAAGCTCAACAAGAAGGACCATCATTCCCGTCGCGGCCTGCTGCTGATGGTTGGTCAGCGTCGTGGCCTGCTGGACTATCTGAAGAAGACCGATATCGAACGGTATCGTGAACTGATTGCCAAGCTGGGTCTGCGTAAGTAATGCGCATGGGGCTATCGGCTGGAAAATTTTCAGCCGATAGCTTTTTGTTTCTTCCTATCAGCAGGGGCTGATGGGAAAGTGAGAGTGTGTGAGGAGAAGAAGAAAAATGGAATTCAAGTCTTATTCTATGGAATTTGCCGGCCGTACCCTGACCCTGGAATTCGGCAAATATGCTCAGCAGGCTGGCGGCTCTGCCGTGGTCCGCTATGGCGATACCGTGGTGCTGGTAAATGCTACCGCATCGGACAAGCCCCGTGATGGCGTGGATTTCTTCCCCCTGACCGTGGACTTTGAAGAAAAGCAATATGCCGTCGGCAAGATCCCCGGCGGTTTCATCAAGCGGGAAGGCCGCCCCACCGAAAAGGCGACCCTGACCTGCCGTCTGATCGACCGTCCTCTGCGCCCCCTGTTCCCCAAGGGCCTGCGTAATGATGTTCAGGTTGTGGCCCAGACCCTGTCTGTGGATCCCAACACCCCCCCGGAATTCCCCGCAATGCTGGGCTCTTCCATCGCCCTGATGATCAGCAACATTCCCTGGGGCGGCCCCACTGCCGCTGTTGTGGTTGGCCGCGTCAATGGTCAGCTGGTCATTAACCCCGATGAAGAACTGGCCACCAAATCCGATATGCATGTGACCGTGGCCGGCACCAAGGATGCCATCATGATGGTAGAAGCCGGTGCCAATGAAGTCAGCGAAGACGCTATGATGGACGCCATCCTCTTCGCCCACGAAAGCATCAAGGAGCTGGTTGCCTTCCAGGAAATGATCACTGCCGAAATCGGCAAGGAAAAGAGCGAATTCCCCCTGGTACTCACCGGCGATGATATCAAGGCCGCTGTCCGGGAATACGCCTATGAAAAGAGCCAGTATGTATTCTCCACTTACGTGCGCAAGGAACGCCAGGCCCGTGAAGCGGAAGTATCCGCCGATGTGGCTGCTCACTTTGCTGATATCTTCCCCGGCCGGGAAAGCGAAGTGGCCGACGCCCTGTACTACCTGAACAAGGAAGTTATGCGCCGCAAGATCCTGGATGAAGGCATCCGTCCTGACGGCCGCAAGGTAGAAGAAGTTCGCCCCATCTGGTGCGAAGTGGGTGTGCTGCCCCGCACCCATGGCAGCGCCGTATTCACCCGCGGCGAAACCCAGGCCCTGACCATCACCACCCTGGGCATGGTTTCCGAAGCCCAGCAGCTGGATGGCCTCTCCAATGAAGAGAGCAAGCGCTACATGCACCAGTATAATATGCCCTCTTATGCCACCGGTGAAGCTGGCCGTCTCCGCAGCCCCAACCGCCGCGAAATCGGCCACGGCGCCCTGGCAGAACGCGCTCTGGTGCCTGTGATCCCCTCCGAAGCTGAATTCCCCTATGCTCTGCGCCTGGTTTCTGAAATCATGGGCAGCAACGGCTCCTCTTCCATGGCTTCCGTGTGCGGCAGCACCCTGAGCCTGATGGATGCTGGTGTTCCCATCCATGCCCCCGTTGCCGGTGTGGCCATGGGCCTGATCCAGGATGCCGAAACCGGCAAGATCGAAGTGCTCACCGATATCCAGGGCCTGGAAGACTTCCTGGGCGATATGGACTTTAAGGTGGCCGGTACCATGAACGGCATCACCGCTATCCAGATGGATATCAAGATCAAGGGCATCAACCGCGAAATCCTCTCCCGCGCCCTCAATCAGGCGCTGAAGGGCCGTCTGCATATTCTGGGCATCATGCTGGAAACCATCGGTCGTCCCCGGGAGAATCTTTCCAAGTACGCCCCCAAGATCATCAACTTCACCATCAATCCTGATAAGATCCGCGAAGTGATCGGGCCTGGCGGCAAGATGATCAACAAGATCATTGCCGAAACCGGTGTGAAGATTGATATCGAAGATGATGGCCGCGTATTCATCTCCACCCCCGATCAGGCTGCGGCTGACAAGGCCAAGTCCATCATCCTGGGCATTGCCAAGGATATCGAAGTGGGCGATGTATTCCAGGGCAAGGTTGTGCGTATCATGAATTTCGGCGCCTTCGTGGAACTGGTTGGCGGCAAAGATGGCATGATCCACATTTCCAAGCTGGATAACAAGCGGGTTGAAAAGGTAGAAGATGTGGTGAATATCGGCGATGAACTGGAAGTAAAGGTTCATGAAATCGATTCTCAGGGCCGCATCAATCTGATCCGTAACGATATCGTATACGAAAACACCAATTTCAGCCGTCCTGCCGGCGGGCGTCCGCCTCGCCGTGATGGCCGTCCTGAACGCAGAGATTCATAAAATTAGGCGAAAAGGGGGAAGCTAATACAGTTTCCCCCTTCTTTTCAAATGTAAGGAGTTTTTCAATGGAAAAATATGTGCTGAAGAATGGGCTGACTATTCTTGTGGAGCCGATGCCTTATCTGCGCTCTGCGTCCATCGGCGTATGGGTGAAGGCAGGATCCATGCTGGAAAAACCAGAAGAAAATGGCCTTTCTCATTTTATGGAGCACATGGCCTTCAAGGGCACCTTCAAGCGCAGTGCCCGGCAGATTGCCGAGGAAATGGATGCAGTGGGGGGCCATCTCAATGCCTCTACCAGCCGCCTCTGCACCAATTATTATGCCAAGGTGATTGATGAGGATTTGCCTCTGGCAGCGGATATTCTTTCCGATATCGTATGCAATCCTGCGCTTGATCCGGAGGAAACGCAAAAGGAGCGGGGCGTAATTCTGGAAGAGATCGCCATGGTAGAGGATTCACCGGAGGAAGTGGTATACGATGTGCTGGCAGAGGCCGTCTTTGGCGATCAGCCCCTTGGGCAGACCATTTTAGGCCCGGCAGAGAAGATTGCCGCTTATACCCCGGATGACCTCAGGGCCTTCAGAAAACGCCACTACGGCCCTGAAAATGCCGTTGTTGCCGTTGCCGGCAATGTACAAGCAGATCAGGTGCGGGAATTGATGGAAGAAAAATTCAGTGGCTGGGAGGGGGCGAAGGGCCATGAATTTCCCATGAGCACCGCCATCGATGTGCCCCGGAAGCTGGCCAGGGATAAGGATACCGAACAGGTGCACCTGTGCCTTTCCTTCCGCGGAACCCAGATGGGCAGCCCGGAAATTTATCCTGCCGCAGTGCTCAACAGCATCCTGGGCGGCGGAATGTCCTCCCGGCTGTTCCAAAAAATCCGGGAAGAATTGGGCATGGCTTATTCGGTATATTCCGGGCCCTCCAATTATCCCCACTGCGGGGAATTCACCATCTATGCCGCCACATCCCCCAAGCATGCCAAAACGGTGCTGGAACAGATTGATATTGAGCTTGGCAAGCTATTGGATCAAGGGGTATCGGAAAAGGAATTCACCCAGGCCAAAGCCCAGCTGAAGGGCAGTTTTATTCTGGGCCTGGAAAGCGCCTATAACCGGATGAGCGCCCTGGGGCACAATCAGATTTTGCTGGGCCGTGTAATCCCTCCGGAGGATACCATTGCAGCCATTGAAAAAGTGAGCATGGAGGATGTGCGCCAAACCGCACACCGTATTCTGACCGGCCCTAGGGCATATGCTGTGGTAGGGAAAAGGGCGGAAAAATATCTGCAGTATATGAAATAAAAAGTAATGAGCAAAATAATGGGCAGAGAGAAAAATCTGCCCTTTTTTATTGCATCAATTCATTCCAGGTGTTACAAAACATGGATTAATTTGGGAGAAAAATTTATAATTATGTGAAGCCATCCTTAAATTTTGCCGTTCAATTGAATTGACATTTCATGTATGATAGAATTAAAATATCCGAAAATGTATCCATGCATTTTCATAATAGATTTTGAAGGGAAGCGGGAAAATTGAAGGAAATGGTACGTCATTTTCTCTGTCTTGTACTGTGCATGATGATGGCATGCTCGCTGATTGCTGTGCCTGCGCTGGCTGAAGAAACCTGCGTGCATGATTATGAAGGCAGTGAAACCATTCTGAAAGAGGCGACCTGCACTCTTAACGGCATTGCCATGCGGATTTGTAAATTGTGCGGCAACAAGGAATTCCATTCCGTTCCCGCCTCCCATCGCTATCATGAGGAAGCGGATCTGATTGAAGAACCTGGCTGCGAAACCGAAGGCGCCGAATATCGTTATTGCATCGAATGCAATCCCGAGAAGCAGAATGATGCAGAAGGCGTTCAGAAAACGGTGCTGGCTGCCCGGCACGAAATGTGCGACGAGGTGGATTATCTGCCTGCCGATTGCGTCAATCCCGGCCGTTTTGTCCACATCTGTAATCGGTGCGATGAAGTGGAAATCCTGGACATCAATGAAGATGAGCCCGCCCTCGGCCATCAGGAAACGGTGAAGGAAGAAGCTGCCACCTGTGAAAACGGCGGAAAAAAGATCGTATATTGCAAAATTTGCAATGCAATTTTGTCCGAGGAAG
The DNA here is from genome assembly GCA_017395685.1 of Clostridia bacterium. Lineage (GTDB taxonomy): Bacteria > Bacillota > Clostridia > Christensenellales > Aristaeellaceae > RUG563. Next base: position 123,145 of record JAFQOD010000004.1, read on the forward strand.
CCTTGGAAGAGGCCCCTGCCCTTGGCCATGCGATTAATGAAGCGGAGCCTGTGGTGATTCTGGCCCCCACCTGTGATGAGGCGGGTTATTCTGCTTATGTATGCCAGCAGTATGCAAGCTGCGGCTATGTTTTCGAAGAAACCAAGGCAGAGATTGCTGCTTTGGGCCATCAGGGCGTCATCGTTCCCGAAATCGAAGCCACCTGCAAGGCGGATGGCAAGGGCAGCAAGGTTTGCGATGTATGCGGCGTTGTGCTGGAAGAAAATGTTGTGCTTCCTGCCGCTGAGGTTGCATGCACGGAAAAAGAAGTGATCCTGCGTCAGCCCACCTGCGAAGCCGTTGGGATCGTTAAGGTTGTCTGCGAAGTTTGCGAAAAGGATCTTCGGTATCAGCTGCTGCCTGTAAAGCATCTGGCAGGGGAAATGGTAACGAAGGAAGCGGCCACCTGTATTGCCAATGGGGTTGGTGAATATTATTGCGTTCAGTGCAATGCACTGCTTGATACCGTGGTAATCGAATCTGCCGGCCATCAGTATGGCGTGATCCCCGTGCTTACGGAAGATTGTGAGGAAGGTATCCGGGCAACGCTGGTATGCGATATCTGCCAGGATACGAAGCAGGCTGCCATCGATCTTTCCCAGGTCTGTGAGGAGCATACCCTTTCCTACAGTTATGAAATGCCTACCTGCGTGCTGCCCGGTCATCTGGTTATCAAGTGCCAGGTATGTGATATTCCTGCCGTGAAGATTCCCTTTGAGGATGATGCCGCCAATGGCCATGTATATGGCGAGGATCGTGAAATTTTGCTTCAGCCCACCTGCACTCAGCCCGGCGAAGCTGCCTACCGCTGCCTGATCTGCCAGCAGAACGGGGAAATTGCCGCCGTTCCCGCCCTGGGTCACAGCAGTGACTGGAAGATCGTTCAGATGTCTACCTGCCTGGAAGAAGGCCTGGCCTGTGAATATTGCGTGGTTTGCGGTGAGGTGCTGAAGGAAAATGTGACTGTGCCCGTACTGGAAAAGTGCGAGGATCTGACCATTCAGGCGCTGCTTCCTGTCAGCTGCACCGAGCATGGTGTAGAACTGCATACCTGCAATGTATGCGGCGCTCAGGAATATGTGATCGTCCCTGCTGCTCATGTGCCCGCTGAAGCGGCGCTGGTGGTGGATTCCACCTGCACGGCGGAAGGCAAGAATGCCATCTACTGCAGCCGGTGCGGCGTATTGATCCAGGAAGAAATCATCCCCTGCAAGGATCATACCTATCATGAAACTGCTGATTATACCACTCAGGCTGCCTGCGAAGCGGATGGAATGGAATACTTCGCCTGCACGGTCTGCAATCCTGAATGCGATCTGGAAAAGGCGGATGTGGTTGCCCGAAAGATCAGCGATGCCCTTGGCCATTCCTTCGGGGAAGAAGTGAAGCATCTTCCCGCCACCTGTGTGGATGCCGGCCGTGATGTAAAGGAATGCACTGTTTGCGGTGCCGTGGATGTAGTATCTCTGTATCGGGACGAACCTGCCCTGGGCCATGTGCCTGCATATCGTACTGAAGAAGCCAACTGCACCCTGCCCACCATGCTGATCACTTCCTGCACCCGCTGCGGCCGGGATGTGGAAGCGGTGGTCATTGAAATTGAGGGCCAGGAAAATAAGGCCCTGGGCCATGTGCCTGCGGAAGAATGGGTGCTGGTCCGTGAAGCCAGCTGCCAGATTGCCGGTGAAGAAAAGCTGGAATGCGTCACCTGCGGCGATGTAATTGCTACCCGTGAAATTCCTGTTTGCCAGCATAAACGGATTGATACGCTGGTGCTGGTAGAAGAAGATTGCGGCCTTGGACGCAATATGATCGTGATGACCGAATGCGAATACTGCAAGATGGATATGAATCTTCGCATTGAGCCCTTTGCCCATGAATTTGATCCTGTAAATGCCATCCTGACCAAGGAAAACAGCTGCACCCAGGAGGGCGAAGTGATCAATGTATGCTCCATCTGCGGTGCGGAGGAAGTGGAAGTGCTGCCCAGGATGCAGCATGTCAGCGCCAGCTCTCAGGGAATTGCTCCTGTGGTAATCAATGCTGATTGCGAGCATGGCGATCGGGTGATGGATGTGTGCGTTCTCTGCCAGGAAGTGCTCAGCATCGTTCCGGTGGAAGGCAACGATACGGATGGACATCGGTACGATGTCTATGATCCCGATCTGGAAGCAATGGTTTGCATCTATTGCCATAAGGTGGCGCCCTGATGATTTCCTGATTCAGAACAAAGGAATGTAAGTAAGGGAGAGCGATCGCGTGAAAAAGCGGATTATTGTGATTGCGCTTGTTTTTCTGATTGCCATTGCCGCAATGGGGGGTATGATTCATCAGATCGGCAAGCTGAAGGCTGAAAATGCCGACCTGAACGGCCAGATGCTGCAGCTGCAGGATCAACTGGCCCTGCTGCAGAAGGATTATGATGCAAAAGCAGCAGAATGCACGGCCCAGGCTGATCAGATTGTGGATATGCAGGAAAAGCAGACCGCCCTTCAGGGAGAGCTTGAACAATCCCAACTGAAAAACGAAGAATATTCAAAGCAGCTTGCCTCTGTGGATCAGCAGCTGAAGAGCGTTACGGAAGAAAATCAGAAGAATCTTGTAATGCTTCAGGAAGCGGTTGAAGCCAGGGATCAGGCCCAGGCTGATCTTGCTAAGAGCAAAGCGTCTGTTTCTTTATTGGAGGAGAATGCCGCCGCATTGCAGGAAAAGATTGATGAACTGGAGCCGGCCCTTGCCCAGGCCGAAGAGAATGCAGCCAGCGAGAGGGCAAAGCGCAATGAACTGAGCCTGAGAATCATGCAGGCTGAAAAAGAGAAAGAAGCCGCGGAACAGGAGATCGCAGATCTGAAGGCGCGGATTCTGATCATGAAAAAAGCGCAGTAAGCATCATCCATATGAAAAAGCACAGTCGGATATCCGGCTGTGCTTTTTTCTGCCCAGTACATATAGCGAAAGATATGAAAAAATCCCTCCCGATAAGGGGAGGGATTGCAGTTTGAACGCTGGAATCTATGCCCGATTATTTTTCCGGAATGCCGTAGTTCTCGATCACATAATCCATATCCTTATCGCCGCGGCCGGAAAGATTGATCAGCACAGAGCCGGTTTTCATCTGCTTGGCCAGGCGGATGCCATGGGCCACAGCATGGCTGCTTTCGATAGCGGGGATGATGCCTTCCAGACGGGAGAGCTTGAAGAAAGCATCAATGGCCTCTTCATCGCCTACGGTATCATAGGTAACACGGCCAAGGTCATGGAGGAAGGCATGTTCAGGGCCGGAAGAGGGATAATCCAGGCCGCTGGCAACAGAGTATACAGGGGCAGGATCGCCGTTTTCATCCTTGAGCATCAGGCTGTTGAAGCCGTGCATGATGCCCTCCGTGCCATATTTCAGGCTGGCTGCATGATCACCCAGCTTTTCACCCTTGCCCTGAGGCTCTACACCGTAGATCTTCACAGGATCATTGAGGAAGCCGGCGAAGAATCCGGCGGAATTGGAGCCGCCGCCCACGCAGGCAGTGATGGCATCGGGCAATTCGCCGGTCATTTCCAGGAACTGCTCACGGGCTTCCTCGCCTACGACATACTGGAAATCGCGCACCATCAGGGGGAAAGGATGGGGGCCCACAACGGAGCCAATGCAATAGATACAATCCTTGTAATCCTTGGCATAGGCGGCAAAGGCGGCGTCTACGGCCTCTTTCAGGGTGGCCAGGCCTTCCTTCACTTCCACCACATTGGCGCCCAGGATCTTCATGCGGGCCACATTGGGGGCCTGCTTTTTGATGTCCACAGAGCCCATATAAATATCGCAATCCATGCCGAAGTAAGCGGCAGCGGTGGCCATAGCCACGCCGTGCTGACCGGCGCCGGTTTCGGCGATGACCTTCTTTTTGCCCATATACTTGGCCAGCAGCACTTCACCCATGCAATGATTCAGCTTATGGGCGCCGGTGTGATTCAGATCCTCGCGCTTGGCATACAGCTGCACATTGCCAATGGAGGCAGAAAGCCTCTCCAGATGGGAGATGGGGGTGGGGCGGCCCTGGAATTCTTTGCGGATGCGGCGCAGTTCCGCAATGAATTTCCGGGATTTGCAGATGGTGAAATAGGCCTCGGTGATTTCATTCATGGCGGCCTTCAGTTCATCGGATACAAAGGCCCCGCCGTATTTACCGAAATAACCCTTTGCATCGGGATAATTCTTGAAGTAAGTGTCGAAATCAACATTGTTCAGTTTCATGGGGAATCCTCCTTCAAAATATATATTTTGATGGATCTATCGCTGAGCCGCCGGCAAGAAAAACGCCCCAAGCATTGCTTGAGGCGGAATTACCGCGGTACCACTCAACTTGGCCGTTTGGCCCACTTTCTCCATATGCCATCACATATGCTGCCATGATAACGGGTGCAGATCCCGTCACGCCCTACTTATTTTCAGGCGCACCCTCAGGAGCCCATTCGCCGGATATCCCTGCGCCGCGCTTCCACCTTGCCGCGGCTCTCTTTGCCAGGAACCTTTCCGGTTACTTTTCTCCATCACCGGTTATGCATTCATCTTACAGGTAAGCGGATGATTTGTCAATGGTTTTTTCCAGCTTCTGTGTATTTTCTGTGTATTTTATGCATCATTGCTCACAGAAGAATTCCACTTTCTCGCCGCCCGGGCCGATGCAGAAAGCCAGCCGGGCAGCATAGGGGGGCTTGACAGGAAAAGCCTGATCGATGGGCTCCAGAATGATTTCGTATCCGGACATGCGCACGATATTGATGCACAGATCCACATCCTTTGTGGCCAGGGCGATATGATTGACCACGCCGTGGGTAAGGCCCGCACCATTGGCGAACAATTCCAAAATGCCGCTGCCGGTATCCAGCATGGCTGCGGCATCACTGCCCCGGCCCCAGGAGCGCAGGATGGGAAGGCCCAGCAGTTCATGATAGAAATACAATGCTTCCTGAAATTTTTCGTATCCTTCGTATTTCAGGGCGGCATGGTGAATGCCCAGGATCAGATTTTCCATCCCGTTCCCCCCAATTGGATCATTTCTGATAACAATGTATAATATTGGGGACGTTTTGTCAAGAATTGCCCTTATTCTTTTTCCAGAATATCCAGGGTGTGATTGGAAAGGCCCACCATATCCGTCCTTTCACAGATGCAGAAATGATATTGCAGATAGAAATGGAAGGATTCATCATCCATGCTGTCGATCATTTCCCGGAAGTAATTGGTATACATATCTGTGCCCACGAAATGCATCCGCCGGATCGGAAAGCCTGCATTCACTTGATCGATCTGCTCTTTGCGGACGATTTCAAATAATTGCTCCGGAGTGGAACGAGCCTCAAAGGTCTTGGGATTGAGCAATTCTTGATCCACCAGATCTTTCCAAATATTCCTGCCGAAAGCATACTGGATGATGCTGGAATCCACCATGCAGTACGCCACGCATAAGATACCGCCCTTCTTCAATACTCGCAGCGCTTCGCTCATGGCCTGGCGCTTTTCTGCAAGGGTATAGAGATGATACATGGGCCCCAGCAGCAGCACCAGATCATAGGCCTCATCCTTCAGCATATGCAGATCCAGAGCATTGCCCTGATGGATGCAGATATCTTCTCCTTCCTGCGTGTTTTGCTTGAACAGATCGATGTTGTGAGGGATCAGCTCCACAGCATCTACGGAAAAGCCTTTCCGGGCAAAATAGTGGGAATAGCGTCCTGTGGCGGCGCCGATCTCCAGAATTTTCATGCCCTGTTGCAGGTATTTTTCCACATATTTTACCGTGGTTAGAAATTCCACCTGACCGTGGCGGGAAAGCAGCCTTCCTTCCTCATCATAGGCAGAATAGTATTGATTGAGGGCGTCATACAGCTCCATATGAAATGCTCCTTTCTTTTGAAAACAAAAAACGCAGCGGAGGTTTACTTGCCTCTCACTGCGTATACGGTGGATCCGGCGTTGGCCGACGCTCAGATCAAGGTATGGCAATGGAAGCCCTTGTACGCGTACCAAGGGTTGTAATTGCAGTTGTTGACAAATACCCGTGCCATTGCCATGCCTCCTTCCGCTTTGTTTTGAGCATCATATCATAGGATGCGGTTGCCTGTCAAGAAGAATCTTACAGACAGCCCTTCCGTGCCATTTTTTCCAGGGCGGTATACAGGGCGATCTTTACATGGGCGTAGGTAAGCCCGCCCTGCAGATAAACAATATAAGGAGAGCGCATGGGGGCATCCGCGGATAATTCAATGGATGCGCCGGATACAAAGGTGCCTGCCGCCATGATCACCTGGTCGGTATAGCCGGGCATATCCCAGGGCTCCGGTACGGCGCTGCCGTCAATAGGGGAGGCAGCCTGGATGCCCTGGCAGAAGGCGATCAGCCGATCGGGCTGATTCATCTGGATGGCCTGGATAATATCGGCCCGGGGGGCATCATAGGCAGGGGTGGTGGGCATGCCCAGCAATTCAAAGGTACGGGCAGCCAGAATGGATCCCTTCAGTGCCTGGGTGACGGTGTGGGGGGCCATGAACAGGCCCTGATAGAAGGGCTGATAGGAGGCGGCATAGCTGCCCACTTCCCTGCCCAGGCCGGGTGCAGTGAGGCGGGCTTCGATCCGTTCAATGGCGCGGGCGGTGCCGGCCAGATAGGCGCCGGTAGGAGCGATGCCGCCGCCGGGATTTTTGATCAGGCTGCCAACGCATACATCGGCGCCGTAATGAGTGGGTTCATCCTTGCAGATGAATTCGCCGTAGCAATTATCCACCATGATAAAGATATCCGGCCGCTTTTCATGGATGGCATGGATTGCATCCGCCATTTCATGGGGCTGGAGGGAAGCACGCCAGGCATAGCCGCGGCTGCGCTGGATGAGCACCACTTTGGTATTTTCCTGCAGGGCATCCAATACTCCCTGCACGTCGATTTCCTTCTGATCCTTCATTTCCACCTGGGAATAGGTGACGCCCATTTCCTTCAGATTGCCGGGCACATTGCCGGAAAGGCCGATCACCGTTTCCATGGTATCATAGGGGGAACCTGTGGCGGAGAGCAGATGATCCCCGGGCAGCAGCAGCCCGAACAGGCACAGAGAGAGGGCAGAGGTGCCATTGGCGATGGAAGGACGCACGATGGCGCATTCCGCCCCGAACAGCCGGGCGAATACCCGCTCCAGGGCGTCCCGGCCGATATCATCATAGCCGTAGCCGGTGGTGGGGGCAAAATGCCGGGTAGCAATATCCTCCTCATGGAAGGCGGAAAGCACACGGTGGGTGTTATACAGTTCGGTTTCTTCCAGAGCGGCAAAAACGGGATGGCAATCACTCTCCGCTTTTGCAATCAGGGCATGTAATTCCATTTTGAGGCTTCCTCCGGTGTATTTATTCTTGATGATAGGCAGCGCAGATTTCCTTGGCCATCTGATCGATGGATTTCCCGGAAAAGGCGGGCAGCCATTGAATGCGTTCATCCCGCTTGAACCAGGTGAGCTGCCGTTTGGCATAGTGGCGGGTACGCAGCTTGATCAAGGAAACGGCATCGGCAAGGGAGGCATGATCCCGGATGACAGGAATCAGTTCCTTATATCCCAGGCCCTGCATGGCTTGATCCTCAGGGGAAATGCCGGAGATGAGAAGGCGCTTTACTTCGGCCAGCAGCCCTTCCTCCATCATCTGATCCACCCTTTTATCCACCCGGGCGTACAGAATTTCCCTGGGCATATCCAGGGCATATAATTGGAAATCATAGGGTGCATCCTCCGGCCCCGGCATTTTCTGGGTGGAGAAGGGCGTGCCGGTAAGCTCGAATACCTCCAGGGCACGGATCACCCGCCTGAGATCATTGGGATGCAGCCGCTTGGCAGATACGGGATCCTTTTCTGCCAGGATGGCATGCACGGCTTCATTGCCTTTCTGGGCGGCAATGGCGTGATATTTTTCCCGGATCGCCTCATCCCCGGTTACTGCCCCAAAATCCATAGGCAGGGAAAGGGATTGCAGATACAGTCCGGTACCGCCCACCAGAATGGGGCAGGGAATTTTTTCGATACATTCCCGGGCGTCAGAGGCATATTGGGATACGGAATAGGTATCCTTGGGGGAAATCAGATCCAGCATATGATGGGGCAGCAGCGCCTGCTCTGCCTGGGTGGGCTTGGCGGTGCCGATATCCATTCCTTGGTAGATCTGCATGGAATCCATGCAGATGATTTCCCCCTGCAGCATCTGGCCCACCTTTAAGGAAAGGGCGGTCTTGCCGCTGGCGGTGGGGCCTACGATGCCAATCACTCGTTTTTTCTGATTGTTCATATCAATTCTGAATCCTGCGGAAGCGTTTATCCAGTTCGGTATGGGAAAGCTGCACCATCAAGGGACGTCCATGGGGGCAGGTTGGGGTCACCTTCTGCTCCATTACATCCCGGATAAGGGCGATGACGCTTTCCTCCGGCAGCCTTTCCCCGCCCTTGACAGCATGCTTGCAGGCCATCTGGATGACCCGGCTGGTGCGATCGGCAATGGGGGCGCGGGCATCATGCATCAGGGCATCCAGCGCCTCCATCAGGCATTTTTCTGCCTGGGGCTGGCCAAGCACGATGGGCACGCCCCGCATCTGCACCGTATCATCCCCCATGGGGGAAAGATCAAAACCGGCTTTCCGCAGTGCTTCTTCATTTTCCTCATATACGGCATACTCGGCCTTGGAAAGGGATACGATCAGCGGCACCAGCATGGCCTGGCTTGCAGGGGCAGACGCCGTTTCTTTCATGAATTTTTCGTAAAGCAACCGCTCATGCACAGCATGCTGATCGCAGAGGATGAGAATATCATCATATTCCATCAGGATGTAGGTATTGAAGGCAACGCCGATAATCTTCAGAGGCTTATGGGCAAAATGCATTTCTACCAGGGCATCCTGGGTCTGCTGGATTTCGTTTTCCTTGGGCAGGAAAGAAATGGGGGTGGAAGCAGGCTGCTCAAGGGAAACAGGGGCCTTGGGCGCAGGGGACACAGCTGCCCTAAACGGTAAATCCTTTGGAAACTGCACCTGCAGGACAGGTTTGGGGGGCAGCATGGCGGCGCTGGTTTCCCGTAAAGCAGAAGAAACTGGCTTTGCCGGTGCAACAGAAACGGAGGCTTCTGCCGGGGTGAATTTCGGCAGAGGAGCAGATTCTACCCCGAAGGCAGAAAGCTTCTTTTCCCTGTTTGTCTGGGATACAGGAGTAACCGCCTGGATTTTGATGGGAGGCGCCACCGGCTCTGTCACCTGCACTCTGGCAGGGGCGGCTTCTGGTTTGGTTTCCAGGTAGAGGGGCGGCAGGACGGGGGAAAGATTGGTTTTTTCTAGCGCTTCGAATACGATGGTTTCCACCGCTTGGCGAACGGCCCTTTCATCCTGGAAACGCACTTCCCATTTGTTGGGATGCACGTTTACGTCAGTAGCCTCAAAGGGCATATCCAGATGCAGGATGCACATGGGGAAACGGCCGATGGTCACCCGCTGGCGGCAGGCCGTTTCCACAGCGGCGGATAAAATGCCGCTTTTCATGGCACGGCCGTTGAGGAAGAAATGCTCATGGGATCGATTGCCCCGGCCTGCATCGCCCACGCCCACATAGCCGGAGAGCAGAATGCCGTTCATATTGCCTTCCACCTTGGTGAGCAATTTCAATGTGGGCATGCCGTATACGCTCATTACGGCGCTTTCAATCTTCCCATCACCGGCGCTGAAATAGACCAGCTTTCCATCCGCCATAAAGCGGAAGGATATAGCGGGATGGGAAAGGATCAGCCGGGCCATCAGTTCACTGACGTGGGCAGTTTCGGTGGCGGGCTTTTTCAGAAATTTTCTGCGGACGGGGGCATTGAAAAATAAATCCTTTACGGTAAAGGTGGTGCCCTCCGGACAGGCGGCATCCCGGATTTCCAGGATTTCGCCCCCTTCATTGCGCACGGAAAGGCCGCTTTCCTGGCCCTTCGCCCGGGTAAGGCAGGTGACCCTGGAAACGGCTGCGATAGAGGCCAGGGCCTCACCCCGGAAGCCCAGGGATTTTACTCCGTACAGATCCTCCGCTGTGCGGATTTTGCTGGTGGCATGGCGGGCAAAAGCCAGTTTGATATCCTCTGGGCGGATGCCGCTGCCGTTATCGGATACCCGGAAGGAATTCAGCCCCCCCTCCTTGATATCCACGGTGATGGCAGTGGCACCGGCGTCCATACTGTTTTCCACCAGTTCCTTGATGGCAGCGGCAGGCCGCTCCACCACTTCACCGGCAGCAATCTGGCCGATGACATCCGGGGGCAATTGACGAATGCGGGATGGTTCCATTTCGGCCTCCTTACAGCTTCATGGCTTTTTCCTTGAGCAGGAACAGTTTGTTCAGCGCATCCATGGGAGTCATGGCCAGCACATCCAGGGCACGCATTTCCTCGATGAACTCAGTTTTGCCAAAATCCATCAGATCCACCTGCTCATTCTTCTTCCTGTGACCTGCGCCCAGGATATTCTGGCCGATGGAATTGTTGGAAAGGTTATTGACTTCAAGCCTTGCGGAAATTTCCTGGGCCCGGGCTACCACCTGGCGGGGAACACCGGCCAGCCTGGCTACATAGACGCCAAAGCTCTTATCTGCCCCGCCGGGGACAATTTTACGCAGGAAAATGACATCCTCGCCGTGTTCTTTCACAGATACACAGTAATTGACCACGCCCTCCAGATGCCCTTCAAGTTCGGATAATTCATGGTAATGGGTGGCAAAGAGGGTCTTTGCCCCGGATTTTTTCTGATCGCACAGATATTCCACCGCAGCCCAGGCAATAGCCAGACCGTCAAAGGTGGAGGTGCCCCTGCCGATTTCATCCAGGATGACCAAGGATCGATCGGTGGCATTACGAAGAATATAGGCCATTTCGCTCATTTCCACCATGAAGGTGGATTGGCCGGTGGCCAGATCATCGGAGGCGCCGACACGGGTATATACCCCATCCACCAGGGAAATCTTCGCTGCCCGGGCGGGCACAAAGGAACCCATGTGCGCCATCAGGGTGATCAGGGCCACCTGCCGCATATAAGTGGATTTACCTGCCATATTGGGGCCGGTAATGATCTGCATTCTTCGGTCGGTGAGATTCAGATGGGTATCATTAGGCACAAACGCCATATCGGGAAGGCTGGATTCTACCACCGGATGGCGGCCGTCGGTGATATCAATTTCACCATCTTCACTGATTTCGGGGCGCACATAATTATTCATCCGGGCGACCCTGGCCAGAGAGAGCAGGGCATCCAGCGTTTTATAGGCATTGGCAGTGGATTGCAGCCCGGCCATATTCAGGCCGATCTGATTGCGGATATCTTCAAACAGGGCCATTTCCAGTTTTGCCGCCTGCTCCTGTGCCCCTACCAGCTTGCTTTCGATGGCACGCAATTCATCGGTGGTGAAGCGTTCGCTGTTGGTCAGCGTCTGCCGGCGCTGATAACGCAGGGGAACCAGATTATAATTGGATTTGGTGACTTCGATGTAGTAGCCGAATACACGGTTATACTGCACCCGCAGATTTTTGATGCCGGTGGCCTCCCGCTCCCGGTTTTCCAGATCCAGCAGCCATTGCTTGCCCTGGGTGGAGGCCAAGCGCAGCTCATCCAGCTCGGCATGATAACCCTGGCGGATGAAGCCCCCGTCAGATAAAAGCAGGGGGGCGTCCGGGGAGATGGCCCGGAGCAGAAGATCGGTAAGCTCCGGCAGGGGATCCAGCATATCCCGCAGGAAAGAAAGATCCTCCCCCTGGATGGTGGCAAGCAGGGATAAAATTTCCGGTGCCTGCTGCAGGGAGCGCAGAAGGGACAGGCAATCCCTGGCGTTCAGGGTGTGATAGGATACCTTGGAAAGCAGCCGTTCCATATCATAAACATTCTGCAGCTTGCCCCGCAATTCTTCCGAAAGCACATGCTGATGGAAAAGGGCCTCCACAGCAGAAAGGCGCATTTCAATCTTTTCTTTGGAAAGCAGGGGCTTTTCCACCCAGGATCGGAGCAGACGGCCGCCCATGGCGGTGCAGGTTTCATCCAGAATGGAAAGCAGCGATCCCTTCATGGATCGGCCACGGATGGTTTCCGTCAATTCCAGATTGCGGCGGGTGGCAGCATCCAGGGGCATGATATCCCCCTTTTCCTGTACCCGGATGGCAGTGATATGCTTCAGGGAATTCTTCTGCGTCTCATTGAGATAGCGCATCAGCGCCCCGGCAGCGGCAGTGGCCACGGAAAGGGTGGCATCCAGCCCCAGGGCGATCAGGGAATTGACCTGGAAATGGGAAAGCAGCGTTTCCCGGGCATTCTGGCTTTGGAATGCAGCACCGGTAAAGGAACGGCAGGCAATCTGGGCGCAGGGGGCAGTAAAATCTGCGTCATTGGTGATGATTTCCCCGGGATTCAGGGCGCCAAGAGCAGAGCGCAGGGACCCCTGATCGGCGGAAAGCTGCTGTACAAAAAATTCGCCTGTGGATACGTCGCAGGCAGCCAGGCCGGCGCGCTTTCCGTTAATGCAGACGGAGCAAAGGAAATTATTGCGCTTTTCCCCGATGAAGGCAGAATCGGTCACTGTACCGGCGGTGATGATGCGCACAATGTCCCTTTCCACCAGCCCTTTGGACAGGGCAGGATCGGTCATCTGTTCCCCGATGGCCACCCGATATCCCTTTTCCACCAGGCGGGATACATAGGTATCGATGGCATGGTGGGGCACGCCGCACATGGGCGCCCGCTCAGAAAGGCCGCATTCCTTGCCGGTAAGGGTCAGCTCCAGCTCCCGGCTGGTGGTAATGGCGTCCTCGAAGAACATTTCATAAAAATCGCCCACGCGGAAAAAGAGCAGGGTATCAGGATTCTGCTCTTTCAGGCGCATATACTGCTGCATCATAGGGGAAAGGGTAGCCATGGAAAAAATGCTCCTTTACAGGGTACAGCAGGGAAATGACATCCCTGCTGCGTCGGTCGCTTTTGTTGATTGATCAGTACAGAATGAATCAGTGGCAGTGGGAGCAGCCGCCGCCGCAGCTGTGGCAATCGCCATCGCAGCTGCTCTGGGGAGAGAGCACCTTGGAAAGCTCGGCGTTTACAGCGGCCATCATGGCGGAGAAATTCTGCTGGGCCTGCTGCATGGCCTGGGCCAGGGGCAGATGCTGGATTTCTTCCTGCACGGCTTCCATTTCCCGGGTCAGGGCGCCCATTTCATCAAAATCAGGGTTTTCCTGCATGGAAATGGCCTCGATCTTATGATGCAGTTCATGATAACGGGAGAAAGCATCCACCATGGCCTCATCCTGGGTGGCGGCGTCTTCAGCGGCGCGCATGGAGATGAATTCGGGGGATCTGGCGATTACCTGGGCCAGTTCCTGGGCCTTTTCGATAACGGATTGATTCATAATTGTTTCCTCCTTGCATTTTGAAAAATGAAATCAATGAATTTGTTTTGGCAGGATCGGGGCGATCCTCCCTTATCTGTATACCCGGAATTATTCCGCTCATGCGATGCAGCGGATTATTCCTGGATGATCCGGCCCTTCAGGGTGGTTTTGCTGGCGGCAGTGATTTCGACGGGCAGGATCTTGCCGATGGAGGCGGGATCGCCCTCGAAATTCACGCTGATCATCCGGGAACATTTGCCGGTCAGCTGATGGGGATTGCGCTTGGACTGGCCGGTAACCAATACCGTTTCCTTGGTACCAACCAGGGAAGCAAAATTTTTCTGGGTCATTTCATCCTGCAGGGCGATGAGCCGCTCGATGCGGTCAGTGGCCACGGCAGGATCGATCCGGCCGGGCATTTCAGCTGCCTTGGTGCCTACCCGGGGGGAGTAGATGAAGGTAAAGGCACTGTCATATTCTACAGTGCGCACCAGATCCATGGTATCCTGGAATTCTTCCTCCGTTTCGCCGGGGAAAGAAACGATCAGATCGCTGGTCAATCCGATACCGGGTACGGCGGCACGGATTTTCCGCACCTTTTCCAGATACTGCTCCCGGGTATAGCGCCGGTTCATGGCGGTGAGGATGCGGTTGTTGCCCGACTGCACCGGCAGATGTAAATGACGGCACAGGGCAGGATTTTTCGCCATCTCTTCGATCAATTCATCGGAAAGATCCTTGGGATGGCTGGTCATGAAGCGGATGCGGGGGATGCCGGTCTTGCCCAGCATGTGAAGCAGCCGGGGGAAGGATACGCCGTCTTCCGCATCATTGCCATAGGAATTGACGTTCTGGCCCAGCAGCATGATTTCCTGCACACCCTTTTTCTGCAGCATTTCCACTTCCCGGAGGATATCCTCGGGCCTGCGGGAACGTTCCCGGCCCCGAACATAGGGCACAATGCAGTAGGAACAGAAATTATTGCAGCCGTACATGATGGTCACATAGCTTTGGAAGGGGGATTCACGCCTGATGGGCAGCCCTTCAATCAGGGTGGATTGCTCCTGGGGAACGGCCACCACCCGGCGCTTCTGCTCCGCAGCACGAAGCATCAATTCCGGCAGACGATGGATATTGCCAGTGCCAAAGGCCACATCCACAAAGGGATATTGTTTCAGCAGCTTTTCTGCCATGCCCGGCTCCTGCACCATGCAGCCGCATACGCCGATCATAAGGGAAGGGCGGATTTTTTTGATTTCCTTCAGCCAGGTGACATTGCCCAGGGCTTTCCGCTCCGCATTATCCCGGATGCAGCAGGTATTATGCAGCACAAAATCCGCCTCTTCCTTGGCGGGCGCTGCGATCATGCCCATTTCTTCCAGCATGCCGGCCAGCTTTTCCGAATCATGGGCATTCATCTGGCAGCCGTAGGTTACGATGAAATAGGTTTTCGGCCGATCCTCCAAGGCAGCAAATTCCTTGGCATACTGCTGCTGGAGGGCAATTTCTTCCGGGGAAATCCGGATGGTTTCTTCCTTGATCATATATTTTCCTCGATGAGGCCCGTGCCGTGGCAGCGCGGGCAGATTGGCAGGGGAGAAGGGGTTTCATCGGTCTTTTTCCGGGTGATTTCCATCAGGCCCAGGTTTGTAAAGCCGTGCAGGGTGGTTTTGATAGGATCGGCCCGGAAGGCATCTTCCAGGACGGCAAGTACATGGGCGCGGCTTTCTTCCAATTGCATATCCACAAAATCAATCAGGATCATGCCGCCGATGCCCCGTAGCCTGAGGATGCGTGCAATCTCCTTGGCCGCTTCGGCATTCAGCTTCAGGAAGGCATTTTCGGTTCCGGATTTATTGCCGGTGAATTTTCCGCTGTTTACATCAATCACCGTCATGGCTTCCGTGCGGTCGATCATCAGGAAACCGCCGCAATCCAGCCAGATTTTCCGCTGCAGGGATTTATGCAGCTTTGATTCCACATTGTGCAGGGAAAAGGGATATTCGCAATATTGGGCCTGCAGGGGCAGATGAGCATAATGATCCGGGGCATTGGTGAAAAATTCATCGATTCCCCCTTGCTCATCCCGAAAAAGGCGGATCAGGGTATCCTCCCTGCCCTGGATAAGGCAAGGGGCAGCGCCGGTGCGGATGGAGGATTGGATTTCCAGCCACTTTTCCAGCAGGGATTGCAGTTCCGCAAATATGCTTTCATCATCCGCTTCTGCGGCTTCATTGCGCATGACAATGCCCATATTTTCCGGGGCCATATGATGGGCCAGGGCATAGAGCCGGTTTTTGATTTCGTTATCCTCAATTCGTTTGGATACAGAAAAGCGCTGCTGACAGGGGGTGAGGATCAGATATCGCCCGGCAATGGAAAGATCCTGGGTCAGATAGGCAGCCTTTTCCCCGATGGGGGGCTTTTTCACCTGCACCAGCACCCGATCCCCGGATTTGGGACGGGCGGGGCATTCAGAAAAGGGGAGAAATCCCATCAGATCCCTGCCGATGCGGACGAAGGCCGCTTCCACCCCCCGGATAATCCGATCCACAATGCCAAGGTATACCTGTTCGGCCTCTACGCCGCCCTGGTTTTCCCGGGAAAAGAAGAGAAGATGCTTGTCCTCCATCAGGGCAATGGAACGCTTTCCTTCTTTTTCTTCCAGCAGAATACGCTTGCTCATAGGGTTTCCAGGGGCACAAATGCCCCGTTCTTTTCGCCCATCATCTGCAGCCTGGTTACCAGCGACCGGGGGCGATCCACCCCGGCGAAGGCGAATAGGGAAGACAGCAGCAGATCGGGCTTGCAGGTGGCCTTTTCGCACAGAGCCAGCAGCATCTGCAGCCTATTGCCCTGCACGTTCAGCCCGTAGATCATAGGCCTGATATCGCAGGGCTTCATGCCCGATTTGGTTTTGCGGATGGCAGGGATTTCCGTCTGCGCCAGGAAAGATTCCACAATATTCTGAAAATTTTCCGGAATTTCATCAAATTCCGCCTCGTATAGGGCGGCAGCCAGCTGGGCCATGGGGGCAGGATGCCGGTCATCCACCGCATGGGCAGAAAGGCAAGGAAGATCCGGGGGCAGGGCAGCGGAAATCTTTTTGAGAAATTCTTCCGGCTGTACATCCTTTTCCAGGGGCACTTCCATGATTTCCCGCCTGCCGGGCATACCTACGGACAGAGGGGCGGCCAGATTCAGCAGGATATGGGGATTGAAGCCCTGGGAATAGCGCAGGGGCAATCCGCTTCTGCGCAGCGCACGCTGCATGGCCCGCATCAGATCCAGATGGCCGATATGGCGCAGCCTAGGGGCCTTTTCAAATACCACGATCATTTTCATGATTTTCGGCCCTCCTTAATCAAATAGCGGTGCGCTAACGGTATCGGTTTCTTTGAGGGGCGGATTTTCCACCCAATCGCATACATTCCACTTGTGCAGGCCGCAGCCGTTGCAGCCCTTGCGGCAATCTTTGGTGGTGATGCCAGCCTTGGCCTTTTCATTTTCCCTCTTGAGGTATTCCTGGGATACCCCGGCATCAATAAACTGCCAGGGCAGGAGCTCTTCGTAAGGCCGCTCCCTGTGGGCATAGAAGGCGGGATCCAGGCCGCATTCCCGGAAGGCATCCATCCACAGATCAAATTTGAAATGCTCATTCCAGCTATCCAGCCGGCAGCCCTTTTTCCATGCGGTGTAGATCACATCGCCAAGGCGCCTGTCGCCCCGGGCCACGCAGGCCTCCAGCATGGAAAGTTCGCTTTCATGCCAGTTGAAATTGACGCACTTGAGTTTGAGATACTGTCTCAGGGCAGCCTGCTTTTCATGCACCATTTCGATGGTATCCTGGGCAGCCCACTGGAAGGGAGTAAAGGGCTTGGGCACGAAAACAGCCGTGGAGCAGGTGACCTTCAGTCCGTTCTTGGAACGCTTTTCCTTGGGCTGGCGGTAATAGGCACCCACGACCTTCTGGGCCAGATGGCCTATGCCCTGCAAATCTTCATCCGTTTCGGTGGGCAGGCCCATCATGAAATACAGCTTTACGCTGCTCCAGCCGCATTCAAATGCATCGGTGACGGCGCGCACCAGATCCTCTTCCGTAACGCCTTTGTTGATCACGTCCCGGAGCCGCTGGGTGCCCGCTTCCGGGGCCAGGGTAAGGCCGGATTTTTTGACCTGCTGGGCTTCTTCCAGAGAATCCTTGACGATATTATCAATGCGCATGGAGGGCAGGCTTACGCTGACCCGTTTTTCCTTATAACGCTTCATCAGCTGACGGATCAGCTCGGGCAGGCAGGTGAAATCGCCGGAGGAGAGGGAAGAAAGGCTCATTTCCTCATAACCGGTGGCTTTCTGCAGTTCATCTGCCAGTTCCAGCAGCTTTTCCATGCTTCTTTCCCGGACGGGGCGATAGAGCATCCCGGCCTGACAGAAACGGCAGCCTCTGGTGCAGCCCCGCATGATTTCCAGCACCATCCGGTCATGGACGATTTCGGTATAGGGTACGGGGATGGAGGGGGGATAGGAGGCATTGGTCAGATCCTTCACCACCCGCTTTTTCACCCTTTCGGGGGCGGCAGGATCGGCAGGGGAGAAGGCGGCGATGGTGCCATCTTCATGATAGGATACCTGGTACAGGGCGGGAACATAAACGCCCTCGACCTGGGCCAGGGCCCGCAGGGTATCCATTTTGCTCTTTTTTGCTGCTTTGCAATCCCTGACCACATCGATCAGTTCATGCATCACTTCCTCCCCGTCACCGATCATGAAGGCATCCACAAAAGGCGCAAGGGGCTCCGGATTGAAGGCGCAGGGGCCGCCGGCCACGATCAGGGGCATATTTTCCCCGCGATCCCGGGAATAAGCGGGAATGCGGCCCAGGGACAGCATTTCCAGGATGTTGGTAAAGCTCATCTCATATTGCAGGGTAAAGCCCACAATTTCAAAATCCTGAAGGGCAGCGCGGCTCTCCAGGCCAAAGAGGGGCACATCCTTTTCCCGCATCAGATCGGCCATATCGGCCCCGGGCATGCACACCCGCTCGCACAGGGCGTCGCTGCGCTCGTTGATCAGATGATACAGGATTTTCATCCCCAGATGGGACATGGCAATTTCATAGGTATCCGGGAAGCAGAAAGCAAAATGCACCGGCACGCTGTTCCATTCCTTGCGGCAGGCGTTCATTTCACCGCCGATATAGCGGGCGGGCTTTTGCACGATTTCCAGTAAGGCTTCCAGGCGGGCGTTTTCCAGATTGTTCAAGGGTTAAATACCTCCCCATTGTGTCATACAAAACCACATTAAAGTATACCATCAATTTTTGTATTTGTCCATTCGGGGAGGGAGAAAATGATAAAAAAACTATCATCATATAGGGGGATAAACAGCCCGATTGCCGGAAAAGGGAAAATTTTTGAAAATTAATCCCGATTTTTTTAGTCAGGTATATTGACAACAGAGGCAGAGCATGCTATGCTTACAACGCAAATCCGATTAAAAAAGTCGGGATTAGAAAGGAGGCCGCCCATGAAGCTTTCCACCAAAGGAAAATACGGGCTGTATGCCATGGTTTATCTGGCCCAGCATGATGGGGAAGGCCCCCAATCCCTGAAGGCCATTGCGGAGCTGGGCCTGCCCGATCCTTATCTGGAGCAATTGCTGGGAAGCCTGCGGCGGGCCGGTTTGGTCAAGACCGTCCGTGGCCCCCAAGGGGGGTATCAGCTTTCCAAGCCGCCCCAGGAAATCACCATGCGCCATATCATCGAGGCCATGGAAGGGCCCCTCAGCCTTTCCGAATGCGTGGTGGAGCCGGAGCATGTATGCCCCCGGGGCAGCAATTGCAAGGCCAGGGGAGTGTGGGGATATCTCACCGATCAGATCAACGGCCTTTTAGATAGCATCACCTTAACCGATATGCTCAAACAAGAAATCAAAGGAGAAATTATCGCATGAACCGCATTTACATGGATAACGCCGCCACCACTGCCATCGCCCCGGAAGCACTGGCCGCCATGCTGCCCTGCTTCGGCCAGAATTACGGCAATGCCTCTTCCATTCATTCCACTGGCCGGGATGCCCGGAAGGCCATGGAAGAATCCCGCCGGAAGATCGCCGCCTGCCTGGGGGCCAAGCCCAATGAGATCTATTTCACCTCCGGCGGCACCGAATCGGATAACTGGGCCATCAAGGGGGCTGCCTTTGCCAATCAGCGCAAGGGCAATCACATCATCACCAGCCAGATTGAGCATCATGCAGTGCTGCATACCTGCGAATGGCTGGAAAAGCATGGCTTTGAAGTGACTTATCTGCCGGTAGATGAATACGGCCTGGTCAATCCTGCCGATGTGGAAGCGGCCATTACCGATAAGACCATCCTGATTTCCATCATGGCCGCCAATAATGAAATCGGCACCATCGAACCTGTGGCCGAAATTGGCAAAATAGCCCGGGAACACAAAATTCTTTTCCACTGCGATGCCGTTCAGGCGGTGGGCGCCATCCCTGTGAATGTGGATGACTGGAATGTGGATATGCTCTCCCTCTCCGGGCATAAATTCCATGGCCCCAAGGGCGTGGGCGCCCTGTATGTGCGCACTGGCGCCCGGATTGAAAGCTTTATGCACGGCGGCGCCCAGGAGCGGGGCCGCAGGGCCACCACCGAAAATCTGCCCGGTATTGTGGGCATGGCCGCAGCCCTGGAAAAGGCCTGCGAAAATATGGAAGAGACGGCCTGCAAGCTGATGATGATGCGGGATCGGCTGATCAAGGGATTGCTGGATACCATTCCCCATACCCGCCTCAACGGTCATGCCATGAAGCGGCTGCCCAACAATGTGAATATCTCCGTCCGGTTTATTGAGGGTGAAGCGCTGCTGCTGCGGCTGGATCTGGCGGGGATCGCCGGTTCCTCCGGCTCTGCCTGCACCTCCGGCTCCCTGGATCCGTCCCATGTACTGCTGGCCATCGGCCTGCCCCATGAGATTGCCCATGGCTCCCTTCGCCTTTCTCTTTCCGATACCAATACGGAAGCGGAAGTGGATGAAGTGCTGGAAGTGCTGCCCAAGATTGTCAAAACCCTCCGGGATATGAGCCCCCTTTATGAACAATATCTGGAAGAAAATAAAGAATAATCGCCGCATTGACCGGCTGAATAAATGTAAAAATTCTGATTGCCTGTGATGAAAGGAAGGAATCATTATCATGTACAGCGAAAAAGTGATGGATCATTTCACCAATCCCCGCAATGTGGGCGATCTGCCCGATGCCAACGGCGTAGGCACGGTTGGCAATGCCAAGTGCGGTGATATTATGCGGATGTATCTGAAAGTGGAAAACGGCGTGATCGTGGATGTGAAGTTCAAAACCTTCGGCTGCGGCGCCGCCATCGCCACTTCTTCTATGGCCACTGAAATGGTAAAGGGAAAGACCCTGAAGGAAGCCCTGCAATTGACCAATAAGGCGGTTGCCGAGGCGCTGGACGGGCTGCCCCCCGTGAAAATGCACTGCTCGCTGCTGGCGGAAGAGGCCATCCATGCGGCGGTGGAAGATTATTTGAAAAATCATCCCGACGAAGTGATCGAATAAAATCGATTTTGCTCCGGGATGTAAGGAGCATATATGCCGCAGGAAGTACATGGAAATACTGTGGGCATCCGGGAAAGCCAGCTGCAGGAACTGGCGGCTATCTACGATTGCCCCTTTGAAACGGATGAATTTGCGCCGCGCGATCTCCTGACCGAGCTTGCGCGGCATTCGTGCGCTTTGAACCGGGAAATTGCCGTCTATGTCAGCCGGGATGGAGACGTACTGGATGTGACGGTGGGTGTGATTGACAGTGTGCCGCTGATGGATCTGCGGCTGCGCAGAAATGCAAGGCGGCTTTCCTGTGTCCGCTGCATTCATACCCATCCCAGCGGCACGGCTTGCCTGTCCGAAGTGGATCTGGCCGCCCTGCGCTCCCTGATGCTGGACAGCATGTGCGCCGTGGGCGTCAATGACGACGGTCGGATCAACGGCGTCAGCGCCGCATTCCTTACCGAGAAGGTAAACGGCATCCCCGGTATTCAGGTCAGCGATATTTATCCCCTGAAAAAGATTCCCCAGGCAGAATGGATGCAGGAAATCCAGCTGGCGGATCAAAGGGTGATGCAGGGCCAGGAGGCCGATCTTTCCGAAGTGCCCGAGCGGGCATTGCTGGTGGGCATCGACAGCGAACGATCGCTGGATGAGCTTTCCGCCCTAGCGGAAAGCGCCGGCGCACAGGTGGTGGGCCGGTCCTTCCAGAAGCGTCCCAAGCCGGATACAGCCACCTTTGTGGGCAGCGGCAAGGCAGTGGAACTGCAGTTGGAGGCCCAGGCGCTGGAGGCCGATCTGGTCATTTTTGATGATGAGCTTACCGGCGCACAGACCCGCAATCTGGAGCAGCTGATCGGTGTCAAGGTAATTGACCGCACTACTCTGATCCTGGATATTTTTGCCCAGCGCGCCAAATCCGGGGAGGGTAAACTGCAGGTGCAGCTTGCCCAGCTGAAATACCGGGCAGGCCGTCTGATCGGCCAGGGCCTGATTCTTTCCCGGCTTGGCGGCGGCATCGGCACCCGGGGCCCCGGTGAATCCAAGCTGGAAATGGATCGCCGCCGGATCCGGGAGCAGATCACCAATCTGAAGCGGGAACTGGATCAATTGCAAAAGCAGCGCCAATTGCGCCGAAAAAGCAGGGAAAAGAACGCCATTCCCGTTGTATCGCTGGTGGGCTACACCAATACCGGCAAATCCACCCTGCTCAATCTGATCACGGATGCAGGAGTATATGCCGAAAACAAGCTTTTTGCCACCCTGGACGCCGTATCCAGGAAGGTAACCCTTCCCGATGGCGGGGAATTTCTGCTGGTGGATACGGTGGGCTTTGTAAGCAAGCTTCCCCATGATCTGGTGGAGGCCTTTAAATCCACTCTGGAAGAGGCCGCCCTTTCCGATCTGCTGGTGATCGTATCCGACGCATCCAATCCGGAAATGATGTTTCAGCATAAAGTGGTGGAAGAGGTGCTTGCCCAGATCGGCGCCGATCATCAGCCCCGGATTGACGTAATGAATAAATGCGATCTGGTGGAAATGGATTGCAATGAAATGCCGCTGCTGCCCAAGGCGCTGCACATTTCTGCCAAAACCGGCGATGGTATTGACAATCTGTTTCAGGAGATTGCATCGCATCTTCGCAAAACCGAGCAGAAAATTACTCTGCTGGTGCCCTTTGCCCAGTACGGCGTGATCAATGAGCTGCGGCAGAAGGGCCGGGTGGTGGAAGAAAACTATGATGATGAGGGCACCCGCATTACCGTGATGCTCAAAGCCGATGCTGCCGGGCAGATTGCCGGCCGCTACGGGCACATGATTCTGGAAGGAATGCAGCAATCGTAAGATAAAGGAGGGCTGGGAATGGCCGCAAAATTATTTGCTCTGCTGATGATGCTGATCAATCTGGGGCTTGGTACCGTAAATCAGTATGTGGAGGAAATGAACCTGGGCGGCAATCTTTTTCTGGTGAACAGGGATTTTCCCGTCTCCTCCGATTATGTGCCCCAGGATCTTGTAAAGCCGGATGTCGCCATGACAGCCAGCAATATCAAGATGCGCGAGGAAGCCGCCCATGCCCTGGAGGATATGTTCCGGGCAGCCAAGGATGAAAAGGGGTATAATCTGGTGGCCATTTCCGGGTATCGCAGCTATGGACAGCAGACCTCCATTTTCAACCGCAAGGTAAAAAATGTGGGCAGGAAGGCGGCCATGCTGCTGGTAGCGCCGCCGGGCACCAGCGAACATCAATTGGGCCTGGCCATGGATCTGGGATGCAAACGCAATACATCCCTTACCGAATCCTTCGGGAAGACAGAAGAGGGCCAGTGGGTAGCGGAAAACTGCCATCGCTTTGGCTATATCATCCGCTACAAAGAGGAATGGACGGATATTACCGGCTATGCCTTTGAACCCTGGCACGTAAGATATGTGGGGGTGGAGCATGCCGCCCGCATCCATGAACTGGATATCCCCCTGGAATACTATATTGCCCAGCTCAGGGAAGCCCAATATGCCCTGATCGCCGCAGAAATGGAGTGATTGTTATTCGTCGCCTGATTATTGCCTGTCTGTTCCTTTGTCTGTTTGCGTTCGGCGCTTCAGGGGAAAGAATGCCCGAATGGGAATATCCCATTGCCCCGGAAATTCTGCATGATGCTTCTGACTATATCACATTGACCAATGTGGATACGCTGCTCTCTTCCGATTATGTGCCCCATGATCTGGTGCGCCTGACGGCCAAGCGTGTTTCCTCCATGCGGGATGCAGAACTGCGCAAGGCGGCCAGCGAGGCTATCAATGATATGTTTGCCGCCGCGCTGGAGGATGGCTATACCCTCTATATCAAGAGCGCCTACCGCAGCTACGGCACCCAGGATACTATGTATCAGAACCGGCTGGCGAAATACGGATACGATGATGGCCTGGTGGCTTATCCGGGATCCAGCGATCACCAGACGGGCCTGGGGGTCGATGTGCTCAATTATGAGTGGACCCTGAAGGATGGCATGAATGAAAATTTTGCCCTGGAAAGCGAAGCAAAGTGGATGGCGGAACACTGCCATGAATTCGGCTTTGTTATCCGGTATATGGAAGATAAGGAAGAAATCACCGGCATCAAATATGAGCCCTGGCATCTGCGTTATGTGGGGCTGGAAGTGGCTGCCTATATGATGGAAAATCATCTTTCCCTGGAGGAATTCACCCAGGAATGGCAGGCCTATGTGGAAGAATACGAAAATAACGGCGGGGATATGCAGCTGCTCATTCTGCAGAACCGCCAGGTGGGCCCTGCAGTGGTTGTGGATACCGCTGATGACGGGGAAGAAGAATTGGCCTACGCTTATTAATCAGACCAGCACAGAAGAAGGGGAGGATGCATCATGAAAAAATGCCTGATTCTTTTCATGGCCCTGATGGTTTTTGCCTGTCAGGGCGCTTTTGCCGCCCCCTTTGATGATGACGGGCTGCTGCGCCTGGTCAACCGGGATGAAAAAATCACCAAGAAATATGTGCCGGCGGATCTGGTGAAGCCGGATGTGCCCACCAATAAAAAAAGCCAGCAGGAGAGCATCTTCATGCGGGCAGAGGCTGCCCGGGCGCTGGAGGAAATGTTTGCTGCGGCCAAGGCTGAAAAAGGATATAATCTGCTTGCGGTATCGGGCTATCGTGCCTTCGGGCTGCAGCAGGTGATGTTCAATAATAAAGTAAAGGCCGTTGGCAGCAAGGAAAAGGCCTGGCGGAAAGTGGCCCCTGCCGGCGCCAGCGAGCATCAATTGGGCCTGGCCCAGGATGTGATCTGCGATACCTATCGCTATCTGAATAACGGCTTTGCCGATACCGACGAAGGAAAATGGCTTTATGCCAATTGCCACAGGTTCGGCTTTATCGTGCGTTATCTGAAGGAATGGGAAAGCATTACCGGATATGCGGCGGAGCCGTGGCATTTCCGTTATCTGGGGGTCAATCATGCCGCTGCCGTCCATTGGCTGAATATTCCCTATGAAACCTATGCCCATCAGGCCATGGAACTGCCGGAATTCGTGCAGGTGAAGGGCAATGCCTATCTGCTCTACGGGGTGATGGATAATGCCCTCAACGGAGACGGCTGCCTGTTTGAAGAAATCTGCAATGCCGCTTGTGATACGGAAGCGCAGCAGATGGCCGTCATTGAAGAAATGACTGTTTATTTTCTTCCGGAAGGAATCAGCCTTTCCCAGGCTCTTTCCGGGGAGGTGCATTGAAATGGCCTCTCTCCGGGATAAGCTCAGGGCTGCTGCGCCCCAGAAGGCCCGTCCGGTAAAGCCCCAGGCTCAGGATTGTTACTTAAAGGAAATCAGAATACCCATCGAGAAATTTGATCTGCCCCGCCTGATTTCCGGGGATGCCCTCGCCTTCATGCAGGGGGGAGAATATCCCGACTGCAGGCGGGAGGATTTTTTATTTCTGGATACGGAAACCACGGGTTTGTCCCATGGAGCGGGAACGGTGGCCTTTCTGGTGGGCGTGGGGTACTTTACGGAGCAACATTTCATCGTGCGCCAGTATATGATGCGGGATTACGATGAAGAGGAATTTCTGCTCTCTTATGTGGCAAAGGATCTGTATCAATGCAAGGTGATTTGTACCTTCAACGGGGCCACCTTTGATCTGCCGCTGCTGGAAAACAGATATACGCTTAAGCGTATGCGGGAGCAGTATATCCGCAGGCCCCACGTGGATTTGCTGCCCACTGCCAGGAGGGTATGGAAGCTGCGGCTGAAAAAATGCAATCTGGCCAGCCTGGAGGCGGCGGTGCTGGGCCTGGAGCGGGAGGATGATCTGCCCGGCTCCATGGTGCCGGAGCGGTATTTCACCTATCTTAAAACCAAGGAATTTTTCCTTCTGGATGATATTCTTGAACATAATGAGCAGGATATCATTTCCCTTGCCCATATTCTTTCCCGGCTGCTGTGCCTGCATGCCGCCCCCATTGACGCAGGCAACCCGGAGGATATTTTCAGCCTGGGCCGGGTATATGAACGAAGGGGAAGGCAGGAAGGGGCCAGAATGTGCTACAGGGCAGCGGATTGCGGCGCTGTATCTGCCATGGCCCGGGCCAGAATGGCCGATTCCTTCCGCCGGGAAGGGGATTATTCAGAGGCGGCCCGGGTCTATGAACGGATGATCGCCTGCCGTCAGGGCGGCATTGCGCCTTATATTGCCATGGCGAAAATTTGTGAGCATAAAAAAAGGGATATCCCCGCCGCCATCGAATATACAAGGAAAGCCATTATTTTATCAGCGGATCAGCCCGATTGCAATATGGCGGATTTGCAGAAACGATATCAACGCCTGCTGAAAAAGGCAAGGAGGGAAACATAATATGGGATTGATGGATGGATTAAAGGCACGCAAAGCATTGATGAAGCATCAGAAGGGCGAAGTGGACGCCGCAAAGGCCGATTATAAAGCGTTATACGAGGGCGGTTATATCGCCGCTGCTTATCTTTTGCCTTATACGGTGCTGCTGCTGCGGGATGGCGGCGAAGAAAACTATCTGAAGGTAAAGGAAATTCTGAAAAAATGTGAAAAGGCGCCGGATATCAATGATACCCGCCGTCAGCAGCTGTGGATGAATTATGCCGTAGCCCAGTATAAAATGGGCGAAATGGAAAAGGCGCTGCAGTTGCTGGAGCGTTCCCATCAGAAGGCACCCTGCGGGCTGACCTACGGCGCCCTGGGTTTCCTCTACATCGAAGCTGGTATGCAGGAAAAGGCCCTGGAATATAATTTGGAAGCCCTGGATTATGATGATGAGGATCCTGTGGTGCTGGATAATCTGGCCCAGACCTATTATCGGCTGGTCGGGGATAAGGAAAAGGCCAAGGAATACTTCCTGAAAGCCCTGGAATATAAGGAAAATCAGATTGATACGCTGTATTTCCTCTCCCTCTATGATGAGGAAGAAGGAAATTATAAGGCTGCCGCCAAAAAGCTGGAGCTGGCCCTGGAAGGCCGTTTCTCTCCCCTCAATTATGCCAATCGAGGCCGGGTGGAAGAGGCGTATGCCCGGATAAAGGCCAAAATGTAATCTGATCTTAAAAGAATAAAATCAATCAATCGGGCCATGCTAATTCCAGAAAAGGAGGAATGTGCATGGCCCGTTTTTTGCGCGGCATGATCAGGAGCGTTTGCCTGATTTGCTGCCTGATGCTGATGATTCCTGCTGCCAAGGCAAAACCCCTGGAGGAGGGAACGCCCATGACCCTGACCGCCCCCAGCGCAATGCTGATGGAAGCGGAAACGGGAACGGTGATCTTTGAAAAAAATGCGGATGAGAAAAGGCCGGTGGCGTCGGTTACCAAGCTGATGACGCTGCTGATCCTGCTGGAACGGCTGGAGGATGGGGCCATTACCCTGGAGGATCAGGTGACCGTATCCCCAAACGCTGCCGGACAGACAGGATCCCAGGCACTGCTGGATGCCCATGCAGTGTATCCTTTGAAGGATTTATTGAAATCCACCATCATTGCCAGCGGAAATGACAGCGCCGTGGCCCTGGCGGAATATGTGGCCGGCACGGAGGAAAGCTTTGTTTCCCTGATGAATGAAAAAGCTGAAGAAATGGGGCTTGAAAATACCCATTATGCCAATTGCACCGGGCTTCCGACCCAGGATCATTATACAACCGCCCGGGATGTGGCGGTAATTTCCCGGGAAATTACAAAATACCCTTTGTATTTTGATTATTCAGCCACCTGGCTGGACAGTCTTACCCATCCCTCCGGCAGGGTGACCGATCTTACCAATACCAACCGGCTGGTACGATTTTATCAGGATTGCGATGGGCTGAAGACAGGCTCTACCAACGAAGCCAAGTATTGCCTGAGCGCCACGGCGGAGCGGGATGGGATGCGGCTGATTGCGGTGGTTCTGGGCGTGCCCAAAAGCCAAACACGATTTGATGAAGCAAGGGCCATGATGGATTATGGCTTTGCTACCTATACCCGTACCCAGGTGGCACGGCCGGGGGATCTGACCGGGGTGCAGCTGCCGGTAAAGATGGGGGCCAGGGATCAGGTGGATGTGGCCCTTGGCAGCGGGCTTTCCATGCTGCTCAGATCAGGCCAGGCAGGCAAGCTTTCCTTTGAAACGGATTTGCCGGATTATGTAGTGGCGCCCATTCATGCCGGGGATGAACTGGGGGAGATCCGGGTGCTGCTGGAGGGCAGGATTGTGGCCCGGCTTCCGGCTGTGGCGGCCCAGACGGTGGGCCTGCCTGGTCTTATGGAGGGATTTGCCCGGTTATTTGCCAACTGGCGATAGAAATCATGTAAAAAAATCCGGCGCATCATTGCCCGTACCTGATTCCTGTGATAAAATGAACAGGATACAAAGGAGGCGGGGCTGTGCGCCGGTTTATTTGTTTTTTTGCAGCGCTGATGCTGCTTCAATCTTCCTGCTTTGCTTTTACGGATGAAGATTACTGGGTGGTAGAGGATGAGGAGGATCAGGTGATCAATCCCATCGATCAGGCCCGGGGTATCATGCGGGGAATGACGGTGGAAGAAAAGATTTATCAGCTGTTCATCGTCTGCCCGGAGGATCTGACCGGGGAGGATAGAACCACGGCATGGCCGAAGGAAAATCCCCTGCTTTCGTATCCTGTGGGCGGCGTGGTGATCTTTGGGCAGAATATCGTATCGGAGGATCAGATCCGATCCCTGGCGGAAAATCTATATCTGGATGCCATTCAGGCGGATGTTTTTACGCCCTTTCTGGCGGTGGATGAGGAAGGGGGAGCTGTTTCCCGAGTGGCCAATAAGCTGGGCTATCCCTTTGCCATGTCCCCCGGAAAGATGGGAAAACTGAAGCAGCCCCAATTGGCCAGGGAAGCAGGAACGCAGATCGCAGGATATTTGAAGCCGCTGGGCTTTAATCTGGATTTTGCGCCGGTTTCAGATGTGCTGGTGGCAGATGCACCGGAGATTGGCGATCGTGCATACGGAAAGGATGCATCCCTGGTGACCGAATATTCCCTTGCCATGGCCCAGGGCCTGAGGGAAGGCGGAATTATTCCCTGCTTCAAGCATTTCCCCGGTCACGGCGCCGTTACGGGCAACACCCATAACGGCAAGGCCTTATCCAGACGGACGGCTGAGCAGATGGCTTCAGCGGAATGGATCCCATATGCTGCCGGCATTGAGGAAGGAATTGAGATGATCATGATTTCTCATCTCACGGCTCAGGAACTGGATAAAACTGCACCCAGCTCCCTTTCAAAGAACGTTATTCAGCATTTGCTGCGGGATCAGATGGGATATAACGGTGTGGTGGTGACAGATGCACTGCGCATGGAAGCTATCGTGGAAAATTATGATTCGGACGAGGCAGCTGTTCAGGCCATCCAGGCAGGCGCAGATCTGCTGCTGCTGCCCAATAATTTTAAGAAGGCAGTGGAAGGCATCCGGAAGGCCGTGGCGCAGGGTGATATTTCCATGGCGCGGCTGGATGAAAGCGTGGAACGAATCCTGGCCCTGAAAATTCAATATGGATTGATTCAATGAAATATAGATAAACGCCGGAGGATTGTTTCCACTCCGGCGTTTTTGTGTATAGGATGCGAGTGACGAAAAGAATTATACGCGCCCGTTAAGAATGCGGATTTTTACTTCATCCTCAGGCTTCTTTCCGGCCATGCGCAGCATACCGAAACAGCCAAGCCCTGCGAATAAAAGGCCCAACAAATTATCTTTGATGAAGGAACCAACATACTCTGAATCCTCAAAAAGCATGGGAAAAACTTCCTGGATAAATTCGGTTTCGGGGACGGCTTCTTCCCACGGCTGAAGCGCTGCTACTTCCTGCTGATAAAAATCATGCAGGGTATAAACGGTTACTCCAAGATTACCGATTACAACGGCTAATACAACGCATATGATCAGGGTGATCAGTTTCATGATGCCAGGCTTTCCGCCCAGCAAATCATATCCTTTCGATGCAAGGAACGCAATGAGCAAGCCTACCAGGCTGGCCATGTATCCTGCGATACCCAGCAGCGTCCATGCGGCTGCACCTATCAGTGCGCCAATCAATGCGCCCAGAATGGGCAGCAGGGGGAATACTTTCTTTTCATTTATAGCAATCTGCTCCATTGCCTGAGAAAGGGAATCACTGCAATGGCTGTGCATGGGGACGACAGCGCAATCTGACAGGCGGATGGGCTGGGAGGCGCTGTCTAAATCTTCACCGCATTTTTCACATACGTGGGGGGTGGTCAGTGGCGCTACCAGAGGCAGGACATCCGCAACAAAAGCCCGGATGCACTTTAAAGTACCAGGATTATCGAAGAAATTCACGTGTACCACGCTGCCGCCCTGGGCAAGAACCACGGCATTCATTCCTTTTCCCCGGGGCATTAGACGATATTTTTTCGGATCACCGGCTTTTTCTAAAATCAGATCAGCCACACGGTCTGCCGCCTGAAAATGTGCAGGCAGTTGACCTTCGATGACGGGTTGTTCCTCATCAGGAGCATGATGGCAACCAATATAAATGGACAGGCGCTTATAACCCGCACCTTCGCTGAAGGATACAAAGCAGTTTTCCAGCCAGCCGTAGGCCACGCCGCTTTCGATTGTCAGATTCATCTCTGAAGCATAATTTTTTAATCCGCTTGCGATCATATTTTTCTCCTTTCGTAAAACGACGAAATCATTATAGTAAGAATAATTTTACCTGTCAATGGAGCAAATGTAAAAAACACACCCGGAAGGGGTGTGCTGGAAAGGCGGATCAGATAACCCGCAGGTGTTTTTTTGATAATTTACCTTCTCTGCCCAAGGCAATCAGACGCTCATATCGCTCAATAGCTGAATCCATGATCTTTTCCCAGGGAACAGGGATGGTTTCCCGGGCCCGATCACCGATCTGGCTCAGCCGCTGGGGATCCGACAGTGCATTTTTGATTACTTTTGCCAGATCATCGGCGGAATTTTCACATAAGTACCCGTTTTCCTCATGCCGGACAATTTCAGCTGCGCTGCTGCCCCGCACCATAACGGAGGGAGTGCCCATCACGGCTGCTTCCCGCACCACCATGGGCGCATTATCATACAGGGAGGGGAAGGCGAAAAGGGAGGCGCGGCTGTATAATCCATCCAGTATTTTGGCATCTGAAACGTGGCCTGCCAGATGGGTGCGACCGGCAATGCCAAGATCGTTGATTTTTTGCTCAATTTCCTTCATGTCCGGGCCCTGGCCTGCCAGAATCAGCTGATAGGCGGTGCCGTCTTTTTGCAGCCTGGCGCAGGCCTCCAGCACGGTCAGAATATTCTTTTTCCAGTTCATTTGCCCTACGAACAGGATCATAGGATCCTTTTTCAGGTTCCAGCGGCGTTCCACTTCCGTGACGGCGTCAGGGGCCGCAGTGCGCAGGGCCACGCCGTTGGGCATGACGTGAATTTGCCCTTCATAGCCGTATTCGTGCAGCACATCTGCCGTGGCCTGCCCGACGGCCCATACTTCATCGCAGCGCTCATAAAAATCCACCACGAATTTGACCCCCAGCCGGGCCAGCTTTTCCGACTTGGTGGCCTTGAGGAAATCATCATAATACTTGGAATGGAAGGTGGCAACAAGGGGGATTTTGCGCAGCACAGCCAGGCGCAGCGCCTCGGAACCGGAGGTGAAAGGGCTGTGGGAATGGATGATATCCAGGGGAATCATCCGCATCCGGGCCCGGTAATGGGCATCCCAGGGGGCCTCACCCTGCTTATAATGCTTCATGCCGGGCAGGCTGACAGCCTGAAAATCCACCAGCTCAAAGGGATAGCCGCCCCGGTGGCCGGTATCATACATGGGGGTTACCACACTGACCTGATGCCCCATATGGGAAAGGGTTTCCGCATAGGCCAGGGCCACCCGGCCCACGCCATCCACAATGGGAAGGAAAGTATCGGTAAATTGTCCAATTCGCAACATAGGATCGCCTCCATATGTTCAAATTATCGCACATTAAGAAGGAAAATGCAAATCACATTTGCAAAAAATTGGGAATAAATCATGGCGGAAATGTGTTATGTCTCAGCCTTCCTGCTTTCGCTGGGCCTGC
Organism: Clostridia bacterium; assembly: GCA_017395685.1. GTDB lineage: Bacteria > Bacillota > Clostridia > Christensenellales > Aristaeellaceae > RUG563. Next base: position 155,261 of record JAFQOD010000004.1, read on the forward strand.
ATTCTTTCTTCCATGGTCTTTGGGGATTCCCCTTTCATGGCCAGTACGGCCTCCCTTGTCAGGGCAGTGCCGGTGCCCTGACAGGCATAGCAGCGATACAGGCAATCGGGACAGACGCAGGCATTATCCCGTTCGGAGTGAATCATAAAACTATCGCAATTGGGGCAGCCGCAGCGCATAAAACCCACCTCTTATTTCTTATCGGATGGGTATCAGTATACCACGAAAAGATAAAACTGTAAACAATGGGCAAAATCCAGGGCGGATCAATTGCCTTTTCAGCATAATTGCCGTATAATAAGTTACGAAATTGTTTCGATTTGGAGGCGGCTGCATGGCTGGCATTGCTTATTTTCTGTTATTCTCCGCAGGCGGGGTGGGGATTATTTTTCTGCTGCTGCCCAGGCTGCGTATGATTGCCAAATGCTGGCTGGGGCTGTGCCTGGGATTGATCCTGATGATGTGGCTGCCCGCCTTGTTTGCCTTCCTGATGGATTTTACCATCGGCGCCCATCTTTGCTCCATCCTTCTTATGCTGCTTTTGCTGGCAGGGGCATGGTTTGGCCGGGCAAAGGAGGGCATGGCCCCCTGGAGCGACAGGGATAAGCGGCTGCTGCTGATGCTTGCCTGTGTGGCGCTTCCCCTTTCCATATGGGGCGGATATATGCAGTATTCCCATGTGCTGCGTCCAGCAGCGGATGGATCCCTCCATGTTGGGCAGAGCACCTACGGGGATTTGCCTCTCCATCTGGCCATTGCCACCAGCCTTCGCAATGCCTCCTTCCCGCCGGATTATTCCATTCTGCCGGGGGCGTTGCTTTCCTATCCCTTCCTTGCCGATTCTCTTTCTACCTCCTTTTTGATGATGGGCTGCTCCATCCAGACGGCCATGGTATTCCCCGGTACCTGGATGATGATGCTTACCTTCTCCGGCTATCTGATCCTGGCGGAGAAAATGGCCAAAACCTGGAAGGGGGCTATCCTGGCCACGCTGTTTTTCTTTATCAACGGCGGCCTGGGCTTTATCTACCTTTTTGATATGCAGGGGGCGGTGCTGGGCGCCGCAGGGGAAAATGAGCTGCAGAGCGTATCCGGCCTTTGGAACCGGATCAGGCTTGTGATGGACGGCTGGTATCAGACTCCTGCCAATCATGCGGAATTTACCACCTATAATCTTCGCTGGAGCAATGTGATCGCCGATATGATGATCCCCCAGCGGACGACCCTGGGGGGCTGGTGCCAGGTGCTGCCCTGCATTTATCTGCTGTATGACAGCCTGATGCCGGAAAAAAATCAGCTGCCCGCCATTGATTGCCATGATGGGCCGGTTGCAGTATTTATCCGCAGGGAGATTCCTTACCGGCAATTGATTCTGTTGGGCCTGTGGGCAGGAATGCTGCCCATGGTGAATACCCATTGCTTCCTGGCATTGGGACTGCTAAGCGCAGGATGGCTTCTCTATGATCTGATCCACTGCAAAGGGCAGCGGATGCAGGCACTGATTCACTGGGGCATTTTCGGGGGCCTTGCGGTGCTTGCAGCAGCGCCCCAGCTTTTTACCTGGACCTTCAATCAGGCCGTTGGAAATGAAAACTTTCTGCAGTTCCAGTTCAATTGGGTCAATGGCAGTCAAGGAATGCTGGATGGGTATTTCTGGTTCTATCTGAAGAATATCGGGCTGCCCTTCCTGCTGATTTTGCTGGCGCTGCTGGAAAAGAATCAAAAGCGCAGATTTCTGGCAAGCGGCGCATTCATGATTTATCTGGTGGCGGAATTCATTCAGTTCCAGCCTAATATTTACGATAACAACAAGCTTCTGTATATCTGGTATATGATCTGCTGCGTGATTGCGGCGGATTATGGGCTGGAATTGCTGGGAAAACTGAAGGGCATGCGGGCAAAGCCTGTGATTGCCGCCCTGTGCGCTTTTGTCTGCTTTTTCACCGGCGCTTTATCCATCGCCCATGAAGTAAAAAGTGATTGGCAGATGTTTTCCCGGGCGGAAGTGGAGGCGGCTGAGTATATCGAAGAAAATACTGAACCGGATGCCACCTTCCTCACCTGGACCCAGCATATCAATTTTGTCAGCAGCCTGGCGGGCAGAAGGATCGTCTGCGGCCCGGATACCTGGCTCTATTATCATGGCTTCAATACCTGGGACAGGCAAAGGGATATCCGTTCCTTCTATGCCGATCCGGTGGGCTATGAATATATCCTTTCGGAATATGAGGTGGATTATATTCTGATCGGCAGCCAGGAAAGATATCATCTTTCCGTGGATGAATATGCCATTGCCAATCGTTATGATAAGGTATACGAAAGCGATTGGGGCGAAATTGTGATTTACAGGGTAGGGGAGGAAGAAGGAAAATGATCCGCCGCTTTCTCGCCTATTCCCTGGCCCATAACAGGCCGGTCAGGGTGCTGTGGGCAGATACCATGAAATGCCAGAATATCCGGGTGATTGCCCTGGAGGAGGAACAGGTATCCTTCCTTTCTGCCCGCCGGAAAACCCCGGAGACCCAGCCCCTTTCCGCCATCCTTTCCGCTTCCTATGCCCGGGGGGATGACGGGGATACCCTGAAATATGCTGCTTTGGAGGAAACGAAACATGATTGATAAAATCAAGGCTCTGCTGAAGAATAAGGAAAAAATGCGGGAACTGATCACCTATGTGATCTTCGGCGTGCTGACCACAGTGGTCAATTGGGCGGTATATCTGGGGATTACCAAGGCATTTGCCATGGATTCTTATCCGGAAGGCAGCACCCCTTACCTGATCATCATCAATGCCGCCCAGATTCTGGGCTGGATTTTATCGGTGCTTTTTGCCTATGCCACCAACAAGAAATTCGTATTCCAGAGCGATACCGGTGTAAAAAACGGCGCATGGAAGGAATTCATCCTGTTTGTTTCCGCCCGGATTGCCTCTCTTCTGATCTTTGATCTGGCGCTGTTCAATATTCTGCATCTGCTGGGCGTCAATGATAAGGTTGATAAGCTGATTATGAATGTGCTGGTGGTCATTTTCAATTATGTTGCCAGCCGGTATGTGGTATTCAAAAAGAAGAAATAAGGAAATGATATTCTGTGAAAGAGGAGTGAAGAAGATGAAACGCTGGATTACATGCCTCCTGATAGTTGTTTTATGCTTTGCTTCTATATCTGCCCAAGCAGAATTGACTGAGGGCAGTCGTTCATCCAGAGTATTGGCCGTGGAAGAAGGCGTGGAATTTTCCATTTCCAAACCGAAGGAATGGATCTTTGTTACTCCGGAGAATATGGAAGAGCATATGGAATTACTTATGAGCCTGGGTGAAACAGAGGGGGATATCCGTGCCCGTTTTTCTGATGGCACCATACTTTTCGAAGCATATCATCCAAAGCTGAAAGAAGGCAGATACAGGGTTCAGATATTTGAAGATGCCTTTACCCGAAACATATGGAATCTGGATGATCTGACCAAAAAGCAATACATTGCTGTAGCCGACGAATTAAAAGAGTATTATTTTCAGGGATATCTGGATTTGATTAAAGTGGATTACGAATCCTCCAGGGCCAGAGACCGCAGCTTTGATGGTTGCTATAATGCCTATCCGCCCTACAGCTATGAATCGGGATACTATCATCTGAAATTCATAAACGGCAAGGCATATTTCTGCAGCTATTCTCAAAAGACGGAAGCAAGCCAGAAAAAGCATATCAAGGCCGACGGTACTTACGACCGGGTAATGGATTTGCTTCCGGGAATGGCAGGGCATGCCTATCTCAAGGGGGAAAAATTGCCCGCCGTCGCTGATCTGATGCCCGATGAACGATTGATTCTCAATGCACATTCCGGAGAATATACCTTCACTGGTATTTCTGAAAAGAAAGCAAATGTAGTTGTAAAAATCGGCGAAAAGCAGTGGGATGCAGCAGTGGACGAAGAAGGAACATACACCGCCGTCATTCAGCTGCAGCCCGGGGAAAATGAAATCATCGCTATTGCCAATAAAGAGGGCCTTTCCGAAAATACTCTTTCCCATTTCATTTCTGTGGACGATGCCACTGCCGCCCTGGAACTCACAGAATATCCTTACGGAGATATGATCCGGGGGAAAATCAAGGTATCGGGCAAGGCTGCTCCCGGGGCGAAGGTGACGGTCAAGATTGATGAAAAGGAGCTTATGGAGCTGAGCATAAATGAAGATGGATCCTTCTCCCAAAATATTGAGGCGGAGGATTGGGTAGAGCATTCCATTGAAATCACTGCCTGCGAAGCGGGAAAAGAGGATTGCACCGCTATTTTCACTTTTTCATCCGTTTATGAGGATGCCTCAAAGGGAATCAGCGCATACCGCAAAACCCTGACGGAGGGCCTTTCTGCCAAAAAGATCAGCAAAGATCCAGCCGCCTATATCGGGGATAGGATCAAGCTGGAGGTATACACCAAGGAAGTGGAAAGAACCGATGGCAGATTGATTCTCAAGGGTACCATAAATAAAAACAAGGAACAGCCAATTATTCTGGTATGCGATAATTATCTGCAGGATGAAATTCTGGATAAGATGATCATCACCGTATACGGCGATGTGATTGAACCATCCCTCACGGAAGACCCAATTCCCCGGCTTCACGTGGAATATATTTCGTATCTCAAGAAAGTTTATCGATAAAGAATGAAAAAACAGCCCCTGGGTGGGATAATTCCTGCCCGGGGGCTGTTCAAAATGAAAATTTTCGTGTATAATGAATCAGATAGCATTCTAAGGAGGATGATTGTTATGGCTCTGGTTAATACCAAGGAAATGTTCAAGAAGGCCTATGAAGGCGGCTACGCTGTGGGCGCTTTCAACGTCAACAATATGGAAATCGTTCAGGGCATCACTGAAGCCGCTCAGGCTGTGAATGCTCCTGTGATTCTGCAGGTCAGCAAGGGCGCCCGTGCCTACGCCAACCACACTTATCTGGTGAAGATGGTGGAAGCCGCCGTTCAGGAAACCGGCCTGCCCATCGCCCTGCATCTGGATCACGGCCCTGATTTTGAAACCTGCAAGGCCTGCATCGACGGCGGCTTCACCTCCGTTATGATCGACGGCAGCCATCTCAGCTTTGAAGAAAATATCGCCGTGACCAAGAAGGTTGTGGATTATGCCCATGATCGCGGCGTTACCGTTGAAGGCGAACTGGGCCGTCTGGCCGGCGTGGAAGACGATGTGAAGGTTTCCGCCGAAGATTCCAGCTACACCCGTCCTGAAGAAGTGGAAGAATTCGCCACCCGCACCGGCTGCGACTCCCTGGCCATCGCCATCGGCACCAGCCACGGCGCCTATAAGTTCACTGCCGCTCAGTGCACCCGCAACGAACAGGGCATCCTGGTGCCCCCGCCCCTGCGCTTTGACATTCTGGAAGAAGTATCCAAGCGGCTGCCCGGCTTCCCCATCGTGCTGCACGGCGCTTCCTCTGTTCCCCAGAATTTCGTAAAGATCATCAATGAAAACGGCGGCAAAATGCCCGACGCCGTGGGTATCCCCGAAGAACAGCTGCGCAAGGCTGCCTCCATGGCCGTTTGCAAGATCAACATCGACAGCGACCTGCGCCTCTCCTTCACCGCCATGATCCGCAAGCACCTCATTGATCATCCCGATCATTTTGACCCCCGTCAGTATCTCACTGATGCCCGCAAGGCCCTGGGGGAAATGGTGCAGCATAAGATCGTAAATGTGCTGGGCTGCAACGGAAAGGCTTAATTGAAAATCTGCGGTAAAGATTTTGCCGCATCATAAGGCCATGGCGGCATCGTCTGCCATGGTCTTTATTTGCTAAAGAAGGCGGGAAAACATATGACGGTTTATTATGAAGATGCATGCATCAGGATCCGCAGCATGGAAAAATCCGATTGCAGGATATTTTATGATACCTATCTTTCTTATAACTGGCATCCTGAAATGGCAACCTATGAAAATTATTACCGGGATCAAGAAGAGGGAAAACGACTGGTGTTCATTGCGGAATATCAGGGAGCGGTATCCGGGATATGCACCTTGGTTTTGAATCCTGATCAGGGCCCATTCGGCAATCAGGGCATCCCGGAAATTGAGGACTTAGGCGTATTTTTCCACGTCCATAAGAAAGGCATTGGAAGCCGTCTTCTGGATGCAGCGGAAAAGGAAGCGGCAAAACGGGTGGGGGCCGTGTATCTGGCTGTGGGCGTTCATTCCGGCTATGGCCCTGCCCAAAGAATCTATGTGAAGCGGGGCTATCTGCCCGATGGCAGCGGCGTATGGTACAAAGGGAAGGTGCTGGATCAATATGCACCCTGCTGCAATGATGATGATCTGCTGCTGTATATGTCAAAGGAACTGCAATGAAGAATGAAAATAAAACTTTCAAGAGGACTGGATGAAAATGGAAGTATTGAAATATACGGATATCATCTCTGTGACTTCGGAGGGAATCACATTTGCCAATCACAACCCAATCATTTTTTCTGAATGTATCAGGGAGAAGAAAGGATCGCGATGTATTGCCGAAAGAAATATTGATGCATCTCCCGCTTATTTTGATTTTTATCCCCTGGGCATATTAATCAGAATCGTTTTTGATAAAAGAGGATTATTTTCAGCAAGCAGGAATCGAAAAGCTTTTCTGCGTTTGCAGAAAATGATTTTGTCATATGGCTATACCACCTATGATTTAAGCTGAAGAGAACTGTTTAAAATGTGCAGCGGGGATAGATCATAACATTCAGAAATAAATAAACTCCCCAAGCAGCTTTCTTGGGGAGAGCGCGAGAGGGGGATTCTTTGGCTTACAAAGAATCCCCCTCTCGCAGTATTTGTGTGTTATTTACCGAACCAAGGGGCGGGCCTGTGGGGGAGCGAGGGTTTCCCAGGCGATAACGCCGATCTGGGCGGGGATGGACATGGTCATGGCGCCGTTGAACCAGATTTTCACGTTCTCTTCCAGGGTGGGCAGGGGCATATCTTCGCCGAAGAAGGCCAGCACTTCGCCGTGGGTTTCGGTATTCAGCAGGGCGGAATGATTTTCTTCATCGATTTCCACTACCTGGCCGATGATGGGAGCGGCGCCTTCCAGATCGCGGATGTAGAGATTGCCTTCTTCATCCACCTGAACCAGGTAAGCGCTGGTCATCATATCGGTGGGATCGAAAGGACGGAAGTAATTCAGCAGCAGAATGGTTTCGCCAGGGGCAACGGCGGTGATTTCAAAATAATGGGTGCCGCCTACGCCTACCATGCCTTCTTCGGCTTCATCGGCTACATAATCGCCATCGGGATTGACCAGTTCCACAACGCCATCCTTCAGCAGGAAGGCAGTCCACTGATAACCGGTGGTGGGATTGGAAGGCAGGGCGAACTGTGCATGGGCGGCAACGGGGGGATAAACGGTGAAAACTTCGGGGCTTTCGGTATCTTCAGCCAGGGCAAAGGGGATCATCAGCATCAGGGCGGCCAGCAGGGCGATCATTTTTTTCATCATGGTTTCTTTCCTCCAATTTTTCCTGAATAATCAGGGGATTTTTTTTGTTTGGGTTCTTGCTCACCGGGTGACGCTAATATAGACGAATGCGAAAGAAAAAAGTTCCCGCATTTTCAAAAAAAATTTTATTTTTTATTATCATGAAAAATCCCAAATATTGCGGCCTGGAATAAAGCGTGATATACTTTAATCTGTAGATTCTGATACCGACCGTTCAAAAGGAGAATACATATGCAATATCAGGAAATCAGCAGCCTGGCAAAACGGGTGAAGGAAAATGTGGCCAAAGTAATCATCGGCAGGGAAGAACAGATGGATCTGATCCTGACGGCCATGATTTCCGGCGGCCATGTTTTATTGGAGGATGTGCCCGGAACCGGCAAAACCATGATGGCCCGATCCATGGCCAAATCCCTGGAATGCGCCTTTGCCCGAGTGCAGTTTACCCCCGATCTGCTGCCTGCGGATATCACGGGCATGAATGTTTATCAGCCTGGCGAGGGGAAATTTGAATTTATGCCCGGCCCTGTGTTTACCAATATTCTGTTGGCGGACGAAATCAACCGGGCTACCCCCCGTACCCAATCCGCTCTGCTGGAATGCATGGAAGAAAAACAGGTGACCGACAGCGGGGTCACCCGCAGATTGCCCCCGCCCTTTATGGTGATTGCCACCCAGAACCCGGTGGAAACCCAGGGCACTTTCCCGCTGCCCGAAGCACAATTGGATCGTTTTCTGATGCGGCTTTCCATGGGCTATCCGGAAGGGGAGGAGGCGCTGCAGCTGATGGAACGGTTCATCCGCTCCAGCCCCATTGAAGAAATTTCCGCCGTTGCGGGGCAACAGGAAATCTGCGATGCGCAGAAGATTTATGTGCAGTGCGATGTATCCAAGCCGGTGATGGAATATATTGCAGCGCTCTGCCAGGAAACCAGGGATCAGAAATTGGTGCAGCTTGGTGTATCCCCTCGCGGCATGCTGGCACTGCTTCGGGCATCCCAGGCCTATGCTGCCATTCAGGGCAGGGATTATGTCATTCCTGATGATGTGAAGAAACTGGCTGTTCCGGTATTGGCCCATCGTGTGATTCTCCGGGGCCTGTATGGCAAGAGCGGGGAAAATGAGAAATTCATCCATGAAATTCTGGAACGGGTGCCCGCCCCCACTGAGGCGGCCCAATGAACATCTGGGTCTTGCTGCTGGCGGTGCTGATCCTTGGAGGATTGCAGCGCCGGATACTGAAAAAATTTGGTTTACGGGGGCTGAAATACAGCCGTCGGTTTTCTGCTGCCGCCGTTTATGAGGGAGAATCCGGGGAACTGGTGGAGGTGCTGCGAAATGACCGCCCACTCTTTATCCCCTGGCTCCGGGCGGAATCCCGCATATCGCCCCATCTTCGCTTTGGCAGCCAGGAAAATCTTTCTGTCAAGGGGGATATGTATCACAAAAGCGTGTTTACCCTGCGTCCTTATCAGCAGATTACAAGACGCCATAAGGTGCGTTTTCTGCATCGGGGGGCCTATGATGCGGGTAATGTGACGCTGACCATCGGCGATCTGCTGGATCTCGGAGCGGATCATATTGAACTGCATGAAACGGCCGAAATTCTGGTATATCCCAGGATACTGCCCCAGGATCAGCTGCCCTTGCCCGTATCCCGGCTGCAGGGGGATCTGATTGTGCGCCGGCATCTGATCACCGATCCTTTCTTCGTCAATGGTATCCGCCCTTATCAGCGGGGGGATAATCCCCGGGATGTGCACTGGCCCGCCACTGCCAGGATGGGGGAAATGCAGGTAAAAACCCATGATTATACTGCTGATACCAAATTGCTGGTGATCATCAATTGCCAGATGAGCGAAGGGCAATGGGGCGATCTGATGGATTATGAACAGGATATGATTGAGCACGCCATCGCTATTGCCGCAACGCTCTGCATCCGTGTGCTTTCTGCCGGGGTGGCTGCCGGCTTTGCTGCCAATATGCCCCTTGGAAAGGAGGCGGGCTGCGCCATGCTGATGCCGGAAAGGGGAAGTGTGCGGGAGGAGGAATTGCTTTCTGCCTTTGCCCGGCTGCGCATTCACAGGGAGAGGAATTTCCCTTCTTTCCTGGAGGATCTGTATTTTTTAAGGAATACGGATATCCTGGTGCTGTCTCCCTATTCCAGTCCGGATATTGAGGAAAAATTGCAGCAATTGAAAATGATGGGCAATACCATTACCATGTATCTGATGGGAAAGGGGGAGACGCGCCTGTGAAGGATCGGTTGCATATCCTGCCGGCAAAAGCCTTGACGGCCTTTTCGATGGTGCTGGGCTTTCTTCCCCTCTTTCTGCTGGCGGGGGTGCATTTTCTGCCCCATGACAGGGGAATCTGGTTTTTGCTGCCGTCCCTTTCCCTCACCTGGGGAATCCTTGGATATTGCCTGCCCAAAAGGATCAGGCTGCCCTTTGCTCTTGTGGGCAGTGCTGGATTGATAGCCGCTGCATTCCTGTTAACGCCGGCTTATGGCTTTCCGGGGCCTTTTATCCCTGTTATACCTTGCATTGCATTATTGGTGGCAATGCCTTCTGCCTGGGGGCGGCCTGCCTGGGATGAATGGCCGCTGCCGATGTGGATTGCCGGCATTCTAGTCCATCTGGTCAGCCGCTTTTTTCAGGATATGATCCAGACGGCGGGGGTGAAAATGATTCTGGATATGGGATTCGTTCTGTATCTGTTCTGCTTTTTGACGATGATGAACCGTCAGGGCCTGCGGAGCGGCATGCATGGAAGCCAGAAGGCCCCTGCCGTCATGCGGCGGCGAAATCAGCTGCTGCTGCTTGCATTGTTTATCCCGGCGGCGCTGGCTGCCTGCTGGGGAGTGCTGGGCCGTCTGCTGGATGAATTGTGGCATTGGATCGGGCGTTTGATCGGCAATGCTGTTTCCTGGCTGATGTCGCTGCTGGAAAGCGATCAGATTGCGATGGTGGAGGGGCCCATGGGCATGCCCCAGCAGAATCTGGGCGGTCTGATGGAAGCAGAAGGGGAAAAAAGCATGTTTTCCCAGATCATAGAAATCGTATTTATTGTGATGGCTTCCATTCTGGCGTTGGCGGCACTGATTGTTTTTATCTGGTTTCTGGGAAAGAAATTCCTGGCCTTGATTGATCTGATCAAGCAGCGGCTGCGCCGGTTTGCTGCGGCCTCTGCGGAAGATTATGTGGATGAAGCGGAAAGCACCCTGGATATGGATGAACAGGCAAAACTGCTTCGTGCAAAAATCAAAAAAGCGTTTTCAAGGCCCCGCCAGATCCCTTGGGATGAATTGGACGGCAGGGCACGGGTGCGCAGGCTGTATCAGCAATTTTTGCAAAAAAAGCCCCAGGTCAGGGGGCTTACCGCCCGTGAGGCGCTGCATCAGGAAAAGAAGTATTCTCAGGCACAGGCCGCTTCCTTTGCAGATCTGTATGAAAAAGCGCGATACAGCCGACATGATATTGCTGCTGAGGCTGCGGATCAATTGCGCAGGCAGGTCAAATGACGAAAGAAAGAATGAAGGAAAATGGAAAAATTCTGCATGGGGCTCAATGCACAATTCGGGCCTGCCCTGGTTGATCAGATTTCGATGCTGAAGCAGGCAGGATTTCACGGCTTTTTTGTGAAATGGGAGAGAGGAATGGATATTGCTCCCTTATACGAAAGAGCAGTGCAGGAAGGCATGATTTTCCAATCCATTCACGGCCCTTTTCTCAAGGCAGATCAATTGTGGCAAGAAACGGATCAGACCCAGGATGTACTGGATGAAATGATCGAATGCCTGCATGTCTGCCACCGGTTTCAGGTGCCGGTCATGGTTTGCCATGCGTATATTGGATTTGGAAGGGAATATTGCCCCAACGCCTACGGCATAAAAAATTTTGAAAAACTGATTCAGGCTGCACAGCAGCTTCGTATTCGCATCGCATTCGAGAATACAGAAGGGGAAGAATATCTGGCCTGCTTGATGGATCGCTTTTCTTCTTCGGAATGGGTTGGGTTTTGCTGGGATACCGGCCATGAAATGTGCTATAACCGGGGCAGGGATATGATGGCCTCCTATGGCAATCGCCTGATGGCAACCCATATCAATGATAATCTGGGCATCAGTGATCCTGATGGAAAGATTTTCTGGACGGATGATCTGCATCTTCTGCCTTTTGACGGAATCGGTAACTGGAAAGAAATAGCGGGAAAATTGAGGAAATATCATTTCTCCGGCCCCCTGACTTTTGAATTGCTGAAAAAAAGCAAGCCTGGCCGAAATGAAAATGATGTGTATGATCGAATGAGCACAGAGGCGTATTTTGCGGCTGCTTATGAGAGGGCCGTCCGGCTGTATGAGCTGATCCATAACGCAGAATAGTTTATCCTCTTCATTTACCGGCACAACGCTTCAGCTTGATGGGGGAAACGACAGAAATATTGTAAAATGAAAATAATGGAAAATAAATTCCGGGAGGAGTAAGCATGTTTTATTCGAAGGAAAGATCCGGTTTCCGGGTTGTATTGGCCCTGGTGATTTTACTCGCCGCTGCAATGCCTCTGACTGTACAGGGAGAGGCGATGGATCAGAGCTTCCTTTTCTGCTTTGACGGGGATGCCAAGGCCGGTCAGCAGGGGAATTATCCTGTGATCATTCTGGAAGATATGGTGCAAAAGGATAAGACCGTCTTTGTGGATGGCGCCGCCCGCATCGTTGTGCAGGGCAGCAATAATCCCAAGGCCGACGGCAGCAACGCTAAAGGTATTGTGCCGACCACAGGCGCAGCGATGGCTGTCATTGCCCCGGCAGAGGGCACTATTACTGTCTATGGTATCAATGGCACCAATTCCTCCGATGGATCAGGCAAAACTTTTTGGGTGGTGCCGGAGGGCGGCGAAGCGTGGAGCCTTTCCGATCCCGGCGAAATCAAGGTAAGCCAGGATGTGAAGGCGGGGGACAAGGTGTGGTTCTATGCTGCCGGATCCAAATTCCAGTATGGCGCAGTGCATTTCCAGGACGCCGCTTTCCGGCCGGAAGAGCCTGTAGCTGCCCAGGATGACCGGGCATGGCAGTTCATCCGCTTTGGCACCTCCACCTCTGATGCCGCCAACCGGGTGGCAGAGGGGGCGGATATCAAGGAATCCGTTACGCTCTATGCCTGCACGGTGGCCGAGGATGGTACGGTGCTGAAAAAGGGCGGAAAATTTGTGGCGGACGCCCCGGCGGACGGCGAATCTTTTTATTACACCACTATCAATCCCCAAAAAGAAAATTTCAAGCTGATGGCGGATGTGCATGTGGATTATATGAATCCTACCCCTGACGGGCAGGAGGGATTTGCCCTGATGCTCCGGGATACCATTTCCGGTACCGGCAGCTATTATTCCAATACAGTATCGGTGGCCAGCTCCAAGCTGCGGGTGCTGGGCAAGGATACAAAAAGCGTACTGGGCACCCGGAATTATTCGGGAATTGTATCCAATGAAAATGCCGATCTCAATCAGGTGATCGATACCCGTATTGCTTTTACAGAGGACGTCAATGACCTGGTAAAACAGGGAGGTATTTACCGCATCTGCCTGGAAAAGACGGCCTACGGCTATATCACATCCCAGTATGCCATCAATGAGGATGGAAGCACAGGAGATCTTCTGGGCAGCTATATTCAGTATATTCCTGCGAAGGATCCAGCCGCCCAATCGGTTTCTTCCTATAGTGAACTGGATGATCCCATGTGCATACAGGAAAAGGATAAGGCCTATCTGGCTCTGGTCTGCGCCCGGGGAATGCATGTTACCTTTTCCAATATCTCCTTTACCACTTCGCCCTGGAAGGCGGCGGATTGGCAGCCCCAGCCCACCACCTATGTGAAGGGCAGCTATCTGATCAAATCCCCCAATACTGCGGCAGAGGATACCTATGAACTGGTATTCAAATCCAATGCGGATGGGACGGCCAGCATCTGGCGGGATAAGGAACTGGTGGAAGAAAATATCCCCATTACCGCCAATACAGAATTGCATCGGGTGTATCCCATTTTTGACAACACCATTTTCAATGTGGATTTCACCCCCGATCCTGATTTCGCTTTTTCTGCCTTTGAAAAGCTGGAAAGCTATGAAATGAAGACTGTACATCAGCTGGTCAAGCTGCGCAGAATCGGTACAGAGGATACCATTTATGTAACGCCTAAAGGGAAAACCCGCAATGACGGCACCTCCTGGGAAAAGGCCGTGGATATCAAAACGGCGCTGGAATATGCCACCGCCGGGCAGACCATCCTGCTGGAGGCTTCTACCTACAAACTCAAGGGCGTGGAACTGAAAATTGACCGGGGCAGGAACGGCACCGTTGATGCGCCCATTACCCTGACTGCCCATGAAGGGATTGCCATCTTTGATTTCTGCGGCACCGGCAAGGGCCTTTCAGCCTGGGGCGATTGGTGGCGATTCAGCAATATCAATATCTGCAATACCGCGCCCTATCATTTGGGGATGGAATTGGCCGGCAATCACAATATCGTGGAACGGATGAATTTCTATAATAACGGCTCCACCGGTATGCAGATTTCCGGCACCAGCCACGAAACCATTGAGCAGTGGCCCAGCTATAATACAGTGATCAACTGTACCGCCATGAACAATGGCGATCCGGGATACGAGGATGCAGATGGCTTTGCCGCCAAGCTGACCTGCGGCCCGGGCAATATCTTCATCGGCTGTATTTCTGCCTATAATGCGGATGATGGATGGGATCTGTTCGCCAAGGCTGCCAGCGGCCCCATCGGTATGGTCACCATTGAGGATTCTGTTGCTTACCGCAATGGTTATCTGATGGTGAAGGAGGGAAGCGCCAAGAGCAAGATCCTCTTTGCGGATATCCAATGCGATGAACTGGGCAATCTCTTTTTCGTTGGCGAAGAAAATGCCGATTATTTCCGGGTAGATGCCGGGAACGGCAATGGCTTCAAGCTGGGGGGCACCAATATCCCCGGCAATCATCTGCTGGCCAACAGCATCGCTTATGAAAATAAATCCAAGGGCGTAGATGCCAATTCCTGCCCGGATGTACGGGTTTTCAATACCACTTCCTTCAATAATGGCAGCTACAATGTGGCTTTCTATACCAATAATCAATCGGCGAAAACCGCTTATGAGGCAAAGGGGCTGCTTTCCTTCCGCACGGATGGGGGCATCTCCGATCAGCTGAAGCTGCAGGATCAATCCAGCCGGGATGTATGCGGTGAATATAATTTCTATTGGGATCAGAAATCCGGGGAGAGCCGGAATGGAATTGCCAGCGTGTCCAGGGCATCTGCTGATTGGTTTGAAAGCCTGGATACCGGTCCGATTCCCGGAAGAAAGGAAGATGGCACCATCGATATGCACGGATTGCTGATGCTGAATAAAGGGGCAAGAATTCATGAAACCGGCGCTCAGGGCGCTGCCTGGGGCCAGGAAGAGCCTGAAAAGGCGCTGATCTGGGCGGTAGGGGATTCCACCGTTTCCGCCTTCAATGATTCATATTATATTCCCCGCCAGGGCTGGGGCGAACAGCTTGGCCGCTATTTCCATGCGGATGTATATAATCTGGCCCGCTCCGGCGCATCCAGCAAGGATTTTACCGGCATGAAGGAATATGACATGCTGATGAACGGCGATGAAGGCATTCCTGCCCTGGGAAGCGGCGAAGGAGAGAAATTCCTGCTGATTGGCTTTGGCCATAATGATCAGAAAACAGAGGCCGCCCGCTTCACCGATCCCAATGGGGATTACCGGACGCCGGGCAGTTTTGCCAACAGCCTCTATGAAAACTATGTGAAGCCTGCTCTGGAACGGGGGGTTACCCCGGTACTGGTTACCCCCATTGCCCGGCTTACCGATGAAAATACAGCAGAATCCTATCAGAGTGCTTCCGGCCATGTGACGGAAGATGAAAAAATCGGTGATACCCTCTATCCCGGTGGGGATTATGCCATGGCTATCCTGGAAATGTGCGCATCTTTGAATCTGCCCTGTATTGATCTTACCGAAGCCACCATTCAAATGAATGTGGAGCTGGGGAATGAGGCCCAGTATCTGCATGCTTTCAACGGCGCCAAGCTGGCGGAGGATGGGATCAGCCTGATCCCTGCTGCCCTGGATAAAACCCATACCAATGTTTATGGCGCCAAAATGCATGCCTGGCTGATTGCCAGGGGGGCGGAAAATACGGGCCTTGGCAAGTATGTAAAGGCAGGGAAGAATCAGCCCTCTTATGAAGCGGATTTTGCCGATTCCATCAATCCCGATTATGTGCTGCTGCCCTATAAAGCGCCGGAAGCCCCCTCTGCCTATTGGCCGGTATATACCGATAGTCAGGGCAGGGAATGGTATGGCACCGCCTTTGGGGATATCGGCGGTGATAAGGCCCATGGCGGCAATTTCACCGCCAAAGTGGATGAAGCCGGCCTCACCCTTTCCGTGGCTGAAAATACGGGCAAGATTTCTTCTGCAACCGATGGCCTGCTTTTCTATTACACGGCGCTTCCTGCTGGCACATCCTTTACCCTTACTGCTACCGCAACGGTGAATGAATTATTCGCCAATAATCAGGTTTCCTTTGGCCTGATGGCCCGGGATGAATTGTATCTCGATACCTATGTGAAGGAAACCATGGGCGATTATGTGGCGGCAGGCAGTCGCAATCAGGGCGCCTATAACTGCTTTGGCCGGAAGGATGGGGCGCTGCTCAACGGTCCTGCGGCTGAAAAGGTCTATGGCGCCGGGGATCGGGTCGCCCTGAAGATCACCGGTACAGTGGATGGGTTTACCATGCAGTACGGCGAAAATCCCCCGGTATCTGCAGGCTTTGATTATGCACTTACTGCCATCGATACGGATTCTATCTATGTGGGCTTCTATGCGGTGCGCAATGCATCCGTCACCTTCAGCGATATCCAACTGATCATCGAAGAATGACACAAAAAAACACCGCCGGTGCAATAGGCCCCGGCGGTATTTTAATGGGAAAACGGATTACAGCTTGACGGGCAGAGAACCGTGGAATACGCCGGTCTGCACTGCATCCAGAATAGAGGGGACAGAAATATTGGTGTATTCATAGCCCGAGATCAGTGCGTCTGCCCGCTGTACCAGCGTGGCATCATAGGGGGCACCCAGCAGGATGACCACCAGGGGCTTATCCATGCTTTCCAGCTTGCGCAGGGTATCAATCTGGCCCTTGCGGAAGCGGGCGTTATAAAGCCCCAGCACAGCCACATCGAAATCGCCCTTTTCCAGGATAGCAATGGTTTCATCGTTGTAGTTATTCAGGGGCATGACGAATCCTTCGCCGCCCATGGCCTTTACTGCCAGCTTGGTAAAGCACAGGGGATTGGTCTTCTGATCCTCGGCGCCGGTTAGTGCCAGGGAGGGGGGCGCCAGGAACAGGGGCTTTTTCGCCTTTTTCAGCATATCCAGGCCGCCCTGATCGGAAAGCAGGGTTACGCTTTCCCTGGAGAGGGCCTGATGCAGGGCATTCTTTTCAGGATCGGCGGCCAGGATGTGGGCAGCCGCCCGATCAATTACAGGGGGCGTGAGCAGGCCGTATTTTTTCTTGAGGGCCATGATGCGGTTGTAGGATACATCAATACGCTCTTCGGTGATCCGTCCGCTCTCAACAGCAGCATAGATGGCCTTTACTGCCTGCTCCACCGCTTCAATGGTATGGGAGAAGGTGAGCAGATCGCAGCCCGCTTCGATGGCCATAACCGCTCCTTCGCCGCAGCCATAGGTGGCGCGGATGGCGTCCATTTCCATGCAGTCGGTAACGGCCAGGCCCTTGAAGCCCATCTGATTGCGCAGCAGATCAGTCATGATCTTGGGGGAAAGGGTGCCAGGCAGCTGATCATCCACGGCGGTGTAACGTACATGGGCGGTCATAAGGGCATCTGCCCCGGCATTGAAGGCCTGCTGGAAGGGATTGAATTCAATGCTTTCAAGCACTTCCAGGGGGGAATCGTTGGTAGGCATCCCCAGATGGGAATCGGTTTTTACATTGCCGTGCCCGGGGAAATGCTTGACAGTGGAAATGCAGCCGCCCTCCTGCAATCCCCGCACCATGCCCACACCCAGCTTGGATACCCGATCGGTATCATCACAATAGGCACGGGCGCCGATGATGGGATTGAGCGGCTCGGAGTTTACATCCAGCACGGGGGAGGAGGGAGAGGTAATGCCGAAGGAGCGCATTACCTGGCCGATATTCAGGCCGATCTGATAGGTATCGGGATCCTTGCAGGCGGCCAACGCCATTTCTCCGGGAATCAGGGATGCGCCTTCCACAATGCGGGATACCGCGCCGCCCTCCTGATCCACCCCGATAAAGGGGGCTACGCCATTATTTTTATAGGCCAGATGATTGATATCATTGCACAGGGCGCAGGTCTGATCCACATTGATGATATTGCGGCTGAAGAGATAAAAATTGCCCACATGGAATTCTTCTGCCAGGCGCCGGGCCTGTTCATCCACCTGAGGGGAGGGGAAACCGGCAGAAAACATTTGGCCGATTTTATGCTTTAATTGCTCATTCATCCTTATTACCTCCTGCGTAGGGCATGATTTGATTTTTAAGGGGGGTTTATTATTTGCATTATATCAAAAAACGTGCTATTGTGCAATAGAAAGAGGGGAAAATCATGAAGATAGAAAATAACATCATCAGATATTATTTGCGCAATTGTTACTTCGTAAACGGTACTGCCTATGCAGGAAAATCCACCCTGTGCGGATTGCTTGCCAGGCGGTATGATATGATCCACTGTGAAGAGAATTATAATCTGGATGTGATACATAGCATCGCAGATCCTGCATTGCAGCCCAATGTTTGCTATATGCAATTGATGCCCTCCTGGCAGCATTTCGTCAGCCGTACCCCGGATGAATACGAAGCCTGGGTGGATGGCAACAACCGGGAACTGCCGGAATTTGAAATTGCGGAATTGATCCGCCTGTCGGGGCAGGGAAAAAAGATCATCGTGGATACCAATATCCCCTGTGATCTGCTATGGCAGATATCCGATTATGATCATGTGGCCATTCTTCTGTCCCCCCAGGGCATGGCAGCCGATCGCTTCTTTGACCGGCAGGATCCGGAGAAGCAATTTCTGCTTTCTGTGATTGACAGCTGCCCGGATCCTGAAAGAACAATGCAGAATTTCAGGGAATGTATTGCCCGGATTAACAGCCCGGAACGCTATGCAGCCTTTGAAAACAGCGGATTTTTCACCATGTGCCGCTCTCCGGAGGGCAAGGATGATCTGGAGGAAAGGATGCTCCGCCTGGCCCGGCATTTCGGCTTGGAAAAATAATGCTATGAAAGCGGGCTTTTATTTCAAATTGAATTCTGCCGGCAGATTGGTTATACTTGGATCAGGCAAGGCCGAGCCAGAAAAATGAATGGGAGATTTGAAAGATGAAGCATTATCGCTTGAATGAACTGGCCATGATATCCGGTTTGACCACCAGAACGCTGCGCAATTATCTGAATCAAGGGATTTTAAAGGGAGAAAAAGTGAATGGGGTATGGTGCTTTACGGAGGAAGAAGTGATGGCCTTTATGGATCATCCTCTGGTAAAGCAGGCTGCGGCCATCCATCGGAATGGGGTCATCCATGATTTTCTGGCGGATACTTACAAGAAAGAAAACCGCATCTGCATGATTATCGATTGCCCGGTGGGGCCGGAGGAGGCAGCTGCCATTGCGGATTTTTTCTGCAAGGCGGTTTGCGAAATAGGGGAAGATATCGACTTCCGTTATGTGCATGAAAGAAATATGGCCCGGATGATTCTTTCAGGTGCGGAAGATCAGGTGCTGGATATCATCCGCAGATATTATCGAATCTAAGCCAAACAAAAAAGGCGCTGGGATGATCCCTGCGCCTTTCCGTTTCAATTAACCGAAAATGATCATGAGCCCCACCAGCATTCCTGTGATGGCGGAAAAGGCGGGCAGTTTGCTGTGATACATCAGGATAGCCTGGGGAAGAATTTCACCGAAGACCACATACAGCATGGCGCCGCTGGCAAATCCCAGGCTGAGGGTAAGCCCGACGGCACCAATATCCCCCAGCAGATACCCAAGCAGCGCCCCCAGAATGGTGGGGAAGCCGGAGGCTGCCGTAATCAGTACTGCCTTCGCTTTCCCCATACCGCCGCTGATCAGGGGGACGGATACGGCCATGCCTTCAGGAATATTATGCAGGCCGATCAGAATGGCCAGCACCAGCGCAGCGCTGCCCATGACCCCATTATTGCTGGCGTAGGATGCGCCGATGGTCATGCCTTCCGGCACATTATGCAGGGCGATGGCGCTGGCCATGATGATGCCGGCAATGAACAGATTGAATTTATTATCCTTTTTCTCCCGGTGATGCTGATAATGATCGCTGTGAATCAGTTCGTTCAGATCATCCGCCGTTTTGGGATGATGCTCATCAATATGGGGCACTTCGGGGTTTGTTTTCTTATCGATCAGGTGATTGAGCAAATAAATTACCGCGACACCAAGCACGATGGAGGCAATCACGATCCAGATGCCCATATTGGCCTCAATGGATTCCGCGATCAGATCGAAGCATACCACGCTGAGCATCACGCCGCCGGCAAAACTGAGCAGCAGACTGACCGTGCGGCTGGAATCCTTCTGAAAAAGCGCACCGATCAGGCCGCCCAATCCAGTGCCCACCACCCCGGCAATGGCTGTGGTTACGATCAAAGTTTCAATTACGCCCATCTTGATCCCCCATCAGTATAAAAAATACCTGACTCCATCGAAGCCAGGTATATGTATTACACAGATATTTGTATATTCCTGCAATGATTTGGCTGAATTAGAAGAAAAATAGAATAATTGTCGGTTTCAATTGAAATGCCGTTCAATCCATCAGCGGTTTTTGCTGAAATCCGTATGCAGATTTCCTTTGCCCACGCAATCGGCGTGAATGAAGATATCCATCCAGGTCATTCCATCTTTTTCATATACTTCCTCGAAGCAGCCCAGAAATTCGGTTCCATGGTTTTCCTTGAAGCCATTGGCGCCAAGGTAATCCAGAATCCGCTGATATCCTTTCGGGATCCGGTCAAAAGCGGCCTGGAATGGATCACGGACGGTAATCATTGCATACTGTGCTTCTTCCTGTTGATAGATTTCCACACCGGGGCATTCGGGCTCAAAGCCCTCCGGAAGGATCCATCCAGCCACATACCCACGCAGGCCGAAGCGATTTTTCTGTTCCATGGAAACGAAGGGAAAATCCCATCCGATCTGCCGCTTTGGGCCGGGATGCCTGGAAAGGCCGCTTTTTTCCGCCCATCGATTCAGATACATCTGCACATCATCCTCCGGCTGAGGGCTGATGATCACATAGCGGCCAAGGGTAAAAGCGGGGACGGTTACAATGGTAACGGGCGAATAATAATCCGGCTTTTGCGTCATATCATCCTTCAGCAGTGCATCCATCGTGCAGGAAAACAGATTGCTTAATTCTATCAGTTTATTCACATCGGGAATTGCTTCCCCCGTTTCCCATACTTAAAGATACAGGTATCAATTATTCAATCTTGCCGATGAAGCGGTAGAAAATCTCTACTTCCTGCATTCGGCTGCCATCAGCATCCTTGGTGGCTTCATGGATGACGACCTTCTCGATCAGCGCATTCAGCAGGTCAGCAGTCAGCTCCGTGATATTTGTGTACCTGCGGATCAACTCGATCCACTTTTCTGCATCCTGTATGGACTGCTGGTCGGCCTCCATGCTGGAACGCAGCTGCTGAATCTTTGCATCCAGCTCCTGCTGCTCCGTCTGATACTTCTCAGACAGCATGTTGAAGTTGTACTCCGTGATGCGCCCTGCTGACCAGTCCTCGTACATCTTCATGAACAGGCTGTCGATCTCTGCCTTGCGCTTTTCGGCCTTGCGGAGCTCGGCGGCCTGCTTTTTCTTTGCAGCGCTGCGTTCCCGGTCTGTCGCACCCATCAGGCGCTTCAGCAGCTTCTCTTCATTCTGCTGGGCCTGCTGAGACCAGTACTGCAACCGGGACAGGACATAGGCACACAGCACATCGTCGCGGATGTAATGCATGGAGCATTGGTGGAGTCCCTGTCCATTCTTGCTGCAATGATAGTAGCCATCGTAGCCGTTCTTGGTCTTGCGGCGACCGTGCCCCAAGGACCAGCCGCAGTCTGCGCACTTGATCAGTCCAGCGAAAAGCTGCAATTCACCATTCTTCTGTGAACGGCGTCGGGTGTCGATCATCTCCTGTACACGCTGGAAGTCCTCCTCAGAGATGATGGCTTCATGGGTGTTTTCAACTTTGAACCATTCATCCACCGGCTTGCGTACCTTCTTCTTGTTCTTGAAGGAGATGTTGGTCTGCTGATTGTGAACGCTGTGACCTATGTACACCTCGTTCTTCAGGATGCACTTCACATGCCCAATCGACCAGTCATATGCCTTGTCCTCCGGCTGACCAGCGTAGATGTGGGCGAATGTGCCATATCGCTGGTAATTGAGATAGCCGGGCGTCGGTACTTTCTCCAGATGAAGGACGCGGGTGATCTTTGCCGCACCCATGCCGTGCACGGCCAGGTCGAAGATCTTCTCCACGATCCAGCGGGTGTCAGGGTCAATCAGCAGATGCCCTTTCTGTTCCGGATCGCGCATGTAGCCAAGAGGGGCATACGCGCCGATGTGCAGTCCGTTGGCAAACTTGGTGTGCAGCGCAGCCTTCACCTTCTTGCTGGTCTGGCGGGCGTGCATTTCGTTCAGAATGTTCAGGAACGGAGCCAGCTCGCTCTCGCCGTTCAGGGTGTCCACATTGTCGTTGATGGCAATGTAACGCACACCCTTGCTGGGGAAGTAGAAGTCCGTGTACTGACCGGTCATGACGTAGTTTCTGCCCAGTCGGGACAGATCCTTTGTGATGACGCAGTTGATCTTGCCGTCCTCGATATCGTCGATCATCCGCTGGAATGCCGGACGATCAAAATTGGTGCCCGACCAGCCATCGTCGATGTACTCGTCCACCACGTTCAGGCCATGCTCCTGCGCGTATTGGCGGAGCATCATTCTTTGCGTGCTGATACTGCCGGATTCGCCGGACAGTTCATCATCACGGCTGAGTCGTAAATAGAGTGCGGTATTGTATATCAGTTGCTTCAAGGAAATCCTCCTCTCGATCTTGAAACAACCCACACTTACACAATACTTGCAGTTCAAGTATAGCATAAGCGCGGGCGTTTTGGTAGTTCTTTTTAAGTTGCCATCCCGGCGCGGTGAATTACATCCTCCATCAGCAGATCGAAGGGCTTTCCCTGCGGGGCGAAGTGTTCAGAAATCTTGATCCGGTAGTTGCGGATCATAAAATACTGCGTACCGTCATCGTCGGTGACGGTGGTGCCGGGGGTTGTTCCGGCGCGGGTGTCCTCGTTGATAACCTTGGTCATGGTTCCTCCAAATATCATAAATGGTCGTCATGGTAAATCACCTCCCTCGGGTGTGATCATGTTTGTTCTTTTCAGGATGATGCTCCTGTGTTTGCTTGTGTGTATTCAGTTGTTCGCGGAGGGAACGGTGCGCCTCCGTAGCGGGTTGCTCGCCCAATTCTGTGCTGATGATGCGTTCTGCCTTGGTCAGCAGACCAGGCTGATAATGCTTTCCATAGGTATCTTGCAGGCGGTGGGTAATGCCTTCCCGGTGTTCTGCGCGCAGGATGATTCGCTCTGCCTGTATGTCGGGCAGAGCTTCAGTGGCGACTCCTGCAAGCTCTGCATCGTAGTCAGCTCGGATGCCCTCCCTCTGTGCAGAGAGTTGTTCGTGTTGATCAACCAGCCGGGCCATGCTGGTAGTCAAGTCCTTCTCCTGACGCGCCACACTCTTCATGTCACCGTCAGGAACAGATGCCAGCAGCTGTTCCTTGCGGAAGCGTAGCTCCTCGATGTCCTCGGTCAGAGCCGCAACCTCCTGGCTGATCTGGCTGGAACGGATGAATTGCAGCGGGTTGAGTGTGTCCTGCTCGGCGAGCAACGATTTCCGCTGTTTAGTCTTGGCCTTTAGTTCGCTCTGAATGGTCTTGTATTCAGTTGTCAAGTTGCCAACAGCTGCCAGTCGCTCGGACAGAGAGGCCTGCTGCCCAGCATTGAACAGCATCTGATACTGGATCAGCACCAGTGCATCCCGTAGTCCCTCCAACAGGGCGGGGACACCTTGTTTGACCGCATCCATCAGCTTCCGTACCTGTTCCTTCAAGGTGCGGATCAGGGCGTTGTCTGCACGAATCTGCCGGTTCATCTCGCACAGCACTGATGTGCCGCCGCGCTTCTCGATCATCCGGGCAGCGATACCCTCATGCACAGTGGGCTGCTCGTCAATGCCGCGCTCAGCATTGCTGCGATGGTCAATGCGGGCCTCGGAAGCAGCCATTTCCAGATGGCGGTTACAGGTTTCTGCCCACGCTGCCCGCCAGTTGAGCAGCTGACTCTCGCTGTTCCAGCGCTCCGTGATCGGGTTTTGCCGCCCGTAGCGGGTGTTCTTCGGGTGCTTGCTGGCGCGTACCAGCCCTTGCGCCTCCGCGACGGACGGGGCCATGTAAACCTTCTTGCGCCCGACCTTGTAGGGGTACTGCTTCTCCCAGCCGTCCAACTTGGCTTGAGCGAACTCCTCGGCAGTGAAGCCACGTTCCTCGTCGCCCCGGACGCACAGGTACTCCTTCTCGGTCTTGTACTGCCAGTCGCCGTGTTCGTCCAACGGACGCATGGTCAGCAGAATATGCGCGTGCGGGTTATGACTGGGTGGGTCAGGATCGTGCAGGGCGACGTCGGCGCACATTCCGTCCGCAATGAACTGCTGCTGGATGTACTCTGACAGCAGGGCGGTCTGCTGATCGTGGTTCAGCTCCACCGGGAGCGCCACGACGAACATCCGGGCAAGGCGGCTTTCCTTGGTGGTTTCGGCGGCCTCCACGGCGTTCCAGAGGACGGAACGGTCTGCCCACTCTGCAGGAGCATTGTCCGGCAGGAATATCTCCTGCCAGACAAGCCCTCCTTTTCGGGTGTAGTTGTGTCGTACGCCATCGTAGTCGTTAATGATGTTGGAGCAGCTCATGTAGGCTGCTGCGGCAACGGCGGATCGCCCCGCACCCCTCGTGACAACCTTGGCTTGGATATAGAAAATCGCTACGGGCGATCACCTCCGTTTCTTCGTCGTGCCTGCCTCGTCGTACCCGCAAGCTGCCAGTGGCGGGTCGCGTCATGCCGCAGGACTGCTGCCAGTGGCAGGAGGACAAGGTGCAGGGCATGATGGGGCACACAACATGCCCTGTCGCTCTCTACAAAGAGAGCGACAGAAGGTTTCCAAAGGACGACCGGAAAGCCCTTTGGTCGCATCCGCGGATGCGAAATTCTCCCTCGGAGAGCGCATGTCTGCCCGAAGGGATACCGCCGCCCTATGGGTGGCGAGTACATGCGCCCTTACGGGAGTCCCGGTACTTGCGCCCTTACGGGAGTCCCGGTACTTGCGTTGCCCCGGTTGCCTCGGACTCCGTCGTACTTGCCGTCCCCAGCCTTCGTTCGAGTTCCCTTTCGATGTCGTCCAGCTCCATCGTACGGATCTCCGGGATCAGCTTCTCCAGGATCGCTCCGGTCTGAATGAGCCTGTGCGTCCGTTGCCTCCGTTCTCGGTCACGCTCCCGGGCCTGGGCTGCCTCCAGCCGGTGCTGTGCCTGTACGAGCTTCTTCTCTTCGGGTGTCATGGTGGTCATATCTCGTTTCATGTTCGTTCCTTTCTCGCACCGTCAGCCGCCGAGGAAGTCCCAGTCCACGTTGGGTTCTGGTGTTACTGCCGGTTCGGTTTGGTGCTTGTTTTCAGTTGTTGGTGTTGCTTGAGGAATGCGTTCGTTCCAATAAGCCGGGAGCGTCCGGTCAAGGCTCGCTTCAACAGCGGTCACGATTCGCTCGACAAACTGTTCCTCGCGTTTGCGGGTTTCCAGATAAGGATCATCCTGGGTTTTGTAGTACCGTTCAAAGTAGTCATTCAGCGCGTCGATGGCTGTGTTGCTGTGGGATTTGAAAACGCGCTTGTCCATATGCTGCAGGTGCTCCCACGCCCTGCGGTGCTTCTCCTTGTTCAGGTTGAAGCGGAGGTTGGTGTTGCGGATGTTCGTCATGCTTGTCCCTTCCGCTGGAGCTGCGCGAAGCAGAGGGATTCATACCCCTTGGCTGTCGCGCAGAGGTCGCTGATGATCGTCACGCGCTCCTTGGGGTAGTCGCCGAAGTGCCTCACCAGACAGCCGCCTCCGCCGACGATGTACAGCCGCATGAGATCGTGATTGTACTCATACCGGCGGAGCGTGGCGAACAGGTCGGCCACATATTGCCGGGCAACGGCGGTGATACAGTCCAGATAAGGTTTGCTGATGTCTGCCGCGCCGGTGCGGAGTATCTGCTCGATAATCGAATCGTCGATCTTCACACCGAAGCCGTCCATGACGGCATTCCGCGCAGCGATGACGCACTGGTTCACCCCCTGCTTCTCCGTCCAGCTGCGGGACTCGGAGGGCTGACCGTTGACGAGGTAGAGGATGTTCATGGTGCCGTTGCCGATGTCAGCCAGCATAGTCGTGCCCTTCATCTCGCCAAGGCGGCTGTACAGTGCCGGGTAGCCTTGCGGGTACACGGTGCAGCCGACGAAGTGCACGCGGTAGGACTTTTCGCCGTAGCTGTACTGTACGTCTGTCTTGCGCATGAGGTAGGTGCGGAAGCTCTCGCGCTGGGCACGTACCCAGGTCATGGGCAGGCCGACAACGAGGTGCACATCGGCACGGGTGAGCCCGGCAAGGCTCAGCTCGCGGGCGACGGCCATGAGGGTCAGGATGTAGTAGTCCTCGTCCATGGACTTGTCGGCGATGAACTCCTTGTGGCCCTCGCCGATCAGGTAGTAGGTACCGGCGTATTCAAGGATGTCCCCGCCGAAGATGGGCTTGGTGGGGTAGGCTTTGACGCCGGTGGGGGTGATGGTGTTCGCGGTTTTCACGTTGCCGTAGCCGTGATCCACCGCGATGATGCGGATGTTGTGCAGGGTTCTCATTTGGGCTGCACCTCCCATTTGGTATTGGACATGTATCGTCCTCCTTTTGATGATTTGCCCGGCTGCAGCGAGTGGTGCTGCTTTCGGGGCGATTTCATTCTAATTCCGAGGACAGGAAATTGCATTGAGCCCGAATTGAGGGCAAATTGAGGAATTTGCTCAAACAGAATGATGGTACAAGAAAAGGATGCAGCCGTGGTGGACTGCATCCTGTGTCAGTTGTGGTGATTATGCGATTCGGGGGATTGATGGCGCGATGTGTGTACTGACCTGCTCATAGAGCATTTGGAGGTCGGCTTGCTTAGCAGACAGTATATCGGGCTGGTCAGGGAACAGTGTGGAGTAAATGGCAAGGCACTTCCGGTGCTGAATAGCAGCCTGCTCCATGTTGCCTGTCATGAGGTAGGTGTTGCCCATTGCTTCATGGATGGCAGCTGTGTCCATACATACGGCAGAGTTGTACTCTTGTACAACCTTCTCCACCTGCTCTAACACGGTGATTGCCTTGTCCGGCTGCCCCATTTCAGACAGCAGCACGGCGTAGTTCACCACCTGCGGAATGCTGTCATGACAGGCCAAAAGATTGTACTGACGCAGCAGGGTGATGGCTGCCTCCATGTGCTCCTTTGCTTTGATGTAGTTGCCGGATTCACGGTACATCCCGCCGAGGTTTGCGTGGATATTAGAAGCAAGCAGGGCATTGTTGGCAGTGATGCTCGCCAGCAAGGATAGGGCCTGCTCCTGCAAGTGAATAGCGGCAGCAGGAGTATCGGCACACATGCTCTGATAACTTAGCAGCAGCGCGCGATCTTTCTGTGTGCCAAGGTTGCTGTCTGCGAGCAGGGACTCCATTTCATGTACCAGAGCAGCAATGCCATGCTGGCAGCGGTATTTCTCTGCAAAGGGGATTGCATCCTCAACAAAGCGAAGGTAGTAGGCGGGAGCGTCTTTGATTGCGTGAGTGACGATACTTTCAATGGTTTGCATGACCAGTTGTGCGTGAGGTGATTCTTCTCCGTGGCGCAGACAAATTTCATGCAGGCTGTCCAGCAGGGTGCGGCAGTCGTGAATGGAAGGCTTCAGTTCCTCCAATGCGATCTCCTGCACAAGCGGATGCAGAGCGACGATGCGTCCCGGCTGAGACTGAACAAAGCCCATTTCAATGAGGGCGTTGATGGTGTTGAGACTGTCCAGCCGCAGCCACTTTGCCAATAGCCGGGCATAAATGCCACTCGGAGGTGTGAAGCACAGGCTGCGCATGACATCTTGATCGGCTGTTGCCAGTTGGTACAGGGAAAACAGCGTGTGGATATGCCGGTAGTATGTTGCCTTGGTACTGTGACCGTCCTTGTGAATGTTGACGGCGTCGGCAACGTTGAAGGCGGCCTTTTCTGCTTGCAGCTTTGCCAACAGGGCATCAGGTTCCATCATTCCTGTTTCCAGCAGGCGTGCGGCCAGTTCGACCGCCAGTGTGTGGCTGTGTACAGCGTCAATGATTTGCAGGAGCGTGCCTTGATGCTGCGCTGCCTCCGAATAGAAACAGCCCATGAGGCGCAAAAGTGTCTGCTTGTCGATGATCTCGTTCAGCTCCAGTGTGGGATACTCATCAAACCGGCAGCGGGTCGTAAACAACACTTTGCAGCGGTATGTCATGACCTCGGCAAGCAGATCATCTTCCGCGGCGGTGACATTGAAGTTGTCCACGATTAGCAGCGTATCCTCTTTCAGCGTCCGCAGGAAGCGGGCGTGGCGCTCATAGCGAGCATCTGCTGTATCGTCAGGCAGATCATCCACGAAGTCCATGCGGGCGATGTCCTCATGCAGACTACCGGTGTAGTACAGGTGCACAATGCTGGTGTAGTCAGCCTTGTGCTGCTTGGCATATGCCTTGGCAAGCTCGCTCTTACCGATGCCGGGAATGCCACTAATGAACACCTTGCCATGCTCGTTCAGCAGGTCATGCAGGATGGACAATTCTGCATCCCTTCCACAGAAATGTCGGCAGGGCGCGGGAACACGATTGTTAAGGATGAAGTCGGCGGATGCGGGCGATAACGAGCCAATCGCCATAAGTGCCGTACTCTCTGGTGTGCGACGGACGAAGGTACGTTCCATAGCGAAGCACAGCAGGGCGGCGGTAAGCTGCGCTGACTCCTGTTCGGTATCGCAGGGATAGGCTTTCAGCAGCTTTTTCTTTTGCCGGTCGGAAATGGTTGAATCCTGTACGGTCAGCCGATGGAGTTCTTGCACAGCCATTTCGCTGTCATACATCAGGGGCAGGATGTACTGCTCAATATCGTTGGCAAGTTTCTCCTGATTGCGTTTCTTCAGATAATACCGGCTGATGATCGGGCTGATGCGCTCGCTCCCCTTCAACCAGCGGTTGACGGATGCGCCGTCAAAGATAATGGGTTCTTTGCTTTCTGCGTGGAGGCTGTAAAACAGCTCATCCAGCAGCTCACCCTGGTTCATACCGTGGTCAGGGCTGATGTAGTAGCGGATCACCGCCATAACGGCGGAAAAGTCAAGTCGGTTCATTGGATACCTCTCTGGTCATAGTGTAGCGCGCTCAATCACCTCCCGTATTGAATTGGGGTGGAAAATCGGTTGCATTGATATAACGATTGTCAACTGAAAAAACTTCCCATAAATGGTAAATACACAATCAAATATCGACATGTTTTCTTTTCACGTGAAACGCCCGGTGCAGCGGAAAGGGAGACTGCACCGGGCCGACTGTTGGGGAATGTTTACTTGATGCCTGCGCGCAGGGTGCGGATGATGGCATCCACATCCGCTGCATCCACAAGGAAGCAGCGCTCCTGGGCGGTCACGGCATAGGACTGTGCGTCGTATTCGGTAAAGGTCAGCGTGGCGGACTGACCGTTGACGGCAGAAACCTCAACGGTCAGGATAGGCGCGCCGTCAGCAGCATCAATGAGACTCGAGGCTTCCAGTGCCAGGATGCTGTCCCAGAGGGATTCGCCCAGTTCATCGGCAGCCACTTCGTCCTCAGCGTCCTCACCCGCAGAGGCGACCCATGTGTGGGCGGCTTCCCCAGCGGTGAGGGTCGCGGACTGTACGCTATCCGCAGCAAGGTCGATGATGACCATGCTGGGCATGGACGTTGCCGAGGCAGTCAGCAGGGAAGATACGTTACCGCTGGCAATGGTGTACACCATCGTGGAGCCGGGCAGGCGGGCGTAGTAGTCGCCCGCGTCGTTTTGCGTGCCGATGAGCAGCGTCATGGCGGTGTTTTCGCCCTCATACAGGGTGATAGCTGTGGCAGAAACTTCGTCCACACCGAAGGTGGTCAGCTCCTCGTCGGAGGCGGTAGGTTCCGCCAGCTCAGCCCAGGCGATGGCCTGCGCAGCTGCAATGAGGTCTTCCGCAGCAGTGGCGTCCAGCGCCGCGCCGGTCAGGCTGTCATACCAGAGCTCGCCCTCGTTGATGGTTCGGCTGGCCTCTTCCTTCACGATATCAAGGTGCGAACCAACTGTCAGGCGGGTCGCAACCGTCGTGGCGGGGATGCTCTCCAGCACGGCAAGGTCATTCATCGTGGCATCGAAGATATCTGCAATGTCGTCCTCGATGGTGTAGACGATGTTCTCATGACCGAGGGAGACGTAGTACCCGTCGCCAAAGGGCGTTTCGTCGCCCATGGCGTAGGTGGTGGAGGTGCCATCCGACCAGCTGGCGGTAACGGAGAAGGCCGGTTCTGCCAGCCCGTAGGCGGAAAGGTCAGTCACGCCATCCAGCTGACGGGTGCCGACAAGCGCCAGCAGGTCGTCCGCCATGGACTGCACATCCGTCTGATTCAGCGGGAAGGCCGGATCCGCCGTGACAGACCATGCGCCGTCAGAAAGCGTGAAGGCAAAGCTCTCATCGCCGTTTGTCCAGTTGAGGCCCGCCAGGTCGTCAGCAGTGTGGCTGTTCAGCGCGAAGGTGCCCGCTTCTTCTGTCACAGAGGCGGTGTCGCTGCCCAGCAGCTGCACGCCGTAGTACCCGCCGACGCACAGCACCAGCGCGATCAGGAGCAGCAGCATTTTCTTGGTTCGTTTCATCGACGCTTCCTCCTTGCCCAGATGATGATGCCAATAGCAACCAGCGCAGCAGGAATCACGCCGATCATCACGACGCTCCAGAAGCCGCTTTCGCTCTCGGTAACGGACAGACCGGTTTCATCCAGTGACTTGGCACGGATGGAGATAGACTCCTCCTGGCCGCCCATCCAGTTCAGCGTGTTGAGCAGCAGATTGCTGTTGCCGCCGGAAACTGCACTGTCGATGTATTCATCAAATATGCCGTCGCCGGTCAGCCACAGGAGCTTGCCGCCATTCTCAGCAATGGCGCCCACGTTGAAGGGGCCGTCCGCGTCGCCATCCTCCTT
The DNA here is from genome assembly GCA_017395685.1 of Clostridia bacterium. Classification (GTDB taxonomy): domain Bacteria; phylum Bacillota; class Clostridia; order Christensenellales; family Aristaeellaceae; genus RUG563. The sequence continues at coordinate 186,266 of JAFQOD010000004.1, forward strand.
GGAGGTAGTGGTCATGTTCAGCGCATCCACCTTGGCATAGGCAGAATCGGAGGTGGACAGCAGCCAGGTGACGGAAGCCGTGGAGTCAGCAGTCTCCACGATGGGCTGGGCCAGCGGAGACAGGATGTAGTACCCCGCATTGACGATGGAATCCGTCACGTCGTGGCTGGCAGCGTCGGGCAGGATGTAGTAGGGGTAGCGGGTCAGGCGCATGTTGCGGTCGCCCTCGATGACGATGCCTTCGCCCAGTTCAAGACCCATCGCGCGGGTGACAGAGAGCAGGTTGGGCATGCTGTCAACGGACATGTAGCCCGTGACCAGCACTACGTTGCCGCCGTTCGCCAGGTAGGTGGTCAGCAGGGTTGCCTCGTCTTCGTTCAGGTCGGTGGCGGGCTGGTGGATGACGACCGCTGCGGCATCCTCAGGCAGGGCTTCGGCAGTCAGGATGGACAGGTCCTCGTATTCGAAGTTGTCCTGCTCCAGCATGGCCTTGATGGAGTCGCTCAGGGCTTCCTCTCCATGGCCGGTGAGGGTGTACACCTTTGGCAGATTGTCGCTGGCAACGTAGTGGATGGCGTTGGTCAGCGCATTCTCGCCGTCAAAGGTGGTCGTGGTGGTGTAGTTGTAGGAGTAATAATCCATCGAATACTCGGTGACGAAGATCTCGTCATAGCCGACCAGACGGTTTTTGCTGTCGCTGACGACCAGCACGCTGTTCTCGTACAGCTGATTGATGTCCAGCTCGTACTTTGTCAGGAAAGTCGGGTCGCTGGTCGGGTCAACGGAGGTGACCTTGATGTGTGAGGACAGGTCTGCATAGCGGTTCAGCAGCCGCTGGATGGTGTCATCTTCGTTGCCCTGATTGCAGATGATGTACAGGGTCACGTCCTTGTCCAGCGATGCGGCGATGCGCTTGGTCTGGTCGGACAGGGCGTAGATGGAGTTCGCCGTCATGTCGATCTCCGTCATGGTGGAAGGCAGGCTGCCGACGATCAGGTTCAGGAAGATGGCGATGGCGACCACGATGGCTGCGGCGGCCACCGAGTAGCTGCCTGCACGGAAACGCCCGCCGAACATGGCCTTGACGCGCTGGCCGAGAGGCTTATTCTGCTTGTTCACTCAGACCACCTCCTCTTTTCCATCGCCTGCGTGGTCAGGAAGATCATCACGCCGATGATGGACAGATAATACACGATGGCGGTCACGTCGAACACGCCGTTCACGAAGGTATCAAACCGGTCAAACACGCTGATGGCATTCATCATGCTGGCGAACAGGCCGGAGAAGGCGCTGCTGTCGATGTGATACCACAGCTGCAATCCACCGATGAGCGCCGCGCCCACGATGACGGAGACGATGGTATTCTTCGACATGATGTAGAAGATCACCGCCGCGATCACCGCCAGAACCATCAGCGCAGTCAGGGAGGCGGAAGCCTCGGTGGACACCCAGGATGCCAGCGAGGACATGAAGTAGAGCAGCATCATCGTCAGCAGGGTGATGACTGCCGCCGCCACCTGGCTGTCGGTGATGGAGGAGATGAACAGACCGATGGACAGGAGGCATCCGCCCATGAGGAAGAACGCCAGCAGCGCGCCATAAGCCGTGCTGTACGCCACCGCGCCGAACTGGCTGAGGATCAGCGGATACAGCGCCATGATGCCCACAGGCAGCGCCAGCACGGTCAGCATGGCCAGGTACTTGCCCATGACCACGCTGCTCAGGCTGATGGGCAGGGAGTAGAGCAGCTGATCGGTTTTCTGCTTCTTTTCCTCCGCCACGGAGCGCATGGAGATCACCGGCACCGCGATCAGGTAAATGAAACCAATCGCGGACAGCACATATTCAAAGTTGGAATAATAGCCGCTGAGGTTGTAGACCATGCAGTAGATGCCTGCAAACACCAGCAGGAACGCACCGAGCAGATAGCCCAGCACGCCCTTGAAATAGGAGCCGACTTCACGCCGGTAGACTGCGATCATTCCTCTGCCACCTCCGTTTCATCGACTGTATCTGCTGGTTCGGGCTGGATGGCCGCTGCCTCGCCGCTGGTCAGCTCCAGGAACACATCCTCCAGGCTGGCGCGGACGCGGGTCATCTCGAGGATGGGCAGCTTCGCATCGGCAAAGGCGGTGAAGATCGCCGCACGCACATCTTCTTCGCCCGACTGGGTCAGCTCGCAGCGGGTTACGCCGTCCTCGGTAGTGAGGGCGGCGGTTTCAATGCCATCAACAGTGGACAGGAGGCTGCGCACTGCGTCTGCATCACCCATGGCCTCCAGTTTGATGGTGGTCGTGCCTGCAAAGAGGCTGGTCAGGTTCTCCGGCGTATCGCTGGCGACCAGATGCCCCTTTGAAATGATCATGATGTGGTCGCACACCGCCTGCACCTCGGACAGGATGTGGCTGGACAGCACCAGCGTGTGTTCCTTGCCCAATTCACGGATCAGCTCGCGGATCTCGATGATCTGCTTGGGATCAAGGCCGACGGTAGGTTCGTCCAGGATGATGACCTCCGGATTCCCCAGCAGCGCCTGTGCGATGCCCACACGCTGCTTGTAGCCCTTGGACAAATTGCGGATCAGGCGATCCTGCACATCCACGATGCGGGTCTTCTCCATCACCATGTGGAGCTGGCTGTTCCACTCCTTGTGGGGGATGCCCTTGGCCTGCGCGACGAACCGCAGGTATTCCTTGGGGGTCATCTCCTGGTACAGGGGCGGCTGCTCAGGCAGATAGCCGATGAGCTTCTTGGCTTCCATGGGCTCGTCCATGACGGAATGCCCGCCCACGCGCACTTCGCCCGACGTTGCGCCAAGGCAGCCGGTGATGATGTTCATCGTGGTGGACTTGCCGGCACCGTTGGGCCCCAGCAGGCCATAGATCACGCCCTTGTCAATGGTGAAGGACAGATCATCCACCGCACGGTTCGCGCCATACTTTTTCGTCAGATGGCTGACTTCGATCAACTTGTTTTCCTCCTTTTGTCGTTCATTCGGATATGGTTTCCACACTTGATTGTAGCAAACGTTTTTGGCTAAAGTATGGATGGTCGGTAAAAGTTGCGTGAATGAATTGGAAAAGATATATAAACAATTTTTGACCGCCGACACAGCTCCTGCTGCTCACCTGCGGTCTGCTTTGATGCGTGTGAAATGAAGAAAATGGTTATATTTGTACGGGTATCATTCTGCTGGAAGCCTCGCTGAAGGAAAATTTACAGTTTTTTTACGGTTGATTCATGCGCCGTTCAGTCATTCGTCAAATCTGACCTGTATGATGAATATGCAAAATGTCTCAATTTCGAAGGAAAGGAGTGAATCGAATATGCAATACCGCAACGAGGTCAAACACCTGATAAATGCGGGAGACCGGGCTTCGATCTGCGCCAGCATGCGGGCGATTGCGCAGCTTGATCCCCATGCACAGGCAAAGGGCTACTATACCATCCGCAGCCTGTATTTCGACAATATGGCAAATAAGGCCCTGCGAGAAAAGCTGGACGGAGTCAATGAGCGCGAGAAGTTTCGCATCCGCTATTATGATGGCGACACCTCCGTCATCCACCTGGAGAAGAAGGTCAAGCGGGACGGCGTGGGCTACAAGGTATCTTGCAACCTGTCTGCAGACGAAGCCCAACGCATCGTGGACGGCGATACCCTGTGGATGGCCTCCGACAAGCGTGCCCTGGTGGTCGAGCTGTACGTAAAGATGAAGGGCCAGGGCCTGCGCCCCAAAACCATTGTCGATTATGAACGCATCCCCTTTGTGTACGGCGCAGGCAATGTCCGCGTGACGATTGACTTCAATATAAGAACCGGCCTGCGCTGCACGGATTTCCTCAACCCATCCTGCGTAACCATCCCAGCCAGCGGGAGTGACATCATCCTCGAAGTGAAATGGGATGATTACCTGCCCACCATCATCCGCCATGCGGTACAGCTCAAGGGCCGCAGGCAGTCCGCCTTCTCCAAATACGCCCAGTGCCGGATTTACGGCTGATATGACGCAATGTGAAAGGATTGAATCACTATGAATTTCAATGACATCTTCAAGTCCTCTTTCCTGGAGAACATTACCTCCGTGTCCGTGGTGGACATGCTGCTGACCCTGGCGTTGGCCTTTGGCATTGGCCTGTTCATCTTCCTGGTGTACAAAAAGACCTACTCCGGCGTGATGTACTCCTCTTCCTTCGGCGGCACGCTGGTGGCGCTGACGATGATCACCTCCATGACCATCCTTGCCGTGACCTCCAATGTGGTGCTTTCCTTGGGTATGGTGGGCGCGCTGTCCATCGTCCGCTTCCGCACAGCCATCAAGGAGCCGATGGACATCGCATTCCTGTTCTGGTCCATCGCGGCAGGCATTGTGCTGGCAGCAGGTATGATCCCCCTGGCGGTGATCGGCAGCGTGATCATTGGTGTGGTGATGCTGGTGTTCATCAACCGCAAGGCCGTGCATGATCCCTATATCGCGGTGATCTCCTGCGCAAACGCCCAGGTGGAGAAGTCCGCCACGAAGTACCTCCAGCAGAATGTGGAGAAGGCTGTTATCAAGTCCAAG